>NZ_JACKSJ010000247.1 GCF_025821665.1 [Mycobacterium] manitobense
GGGTGCGCAGGCGGTGCACACGGTGGCGTTCGACGCCGACGACGTCGCGGCCCACGGCGCGCTGATCGGCGCGATCGTCGCCGAGCACGGGCCGATCGGCACCGCGGTGCTGGCGTTCGGCGTGCTCGGCGACCAGGCCCGCGCCGAGCGCGACCCGGCGCACGCCGCGGCGATCGTGCACACCGACTTCGTCGCCCAGGTCAGCCTGCTCACCGCACTGGCGGCCGCGATGCGGGACGTCGGTGCGGGCACCATCGTCACCTTCTCCTCGGTCGCCGGGGTGCGGGTGCGCCGCGCGAACTACGTGTACGGATCGGCCAAGGCGGGACTGGACGGGTTCTGCGCCGGCCTGACCGACGCGCTGCACGGTTCCGGGGTGCGGCTGCTGGTCGTGCGCCCGGGGTTCGTGATCGGCCGGATGACCGAGGGGATGTCACCCGCGCCGCTGCCGAGCACGCCCGCGCAGGTCGCCGATGCGACCGTGCGCGGGTTGCGGCGGGGGCGCAGCCACGTCTGGGTGCCGGGCGCCCTTCGGCTGCTCTTCTTCGCGTTGCGGATGGTGCCGCGGCCGGTGTGGCGCAGGATGCCGCGATGAGCGCTCCCGCGAAGAGCCGAGGACACCGATGATCTATGTGGTGGGTGTCGGCGCCGACGGCATGGGTGGACTGGCGCCGGCGTCGGCGGCTGAACTGCGCCGCGCGACGGTGGTGTACGGCTCAGCCCGCCAGCTGCGCCTGCTCGACGAGTCGGTGGGCGCGCAGCGCCGGGAGTGGCCGTCGCCGCTGGTGCCGGCGCTCGCGGTGCTCGGCGAGGCCACCGGCGACGTGCACGTGGTGGCCAGCGGTGACCCGATGCTGCACGGGATCGGCGCGACGCTGATCCGGCGGTTCGGCGCGGACCGGGTGTCGGTGCTGCCGCACGTCTCCTCGGTGACGCTGGCCTGCGCCCGGCTCGGCTGGAGCGTGCAGGACACCGAGGTGATCAGCCTCGTCACCGCCGACCCGCACACCGCGGTGCGCAGGGGCGGCCGCGCGGTGGTGCTGTCCACCGACCGCACCACGCCCGAGGCGCTGGCCGCGCTGCTGACGGCGCACGGCCGGGGCGACTCCGAGCTCACCGTGCTCGAGCAACTCGGCGGCCCCGACGAACGGCGCCGCAACGGCACCGCCGCGCAGTGGGCCGGCCGGGCGCCCGCCGACGTCGACGACCTCAACGTCGTGGCGGTGCGCTACCTGCCCGACGAGCGGATCGCCTGGCCCGGCGACGACGCGTTCGACCACGACGGGCAGATCACCAAGCACGGCATCCGCGCCGTCACCCTCGCCGCGCTCGCCCCCCGTCCCGGGGAACTGCTGTGGGACGTGGGCGCCGGTGCGGGCAGCATCGCGGTCGAGTGGTGCCGCAGCGGCCCGGGGTGTTCGGCGGTCGCCTTCGAGTGCGACGAGCGACGTCGCGCCCGCATCGTGGCGAACGCCGAGGCGTTCGGGGTTCGCGTGGACGTGCGCGGCGCCGCCCCCGAGGCGTTCGGCGCCGCCGAACTCAGCAGTGCGGGCGTGGCAGGCGTGCCGACACCCGCGGCGATCTTCGTCGGTGGCGGCGTCACCGCACCGGGACTTCTGGACGCCTGCGTCGAGCGCCTGCCCGCCGGTGGGCGGCTGGTGGTGAACACCGTCACCGCGGAGTCTGAAGCGCTTGTGCTGCAGTGGTATTCACGGCTCGGCGGTGAGTTGCGCCGGTTTCAGCACTACCGCGGCGAGCCGCTGGGCGGGTTCACCGGATGGCGGCCGGCGATGCCGGTCACCCAGTGGTCGGTGGTGCCATCGTGACCGTCTACTTCATCGGTGCCGGCCCGGGCGCCGCCGACCTGATCACCGTGCGCGGGCAGCGACTGCTGCAACGGTGCACGGTATGCCTCTATGCCGGCTCGATCATGCCCGATGACCTGCTGGACTCCTGTCCGCCGGACGCGAAGATCGTCGACACCGGGCCGATGACGCTCGAGCAGATCGTCGGCGAACTGGCCGAGGCGCACGCCGCGGGACTGGACGTGGCGCGACTGCACTCGGGTGACCCGTCGATCTACAGCGCGCTGGCCGAGCAGTGCCGCCGCCTCGACGACCTCGGGGTGGACTACGAGATCGTCCCCGGCGTACCGGCGTTCGCCGCCGCCGCGGCCGCGCTCGGCCGCGAGCTGACCGTGCCCGGCGTCGCCCAGACGGTCACGCTGAGCCGGGTGGCGACGCTGTCGACGGCGATGCCTGCGGGGGAGGACCTGCGCACCCTGTCGGCCCCCGGCGCCACGCTGGTGCTGCACCTGGCGGCCGCCCAGATCGACGGGATCGTGCCCGAGCTGCTCGCCGGTGGATACCGGCCCGAAACCCCCTGCGCCGTGGTGGCATTCGCGAGTTGGCCGCAGGAGGTGGTGGTGCGGTGCGCGTTGGCGGAACTCGCGGAGCGGACGCACGCGGCCGGCATCACCCGCACCGCCGTGATCGTCGTCGGCGAGGTCCTCGCCGCCGAGGGATTCACCGACAGCTACCTGTACTCGAGCGGCCGGACACGGCGCGGGCGGCATTGAGGTGAGCCGGTGACCACCCGGCTGCGGGTGCTGCTGCTCGGCGGCACGGGCGAGGCCCGCGCGCTCGCCGCCCGGCTGCATCCCGCTGTGCACGTGATCAGTTCGCTGGCCGGCCGGGTGCCCGATCCGGCGCTGCCGGTCGGTGAGGTGCGCGTCGGCGGCTTCGGCGGCGTCGAGGGACTGCGCCACTGGCTGGCGGAGGCCGGCGTCGACGCCGTGGTCGACGCGACGCACCCGTTCGCCGCCACCATCACCGCCAACGCGGCGAAAGCCTGCGCGCAAGCCGGGGTGCCGCACCTGGTGCTGGCCCGCCCGGCGTGGCCGCACGGCGCCGCGATCGTCGTCGATTCGGACCGAGAGGCCGCTGAAACGGTTGCACGTCAACAATTCTCGCGGGTGTTCCTGACCACCGGCCGTTCCGGCATCGCGGCCTTCGCCGACGTCGACGCCTGGTTCCTGATCCGCGCCGTCACCGCGCCCGACGCCGCGGTGCTGCCACGGCGGCACGAGCTGCTGCTGTCCCGCGGGCCCTACCGCTACGACGAGGAACTGCAGCTCATGCGGGGCCGTCGCATCGACGCCGTGGTCACCAAGAACAGCGGAGGCGACATGACGCGGGCGAAGCTCGACGCGGCGGCCACCCTGGAGCTGCCGGTGGTGATGGTCGACCGCCCGCCGCTGCCCGCAGGGGTCGACACGGTGCACACCGTCGACGAGGCGGTGGGCTGGATCAGCTCTCGATGAGCTCGAGGGCCCCGAGGTCGCGGATCGCCTGGCAGCCGCGCTGCGCCATCACCGCCATCATGTCGTCCCCGCGCTCGGTGGAGGAGGCGAACGCGCAGCCCAGCACGGTGATCAGCGGGGCCTGCAGCGTGCCGAGCCGGTAGTCGCGCCAGCAGTCCTCGGCGCTGTAGTCCGCCACCCCGTGGGTGAGCAGCTCGCGGTGGTAGGCCTCGACCAGGTCGCGTTCGACCTGCGGGCGCAGCTCCGACGGCAGGCTGGTGGCCAGGAAGTACGCCAGGTCGCGGGCCGGCAGTCCGACGCCGAGGGTCTGCCAGTCCACCACCGTCACGCGGGTGCGGTCGGGGTCGAAGAGCAGGTTGTCGAGCCGGTAGTCGCCGTGCAGCAGGGAGAACCGGCCGGGCTCGGTCAGCAGCCACGGCGTCACCACCGACATGGCCTCGACCAGCGTCTCGCGATCCTGCGGCGACACCTTGTCGCCCAGCTTCTCGATCGTCATGTCGGCGGCCATCCTGGCGACGTCGCCCATGCCCTGGGCGGTGGCCGCGTCCGGCTTGACCATCGCGATGCCGGGGGTGGCCGCCAGGTCCTCGTCACCCCAGCTGGGCCCGTGCAGGCCCGCGATCGCGACCGCGGCGAGCCGCGCCTCCTCGGCGCTGCACCCGGCGATCTGGTCGCCCTGCACCGCGGGCGCCATGTCGGCCAGCAACAACACGAAATCTGCTCCGTCGCGGTCGATCTCGCAGTGGTAGCAGTCCGGAACCGGGACCGTGGTGCGGTCGGCGAGCGACTGGTAGAACGCGTGCTCGGACAGGTAGCCGAGGGTGACGCGCTCGCGCACCGCCTCGTCCTGTGCGGGCAGTTTCACCGCGAAGGTGGCGGGCAGGCGCACGTCGGTGTCGCCGTAGCCGACCGACAGCCGGTAGGTGGCGCCGGTCTGGCCGGTCCCGATCGGCGCGACGTCCACCTCGCGGACGTCGGCGCCCAGCACAGAGGTCAGCCACTGCGGAGTGATGTCGGTGGGCCGCGCGGGGATCGAGACGGTCGAAGTCATGCAGAGTACCTATCAGGTCGGGTAGCGCCGTGGTGTGAAAACCCGGTCACCGGAGTCGTCACCGTGGGAATCGTCGCGGTACCACTGGGTCTGGGAGGACCCCACGATCAGCAGGCAGCGCATGTCGACGTCGGCGGGGTCCAGATCGGCCAGTCGTACCACCGTGATCCGTTCCTCGGGTCCGGCGACGTCGCGCCCGATCACCACCGGGGTGTCCGCGTCGCGGTGGCGCAGCAGCAGATCGCGCGCCGCGCCGACCTGCCAGGTCCGCGACTTCGACGCCGGGTTGTAGATGGCGAGCACCAGATCGGCGGCGGCCGCGGCGGCCAGGCGCTTCTCGATCACGTCCCACGGCTTGAGCCGGTCGGACAGCGACACCACCGCGTAGTCGTGGCCCAGCGGAGCGCCGACCCGGCTGGCGACGGCCTGCGCCGCCGTCATCGCCGGGATCACCCGCACCTCGACACCGGGCCACTGCTTGGCTTCCTCCACCACCGCGGTGGCCATCGCGAACACCCCCGGGTCGCCGGAGGACACCACGGCGACGGCGCGGCCCTGCTGCGCCAGCTCGCACGCCAGGCGGGCGCGGGCAGGTTCGTCGGTGTTGTCGCTGGGGTGCCTGCGCTGGTCGGCGCGCGGGCGGACCCGGTCCAGGTAGGGGGCGTAGCCGATCAGGTCGGTGGCCGCAGCCAGTTCCCGGCGGCTCTGCGGCGTCAGCCAGTCCGGGTCACCGGGTCCCAGGCCCACCACGGCGACGCCGGCGGGCAGCGGCGGGCGGCGGTGACCACCGGGCAGCATCGCGATCGAGAAGTACGGCACGGCGTCGGCGTCCGCCTCGCCCGCGGGCAGCACCCGCTGCGCCGGCGTGCTCGCCCGCTCCACGTAGAAGGCGCCGTCGAGCCGGTCTGCCGCAGAAAGTGCCTCTCGCACAACCGGATAAGATCGTCCGAGCTTGAGGATCACGGCGGCGTCGGTGTCGGCGAGGCGGCGGCGCAACTCGTCGGAGGGCAACGTGCCGGGCAGGATGGTCAGCACCTCGTCGCCCTGGACGAGCGGGATGCCGGTGGCCGCGGACGCGGCGCTCACCGACGTCACCCCGGGCACGATCACCGCGTCGAAGCGCTCGGTGAGCCGGGTGTGCATGTGCATGTAGGAGCTGTAGAACAGCGGGTCGCCCTCGGCCAGCAGCGCCACGTCGCGGCCCGCGTCCAGGTGGGCGGCGATCCGCTCGGCGGCCTCGCGGTAGAAGTCCTCGATGGCGCCGGCATAGCCGCCGGGGTGGTCGGTGGTCTCGGTCGTGACGGGGTAGACGAGGTGCTCCTCGATCTGTCCGTCGCGCAGATAGGGTTCGGCGATGCCGCGGGCGATGCTGCGGCCGTGCCGGGCGCTGTGGTAGGCGATCACGTCGGCCTGCCCGATCACCCGGGCCGCCTTGACGGTGACGAGTTCGGGATCGCCGGGTCCAAGGCCGACACCCCAGAGCGTGCCCCTCATTCGTGCTCACTCGCGATCGCGTTGACGGCGGCGGCCGCCATCGCGCTACCGCCGCGCCGCCCGGTCACCATCAGATAGGCGATGCCACGCGGGTTGTCGACGAGTTCCTGCTTGGACTGCGCGGAGCCGACGAACCCGACCGGCCCACCGAGCACCGCGGCCGGAACCGGCGCGCCGGCGTCGATCAGCTCGAGCAGCCGGAACAGCGCGGTCGGCGCGTTGCCGATGGCGAGCACGGCGCCGCCGAGCCGGTCGGACCACAGTTCCACCGCGGCCGCAGACCGGGTGTTTCCGGTGCGCTCGGCGTGTGCGGCCGCCCGCGGGTCGGCGACCAGCGACACCACCTCGTTGTCGGCGGGCAGCCGGGACCGGGTGATTCCCGCGGCGACCATCGAGGAGTCGCAGAGCACGGGGGCGCCCGCGGCGAGCGCGGCGTGGGTGCGGGCGACGACGTCGGCGGTGAACGCCACGTGCTCGGCCACGTCGACCTGACCACAGGTGTGGATCAACCGCACCACCACCCGCGCGACGTCGGCGGGGAAACGGGTCAGATCCGCCTCGGCGCGGATGGTCGCGAACGACTGCCGATAGATCTCCGCGGCGTCGCGGATGTAGTCGAGCACGCGCTCACCCTACGGTGCGCGACACCCGCCGCCGGTAGCCGGAGTCGGTCGCCACGAGCACGTCACCAGTGGCGGGGCTGCCGCAGGCGCGATCGCAGCCGACGAAGTGGCGGTGGCCCTCGGCGGGGGTGTGGACGGCGGCGGCGGCGTCGGCACGCACGTCGGCCGCGGAGCGCTCACACCCCGGGCTCCCGGTGCACGCGCTGATGTCCAGCCACGGCGAGTTCGCGTCGAAGATCAGGCCCATCGGCGCCAGCACCCGCAGCGCGACGTCGGCGACGCCCTCGTCCAGGTCGTGCACCAGCACCGAACGCCACGGCGTGATCACCATCGGCGCCTCGATTGCGGCCAGGAATTCGGCGACCCGGGCCTGCAGCACGCCGAGGGGGACCGCGGCGCCCAGGGTGACGCGGCCGTCGCCCTGGGGCAGCCACCCGACGGGCGGCCGGGCCGACGGCGGCCATGTCCGGCCCGCCGGGGCCAACCGGTCGAACCCGTCGAGCAGGGGCTCGATGTCGGCGAGTTCGGCGACGCGCCAGCATGTTCCGCGGGAGGCGGCGAACCGCTCGGCGATCGTGACGAGCGTGGCGACCACGTCGGCGGAGGTCAGCCGCACTCCGGTGTCGCGGCCGGCCAGCAGCAGCGCGGCGGTCTCGCCGTCGAGCATGTGGACGCCGACGTCGGCGGCCAGTCCGGAGACGTCGCCGCGGCCGTCGTCGAGGCCGAACCAGAACCGGCCGGACAGCCCGGCCAGTTCCGGCGCGGCCTGGATGCCGTTGTCCAGCAGACCTACCAGGGGGCGGACGTCGGCGGCGCCCCCGGCGCGGCCGGACAGCGGCGACGCGACGACGTTGCGCACCCGCTCGTGGGAGGCCGACGGCAACAGCCCGGCGGCGGCCACGGCGTCGGCGAGCGCGGCGGTGTCGGTGACGGCGCGGATCTGGATGTTGCCGCGGGAGGTGAGTTCCATTGCGGGCGAGCCGAACTCATTTGCCGCGCCAGCCAGTGCCCGCAACTGGTCGGGTGTCGCCATGCCGCCGGGGAGGCGCACCCGCGCCAGCGCGCCGTCGGCGGCCCGGTGCACGCTGAGTGCGCCGGGGCAGGCGTCCTGGTCACGGTGTCGGCTCATCGGTCTCACCATTCTAGGAGCCCCGCCGCACGACACGACCGCGTGTTAGCCAGGATCTGCATCGGCGACCCGGCACGCCGGAGCGGCGATAGCTGAAAGTGAGCGCGGACTTCTTCAACAGTGTCGATTGGGCGGTGGTAGTTCGCCACGCGCACGGGTAGTCGACTACGCGTGAGGTAGCTGGGTTTGAGTCGTAGCGTTCGCTTCATCAAGTCCGGGCGGTCCGGACGCGAGGGGGTAGATGAAATGACCGAACTGTCAACGGCGCCAGCGGCGACGATGCCGTCGGTCGTGCCTGCCGCGCAGGAGCCGAGCACGCAGGTGCTGATCACCGAGCAGCAGGTGCTGTTCTCGACCGCGGCCGCCGCGCCCGTGGTGCCCGGCAGGGCACACCGACTCGCCCAGTGGCTGCACGCGGTGTTCGAGACCCCGCAGCGGACGCATCCGCCCGCCCGCCTGGACTTCCTGGAGCGCTCGGCGATGTCGCGGGAGATGGGACGGCTGTAGCCTCAGCTGGCCAGCGCGATCGGTGTCACCACTGCCGAATAGTGCGACGCGTCACCGGAGATCACCCTGCTGCGCCTGCCGTGGACGTCCACCGGGATGTCGCCGGCCAGGGTGACCCGGCTGAGCCGGCGGAACTGGTCGTCGTAATCGGAGACCGCGTAGTGCTGGGTGGCCCTGTTGTCCCAGATCGCGACGTCGCCCGGCGCCCAGTTCCACCGGATGGTGTTCTCCAGCTTCGTGATCCGGGCCTGCAGCAGGCCGAACAGGGCGGCCGACTCCGCGGAGTTCAATCCGACGAAGTTCTTGACGAAGTGCCCGAGCACCAGCACCCGGCGACCGGTCTCCGGATGCACCCGCACCACCGGATGCTCGGTCTCGTAGTAGTCCTTGACGAACTCCGAGCGGTACTGCCGCTCGGCGGCCGACGCCGACGCCGACGGCGTCTCGACGTCGGCGATGTAGTCATAGGCGTTGGTGTGCACCGCCCACAGGTTGTCGACCAGTGCCCGCAGCGGTTCCGGCAGCCGGTCGTATGCGGCCTCCGTCGACGCCCACGTGGTGGTCCCGCCGTACTCGGGCAGCGTCACCGCCCGCAGCAGCGAGGCCTTCGGGATGCGGTCGACGAACGTCACGTCGGTGTGCCAGCTGTTGGCCTTGTCGTAGCGGGAGTCGATGGGCAGCACCCGCTCGCCGCGGGAGGTCACGGTGGGATGGGCCGTCGTCGGCGTTCCGAGCCTGCGCGCGAACGCCAGCTGGCCGTCGTCGTCCAGGTCGTGTTGCTCGCGGAAGAAGATCACCTTGTGCTCGAGCAGCGCGTCGTTGATGCGTGCCGCCGTCGCCGCGTCGGACACGTCGCTCAGCTGGACTCCATCGATGCGGGCTCCGATCCGGGCACCCATTTTCACCACGCGCACGGGCGCAGACGCTTCCGCAACGGCGCTCGCCGGCCCAGGGTTTGACTCAGTGAGAACCGAACCGGCGGCATCACCGAGCCGTTTTGATCTAGTCGGGTTCGGGTACCAGCCAGGCACCCCGCGCGTAGGGTGCTGCGCACACGCGGGACGAACCTACAGCGGAGGTGGGCGTGCGAGGTCTGTGGGACTACGTGACCTCCCACCAATCCCAGCTTCTGTTCGATTCCTATCAGCACGTCAGCGCGGTGGTGCAGAGCGTGCTGATCGCGACCCTGATCGGCGTGGCCGTCGGCGTGCTGACCTATCGCAGCCCACTGGCCGCCAACCTCGCCACGACGACATCGAGCATCATCCTGACTGTTCCGTCCTTCGCCCTGCTCGGCCTGCTCATCCCGCTGTTCGGGCTCGGCGTGGCCACCAGCATCGCGGCGCTGGTGCTGTACTCGCTGCTGCCGATCATCCGCAACACCATCGTCGGTCTCACCGCGATCGACCCCGCACTCACCGATGCGGCGCGCGGCATCGGGCTCAGCCGGATGGGCACCCTCGGTCGCGTCGAGATCCGGCTGGCATGGCCGTCGATCCTGTCGGCCATGCGGATGAGCACCCAGATGTCGATGGGCGTGCTGGCCATCGCCGCCTACGTCAAGGGCCCGGGTCTGGGGAACCTGATCTTCGCCGGGCTGGCCCGGGTCGGCAGCCCCACGGCACTGCCGATGGCACTCGCCGGCACCCTGCTGATCGTGATCCTGGCGCTCGTACTGGATGCCCTGCTCGTCCTGCTCGGGCGCCTCACCACATCGAAAGGTGTTCGATGACAACCGGACTGACAGCCGAAAGCCCCACCAAGCAGGATCCGACCGGGGTGCGGATCCTGCTGGACAACGTGTCGAAGGTGTATCCGGGTTCGAAAGACCCTGCGGTGGAGAATGTCTCGCTCGAGATTCCGGCCGGCGAGATCGTCGTCTTCGTCGGCCCGTCGGGGTGCGGCAAGACCACCACCATGCGGATGATCAACCGGCTGTCCGAACCGACCTCGGGTCGCATCGAGATCGGTGACAAGGACGCGCTGTCGATCAAGCCGACGGAGCTCCGGCGTTCGATCGGCTACGCCATCCAGCAGGCCGGCCTCTTCCCGCACATGACGATCCGGCAGAACGTCGGTCTGGTCCCGGGCCTGCTGGGCTGGGACCGCAAGCGTATCGGTGACCGGGTCGACGAACTGCTCGACATGGTGGGACTCGAGCCGGCGCAGTACGCGCAGCGCTATCCGCGCCAGCTCTCAGGCGGCCAGCAGCAGCGGGTCGGGGTGGCCCGCGCACTGGCCGCCGATCCGCCGGTGCTGCTGATGGACGAGCCGTTCGGCGCGGTGGACCCGATCACCCGCAGCACGCTGCAGGACGAGCTGCTGCGGCTGCAGACCGAACTCCGCAAGACGATCGTCTTCGTCACGCACGACTTCGGCGAGGCGGTCAAGCTCGGCGACCGCATCGCCGTGCTGGGGCAGCGGTCCAAGGTGCTCCAGTACGACACCCCGCAGACCATCCTGGCCAGCCCCGCGGACGACACCGTCGCCGGCTTCGTCGGGTCCGGCGCCTCGCTGCGGCAGCTCGGCCTGTTGCGGGTCAAGGACGTCGAACTGCGACCGCACCCGGCCGTGCACCGCGACGACACGGTCGAACAGGCCCGCACCGCGCTGGCCGGGACCGACTTCGACTGGCTGGTGCTGCTCGACGACCGTGACCGTCCGGTCAGCTGGGTGCGCGAGAAGCGGCTGCGGCACGCCGGCTCGCTCAGCGACGTCGCCGAGCCGCTCGACGTGGTCAGCACGCAGTCGACACTCGAGGACGCCCTCGAGGCGATCCTGGCCGAACAGCACGCCTCAGCGGTGGTCGCCGGACCCGGCAGCCGGTACGTCGGGGTCGTCACGCTGGACACCCTGATCGAGACCATCACCACGCTGCGGTCGGATGCGGAGGCGGCCACCGGGAACGACGAACCGTGACGAGCGCCGTCAAGACCGTCGACACCCCCAAGGCCTCCGCGGCCGAGCGCGTCCGGCTCTACATCCAGCCGGTGCTCGTGCTCATCGTCGCTGCGGCCGTGGTGTTCTGGGCGTTCAACCGCGATCTGACCGCCACCCAGAAGGAGAACATCAACCCGGCGAACGTCGCCTCGCTGATCTGGCAGCACCTGCTGATCACCGGCGCCGTCACCGCCATCGTCCTGCTCATCGGCGTCCCGCTCGGCGTGTTCGTCACCCGTCCCGGCGCAAAGATCTTGCGGCCATTGGTCATCGGTGTGGCGAACATCGGGCAGGCCGCGCCGGCGATCGGCCTGCTGGTGCTGCTGTTCCTCCTCACTGCGCGGACCGGGTTCTGGATCGGCGTGCTGCCCATCGCGCTGTACTCGCTGCTGCCCGTGCTGGCCAGCACCATCCTGGGCATCGATCAGGTCGACCGATCGCTGATCGACGCCGGCCTGGGCCAGGGCATGTCGCGTGCCGCGCTGCTGTTGCGGGTCGAACTCCCGCTGGCTGTGCCCTACATCCTGGCCGGGCTGCGCACCTCCCTGGTGCTGGCGGTCGGCACCGCGACACTGTCGTTCCTGGTCAACGCCGGCGGTCTGGGCATCCTGATCGACACCGGCTACAAGCTGCAGGACAACGTGACGCTGATCCTGGGCAGCGTGCTGGCGGTGTGCCTGGCTCTGCTCGTGGACTGGGTCGGCGGCCTCGCGGAGTTCTACGTCGGCCCCAAGGGTCTGCGGTGACGGCGCGGCGGGCGCTGGTCGCGCTGGCGTCGTGTGTCGTGCTGGTGTTGTCCGGGTGTGGCCTCGGCTCCGGTAGCGCGGTGCCGTTCGAAGTGGGTCCCGGATCGATCGAGCCTGCGCCCGAGCTGCAGGGCGTGAAGATCACCGTCGGCTCCAAGGAGTACACCGAGCAGGTCATCCTGGGCTACATCCTCGAGTACACCCTCGCCGCGGCCGGCGCCGACGTCCGGGACCTGACCGGCATCGTCGGGTCGCGCAGCACCCGCGAGGCGCAGCTGCGTGGACAGGTCGACGTCGCCTACGAGTTCACCGGCAACGCGTGGATCAACTACCTCGGCAACGAGAAGCCGATCCCGGACACCCGCGAGCAGTTCGAGGCGGTGCGCGACGAGGACCTCGCCCGCAACGACATGGTGTGGCTGGAGCCCGGACCGATGGACGACACCTACGCGCTGGCCGCGAGCAGGCGAGTCGTCGAGCGGACCGGCGTGCGCACCCTGTCGCAATACGCCGATCTGGTGCGCCGCGATCCAGCCGCCGCGAAGACCTGTGTGGACACCGAGTTCCGCGCCCGCCAGGACGGCTTCCCCGGGATGGCCGCCGCCTACGGGTTCGACCCGGCCCGCGCCCAGACGCCGATCCTGCAGGTCGGCATCATCTACCAGGCCACCGCCGACGCCACGCAGTGCGACTTCGGCGAGGTGTTCACCACCGACGGCCGGATCGCCGCCCTCGATCTGGTGGTGCTCACCGACGACAAGCAGTTCTTCGCCCACTACAACCCGTCGGTCACCATGAAGCGCGGCTTCTTCGACGCACATCCTGAGATCGCCGCGGTGACCGCGCCGGTGACGGCCGCGCTGACGAACGACGCGATCATCGAGATGAACAAGCAGGTCGACGTCGAGGGCCGCGACCCCGCCGTCGTCGCCCGCGACTGGATGATCGCCGAGGGCTTCGTCACCGACCGCTGAACCCGGAAACACGGCCAGATGTGACGTCCTTCACACTGTCGGGGCGTGTGATCTCCTCCACACAAACGCTTTGATTCGCCCTTGCGGCTCCGTACCTTTCAGGTGAGGCGATACCGCCGGTATCGCATACAAGGGAAGGGGGCCGCGATGTTCACCATCATCGCTCTCGTCGTCGCTCTGTTCGTCCTCATCGCCGCGATCGGACTGCCCTACCAGCAGTCGTGGCATGCGCGCTGGGGAAACTACGACCGCTGACCCCGGGTGGGGTACGAATGACGGGTGGCCCAGCCGACCCGTCATCCGACCGTCCTGTTGCTGTCGACGTCCGACACCGACCTCACCACCGCCCGCGCCAGCGGCGCGCAGTACAGGTGGGCCAATCCGACCCGCCTGGTGGACGGTGAGCTGACGGAACTGCTGGACGGCGCCGACTGCGTCGTCGTACGGATTCTCGGCGGGTATCGCGCATGGGAGGACGGCATCGCCGCCGTCGTCGCCAGCGGGGTGCCCGCCGTGGTCGTCTCCGGGGAACAGGCGCCCGACGCCGAACTGATGCGTCGCTCGACGACGCCGGCCGGAGTGGCGTTGCAGGCCCACATCTACCTCGCCCAGGGCGGGGTGGAGAACCTCCGCCGGCTGCACGCCTTCCTGTGCGACACCATCCTGATGACCGGATACGGTTTCGCCCCACCGGAATCCACCCCTGAGTGGGGTGTTCTCGAGCGCGACGCCGCCGACGTCGACGGTCCAACGGTCGCCGTGCTCTACTACCGGGCGCAGCATCTGGCCGGCAACACCGGCTACGTCGACGCGCTCTGCTCGGCCATCGAACATGCAGGCGGACAACCGCTTCCGGTGTTCTGCGCATCGCTGCGCACCGCGCCCGCCGAACTGCTCGACACGCTCAAGGCCGCCGACGCCATGGTCACCACGGTGCTGGCCGCCGGGGGAGCGACACCCGCCTCGGTGGGTGCGGGCGGCAACGACGACACCTGGGACGTCGCCCATCTCGCGGCGCTGGACATCCCGATCCTGCAGGGGCTGTGCCTGACGAGTTCCCGGGCGCAGTGGGCCGCCAACGACGACGGAATGTCCCCGCTGGACGTCGCCACCCAGGTGGCCGTGCCGGAGTTCGACGGCAGGCTCATCACGGTTCCGTTCTCGTTCAAGGAGATCGACGCCGAGGGCCTGGTGTCCTACGTGGCCGACCCGGAGCGCTGCGCGCGGGTGGCGGGCCTCGCCGTCCGGCACGCACGGCTGCGCGCCGTCGCGCCGCCGGACAAGCGGGTGGCAGTGGTGTTCTCCGCGTATCCGACCAAGCACGCGCGCATCGGCAACGCCGTCGGGCTCGACACGCCCGCCAGCGCCATCGAACTGCTGCGCGCGATGGCCGCCCACGGTTACGCCGTCGGGGACTTCCCGGGAGTCGAGGCCGGCGATGGTGACGCGCTGATCCACGCGCTGATCGAACGCGGCGGCCAGGACGCCGCCTGGCTGACCGAGGGCCAGTTGGCGGGCAATCCGATCCGGATCGCCGCAGCCGAGTACCGCGCGTGGTTCGCCACCCTGCCCGCCGAACTCACCGACGCCATCGTCGAGCACTGGGGGCCGCCGCCGGGCGACCTGTTCGTGGACCGCAGCCACGACGCCGACGGCGAGATCGTCATCGCTGCGATGCAGGCGGGCAACGTGGTGCTGATGGTGCAGCCGCCGCGCGGCTTCGGGGAGAACCCCGTCGCCATCTACCACGACCCCGACCTGCCGCCGAGCCACCACTACCTGGCGGCCTACCACTGGCTCGACGCGGGCTTCGGGGCCGATGCGGTCGTGCACCTGGGCAAGCACGGCAACCTGGAGTGGCTGCCGGGCAAGACCCTCGGCATGTCCGCGGCGTGCGGCACCGACGCGGCACTGGGCAACCTGCCGCTGATCTACCCGTTCCTGGTCAACGACCCCGGCGAGGGCACCCAGGCCAAGCGCCGCGCGCACGCCACCCTCGTCGACCACCTGATCCCGCCGATGGCGCGGGCCGAGAGTTACGGCGACATCGCCCGCCTCGAGCAGCTCCTCGACGAGCACGCCAACGTCTCCGCCCTCGATCCGGGGAAGCTGCCCGCCATCCGCCAGCAGATCTGGACGCTGATGCGGGCGGCGAAGATGGACCACGACCTCGGGCTCGCCGAACGCCCCGACGAGGACTCGTTCGACGACATGCTGTTGCACGTCGACGGCTGGCTGTGCGAGATCAAGGACGTCCAGATCCGCGACGGCCTGCACGTGCTCGGGCATCCGCCGCAGGGCGAGTCGCAGCTCGACCTGGTGCTGGCGATCCTGCGGGCCCGGCAGTTGTTCGGCGGCGAGCAGACGGTGCCAGGGTTGCGGCAGGCCCTCGGTCTGGCCGAGGACGGGAACGACGAGCGCACCGCCGTCGACGCCGCGGAGTCCGCCGCCCGCGAACTGGTGGCCGCGCTGCAGCGTTCGGGGTGGGACGCCGAAGCCGTCGACGGGATCACCCACGACCCCGCGGTGGCGGCCATCCTGCGGTTCGCCGCGACCGAGGTGGTGCCCCGGCTGGCAGGGACGTCGGCCGAGATCGAGCAGGTGCTGCGGGCTCTGGACGGCCGCTTCATCGCCGCGGGCCCGTCGGGCTCACCGCTGCGCGGCCTGGTGAATGTGCTGCCGACCGGACGCAACTTCTACTCGGTGGACCCCAAGGCGGTGCCGTCCCGGCTGGCCTGGGAAACCGGTGTGGCCATGGCGGATTCGCTGCTGGCCCGCTACCGCGATGACCACGGCCGCTGGCCGAGGTCGGTCGGGCTCTCGGTGTGGGGCACCTCGGCCATGCGCACCTCCGGCGACGACATCGCCGAGGTGCTGGCGCTGCTGGGGGTGCGGCCGGTGTGGGACGACGCGTCGCGGCGCGTCGTCGACCTCGAGGCCATCACAACCGCCGAGCTCGGCAGGCCCCGCATCGACGTCACCGTGCGGATCTCGGGCTTCTTCCGCGACGCGTTCCCGCACGTGGTCACGATGCTCGACGACGCGGTGGCGCTCGTCGCCGGCCTCGACGAACCCGCCGAGGACAACTACGTGCGCGCCCACGCGCAAGCCGACCTCGCCGAGCACGGCGACCAACGCCGCGCCACCACAAGGATCTTCGGCTCCAAGCCGGGAACGTACGGCGCGGGCCTGCTGCAGTTGATCGACAGCCGCAACTGGCGCGACGACGCCGATCTCGCCGAGGTGTACACCGCGTGGGGCGGATTCGCCTACGGCCGGGGCCTGGACGGCAGGCAGGCGACCGAGGACATGAATCAGAACTACCGGCGCATCGCGGTGGCCGCGAAGAACACCGACACCCGCGAGCACGACATCGCAGACTCCGACGACTACTTCCAGTACCACGGCGGGATGATCGCCACGGTGCGGGCGCTCACCGGCAAGGACCCCGCCGCCTACATCGGTGACAACACCCGCCCCGACGCGGTGCGCACCCGAACTCTGAGCGAGGAGACCACCCGGGTGTTCCGTGCCCGCGTGGTCAATCCCCGCTGGATGACCGCGATGCGCAGGCACGGCTACAAGGGCGCCTTCGAGATGGCCGCCACCGTCGACTATCTGTTCGGCTACGACGCCACCGCCGGGGTGATGGCCGACTGGATGTACGAGCGGCTCAGCAGCGAGTACGTCCTCGACGACGAGAACCGCAAGTTCATGTCCGAGTCCAACCCGTGGGCGCTGCACGGGATGGCGGAGCGGTTGCTCGAGGCGGCGGGCCGGGGGATGTGGGCGCAGCCCGAACCCGCGACGCTCGACGGCCTGCGCCAGGTACTGCTGGAGACCGAGGGCGATCTCGAGGGCTGATCGGCCGGAATGGGTACGGTGACTGTCGTGCCCACATTCGCTGAGGTCGCCAAGGCCGAGTACATCCTGCTGACCACGTTCACCAAGGACGGCAGGCCCAAGCCGACACCGATCTGGGCCGCGCCGTCGGGCGACGGGCTGGTGGTGATCACCCAGGAGAAGTCCTGGAAGGTCAAGCGCATCCGCAACACCCCGCGGGTCACGATCGCCGAGTGCGACCGCAGCGGCAATCCCAAGGGAGAGGCGGTCGAGGCGACGGCGACGCTCCTCGACAAGTCGGCCAACGGACCCACCTACGACGCGATCGGTCGGCGTTACGGCCTGCTCGGCAAGGGCTTCGGGTTCTTCTCCAAGCTCAACGGCGGGTTGAAGAAGAACGTCACCATCGAATTGAAGGCGGTGAGCTGAGATGGCTCCGACGTTCCAGGACGTCTACGGCGAGAAGTACCTGCTGCTGACCACGTTCACCAAGGACGGCAGGCCGAAGCCGACCCCGGTGTGGGGTGTGCCCGACGGTGACCGGCTGCTCATCAGCACCGACGACGGCTCGTGGAAGACCAAGCGCATCAACAACACTCCGCGGGTGACCATCCAGAAGTGCGGCGTGCTCGGCAAGCCCAAGGGTGAACCGGTGGAGGCGATCGCCCGCAATCTGCCGAAGTCGGAGACCCGGCGGGTGTTCGACATGGTGACCCGGCGCTACTGGTGGCACGCCTGGTGGTGGATTCCGCAGGCACTGATCCGCGGCGGCGTGGACAAGGTGCACGCGGCGATCGAGGTGCGGGCGGCTTAACCGGCGCGCAGGTGCGTGTCGAAGAACGCGAACACCCTCGACCAGGCGTCCTCGGTGGCGGCCTCGTCGTAGCCGAATCCGGTGATCCGCAGCAGCGGTTGGGCCGGCAGTTGGTTGGCGAAGCTGTGGCCGACGTCCGGGTACACCTTGACGTCGGCGGTGATGTTGCGGGCCTCGACCGCCTTGGTCAGGCGCTCGCCCGCGCCGATGCCCAGCGGATCGCGCCTGCCGAAGCTCGCGACGACCGGGCAGGACGCGTCGAGCGCCTCGTTAAGGCCGCGCGGCAACGGCGTGCCGTAGAACGGCGCCGACGCGGCGAACCCGCGCGGCGACAGCAGCAGCGCGAACTGTCCGCCCATGCAAAAGCCCACGATGCCGACCGGCCCGCTGCACTCGGGCATGGCGAGCAGGTGTTCCCGGGCGGCCAGGATGTCGTCGACGGTGGGGCCGGTGCGGGTGAACAGGCTGCGGAACGCGCTGGTGATGCACCGCACCCGGCCGCGGGAGAACAGATTCGGGGTGATGGTCACGTACCCCTGGGCGCAGATCCGCGCGGTCGTCCTGCGATTGTCGGGGCTGTAGCCGATGGCATCGTGCACCACCACCACGCCCGGCCACGGACCGGAACCTTCGGGGACGGACACCATGGCCTCGAGGGGACCGTTCGGTGCGGTGATCTTGATGTCGCGCACGTCGTCTACCACGCGCTCAATCTACGGAACCCCGGCGCCGTGCGGAACGTTGTCCGATCATGATGATGCGGCTGTTCCTGCTCTATACGGTCGTCGAACTGGCGGTGCTCGTCGCGCTGGTGTCGACGATCGGGTTCGGCTGGACACTCCTGCTGGTGCTCGCCACCTTCGTGCTCGGCCTGGCGCTGGCCGGTTCGCAGCTGCGGCGCCAGATCGGCAGGCTGCAGTCCGGGATGACCGCCGCGTCGGCCCGCGGCGCCGTGACCGACAGCGCGCTCGTGGCGCTCGGCACGGTGCTGGTGGCGATTCCCGGTGTCGCCTCGTCGGTGCTCGGCGCGCTGCTGCTGCTGCCGCCGACAAGGGCCGCCGTCCGGCCCGCGGCGACGGCGATGGCCGCCCGCCGTCTCGGCCGTGTCCCCGTGGTCACCGTGGCGGGTATGCCGCCCTACACCCGGGACTACCGCGACGGGGGCTACATCGACGGCGAGGTCGTCGACGTGCACGACACCCCGCCCGGCACCGCTTCGGCTGCCCTGCCCGAGGTCGTGGAGCGCAAGCCCGACTAGCGTGTCGGACTCGTGGTGACGACACTGCTGTCGGGCGGGCGGATACACAGCCCGGCCATGCCCGACGCCACCGCGATGGCGGTCCGCGGCGACACCGTCGTCTGGCTCGGCGCCGACGATGTCGGCCGGGCTCAATTCCCCGATGCCACCGTCGTCGACCTCGACGGCGGGTTCGTGGCGCCGGCATTCGTCGACAGCCACATCCACCTGACCGCGACCGGACTGACGCTGACCGGGCTCGACCTGCGTACGGCGACGTCGCTGCGGCACTGCCTCACGATGGTCGCCGACCACGCCAAGGCCCATCCCGACGGGGTGATCTGGGGACACGGCTGGGACGAGTCCGGGTGGCCGGAACGCCGCCCGCCGAGCACCTCGGACCTCGACGGGCTGCTCGGGGACCGGCCGGCCTACCTGTCCCGCGTCGACGTCCATTCCGCGGCGGCCACCACGGCGCTGCGCCGGTCGGCCCCGGGCGTCGAGGACGCCGCAGGGTTCTCCGTCGAGCTGCCGCTGACCGCCGACGCCCACCACCGGGTGCGGGCCGCCGCGCGCGGGCACCTGACCGCCCTGCAGCGCAGGGACGCGCAGACGGCGGCCCTCGACGCGGCCGCCGCGAGCGGGATCGTCGCGGTGCACGAATGCGCCGGTCCGCAGATCGGCGGCCTCGACGACTGGCTCGCCGTCCGCGAACTCACGCACGGTGTCGACGTCGTCGGGTACTGGGGTGAAGCGGTCAGCAGCCCCGGTGCGGCACGCGACCTCGTCGATCGCACCGGGGCGCGCGGACTGGCCGGCGACCTGTTCGTCGACGGCGCACTGGGGTCGCGAACGGCCTGGCTGCACACGCCGTACGCCGACGCGCCGGACAGCTGTGGCAACACGTATCTCGACGCCGGCGAGATCACCGCGCACCTGGCCGCCTGCACCGACGCCGGGGTCACCGCGGGTTTCCACGTGATCGGTGACGCCGCGGTCGGCGCGGTGGTCGAGGCACTGGCCCGCATCGTCGAGCGGGTGGGCGCGCCCGCGGTCGCGCGCTGCGGTCACCGCCTCGAACACCTGGAGATGGTCACCCCCGCGCAGGCCACGCTGCTCGGGTCGTGGGGTGTGCACGCCAGTGTCCAGCCCTCCTTCGACGCCCTCTGGGGCGGACCCGACGGCATGTACGCCCAGCGACTCGGCCCGGATCGCGCCGCCGGGCTCAACCCGTTCGCGCTGTTAGCATCCCAAGGCGTGCCCCTCGCCTTCGGCTCGGACAGCCCCGTCACCGGGCTGGATCCCTGGGGCTGGGTCCGCGCCGCGAGCGCACACCGGACACCGGGCAGCGCGGTGTCGCTGCGGGCCGGGTTCGCTGCCGCGACCCGGGGCGCCTGGCGCGCCGCAGGCGTCAACGACGGCGTCACCGGCACCCTGGTCCCCGGAGCGCCCGCCTCTTACGCGATCTGGGACGCCGACGACCTGACGGTGAGCGCGCCGGCCGACGGTGTGGCGCGCTGGTCCACCGACCCGCGGTCCCGGGTCCCGGCGCTGCCGAGGCTGGCGCCGGGCGATCCGTCGCCGAGGTGCCGCCAGACCGTCCACCGAGGTGTCGTCATCCATGGCTGACCCACCGCGTCGCCGCCGCCGCCGGGCGATGGACGACACCGACGTGATTCCCGCGGTTCCCGTCGACACCGATCCCGACGACCTCGACTCCGGCCCGAACGAGACCGTCGACGAGAGTTCCGGCGACGAGGCCGCCCGCCGGGAATCCTTCGGCGAGGACGCTGTCTCACGTTCGCGCGCGCAGCGGGCGGAGCGGCACGCGCAGCCGTCGCGGCTGACCCGCATCGCTCGCGGTGCGGGCCCGGCAGTGCTGTCGCGGTGGGCGCAGTTGGGCGCGGTCGCCGTCGGCGGGATGCTGCTGTGTCTGAGCTTCCCGCCGTTCGGCTGGTGGTGGGCCGCATTCGTCGCGTTCGCCCTGCTGGGGTGGACGCTGATGCGACCGTCGACGACCGTCGCCGGCGGATTCGGCTACGGCGTGCTGTTCGGCACGGTGTTCTACGTGCCGTTGCTGCCGTGGATCAGCGGGCTGGTCGGCCCCGTGCCGTGGCTGGCGCTGGCCGTGGTGCAGGCCCTGTTCCCCGGGCTGTTCGGCGCCGTCGCGGTGCTGGTGCGGCGGCTGCCCGGCCTGCCGCTGTGGCTGGCGGCGCTCTGGGTGGGCCAGGAGTGGCTCAAGTCGACGGTGCCGTTCGGCGGGTTTCCGTGGGGTGTGGTGGCCTTCAGTCAGACCAACGGACCGCTGCTGCCGCTGGTGCAGGCCGGCGGTGCGCCGCTGCTGTCCTTCGCTGTCGCGCTGACCGGTTTCTGCCTGACCGCGATCGTCGTCGAGGCCGTCCGCTGGTGGCACCACGAGGACGACACGCACACCGCGCTGCCCGCCGTCGTGCTCCCCGGCATCTGCATCAGCGCGGCACTGCTGGGCACCGCGCTGATCGCCCCGCAGGTCCGGCACTCCGGGGTCGGTGCCGGAGACGACCCCGCTGTCACCGTCGCCGCCGTGCAGGGCAACGTGCCGCGGCTCGGGCTGGACTTCAACGCTCAGCGCCGCGCGGTCCTCGACAACCACGTGCAGGAGACGCTGCGGCTGGCCGAGGACGTGCGGGCCGGCCGTGCACCGCACCCGGCACTGGTCATCTGGCCGGAGAACTCCTCGGACATCGACCCGCTGGCCAATCCGGACGCCGCGGAGCAGATCACCGCGGCCGCCGACGCCATCGACGCACCAATCCTGGTCGGCGGCGTCGTCAGGGCCCCCGACTACCGCCCGGAGAACCCGGTGTCCACCAACTCGGTGATCGTGTGGCAGCCCGGGACCGGGCCCGCCGAACGGCACGACAAGCGGATCGTGCAGCCGTTCGGGGAGTACCTGCCGTGGCGCAGCTTCTTCTCCAAGCTGTCGCCCTACGCCGACCGGGCCGGCTACTTCATCCCCGGCTCCGGCAACGGGGTGGTGCACGCGGCCGGTGTTCCCGTCGGGGTGACCACCTGCTGGGAGGTGATCTTCGACCGGGCCGCGAGGGAGTCGGTGCTGGCCGGCGCGCAGATGCTGGCGGTGCCGTCGAACAACGCCACGTTCACCGAGCCGATGAGCGAGCAGCAATTGGCGTTCGCCCGGCTGCGCGCCGTCGAGCACGACCGGTTCGTGGTGGTCGCGGGCACCACGGGCATCAGCGCGATGATCGCCCCCGACGGACGTGAGCTGGCGCGCACCGGGTTCTTCGAGCCGGCCTACCTCGATCAGCAGATCAGGCTGAAGACGCAGCTCACACCCGCCACCCGCTGGGGACCCATCGTGCAGGCCGTGATCATCGCGGTCGGCGTCGCGTCGGTGCTGGCGGCCATGCTGCACAATGGAGCGTTCGTATCGGCGATCAGACGGCGCCGGCAGAGGGCCGGGAAGACCGGGAACAGCCCGCCCGACAAGGGCGGCAACGACGGAGGACTCACATGACTGACCCTGGTGGAGCGCGGCCGGGGGAGGGTGCCGGCGGCGCCACCCGGCCGAGTCAGCGCGCGCTGGTCATCATCCCGACCTACAACGAGCGGGAGAACCTGCCGTTGATCGTCGGCCGCGTGCACCAGGCCTGCCCCGGCGTGCACATCCTGATCGTCGACGACGGCAGCCCGGACGGCACCGGTGAGCTGGCCGACGAATTCGCGCTCGCCGACCCCGACCGGGTGCACGTCATGCACCGCACCAGCAAGGACGGGCTCGGAGCGGCGTACCTGGCCGGGTTCGCCTGGGGACTGGGCAGGCAGTACTCGGTGCTGGTGGAGATGGACGCCGACGGCAGCCACGCACCCGAGCAGCTGCACCGGCTGCTGGAGGCCGTCGACGGCGGCGCCGACGTGGCGATCGGGTCCCGGTACGTCCCCGGCGGCACGATCCGGAACTGGCCGCGGCGGCGCTACGCCCTGTCGAAGACCGCCAACACCTACGCCCGGGTGCTGCTGGGTGTCGACATCCACGACATCACCGCCGGGTACCGGGCCTACCGCCGCGAGGTACTCGAGAAGATCGATCTGGCCGCGGTGGACTCGAAGGGCTACTGCTTCCAGATCGACCTGACCTGGCGAGCCATCAACCAGGGCTTCGTCGTGGTGGAGGTGCCGATCACGTTCAGCGAACGAGAACTCGGCGTGTCCAAGATGAGCGGGTCCAACATCCGGGAAGCGATGTTCAAGGTCGCCACCTGGGGTGTCCGCGGGCGCCTCGATCGCGCCCGCGGCATCGTCCGCTAGCGGACGCTCAGCTGCCGCGGCGCTTGGACTTGATCAGGTCCAGGCGCTCCTTGAGCAGCTCTTCCAACTCGTCGACCGAACGCCGTTCGAGCAGCATGTCCCAGTGGGTGCGCGGGGGCTTCACCTTCTTGGGCTCCGGCACGTCACCCTCGATCAGGGTGCCCTCCATACCGTTGCGGCACAGCCAGGTGCCGGGGATCTCGGCGTCGTCGGCGAACGGGACGTCGAACTCCTCGCCGTTGTCGGTTCGGTAGCGAGCCACCTGACGCGGCGCCAGGTCGTGGTTGCGGTCCGTCTCGTAGCTCACGGCTCCGAGGCGACTGCCTCTCAGGACGCGATCAGCCATCGTCAACACTCCTCGATGTGTAAGTTGCCGGATCATCAACGCGGTCGGTGCCCGTTGAGTTCCCGACTCGACCCCCAGGATACCGGGAACCGCGCCGTGGGCCGTCTACAGTCGACCACCGTGGGGCCTGAAGTGCGTAGCCGCGAGCATCGCGACGATGTCAGACGTCGCCGTCTGCAACCCTGCCGCTGGTGCGGCCGCGAGGTGGCCGACGCCGGGATGGGCAGGCGGCGCCAGTACTGCAGGCAATCCTGCCGTCAGCGCGCGTACGAGCAGCGGGCCATGGTCAAGGGCAGCGCGGTCGCGCCGGATGCCGTGGTGCTGACCGCGGACGAGGCCGCGCAGCTCTCCGACCGGGTCTACCAGGTGCGTTGCGCCGCAGAGGATGTCGCGATCGCGCTGGACGAGGGCGCCGAGTCCGACGAGCTGCGCAAGCTCTGTGACGCTCTCGTGCGGGCGGCCAAGGCGGCCGACGGCTGGCGCTAGTTCGGCCCCGCGGGCGCGGGGTAGCAGTGCTGACCCGTCTGTAGGGCGGCTGCGCAGGCGCCGGTTTCCGCCCGCGATCAACAAGGGCGGGGGATGCTGAGCACATGCTCACGCACCTGCGCGCACTGCTGGTGAGCATCGGCGGGCTGCTCGCGCTCGGTCTCGTGGCGTGCTCCGGCGGGTCGTCGCCCGAGGCTACCGGGCCGTCGGTCGTGGCGACGTCGGCCACCACCTTCCCGCCCTCGGGCACCTACATCGCCGACATCACCAGGGACGGCAGGGCGATGAGCATCGGGATCTCCGTCGACGGCTCGGACATCGCCGCCTACGCGTGCAACGGCGCCGACGACGAAGCATGGTTCTTCGGCAGCGAGTCCACCGGCCGCATCGACATCGACTCCCGCTTCCGCGACACGCTCGAGGCCACATTCGACGGCACCGACGTCGAGGGCGAACTGACCGTGGACGGCGTCGCGTACCCGTTCGTCGCCACTCCGGCGCAGGCGCCGGCGGGGGTGTACACCGCCGATACCGGTGGCGTGCGCTCGACGTGGGTGCGCCGGCCCGACGAGTCCGCGATCGGCGTCCAGTACAGCGGCGGTGTCAGCGATCACGACCTCGAACAGGCCGACCGGCAGCGGCTCGCGGCCGAGCAGTTCCGCACGCAGGTGCGCAGCCGGCGTCAACTGCAGCAGGCCGCGCAGCTGGTGGTGCTGGACAACGGCACGATGGGATCGACGATCAACGGACGGGCGGTGACGCCGACCCTGGTCAGCGGGAGCTTTCGGCTCGACTGACGACGCACCGCAGGCCGCCGGGGCGCGGATTCCGGCGTTTTCTTTTCCTCACCGCGAACAGAACCCTTACGCCGCTGCGATGTGCGCCCGTAGCGTCGGTTCACCGTGGCGAGTTCATCGGAGGTGGCGACTGCGCCGGGCGCGGTAGGCACGGCAGGCATCAGCGGGCGCACGAAAGGCGTTCGCGGCGAATGCAAGTGGGGTTTCGTCCGGCTGGCGTCGCCGCTGGTGCTGCTGCTGTTGTGGCAGCTGGGCAGCGCGCTGGGCCTCATCCCGCAGGACGTGCTGCCCGCGCCGTCACTGATCGCCGAGGCCGGCGTCGAGCTGATCGGCAACGGCCAACTGGCCGACGCGCTGCGGGTGTCGGGCATCCGCGTCGTCGAAGGGTTGCTGCTGGGCAGCGTCGTCGGGGTCGCGCTCGGTACCGCGGTGGGACTCTCCCGCTGGCTGGAGGCCACCGTCGACCCGCCGATGCAGATGGTGCGCGCGCTGCCGCATCTCGGCCTGATCCCGCTGTTCATCGTGTGGTTCGGCATCGGCGAACTGCCCAAGGTGCTGCTGGTGGCGCTCGGGGTGAGTTTCCCGCTCTACCTCAACACATTCTCCGCCATCCGCCAGGTGGACCCGAAACTCTTCGAAACCGCTCAGGTACTGGGATTCTCGTTCTGGCAGCGGTTCCGCGACATCATCGTCCCCAGCGCCGCGCCCCAGGTGCTGGTCGGCTTCCGGCAGTCCCTGGCGATCGCGTGGCTGACGCTGATCGTCGCCGAGCAGATCAACGCCGACAAGGGCATCGGCTTCCTGATCAACAACGCCCGCGACTTCCTGCGCATCGACATCATCATCTTCGGGCTCGTCGTCTACGCACTGCTGGGCATCGGCACCGATGCCATCGTCCGCGCTCTCGAGCGCCGAGCATTGAGGTACCGCACATGACCATCGCAAGCGAACGCCGCACGCAGACCGCGGGTGAGCTCCGCCACGTCGACAAGTGGTACGGCGACCATCATGTGCTCAGCGACGTCTCGCTGCACATCGCCCGCGGTGAGATCGTCGCGCTGATCGGCCGCAGCGGCTCCGGCAAGTCGACGGTGCTCCGGGTGCTGGCCGGGCTGTCCACCGATCACACCGGTGAGCGGGTGGTGGCCGGGGCGCCCGCGCTGGCGTTCCAGGAACCGCGGCTCTTCCCGTGGCGGGACGTGCTCACCAACGTCGTATACGGGCTGACGCGGCAACGCCTGTCCCGCGGCGAGGCGAACGAGCGGGCCCGGCGTGCGCTGGCCGATGTCGGCCTGGCCGACCGCGCCGGTGTGTGGCCGTTGACGCTCTCGGGCGGTCAGGCACAACGCGTTTCGCTGGCTCGGGCCCTGGTCGCCGAGCCGGAACTGATGCTGCTCGACGAACCGTTCGGCGCGCTCGACGCGCTCACCAGGCTGAGCATGCGCTCGCTGCTGGTCGACCTGTGGCGTGAACACGGATTCGGGGTGCTGCTGGTCACCCACGACGTCGACGAGGCCGTCGCGCTGGCCGACCGCGTGCTGGTGCTCGACGACGGAAAGGTGGCGCACACCCTCGAAATCGACGAGCCGCGCCGCCCGCCGGGCGAATCGGCCGCCCACACCGAGCATTACCGCGCCGAGCTGCTCGACCGGCTCGGCGTCATCCGCTGACGACTTCGACTGAGGAGACGACCATGCCCAGACCCCGGCCGATCGTGGTGCTGCTCGCCGCGCTGACGGCGCTGAGCCTGCTCGCCGGCTGTGTGTCACGCGAGGAGTCATCCGGCGCGCAGCAGGCGCCGGAGACCGTCCCGCTGTCCGAACTCGCCGGTGTCACCCTGCACATCGGCGACCAGAAGGGCGGCACCCAGGCGCTGCTGACGGCCGCGGGAGCACTGGAGAACCTGCCGTATGCCGTCGAGTTCTCGACATTCACCTCGGGCCCGCCGCAGATCGAGGCCGCCACCGCGGGCAAGATCGACTTCGCGATCACCGGCAACACCCCGCCGATCTTCGGCGCCGCGTCCAACGCGAAGGTGAAGATCGTCTCGGCATACGACGGCGGAGGGTTCGGCGACCAGATCCTGGTGCACGCCGATTCGCCGCTGCAGTCGATCGGCGACCTGCGGGGCAAGAGCATCGCGGTCGCCAAAGGCAGCTCCGCACACGGCCATACGTTGGTCCAACTGGACCGGGCGGGGCTGACGCCCGCCGACGTCAAGCTGGTGTTCCTGCAGCCCGCCGATGCGCTGTCGGCGTTCACCCAGCGCCGCGTCGACGTGTGGGCGGTGTGGGACCCCTACACCGCACAGGCCGAGACGGAACTGCCCGTGCGCAGCATCGCCCGCGCCACCGGCGTCACCAACGGCGCCGGCTTCGGCGTGGCGGCCGACGCGGCGCTGGCCGACCCGAAGCGCAACTCGGCGCTGAGCGATCTGCTGGTGCGCTACGCCAAGGCCGTCCGCTGGGCGCACGACAACCCCGACGAGTGGGCCACCCGCTACGGCGAGGACGTCGGCCTCGACCCTGAGGTCGCGAAGCTGGCGCAGGGCCGCAGCCTGCGACTGCCCTTCGACCTGTCAGATCAACTCGTGGCGTCCGAGCAGGAGATGGCCGACCTCTTCGCGAAGTCGCAGCAGATCGCGTCGGCCCCCGACTTCTCCCGCTGGGTCGACCGCCGCTACGGCGACGTGCTTGCCCCGCTCTACATCGACCGCAACAAGGAGTGAAGATGCCCACCCCAGCTGCAGCTCAACCGCCGGCTTCGCCTGCGAAATTCTTCTGGTTCCTGCCCACCAACGGCGACAGCCGCAACATCGTCGGCGCCTCGCACGCCTCGTCGCACCACACCGTGCCCGCCGGGTACCGCGAACCCAGCAGGCGCTACCTCGCCGAGGTGGCCCGCGCGGCCGACCGTCTCGGCTTCGAGGGAGTGCTCACCCCGACCGGAACCTGGTGCGAGGACGCCTGGTTGACCGCGGCGGCGCTGCTGTCGGAGACCGAGCGGCTGAAGTTCCTGGTGGCGTTCCGCCCCGGGCTGGTGCCGCCGACGCTGGCCGCCCAGCAGGCCGCCACCCTGCAGCGATTCTCCGACGGCCGCGTCCTGCTCAACATCGTCAGCGGGGGAGACGACCTCGAGCAGCGGCGGTTCGGCGACTGGCTGGACCACGATCAGCGCTACGCCCGCACCGGCGAGTTCCTGCACATCGTCAGCACGCTGTGGCAGCAGGAGTCACTGGACTTCTCCGGCGACCACTACCGGGTCGCCGACGCCCGGGTGTCGGCGCCGCCGAACCCGTTGCCCGGCATCTACTTCGGCGGTTCGTCGGCCGCCGCGCTGCCGATCGCCGCGCAGTACGTCGACGTCTACCTGACCTGGGGTGAGCCCCCACAGGCGGCAGCCGCCAAGATCGAGCGGGTTCGCGCGCTGGCCGCCGAGCGCGGGCGCACCATCCGCTTCGGCATCCGGCTGCACACCATCAGCCGCGACACCTCCGCGGCGGCATGGGCCGTCGCCGACGAACTCGTCGGCCAGCTGACACCCGAACAGATCGCGAAGGCCACCGCCCTGCACTCGAAGTCGGAATCGGAAGGGCAACGGCGGATGACGGCGCTGCACGGCGGGCGGGTGGACCAGCTGGAGATCTACCCGAACCTGTGGGCGGGGGTCGGGTTGGTGCGCGGCGGCGCGGGCACGGCGCTGGTCGGCAGCCACGAGGAGGTCGCGAACCTGATCGTCGAGTACCACGCGCTGGGCTTCGACGAGTTCATCCTGTCGGGCTACCCGCACCTCGAGGAGGCGCACTGGTTCGCCGAGGGTGTGCTGCCGCTGCTGCGGCGCAAGGGCGTGGCCTGACCTGAGGACGCACCGCGGCGCCGCTGCTCGTACTCTGCGGTGACGATGGATGAATGGTTTGAGCACAGCCCTTTCGTGGGGTTCGCACCCTGGATTCTGTACTGGGTGGTGGCCGGCAGCTCGAGCACCTGGCTCTACGGCGGTCTGTGCGCGGTGATCGCGGCGTTCATCCTCGGGGTGTCGATGCGCGTCGGCGGTCCCCGGTTGCTCGAGGTGGTGACGATCGTGTTCTTCGTCGCCGTCACCGTCGCCGGCATGGTCACCGGTGCCACCGACATGGACTGGATGGACGTCTACTCGACCACGGTGTCCAGCGGCGTGCTGGCCGTGATGGCGTTCGGTTCGCTGGCGTTCACCCCGTTCACCGAGCAGTACGCGCGTGACTTCACCCCGCGCAGCGACCGGGAGAAGGCTGCGTTCCGGCGCACCAACCAGATGCTCACGCTGATGTGGGGACTGGTGTTCGCGCTCATCGCGGTGCTCGGCTTCGTCGCGGCCGGTGCCCCGTCGACCGCGCACTGGACCAACTGGGTGATCCCGGTGGTGGTGATCGCCGGTGCGGTCGGGATGACGAACACCTATCCCGAGAGGGTGCAGGCGCGGCTTCGCACCACCGACTAGGTGCGGTGGGTCATTCCGGGCAGCTGTACCGGATCCCGATGTCGGCCGGCGGGCTCACCTTCTTCAGGCAGCCGAACGGCTCCACCCCGGCGTCGCTGAGGCGGGCGGCCGTCTGGTGGGCGTAGTTCACACAGAACAGGCCCGCGGGGTCGGCGCGGCACCGGAAGTCACCGAAGGCCAGCGACCGGCCGTAGGGCAGTGCGGCCCCGTCGCCCCGCCCGAACGGGCCGGGATCGCCGTGCACCGACCCGACGTCGAGTGTCGGGCCGGTGAAATCCACCCAGTCGCCGATCCACTGGCCCGCGATGTCGGGCGGGGCCGGTGGCGGGTCGGTCAGCCGGACCAGGCAGTCCAGCCCGCCGTCGGACTGCGGATCGGTCATGCACCGCGTCGCGCCCGACGGTGTGGTGAACGCGACGGCATCGCCGAGTCGTGACACCTCGCCGTCCCGGGTCGCCTCGTGGAAACCGCGCACTTCGGTGGGCGTTCCGGCCGCGACGAACGCGATGACGTCGCCGATCGCGGAGCCGGCGAGCGGCGCGCCCACCGGCGGCTTCGACGTCGCAGTGGGGGTGGGCGGGACGCTCGCGCGCGACGTGGGCGACGGCACCGACAATCGGGAACCCGACGGTGCCCCGGACTCGCCGTCCTGCCCGCCGCACCCTGCGCAAACCCCCGCCACCAGCACAGACGCCGCGATCAACACAGCAATCCGCATGCAGCCAGGCTAGCGGGCCGAAGCGGTGGGGCCCGTCAGGCGCGGCGAACGGCGGTTCGTTCGCTACGGTCGGTGAATGCACGAACACACAGTCCGCGCAACGATCAGCACCGGCACGATCGAGGGCTTCACCCGTGACGGCGTGCACCGCTGGCGGGCTGTCCCTTACGCCCAGCCGCCGGTGGGCCGGCGGCGGTTCCGGGCGCCGTTGCCCGCGCAGCCGTGGCGCGGTGTCCGGCACTGCCACAGCATCGGGTACTGCGCACCGCAGCAGCGCAGGTACACCCTGGTCGGGGTCAACAAGTACCAGCCGATGAGCGAGGACTGTCTGACGCTGAACGTCGTTGCGCCGCAGTCGCGGCCCGACGGGCCGATGCCGGTGATGTTCTTCGTCCACGGGGGCGGCTACCTGCTCGGCAGCTCGGCGACACCGCTCTACGACGGTGCGGCGATGGCGCGGCGGGGCTGCGTCTACATCTCGGTGAACTACCGGCTCGGGGCGCTGGGCTGCATGGACCTGTCGTCGCTGTCCACGCCGGAGAACCCGATCGACGGCAACCTGTACCTGCGCGACCTGGTGATGGCGCTGCGCTGGGTGCGCGACAACGTCGAGGTGTTCGGCGGCGACCCGGACAACGTGACGATCTTCGGCGAGAGCGCCGGGGCGCACGCCGTCGCGACGCTGCTGGCCGTGCCGCAGGCCAAAGGCCTTTTCGCGCGGGTCATCTCGCAGAGCCCGGTCAGTGGCATGGTGCGGTCACCGGAGGCCGCCGCCACCTTCGCCGACCAGTTCGCCGGGCTGCTCGGCGCGCGACCGCAGGACGGGGCCGCCGCGCTGATGGCGGCCAGGCCAAGGGAGCTGGTGACCGCGCTGGAACGGTTGCTCACCCGAGGCACGGACGACCTGCCGGGAGCGTTCGCGGTCGGCCCGGCGTTCGGCACCGACTACCTGCCCCGCGATCCGGTCGAGGCGATGCGCGAGGGCACCGCCCACCGGGTGCCCCTCATCGTCGGCAACAACGCCGAGGAGGGCAAGCTGTTCACCCGGTTCCTGCAGCTCCTGCCGACGTCGGAGGCGACCATCGAGCTGCTGCTGGCCAACTCGGACGCCGAGCGGCGCGAACGCATCACGTCGGCCTACCCCGGCTACCCGAGCCCGTCGGCGTGTGTGCGGCTCGGTGGCGACTTCGCGTTCGGCACGGCCACCTGGGAGGTCGCCGAGGCGCATTCCCGGCACGCGCCCACCTACGTCTACCGCTACGACTATGCGCCCCGCACGTTGCAGTGGTCCGGGCTCGGCGCCACGCACGCCATGGAGCTGCTCGCCGTGTTCGACACCTACCGCACTCGGCTGGGGTCGTTGCTCACCGCGGCCGCCGACCAGCGGTCGGCCCGCCGGGTGAGCCGGGACGTGCAGCGGCGCTGGCGCGCGTTCGGCCGCACGGGTGTGCCGGGAGAGGACTGGCCGCTCTACACCGCCGACCAACGCGCCGTGCGGGTGTTCGACCGAAAGCCTCGGATCGAGTTCGACCCCGACGTCGACCGCAGGCAGGCGTGGGAGGGCTTCAGCCTCGCGGCGCGCTAGCGCCGAGCACATCGAACGGCTGCGGGGCGCCGCCGGATGTGATTGCGTGATCGCGTGCATCCCCTGGATCCCCTGGCCGCAGACGAATTCGAGGCGGTGTCGGCGATACTGCGCCGCGACACCGACGTCGACGACGGCTGGCGGTTCGCGTCGGTCGAACTGAGCGAACCGGACAAGGCGGAGCTTCGCGAGTTCGCTGCCACAGGCATCGCGCCACAGCGCCGTGCCACGGTGATCTGCCTGCACCGGGCGACCAACTCCACGTACAAGGGCGTGGTGTCGCTGACCGAGGGCCGGGTGGATTCGTTCACGCACCTGCCCGGCGTGCAGGCCAACTTCACCGTCGACGAGTTCGCCGAATGCGACCGGATGCTGCGCTCGCATCCGGATCTGGTCGCCGCCCTGGCCCGTCGTGGCATCACCGACCTCGAGCTCGTGTTCATGGACACCTGGACGTACGGAAACGCCGTCGCCCCAACGGAATTCCGTGACCGGCGGATCGGCTGGTCCGACACCTGGCTGCGCGGCGCACCGGGTGCCAATCCCTATGCGCACATGGTCAGTGGGCTGCACTGCGTCGTCGACCTCAACGCCATGTCGTTGCTCCGGATCGAGGACACCGGCCCGTTCGCCGGCGGCGCCGAACCACCGGACGTCATGGGCGAATACGCCCCGGCCCACGTCCCCGAGCGGATCAGGGCGGCGTGGCGCCGCGAGCCACTGGCGCCGCTGCACATCACCCAGCCGCAGGGAACGTCGTTCCGGCTCGACGGCAATCTGCTGCAGTGGCAGAACTGGTCGCTGCGGATCGGGTTCAACCACCGGGAGGGAATGACGCTCCACACGGTGTCCTACCGGGACGGCGACCGCGACCGGTCGGTGGCGCACCGGCTTTCGTTCGCCGAGATGGTGGTGCCGTATCGGGATTCGTCGCAGGATCACTACCGCCGCACGGCGTTCGACATCGGCGAATGGGGCCTCGGCTTCATGACGACGTCACTGGAACTGGGCTGTGACTGCCTCGGCGAGATCCGCTACCTGGACGCCGTGCTGCACGACAGCCGCGGCGTGCCGTACACGATCACCAACGCGATCTGCATCCACGAGGAGGACAACGCGGTCCTGTGGAAGCACGTGGACCACGATGCCGGCGCCGAGGTGCGACGGATGCGGCGGCTCACAGTGTCGTTCCACGTCACGGTCGCGAACTACGAGTACCTGGTGTACTGGCGGCTCTACCAGGACGGCAACATCGAGTGCGAGGTGCGTGCGACCGGGATCATGGTCACCACCCCGCTCGCCCCCGGCCAGCCCCACCCGAACGGCACGCTGGTCGACGACCGCACGTATGCACCGTTCCACCAGCACTTCCTGGTGGCCCGGCTGGACCTCGACGTCGACGGCGGCGAGAACACCGTCTACCGCACGGAGTCCTACGCCGAGCCGATGGGGCCCGCCAACCCCTACGGCCTGTCGGTGCTGCTGCGCGAGGTGCCGTTGCTCACCGAGGCCGACGGCAGGCAGGACGTCGACTTCGCCTCCCAGCGCGGCTGGAAGGTGGTCAACACCAACGTCGTCAACGGACTGGGCACCCACCCGTCCTACAAGCTGATCCCCACCGGGGCGCTCCCACCGATGTTCGACCCGGCGTCGCCGGTGCTGCGCCGCGCCAACGTGATCGGCCACACCCTCTGGGTGACACCGAACAGTCCGGACGAGCGCTGGCCTGCAGGCGAATTCGTCAACCAGTCGGAGACCGACACCGGGCTCGGCGAGTGGACGAAGGCGAACCGGTCGATCGACAACACCGACGTGGTGCTGTGGTACGTATTCGGCATCCACCACATCACCCGGCCGGAGGACTGGCCGGTGATGCCGGTCGACGTGGTGTCGTTCTGGCTCAAGCCCTACGGCTTCTTCGACCGCAACCCCGCGCTCGACGTGCCCGCAGCACCACCGCAGCACTGCCACACCCCTTCCACCAGCGCGCCGCACTGATTGACACCCGTCAACAGTGTGATCCACCCCACTGCTACGTTCATCCGGTGGACGCACGTGACGACCTGGTGATCGAACGGCCGGACGACCTGACCGCCGACTGGCTGACCACGGCGATCGGCACGGGACGCGTCGCCGGCTTCTCCTTCGAACGCATCGGCACCGGCCAGATGAGCGAGTGCTACCGCGTCTCGCTGCAGTATGCCGACGACGTGGCGCCGGGCCCGGAGTCGGTGGTGCTCAAGGTCGCCGCCACCGACGCCAACAGCAGGCAGACCGGGCTGGCGATGGGACTCTACGAACGCGAGGTGCGGTTCTACACCGACATCGCCCCGCGGCTCGGCGGCCCGGTCGCGCCCTGCCACCACACCGCCTACGACCCCGCGAACGGAACATTCCACCTGGTGCTCGGCGACGCGGCGCCCGCCGTCGTGGGCGACGAGATCCGCGGCGCGACAATCGAACAGGCGACCCTCGCCCTAACCGAACTGGGCCGGGTGCACGGGCCGCTGCTCGGCGACCCCACGCTGGCCGATGCGGACTGGCTCAACCGGGAGTCGCCGATGAACCAGGGCCTGATCGCCGCGCTGTGGGCCGGCTTCGCCGAACGCTACGCCGAGAAGATCCAACCCGGACACCGCGAGGTGTGCGAACAGCTGGTGGCGAGCTTCGACGCCTATGTCGCCGAAGAGGCCGCCGCGCAACGTGTCGCGGGTCTGGTGCACGGCGACTACCGGCTCGACAACATGCTGTTCGGTCAGGCCGGCGCCGACCGCCCACTGACGGTGGTGGACTGGCAGACCGTCACGTGGGGCCCGGCCTTCACCGACGTGGCGTACTTCCTGGGCTGCGCCCTGACGGAGTCGGCGCGCCGCGACCACTACGACGCCCTGCTGCGGGCGTACCACGAGGCGCTCGGACCACAGTCGACCGTCAGCCTCGACGAGGTGCGCGACGGCGTCCGGCGGCAGAGCTTCTTCGGGGTGATGATGGCGATCGTGTCGTCGATGCTCGTCGAGCGCACCGACCGCGGCGACCGCATGTTCATGACCATGCTCGCGCGGCACTGCTCCCATGTGCTCGACACCGGCGCGCTCGACGTGCTGCCGTCGGCGTCACCGCCGGAAGCCCTGCAACCGTCGGCCGGCGACGAGGGCGGGCACCCGCCGGGTGACGAGGAACTGTGGAACGAGAGCTGGTACTTCGACGTCGTCGACGCCGGCCAGGGCGTCGGCGGCTGGGTCAGGGTCGGCCTGTACCCGAACCGGCGCACGGCCTGGCTCAACGCGCTGATCTGCGGGCCCGACATGCCGACCATCGCCGTCCTCGACTTCGAAGCGCCACTGCCCGAGGATCCGTTCCTGGCGCGCGGTGACGCCGTCGAGATCTCCATGGCGGCCGACGAACCGCTGCGCCGCTTCCGGGTGACCGTGCGGGGCAGCGGCCAGGCGTTCGACGACGCCGGCGCACTGCTCGAGGGCGCCGAGGGCCGTCCGGTCGAGCTGACGATGGACCTCACCTGGACCACTGCCGGCACGCCCTACCAGTACCGCATCACCCCTCGATACGAGATCGCCTGCACGGTGTCGGGCACGATCACCGCCGAGGGCCGGACGGTGACGCTGCGCGATGCGCCCGGGCAGCGCGACCACTCCTGGGGCGTGCGCGACTGGTGGTCCATGGACTGGGTGTGGAGTGCGCTGCACCTCGACGACGGCACCCATCTGCACGGCGTCGACCTGCGCATCCCCGGGACGCCGCCGCTCAGCGTCGGCTACGTGCAACCGCCGGGGGCGCCGCTGCAGGAGACCACGACGGTCACCGCCCAGGCGACGTTCGCCGACAACGGCCTACCCGTCACCACCACGCTGACCATGTCGCCCGGCGACGTGGACGCCACCGTCGACCTGCGCGGTTTCGCGCCGGTGCGGCTGACCGCCGACGACGGCCGGGTCAGCCACTTCCCGCGCGCATGGGCGACGGTGACGCTCACCGACGGCCGTACCGGCGTCGGCTGGCTGGAGTGGAACCGCAACCTCAATTCGTGAGCGCTGGTTCCGCGAGTGCGCGTGTCTGCGGCCCGACACGCCGTCAATCACCGACAAACGTGCACGCTCGCGGCAGGCTGACGGGCATGGTCGTGGCCAAGTCGGTGATGTTGTTCGTGCTCGCGGCGCTGCTGGAGATCGGTGGCGCCTGGCTGGTCTGGCAGGGCGTGCGGGAAGACCGCGGCTGGTGGTGGGTCGGATTCGGAGTGATCGCCCTCGGCGCCTACGGTTTCGTCGCGGCGTTCCAGCCCGACGCCCAATTCGGCAGGGTGCTGGCGGCCTACGGCGGCGTGTTCATCGCCGGCTCGCTGGCGTGGGGGATGGTCGCCGACGGTTTCCGCCCAGATCGGTGGGACATCACCGGCGCCGCGGTGAGTCTCGTCGGCGTCGGCGTCATCATGTACGCGCCACGCTGAAATGTGACGAATCCCGGACGCCGCGAATGACGGCGGGGCCGACGGGTACCCGCCGCTCATGAGCAAAGAGTTCAAGAAGGGCGATAAGGTCAGCTGGCAGAGTCACGGCAGTACCGCCGAGGGCACCGTCGAGGAGAAGATCACCTCGGAGAAAGAAGCGGCCGGCCGCAAGGTCAAGGCGTCGAAGGACGAGCCGCAGTACCGGGTGAAGAGCGAGAAGAGCGGTAACGACGCCGTCCACAAGCCGGGCGCGCTGAAGAAGAAGTGACCGATGGCCGAGAGTGACACAAAGCAGCACGAGGACCACAAGCAGGCGTGGGACGAGTTCCACGACGTCGTCAACATGACCGCGTCGGAACTGGAGAAGTGGCTCGACTCCGACGATTCGAAGTCGGTGGGCCAGAAGTCCGGCGGCGGCGAGTCCACCGGCCACGAGAGCGGCCGGCACATCGTCAAGATCCTGAAGGCCAAGAAGTCCGACCTGTCCGACGACGACTACGCGCACATGCGCAAGGTCGTCGGTTACACCAAACGCCATCTGGCACAACGCCCCTCAGGCGACATCGAAGACTCGGCGTGGCGGTACTCGCTGAAGAACTGGGGCCACGACCCGGTCAAGAAGTCCTGAGCCCGGCGCTCTCGTCGTCGAGGTCGTCGCGATTGAGGCCCATCGGGGTGGCCTGCGGCACGTCGCCCCCCGCCACCGCGGCGCGGGCGAGCGGTGTCAGCGTCCGGAACAGCTGTTCGACCTCGTCGTCGGCGAGGCCGTCGAGTGCCGAGAGCGCCAGCGCGTCGGTGGTGTCCTCGATGTGCTGCTTGAGTTCCCGGCCTGCATCTGTGAGCGCTCCGCTGTCGTCGAGCAGGCCGCGAGCGGCGAGCCGGTTCTGGTGCTCGGCCCACTGCTGCTCGTCGTAATCCCGGCTGCGCATGATCATCTCGGCGGGCACCTTGCCCGCGGCGGCGTGCAACACGTTGCACTCGCGGCCGCTGACGCCTGCGGCGGCGAGCACCGCCACATGCGCGTCGCCACGGTGTTCGCGCAGCAGCGTCGCGGCGTGCCACAACCGCGCCACGGGATCGGTGGGCCAGTCCAGCGACAGGTTGGCCGCGAACAGCGGCCGGCCGTCGACTGGCGCCGCGACGGCGGCCTTGGCCGCGAGATCGGCTGCGGTGCGCAGGCCGTCGTCGTCGACCAGGCCGTAGCGCCGCAGGGCGGCGACGGCCGACTCCTCACGCGCGCGCAGGGCCTCGGCCGGGCCGGCCACCTCCCAGGCCGCGGGCAGGGCCTTGGCCACCCGCGCGGGTGCGAAGTTGTAGAACACGGCGGTTACCACCTCCGCCGGAACCGGTCCCAGCGGCGCCGAGCGCGCGGCGAAGTAGCCCATCCAGAATCCGCGGTACCCGAGCGCGTCCATCGCGGACCGCGCCTCAGGGGCGAAGTAGGTGACGGCGTGCACCGCCTCGAACCGGTCGAAGAAGCGTCGTGCGAGATTCGGTTGTCTGCCCACCATCGCAGTTAACCACTGCCGGTGAACTCCTCGGCCACCGCGGATGCCGCTTCGTCGATGATGGCGCGCATCGCCCGTTCGGCCTCCGCCGCATCGTTCATCCGTATCGCCCGGGCGACGTCGTCGTGCAGCGCGATCGCGGCGGGGTTCGGGTTCTCCGGCATCATCCCGTGCTGGGTCCGGCCGGACAGCACCGAGGCGACCACGCCGGTCAACGCGCGGAACATCTCGTTTCCGCTGGCGTCCAGCAGCGTCTGATGGAACACCAGGTCCGCGGACAGGTAGGCGTCCAGGTCACCGGCGCGGCCGTGCACCAGCATGTCCGACGCGGCGGCGGCCATCACCCGGCACTGGTGCGGGTCTGCCCGCCGGGCCGCCAGGGCGGCGGCCGCGGGCTCGAAGCCGCGACGCAGTTCGGACAGCGACTCCAGCTGGGCCACGCGGTCGCCTGCGTCGAGGCGCCATCGAATCACGTTCGGGTCGAACACATTCCAGCTCGTCGACGGCTGCACCGTGATGCCGACCCGGCGGCGCGACTCCACCATGCCCATCGATTCGAGGACGCGGATCGCCTCGCGGGCGACGCTGCGTGACACACCGTGGCCGACGCCGACGGCGTCGAGCGTGAGCACCTGACCGGCTGGGTACTCCCCGGAGACGATGCGGGTGCCCAGCGCGGTGAGCAGTCCGCCGTGCAGAGCGCCGACGCGAGTGGCCACGGTCACACTTACATGGTGTCATACGTTTGCTGGCGCGGCTAAGGACCCATCATCCGAACTTCGATCTTGCATAAGTCTTACCATTGGTGCAGTCTGTGTGACGTCAACCACAACTGGGTAGGTGGAGGGTATGGCGTCACCAGTAGTCGTCATGGGTGTGTCCGGGTCCGGAAAATCGACCGTTGGTGCGGCGCTCGCGCAGCGCCTGCGCGTCCCGTTCGCCGACGCGGACGACTTCCATCCGCCGGCGAACATCGCCAAGATGACCGCGGGTCACCCGCTCGATGACGACGACCGTCATCCGTGGCTGGAGGCCATCGGAATCTGGCTGGCCGAGCATCCCACGGGCGGGGTGATGAGCTGCTCGGCGCTCAAGCGCCGATACCGTGACCAGCTCCGCCGGCACTGCGCCGACGTCGCGTTCCTGCACCTGAGTGGGGCGCTGGAGGTCATCTCCCGTCGTCAGGCCAGCCGGCCCGGCCACTTCATGCCGGCGTCCCTGCTGGCTTCCCAGTTCCAAACGCTCGAGCCGCTGGAGCCCGACGAGCACGGCGTCTCCATCAACGTCGACCAGGACATCGATTCGATCATCGACTCGTATGTCACCTTGACCGATCCCGCCACCGAAGAGGAGACCCGATGACCACGGCACTGACCCTGCTGGCCGCCGATGCGGAGCTGGCCGAACCCGTAGCGGCCGGTTGGCAACTCGTCGTCGCGGCGCTGGCCGGCATCGCGGTCATCGTCATCCTGATCACCCTGTTGAAGCTGCACCCGTTCCTCGCCCTGATCTTCGGCGCGCTCACGGTGGGCCTCGTGGCTGGCGTGAACATCGCCGACGTCCTGGACTCCTTCGCCGACGGATTCGGCTCCACCGCAGCAGGTGTCGGCATCCTCATCGCGCTGGGCGCAATGTTCGCGAAGTTACTGGCCGACTCCGGTGGCGCCGACGAGATCGTCGACACCATCGTCGGGCACGCCTCACCGCGCGCGCTGCCCTGGGCGATGGCACTGGTGGGTTCGATCATCGGCCTGCCGATGTTCTTTGAGATCGGCCTCGTGCTGCTGATGCCGGTGATCTACCTGGTGGCGAAGCGCTCGGGCCTGTCACTGATCACCGTCGGCATCCCCGCCCTCGCCGGGCTGTCCGCGATGCACGGCCTGGTCCCGCCGCACCCGGGCCCGCTGACCGCCATCGAGTACCTGGGCGCCGACCTCGGCATGACGCTGGCCCTCGGTGTCGCCGTGGCCATCCCGACGGTCATCGTCGCCGGGCCGCTGTTCGGCAAGCTGGCCGGCCGCTGGGTCGTGCTCGACGTGCCGGACCGCTTCGACGCCGACGACTTCGACGGCAACGGCAGTGGAAAGGGCGCAGCCGCAGGGGAAGTGGGCGACGGCGCGCAGACTTTGACCGCGACCGAGGCCGGACTCCGTACCGAACGGCGCAGGCCGTCGTTCGGCATCACGATGTTCAGCGTGCTGCTGCCCGTCGGGTTGATGATGGGCAAGGCACTCGTCGACATCTTCATCGACGACGAGAGCAATCTCGTGCGACAGACGTTCGACATCCTCGGGCGGCCGCTGATGGCGCTGCTGATCGCCGTCATCGTCGGCATCGTCACCCTCGGCAAGAGTTCGGGCATGACCCGCGACCAGATCACCAAGTGCATCGAGTCGTCGCTGCCGCCGGTCGCCGGCATCATCCTGATCGTCGCCGCCGGCGGCGGGTTCAAGCAGGTGCTGGTCGACACCGGCATCGGCACCAAGCTCGCCGAATGGGCGACGGCGGCCAACGTCTCGGTGATCCTGCTGGCCTGGGTGCTGGCCGTGCTGATCCGTCTGGCGACCGGCTCCGCGACCGTGGCCACGATCACCGCGTCGTCGCTGATGCTGGGACTCGTCGAGGGAATGAGCGCCGGCGAGGTCTCGCTGGTGGTGCTCGCGGTCGGTGCCGGCTCGGTGTTCTTCAGCCACGTCAACGACGCCGGGTTCTGGTTGGTGAAGGAGTACTTCGGGATGTCGGTCGGTCAGACGATCAAGTCGTGGTCGCTGATGGAGACCGTGCTGTCGGTGACCGGCCTGGTGTTCGTGCTGCTGTTGGGGCTCTTCATCTGACGACGCGCCGGCAGCGGACGCAGGCCGTCAGCCCTTGACGACCTGCGTCCCGCCGGCCAGCTCGTCGTGCTTGCCCTGCTTGGTCGGGCTGCCGTTGATGGTCACCGCGATGACGACCATCGCCACGAAGGCCAGCAGCCCACCCACCAGCGGAATGATGGTGAGCACCGTGAACGCGTTGCGGATCGCCGCTTCGCGGGCGGTCGGCTTGGCTGCGCCGCCGGCACCACGCACGTGCAGCCCGAGCAGCTTTTTGCCCGGGGTCCAGCCCTGGGTCAACTCGAACGCGAAGAAGTAGAGGAACATCGGCACGCCGGTGAACAGGCCGGATGCCCAGAAGCTCGACATGCTGTCGGTCAGCACGATCAGCAGCCCGGCGACGATGCCGACGAGGATGCCGTCGATCAGCCGGGCCAGAAACCGTGGCAGCAATGCGCCGGGCGCACCCGCTCCCGGCGAGCCGTAGGAACCGGACGGGGAACCGTACTCGCCTGAAGTCATTGCATTCGCTCCTGCTCACAAGGGGTGGATGCGAATGTACCGCCCGAGCGGGCGCCGGGAAGGGGCGACGGCCGCTCGGGCGGTGACGGTCTTCTGGGTCAGCGCAGGCGCTTCTGCTGCTTGTTGAGCTCCTTGCGGGTCTTCTCCAGTTCCTTGCGTGTGGTGCCGGCGAGGTCGCCGGCCCGGTAGCGGGCGGCGTCGGCGACGGCGGCGCTGCGCTTGGCGGCCGCGTCGGCGAGCTCGGGGGCGCGGTCGCGGGCGACGTCGGCCCAATCCGACCCGCGCTCGCGGGCGAGTTCGGCCCAGTCGTAACCGCGTTCCCGAGCCACCTCGGCGAGTTCGGCGCTGCGCTTGCCTGCGACGTCGGCCAGTTCGGCGCCGCGCTTGCCTGCCACCTCGGCCAGTTCGGCGCTGCGCTTGCTCGCGACCTCGGCGAGTTCGGCGCCACGCTCACGCGCCACATCGGCCCACTCTGCGCCGCGCTTGCCTGCGACCTCGGCGAGTTCGGCGCCGCGCTCACGGGCGATCTGTGCGAGCTCCCGGCTGCGCTCGGCGCTGACGTGCAGGCCGTGGCCGACCTTCTCGGCGAGTTCGCTGTCGGTCAGCGAGTTGCCCGCGGCCGCGCCCACCGGCAGCGCGGAGGTGACGGCCACCGAGACCTTGCGTGCGGCGCGGCGGCCGCGCCAGCCGAGGGACGGCTTGCCCTCGGTGTCGACGGCGGCGATGATCAGGCCGCCGATGAGGCTGATGTCGGTGAGGAACGCGCGCCGCTCGTCGGCCTTGCGCCCCGGCTCCGTCTCGGTCCAGAAGGCGTGGGCGCCGAGGCTTCCCGGCACCACGCTGAGGGCCAGTGCGGCCGAGGCGAAGCGCGGCAGCTTGCCCGTCGCCAGCAGCAGGCCGCCTCCGATCTGGACAGCCGCGGTGACCTTGGCGACCGTCTCGGCGTCGGACGGCACATTGGGGCCGACCGGATCGGGCAGCTTGCTCAGGCCGTCGAGTGTCGGTCGGGCGGCGTCGGCGGCGGGCTTGGGGCTCCGCAGCGCGTCTACGCCGCGCCCGATGAAAACGGCGGACAACATGGGGCGCGCGACTCGTCGAATCAACATGGCCCGGGGGTTCCCCCGGCATCCGCTTCACAAACCCTGATCTGCCTCAATAGGACGTGTCGGTCTTCCGTCGTCCCCACAGCGGCAGCGCGAACCAGAAGGTGTTCAGCGCCAGCAACGTCGCGCCACCGGCGATCCACGCACCGGTCCGCCCGGCGACGGTGTCGAAGATGACGACGGCGACTCCGGTGAGTGCGGCGCCCAGCAGCAGCAGGCCCCACATCGCGTACCGATGGGAGGCGGCGACCAACGCCTCCATCCGGTGTCGCCGGAACAGCAACCGGTGCATGCCCACCGGCGCCACCAGCAACACCGTGGCGCCCACCGAACAGGCCACGGTGATCAGGTAGACCAGCCGCATCACCGCGTCGAGCTGAGGGAACCGGGCCTGGAACGGCAGCGTCAGCAGGAAGCCCGTCAGCAGCTGCACCCCGGTCTGCGCCACCCGGAGTTCCTGCAGCAGGCTCGACCAGTTGCGGTCCAGCCGCTGCGCCTCGGTCTCCTCGCGATCGGCATCCCACCTCTCGGCGCCAGGACGCTCGGTGTCCACAACGGCATTCTCGCAGTCGGCGCACCCGACTTCCCGGCTTCGGCGAAGTCAGCCGACGCGGTACTTGAGCAAGGTGACACCCGAGGGGAAGGTGCGCGCCGGCTCGAGCACCGAGAGCCGGGGGAGTGTGCGGCCGTCGGGGAACAGCTTTCGTCCGCGGCCCTGCACCGTCGGGTAGACGGTCAGCCGGAACTCGTCGACCGCTCCGGCCGCGATGAGCGCATGGGCGAGCGAGATGCTGCCGGTCAGCACGATGTCGCGGCCCGGTGCGGCCTTCAGCGCAGCCACCTCGGCCACCGGATCCCCACGCAGCACCGTCGAGTTCGCCCAGCCCGGATCCCCCAGTGTGGAGGACACCACGTACTTGGCGACCTGGTTGAGGTAGTCGGTGACGCCGGTGCTGTCGTCGGTCTGCTCGGGCCAGTACCCCCGGAAGTCCTCGAACGTCCGCCGTCCGAGCAGCAGCGCGTCGGACTCCCGGTCCTGGCGGTGCGTCTCGTCGAGAAGTTCCTGATCCTGCAGCTGCGGGTCGAACCAGTCGTCGAGCATCTCGATCGATCCGTCCAGCGTGGCGTTCTGGGTGATGACGAGTTTTCGCATACCGGTACCGACCCGCACAGCGTCCGGGAATCATCGGCCCGGCTGACTAGGCTGGGACATTCGACCGGATTCGAGGAGGTAGCGGTGACGCTCGTTGCGGGATTCGACTCGTCGACGCAGTCCTGCAAGGTCGTCATCTGCGATGCCGAGAGCGGTGAGGTGGTGCGCGCGGCATCGTCGCCGCATCCCGACGGCACGGAGGTCGACCCGCAGCTGTGGTGGTCGGCGTTGCAGGCCACCGTCAGTGCCGCCGGCGGCCTCGACGACGTCGCCGCCGTTTCGGTCGGCGCGCAACAACACGGCATGGTGTGTCTGGACGAGCACGGTTCGGTGGTGCGGAATGCCCTGCTGTGGAACGACACCCGATCCGCGGCAGCGGCCGCGGATCTGGTCGGCGACCTCGGCGGCGGCGCCGCATGGGCGGACCGTATCGGCGTGGTCCCGGTGGCGTCGATCACCGCGGCGAAACTCCGCTGGCTCGCCGATGCCGAACCGGCACACGCCGATGCGACCGCGGCGGTGTGCCTGCCGCACGACTGGTTGACGTGGCGGCTGTCCGGTTCGACCGACATCGCCGACCTGCGTACCGACCGCAGTGACGCCAGCGGCACCGGGTACTTCTCGGCGGAGCGCGACGCCTACGACCGCGATCTCCTCGAGCTGGCCATGCGGGGCCGCGCTCCGTCGTTGCCGGTCGTGCTCGGTCCGCACGACGAGGCCGGCCGCACAACGGCCGGCGCGGTGCTCGGGCCCGGCGCGGGGGACAACGCCGCCGCGGCGTTGGGGCTCGGCGCCCAGCCGGGGGACTGCGTGATCTCCGTGGGGACCTCGGGCGTGGTCAGCGCGGTCGGCCACACCGCACCCCATGACGCCGAAGGCATCGTCGCGGGTTTCGCCGATGCCACCGGCCGGCAGTTGCCCCTGGTGTGCACACTCAACGGCGCACCCGTGCTGGCTGCGGTCGCCGCGCTGCTCCGGGTCGACTTCGACGAGCTCGACCGGTTGGCGCTGTCGGCGCCGCCGGGAGCCGAGGGTCTCACGCTGGTGCCGTACCTGGACGGCGAGCGCTCACCGAATCTGCCGGAGTCGGCCGGCGCTCTGCACGGGGCGACGACCCGGAACCTCACCGCCGCCAACATGGCGCGGGCGGCGGTCGAAGGACTGCTGGCGTCGCTGGCCTACTGCATCGACAAGATCGCGGCGCAGGGGGTCGCGGTGGAGCGCATCATCCTGGTGGGAGGCGGGGCACGATCCGGGGCCGTCCGCAAGATCGCACCCGCGATCTGGGGCAGGCCGGTGCACGTTCCCACCCCCGGGGAGTATGTGGCGCTCGGCGCTGCCCGGCAGGCGGCATGGACGCTCGCCGCCGGTGGTGAGCCGCCGCAGTGGTCCTTCGGCATCACGGCCTCCTACACCGCCGACGCCACCCCTGCTGTGCTGGACCAGTACCGCGTCGCGCAGCCGCTGACCCTCGGGCAGTGACGCAAAATCAGTGCGGGCTGGTGCATTCCGGTCGCGTCACTGGCGGGCCGCCGGCCTCGGCCACGATTCGGCAGGCACCGGACGGGTCCGCGGCCGTAACCGGTCGAGCACCAGCCGCAGGGGCGGCCACGTCGAGCGGCCGCGCCGCGTGACGGCGAACGCGGTCAGTATGACGGCGGGTTCGGTCAGCGGCAGCACCCGCACTCCGGGTCCCGTCGGCCGGTGCACGGGCAGCAGTCCGACGCCGTAGCCGGTCCGGATCAGGTCCTCGACGAGCTCGAGGCTGTCGATCTGGTGGGCGATGGTCGGTGTGAAACCGGCCAGCGACGCCAGCGTGCGGACAGCGTCCTCGTCGGCGGTGTTGCGGGAGTTGACGATCCAGCGGCGATCGGCGAAATCGCGGAGATCCGCGATGTCGCTGGGGTCGTCGTCGGGCACTCCGAGGCCCCAGGGCGTCGACCACAGTGGCACCGCCTCCAGGACGGCGTCCGGCGATGCCGGCGCGAGGTCGTACTCGTAGGTCAGCGCCAGGTCGAGGTCGTCGTCGGCGAGCAGACGGAACGCCTCGATCGGCTCGTATTCGCTGATCACGACGTCGACCTGGGGATGGCTGCGGGACAGTTCGTCGAGAATCGGCAACAGCGAGACCCGGATCCCGGTGGCGAACCCGCCGACGCGCAGCGTGCCCGCCGGGTCGGCGTCGGGGTCGAGGTCGAGGCGCGCGGCGTCGACCGCCGCCAGGATCGTCACGGCGTGGTCGGCCAGTCGCCGCCCGGCCGGGGTGAGCCGCACGCGCCGGCCGTCGGGTTCGATGAGCTGGGTGTCGGTGTCCCTGGCCAGTGCGGCCAACTGCTGTGACACCGTCGACGTGGTGAGTCCGTGTGCGTCGGCGACCGCCCGCATCGAACCGAGCCGCGACAGCGCCAGCAGCAGTTGCAGCCGGCGGGTGTCCATCCGCCGATTGTCCGGGAACACCGCAGTATGTGTCCAGCACCGTCCAGTGATGATGAACGATCAGCACTGTGCGAAGATGCCCCGGTGACCCGACCCGCACACTTCACGCAGCTCGACCAGGATCGCTTTCAACCTACGCGGTTCGCCCAAAGTCACTGGGGTGCCGACCATCTCAACGGTCCGGCGGTCGTCGGCCTGGCTGCCCGTGCGCTCGAGACACAGTTCGGGTTGCCGGAGCTGATGCCGGCAAGGCTCACCGTCGACCTCTTCCGCGCCGCGAAAGGCGTGCCGACCGAGACCGTCACGCGGCTGGTCCGCGACGGCAGGCGGGTGCGCAACGCGGAGTGCGAGATCGTGCAGGGCGGCGTGACGGTGGCTCGCGCCACGCTGGTGCAGTACCGCCGTGGCGCACCGCCACGTGGCGAGGAGTGGACGGCCGCAATGGATTTCGAACCACCGGCCGATCTGGATCAGGGCAGGCCGATCAACATCGGCAGTGACGGGGTGGGCTGGTCGCATGCGATCGTCGACCATCAGAACGCCGCCCGCAAGCGCACCGTCAACCGCACCGCCGACGTGGTCGAGGGCACCGACAACACGCCGTTCGTCCGGGCGGCCATGGTGGCCGAGGGCACGAGCCTGGTGACCAACCTGGGCACCGCCGGTGTCGGCTACATCAACGGCGACCTCACCGTGGCGCTGGCGCGGCTGCCGGTCGACGACTGGGTGGGGGTGCAGGCCGACGCCCACTGGGCCGACGACGGCGTCGCGGTCGGCACGGCCACCCTGTTCGACCACCTCGGCGCATTCGGCACTGGCGTGGTGACCGCGATCGGCAACCCCGGCGCGCAGATCGACTTCTCCGACGATCCGTTCCCGTCCCGCACCCACTGATCGGCCCACGCCTGCGTAGGCCCACCGCGTAGGGTCGGGACCGTGGATCTGCTGCTCGGAATCGACATGGGCACGGGAAGCACCAAGGGCGTGCTGGTCGACGCCGAAGGATCGGTGATCGCGTCGGAGACGATCGCACACGCGATGAGCCTGCCGCGCCCGGGATGGGCGGAGGTCGACGCCGAGGGCCTGTGGTGGAGTGAGGTCTGCCGGATCAGCACCGCGTTGACGGCGCAACTGCCCGACGGCGCCGCGGTGGCCGGTATGTGTGTCAGCGGTGTCGGGCCGTGCCTGGTGCTGTGCGACGGTGACCTGCGACCGCTGCGGCCGGCGATCCTGTACGGCGTCGACACCCGGGCAACCGACGAGATCGCCTCGCTGACAGCCGAACTGGGGGAGCAGGCGATCCTCGAGCGTGCCGGCACCCTGCTGTCGAGCCAGGCCGTGGGGCCCAAGCTGGAGTGGGTCCGCCGTCACGAGCCGGAAGTCTTCGAACGTGCCGCCGGCTGGTACGGATCGAACTCCTACATCGCGGCGAAGCTCACCGGTGAGTACGTGATGGACCACCACACCGCCAGCCAGTGCGATCCGATGTACGCCACCCGCGAGTTCGCCTGGAACGACGAATGGGCGCGCCGGATCTGCGGACATCTGCCACTGCCGAGGCTGGTCTGGCCCAGCGATGTGGTGGGCCGGGTGACCCCGGCGGCGGCCGAGGCCACCGGCGTGCCCGCGGGCACCCCCGTGGCGGCGGGCACGGTCGACGCCTACTCGGAGGCGTTCTCGGTGGGCGTCCGGCGTCCGGGCGATCAGATGCTGATGTACGGGTCGACGATGTTCCTGGTGCAGGTCATCGACACCTATCACAGCGATCCGGCGCTGTGGACCACAGCCGGCGTCGAACCCGACACACTGGCGTTGGCCGCGGGCACCTCCACGGCGGGCAGCCTCATCGGGTGGCTGCAGAACATCACCGGCGGCGCCAGTTTCGACGATCTGATGGCCGAGGCGCGCAGCGTGCCGCCCGGCAGCGACGGGCTGCTGATGCTGCCGTACCTCGCGGGGGAGCGCACGCCGGTGTTCGACCCACAGGCCCGCGGCGTGGTCGCCGGGCTGACGTTGCGCCACAGCCGCGGTCACCTGTTCCGGGCGGCCTACGAGGGCATCTCGTTCGGTATCCGGCAGATCCTGGAGAAGTTCGACGACGCCCACTCGGCGGCCCGCACGGTGGCCGTCGGCGGCGGCCTGCGCAGTCCTGTGTGGGCGCAGACGCTGTCCGACATCACCGGTCGCCCGCAGCAGGTCCCCGAGCAGGCGATCGGCGCGAGTTACGGCGACGCGCTGCTGGCCGCGATCGGCATCGGCCTGGTGCCGCCGAGCACCGACTGGGCAAGGATCGCCAGGGAGATCGAACCCGACCCCGCCAACCGGGCCCGCTACGACGATCTGTACGGGACCTGGCTGGAGCTGTACCCGGCCACCCGCGAGCAGGTGCACCGGCTCGCGGCCACCGAACGGCGCGATCAGCCCATCGTGTAGCCGCCGTCGAGCGGCAGGTCGACACCGTTGACCATGCTGGCGGCGTCGGACGCCAGCCACACCACCGCGTCGGACACCTCGTGCGGAACGGCGAAGCGGCCCAGCGGGATACGCGCGAGCATGGGAGCCGCCTTGGCGTCCTCGCCCCACACCCGCTGCCCCATCTCGGTCAGCACGACCGTTGGGCACACCGAGTTGGCCCGGATGCCGTGCGGACCGAGTTCGCGGGCGAGCACCTTGGTCGCCATGACGAGCCCTGCCTTCGACGCGCAGTACGCGTAGTGGTCGGGCAGTGGCGCCAGCGCCGCGGCGGAGGCGACGGTGATGATGGCGCCGCCGGTGCCCTGCCGGACCATCGCCGCACCGACGGCGGCGGCCAGCAGCGCAGGCGCCCGCAGGTTGACGGCGATGGTGGCGTCGAACAGGGCAGGATCGGTGTCGACGGCCGGCTGGGGATGTGAGATGCCGGCGTTGTTGACCAGCACGTCGAGGCCACCGAAGGCTTCGCCGGCGAGCCCGGCGAGCATGTCCGGTCCGTCCGGCCGAGCGAGATCGACTGCGGCGGTGCGCACCTCGGCTCCGTAACGGTCCGACAGCGTGGCGCGTGCCGCATCCAGTTCGCCCTCGTCGCGGCCGCTGAGCACCAGGTGTGCACCGGCGGCGGCGAAGGCCCGCGCGATGTCGGCGCCGATGCCCTTGGTCGCGCCGGTGATCAGGGCGCGCTTGCCGTCCAGGCGCAGCACTCCGGAGTAGCGCGAATCGGCGGTCGTGGTCACGGGTGTCCTTTCACGACGGCGGTCAGGCGGCGTGGTCGAGGGCGTCGAGGATCGCCGCGGCCGTCGCCGGATCGGTGACGAGCTGATTGAAGTAGCCACCGCGGGCGCCGGCGATGATCGACTCGACTTTGTCCGGCCCGACAGCCACGGCGATGGTGACCGGGATGTGGCGCAGGGCGTCGAGTTCGACGGCGATCAACCGGTCGCTGCCGTCGAACTCGACCGGTTCGCCGTCGCGGTCGTAGAACCGGGAGCAGACGTCACCCACCGCGGCGCGCAGCGAGGTGGAGCGGGTGGGCACGAACCGGGGGATGTCCGACCGCATCAGCGGAGGCGCCCCTACGCCCATGAGCGCGCACCGGGCGTGTGGCCACAGATGCAGCACCCGCTGGATGCTCGGGTCGTTGAGCAGCGACGGGTACAGGTCGGCACCCGGGAGTGCCGGGGCGAACAGGTAATTCGGCCTGCCGTTGACGCGGTTGGCCACCAGCCGGGTGATCTCGTTGGTCTGGTACCACTCTTCGGGCTGGTCGTTGCCACCCACGGTCGGGGCGACGAGCACCCCGGGCAGTGCGTGCATCTCGTACTGCGCCACCTCGTAGACGGTGCGTCCCGACGACACCAGCAGCACGTCGCCGGGCAGCAGTCCCGCCGCGCCGAGCGCGCGACCGACCGCCGGTGCCAGTGCGGCGCCCATCACGTCGACGATCGTCCGGCCCGGTCCCGGATTCGGCAGCGGGTGACTGAGGAACACCGTCGTCAGCGCCAGCGCGCGCATCAGCCGGTCGCTCAGATCGCCGGTGGCGACCTCGGCCGGTGGGACGACCTCGATGCGGACGATGCCGCGTCGTTTGGCTTCGGCCAGAAGGCGACTCACCGTCGCACGGCTGGTGCCGAGCTGGGCGGCCACGTCGGCCTGGGTGGCGTCCTCGGTGTAATAGAGCTTGGCCGCGGTGTACAGCAGCGACGCCGAGAAGTGGCCGGCGTCGGCGTCGGCGGCGGCACCGTCGACACCGGCCGGGCTGACGGGCTGTGCGGGCCGGGGCACGCACCGAGTATGCCATCGACACGCAGCTTGAACACGTATTCCTGAACAAATTCTCATTGAACAAGTGTTCTGGACATATGTGCATAGGTTGGTTAGTGTGACTGCAACCACATCCCGAGGAGCCGCGATGACCGCACAGATTCCCGAGAAGATGCAGGCAGTGGTGTGCCACGGCCCGCACGACTACCGACTCGAGGAAGTCGCCGTGCCCCAGCGCGGTCCCGGGGAAGCGCTCATCCGGGTCGAGGCGGTGGGCATCTGTGCCAGTGACCTGAAGTGCTACCACGGCGCCGCCAAGTTCTGGGGCGACGAGAACCGTCCGGCCTGGGCCGAGACCATGGTGATCCCGGGGCACGAATTCGTCGGCCGGGTGGTCGAACTCGACGACGAGGCCGCGCAGCGCTGGGGGATCGCGGTCGGCGACCGGGTGGTCTCCGAGCAGATCGTGCCCTGCTGGGAGTGCCGGTTCTGCAAACGCGGCCAGTACCACATGTGCCAGCCGCACGACCTCTACGGCTTCAAGCGCCGCACACCCGGGGCGATGGCCAGCTACATGGTCTATCCGGCGGAAGCACTGGTGCACAAGGTGTCCGGCGATGTCGCCCCCGCGCACGCGGCGTTCGCCGAGCCGCTGTCATGCGCCCTGCACGCCGTCGAGCGCGCGCAGATCACCTTCGAGGACACCGTGGTGGTCGCCGGTTGCGGCCCGATCGGCCTCGGCATGGTCGCGGGTGCACGCGCCAAGAACCCGATGCGGGTGATCGCGCTGGATATGGCGCCCGAGAAGCTGGAACTGGCCGCCCGGTGTGGCGCCGACCTGACCATCAACATCGCCGAACAGGACGCCGAGCAGATCGTCAAGGACCTGACCGAGGGCTACGGTGCGGACGTCTACCTCGAGGGCACCGGCCACACCTCCGCAGTGCCGCAGGGGCTGAACCTGCTGCGCAAGCTCGGCCGCTACGTCGAGTACGGCGTCTTCGGCAGCGACGTCACCGTGGACTGGAGCATCATCAGCGACGACAAGGAGCTCGACGTCCTCGGCGCGCACCTCGGCCCGTACTGCTGGCCGGCCGCCATCAAGATGATCGAGTCCGGTGTGCTGCCGATGGAGCAGATCTGCACCCACCAGTTGCCGCTCACCGACTTCCAGAAGGGCCTGGACCTGGTGGCGAGCGGCAAGGAGTCCGTCAAGGTCTCGTTGATCCCGGCCTGATCGAGCGAAGGACCGAAGACATGAGTCGATTCAATCCCTCGGGTCCGCGGATGACGCGGCGCGACATGTTGGCCGCGATGGGCATCGCCGGAGCCGCCGCGGCGAGCCTGCCGGTGCTGTCGGCCTGCGGCGTGGGCGGCAAGGCCGGTGCGCCGAACGGGGCGTCGGAGATCAGCGGCGGATTCGACTGGCGCAAGGCGGCGGGGTCGACGATCAACATCCTGCAGACCCCGCACCCCTACCAGCTGTCGTATCAGCCACTGCTGCAGGAGTTCACCGATCTCACCGGCATCAACGTCAACGTCGACCTGGTGCCCGAGGCCGACTACTTCACCAAGTTGAACACCGAGCTCGCCGGCGGTTCGGGCAAGCACGACGCGTTCATGCTCGGTGCGTACTTCATCTGGCAGTACGGCCCGCCCGGCTGGATCGAAGACCTCGACCCCTGGCTGAAGAACAGCTCCGCCACCAGCGCGGAGTACGACTTCGAGGATATCTTCGACGGGCTGCGCACTTCCACCCGGTGGGACTTCACCCTCGGAAACCCGTTGGGCACCGGCGGACAGTGGGCGATCCCGTGGGGGTTCGAGAACAACGTGGTGGCCTACAACAAGCGGGTCTTCGACGAGAAGGGCATCAAGAAGCTGCCCGACAACCTCGACGACTTCATCCAGCTCGCCGTCGACCTCACCGACCGCTCGGAGAACCGGTACGGCCTGTCCACCCGCGGATCCAAGTCGTGGGCGACCATCCATCCCGGCTTCATGACCCAGTACACCCGCCAGGGTGCGGTCGACTACACGTTCAACGGTTCCGAACTGGTCGCCGAGATGGACAGCGACAAGGCCATCGATTTCACCAACAAGTGGATCGACCTCCAGCACCGGGCCGGGCCGACGTCGTGGACCACCTACGACTACCCGAATGCCACCGGCGATCTCGGCGACGGCAAGGCGATGATGGTGTTCGACGCCGACAGCGCCACCTACCCGAAGAACAAGCCGGGAGCGAGCAAGGAGGCGGGCAACATCGCGTGGTACGCGGGACCCGCAGGGCCCGACGGCAACTACAAGACGAATCTCTGGACGTGGAGCTGGGCGATGAGCTCGGCGTCGCGGAACAAGCTGCCGGCCTGGCTCTTCATCCAATGGGCCACCGGCAAGGAGTCCATGAACAAGGCCGTCCAGGGTGGCACCTACGCCGATCCGGTGCGGAAGTCGGTGTTCGACACCACGTTCAAACGGGTCGCCGCCGATCAGTTCGGCTACCTCGAGGCGTTCGAGACGGTGATCGGGGAGTCGAAGATCCAGTTCACCCCGCAGAAGAAGTTCTTCGACACCACGCAGAGCTGGGCGGTGGCGCTGCAGGACATCTACGGCGGTGACGACGCGGCGACCCGGCTGCGCAGCCTCGCCAAGACCAACACCTCCAAGGTCAACCTCTAGGAGCGCTGGCGCACATGACAACTCAGACCCCCAAGGCTCCGGAGACGTCGCCGGAGCAGCCGGCTCGGACTCCGGGGCGCGACCTGCCCGAGGTGCCGACGTGGCGCCGCAGGCTGCGGCCGTACCTGCTCTCGATCCCGGCCCTGGTGATCGTCATCGGGATCCTCTATCCGTTCGCCGTCGGCGCGTACTACGCCTTCCTCAACTACGCCGCGGTCAACCCCGACCCGCACTTCGTCTGGTTCCAGAACTTCGCCTCGGTGCTCGGCGATCAGGTGTTCTGGCGCAGCGTGCAGGTCACCGCGATCTTCGCGGTGCTCGCCACGGCGATCGAGACCGTGCTCGGCGTCGGGTTGGCGCTGCTGCTCAACCGGTCGTCGATCATCGGCAAGATCTTCGAGAAGGTGCTGATCCTGCCGCTGATGATCGCCCCGGTGATCGCGGGCGTCATCTGGAAGCTGATGTTCAACCCGCAGTTCGGCATCCTCAACCACGTTCTCGGACTGGGCAACACCTTCGATTGGCTGTCGGCGGGCAACGCGCTGTTCTCGGTGATCCTGGTCGACATCTGGATCTTCACCCCGTTCGTGGCGATCCTGGTGCTCGCGGGCATCCGGTCACTGCCCAGGGAGCCGTTCGAGGCGTCCGAGGTCGACGGCGCGGGCTGGTTCTACATGTTCCGCAAGCTGATGCTGCCGATGCTGTGGCCCTACATCCTGGTCGCCGTCATCTTCCGGTTCATGGACAACCTCAAGGTGTTCGACCACATCTACGTGCTCACCGCGGGCGGCCCGGGCGTGGCCACCCGCACCCTGCAGATCGGCGCGTTCGAGGACTCGATCATCAACCTCGACTACTCCCGCGGCAGCACCTACATGCTGCTGCTCTGGATCATCGTGTTCATCACCGCGCGCTACCTGGTGAGCGTGCTCGGCAAGGCGCAGCGTCGTGCTGCCGGAGCGGAGTCCTAGAGAGATGGCACTCAAGTTGAGCCGGGCCGAACTCCTCCCGGGCCAGAAGCGGATGTCGATCGGCGCGGTGGCCGCCGACGTCGGACTGGTGTTCTGGTTCCTGTTCTCGCTGTTCCCCATCTTCTGGATGCTGATGCTGGCCCTGAAGAACGCCGAGCAGCAGACCACCACCTACTTCTCGTTCAGCCCGACGTGGTCGAACTTCGCCACGGTGCTGTCCGAGAAGGGCACCCAGATGACGAGCGTCGACTTCAAGGCGTCACTGCTGACCAGCCTGCTCAACTGCGGTGGCGCGGTGCTCGTCTCGCTGATCATCGGCATTCCCGCCGCCTACGCCGCCGGCCGCTGGCAGTACCGGGGCTCCAACGACCTGATGTTCCAGATGCTGTCGTTCCGCTTCGCACCGGAGCTGATGGTCATCGTGCCGCTGTTCGTGATCTACAACCAGATCGGCCTGTTCGACACCAAGGTCGGCATGATCTGGGTGCTGCAGCTGGTCACGATGCCGCTGGTGGTGTGGATCCTGCGGTCCTACTTCCAGGACCTGCCGGAGGATCTCGAGCAGGCGGCGCTGCTCGACGGCTACACCCGCAGGCGCGCCTTCATGATGGTCGCACTGCCCATCGTGCGGCCGGGTATCGCCGCGGCGGCGCTGCTGGCGTTCATCTTCGCCTGGAACAACTACGTGTTCCCGCTCATCCTGGCCGACAGCAATGCCGGCACCGTCACCGTGGCGATCACGAAGTTCCTCGGCGGCGGCGGCCAGGCGTACTACAACCTCACGGCCGCGGCGGCGATCATCGCGGCTCTCCCGCCCCTCATCCTGGCGCTGACCATTCAGCGCTACCTGGTCCGGGGCCTGTCGTTCGGGGCGGTGAAAGCCTGATGGCCACGGTATCGGTTGTCGATCTGCACAAGTCGTTCGGAAAAACTCACGCGGTCAACGGGATATCCGTCGACATCGAGGACGGCGAGTTCTTCGTCATCCTCGGGCCCAGCGGCGCGGGAAAGACCACGACGCTCAAGTCGATCGCCGGCCTGGTCGACATCGACGGCGGGTCGGTGGCGATCGGCGGCCGGGACGTCACCCGGGTGGAGCCGTATCACCGCAACGTCGCGATGGCCTTCGAGAGCTACGCGCTGTACCCGCAGAAGACGGTCAGCGAGAACCTCGCCTCGCCGCTGAAATCGGGCAGGACGGGCCGCTACACCGAGGCGCAGCGCACCGAGCGGATCGACCAGGTCACCACCACGCTGGGGATCAACCACCTGCTCGCACGGTTCCCACGCGAGCTGTCCAACGGCCAGCGCCAGCGCGTCGCCCTGGGCCGGGTGCTGGTGCGGCCCGCCGACATCTACCTGCTCGACGAACCACTCAGCCACCTCGACGCCAAGCTGCGTGCCTCGATGCGGGCCGAGCTCAAACAACTGGGCGCGATGTCGAACACCACCACGCTCTACGTCACCCACGACTACCAGGAGGCGCTCGCGCTGGGCGATCGCATCGCCGTGATGCGCGAGGGCACCCTCGTCCAGATCGGCACTCCGGAGGAGATCTGGCGGCGACCGGCGGACACCTTCGTCGCCAAGGCGCTGGGGCAGCCGGAGATCAACCTCCTCGACGGCGTCGTCGACGACGGCCGGATCCGGCTGGGCGACGGCTCGTTCGACGTGCCGGTGCCCGCAGGCACCACGGTCGACCGGGGTGACCGCGTGCGGGTCGGACTGCGGCCCTGCGATATCCACGTCACCCCCGGTGCGGGCGCACTGCGCGGCAGGGTGACGCTCGCCGAGCGACTCGGCCGCAACGTCGAACTGGCCGTCGAGGTCGGGGGAGTGCCCCTGATCGTGCTGGCGTCCGGACGTGAGGGCGTCGACGAGGGCGCCGAGATCACCATGTCCGTTGCGGATGGCGACGTCCATGTGTTCTCCGCCGGTGACGGCGACACCGAACGGCTCGGCGCCGAGAAGATGCTGGAGGCGATGAAGTGACGGCAACGATGAACTCCCCGAAGACCACGACCGCACAGAGCCTCACCCTCACCGACCTGGTCAAGACGTACATGGCGCGGGGCCGCGAGAGCTTCCAGGCGGTCAAGGGCATCAACCTCGACATCGCTCCCGGCGAGCTGATCGCCCTACTGGGACCCTCGGGCTGCGGCAAGACGACCACCCTGCGGATGATCGCCGGACTGGAGACCGTCACCAGTGGGTCCATCAAGATCGGCGACCGGGAGATCTCCCAGCTGCCCGCGGCCAAGCGCGGCATCGGTGTCGGCTTCGAGAGCTACGCGCTGTACCCGCCGATGTCGGTGCGCGACAACCTGCTCTACGGACTGAAGGCACGCAAGGTCAAGGGCGCCGAGCAGATGGTCGACTCCATCAGCGAGCGGCTCGAGATGCGCGACATGATGAACCTGCGGCCGGCGGGGCTGTCCAGCGGTCAGAAGCAACGGGTGGCGTTGGCGCGCGCGCTGGTCCGCAACCCGCCGGTGCTGCTGCTCGACGAACCGCTCAGCCACCTCGACGCCTCGGCGCGGCAGCGGGTGCGGCGTGAACTGAAGGTGCTGCAGCGCGAATTCGGCTACACCACCATCGTCGTCACCCACGACCAGGTCGAGGCGCTGTCGCTGGCCGACCGCCTCGCCGTGATGGACGCCGGCGTGGTCCAGCAGTTCGGCACGCCGGACGAGGTGTTCGACGACCCGGCGAACCTGTTCGTCGCGCAGTTCGTCGGCGAACCACAGATCAACGTGCTGCGCGGCACCGCCCGCACGGTCGACGGCCGGGTGCGGGTCGAGATCGGCAGGGACGCAGGCACTCTGGACACTACCGTGACCGGCATCGCCGACGGCACGAAGGTCAGTGTCGGCGTCCGCCCGCAGGACTGCGCGATCACGACCGACCCCTCCCGCGGCGTCGCCGCCACGATCGCGTACTTCGAGCACCTGCTCGAGTTCGGCCTGGCCACCAGCACCGTCGCCGGGATGGAGGAGGGCATCGTGGTCCAGACGCCGGCCGCGGAGAGCTACGAGCCCGAGCAGCAGGTGACCGTCACCGCACCGCCCGAGCGGGTCTACCTGTTCGATGTCGAGTCGGGAGACCGGTTGCGATGACCAAGCTCTTCAACGACCCGGCGCGGTTCACCGAGGACATGCTCGTCGGGTTCCTCGACGCCAACGCCCGCTACGTCGTCGGCGTGCCCGGCGGAGTGGTGCGCGCGCAGCAGACCCGGCCCGGCAAGGTCGCCGTCGTCATCGGCGGCGGATCCGGCCACTACCCGGCGTTCTGCGGCACGGTGGGAACCGGCTTCGCCGACGGCGCCGTGGTCGGCAACATCTTCACTTCCCCGTCGGCCGAGGAGGCGGCGTCGGTGGCGCGCGCCGCGCACGGCGACGCCGGTGTGCTGCTCACCACCGGGAACTACGCCGGCGACGTGATGAACTTCGGCCTGGCGGTGACACAGCTGCGCGGCGAGGGCATCGACGCGCATTACTTCGCCGTCACCGACGACGTCGCCAGTGCCCCGAAGGGCGAGGAGTCCAAGAGACGCGGCATCGCAGGCGATTTCACCGTCTTCAAGTGCGCGAGCGCCGCCGCCGAGGAGGGTCTCGACCTGGCCGGTGTGGTCGCGGTCGCGGAAGCCGCGAACGCCGCCACCCGCACCCTCGGCGTGGCGTTCGACGGCTGCACGCTGCCGGGCGCCGATCATCCGCTGTTCACCGTGCCCGAGGGCACGATGGGCGTCGGGCTCGGCATCCACGGCGAACCGGGCGTGGCCGAGGAGTCGATGCCGACCGCGGCGGACCTGGCCGTCACCCTCGTCGACGGCGTGCTGGCGGAGAAACCGGACGACGCCCGGGAGCGGATCGCGGTGATCCTCAACGGGCTCGGCCGCACCAAGTACGAGGAGCTGTTCGTGGTCTGGGGCGAGGTGGCACGGCTGCTGCGCGAGCGGGGCTACACCGTCGTGGACCCGGAGGTGGGTGAACTCGTCACCAGCCTCGACATGGCGGGCTGCTCACTGACCGTGATGTGGCTGGACGAGACGCTCGAGCGGTACTGGACCGCACCGGCGGACACGCCTGCCTACCGGAAGGGCGCGGTGCCGGTCGGAGAGCAGGGTCCGCGGCGCACGGACACCGACACCGGATCCGCACCCGAGGCGCCGCGGCCGGCCGAACTCTCCGACGACGACAGTCGGTCCGGCGGCCGGCTGGTCGCGCGGGCGCTCGAGGCGATGGCCGACATGCTCGCCGACGCGGAGGACGAACTCGGCCGCATCGACGCGGTCGCCGGCGACGGCGACCACGGCCGCGGCATGGTGAAGGGATCCTCGGCCGCCCGTGCTGCCGCCGCCCGCGCC
>NZ_JACKSJ010000248.1 GCF_025821665.1 [Mycobacterium] manitobense
CGGCGCGGTCGCGGGCGCGGCGCGACCGGTACAGCCGGCCGCGGCCCTCGACGGTCTCCGACGCCCGCACCCGGCGCGGTCGCGGGCGCGGCGCGACCGGTACAGCCGGCCGCGGCCCTCGACGGTCTCCGACGCCCGCACCACGACGGGCATCCGCTCGGCGACGAGCGGTCCGATGCGGCGCGCCCGCCACACCGCAACCAGTGCGACCGCCAGACACAGTTGCAGCACGATCCAGGTGACGTGGTCGGGTATCAGCTCGAAGATCGTTGCGGTGCCCGATGATTCACCCTCGGGCTGCTGCGGGGCGTACCAGATGACCTGTGGACGGGAGCCGGCGAGGTTCATCGCCAGCGCGGCGTTGCCGCGGTCGCTCAGTGTTCCGTTGGTCATGAAATCGGCGGCGCCGACCACCGTGACGACGCGCCCGCCGTCCCGGTACCGCACGACGGCGCCGTCGTAGCAGCGGGTCAACGAGACGCCTTCGGCGGCGTCGTAGGTTTCGCTCACCCCGAGCCGCACGTCTCCGGCCGCCACCGCCTCGCGCAGGTCGCAGTCGGGCTCGCCACCGAACGACGTGTCTTCTCCCGGTTCGACGCCGGGCGCGAGGGCATCCCGGGCCCGCGAGCCGGGCTCGAGCAGCAACCGGTCACCGGGCACCGCGGCGAGCCGGTCCATCAGTTCGTCGCCGACCTGAAAGGTCTGTGCCATGACGAGCAGGGTGTCGGGTGTGGCGGCGCGCTCCACGTCGGCCACGGTGTCGGCGACGGTGACGTCGACGCCCTGCTCACGCAGCAGCGTGACGAGCGCGCGGGCGCCGTCGGGTGACGTCGACCCGGCGTCCAGCCGACCGCCGGGCCGGGGCGCGGTGAGATAGGTCCCGATCGTGGCGACCGCGACGATGACCACCAGGGCGAGAAGCACCCAGCGGCCGGTGCTCCAGCGCTGCCGGAGGGTCGGTTCCGTCGGGGTGGACGTCATCGGACCCCGGCCCAGCCGCCGGCCGGCGCGGAATCGCCACCGGTGGACGAGGTGGCGTGTGTGCGCGAGCGCAGATGGTCGTCGAGGCCGGCGATCAGGCGGTACGCGGATTCGGTTCCTGGCCGTTCGCCATAGGTGACGTCATTGAAAGCGGTTGCGGCCGAGCCGAGTTCGGTGGCGAGGCCGGGCAGCGCGGCGCCGGCGTCCCTGGCGAGCTCGGTGGCGGTGCGGCCCGGCACCGGTGCGAGGACGCCGGTCTGCTCGAGGTGGCGCGCGACGGCGCGCAGCCGGTGCCTGATCGCCGAGGCCCAGTCACCGGCGGCGGCGAACTGTTCGGCGGTCGCCCGGTGTTCGACGGCGCTGAGTTCCTGGCCGGCGAACAGCGGCTGCACGCCGCGATTCGTGCGCAGCGTGCGCCGGGCGACCCGGAGTGCGACGAACAGTGCCACGACGAGCATGAGGATCAGCACCGAGATGGTGAACCAGCCGCCGGGCACCGTGGAACCCTCGGCGGCGATGCGGTACAGCAGCTCGTCGAACCACTCGCTGAGCCGTTCGGTGAGCGACGGCCGGGGGTAGATCGGCTTGCCCAGTTCACGCTGGGCGGCGTCGTGCGCGGCGTCGCGGCCGATGTCTAACGCAGGCACGTCACCGTTGCCGGGTCAGCCACAGGTGGTCCGTGGAGTCCTGCGGGGTGCCGGGCACGGCGGCCGCGCCGGTCTGCAGCACGAGGTCGAACGCCTCGCCGCGGATGCGCCGGTCGGTGTAGAGCAGGACGGTGACGCCCGCGGCGAACGGTGCGGTGAGGATCTGCCCGAAGACACTGCCGATCGACACCAGGACCAGTCCGAGGATCGCGCTCGACGAACTGTCGGCCGTCGTCGTCAGCACCTGGCCGATCAGGCTGAACGGCACCGACACCGCGCCTGCGACGAGGGCCGTGACGATGGTGGCGAGCAGCCAGATTCCGAGCACCCGCCAGAAGTCCTTTTTGACCAGGTCGTAGGACCGTGCGATGGCGGTGAAGACGGGCAGCCGCTCCAGCACGATCAATGGCGGCGCGAAGATCAGCACGGTGGCCGCGTAGACCAGGGCGGCGACGGCAAGCAGCACCAGCGGGGCGCCGACCAGGAATCCGGCGACGGCGCCCCCGGCGCTGACCGCGAGGGCGATGACGATCCCGATCACCACGGCCGCGACCAGGAAGGCCGCGATCTCGAGCAGGGTGAATCCGATCAGGGCGAGCAGCCTGTGGCGCAGCCGTTCCCATGCCTCGCCGATGGTGATGCCGGCCCCGAACACCGCCCGGCCGATCACCACCGTGAGCATGCCGCTCAGCACGATCGAGGCCAGCATGGTGGTGACGCCACCCACCAGCGACGAACCGGTGAGGGCCACCACGTCGCCGAACGTCGTCGGCTCGCCCTGCACCGTCGAGAGCAGTCCGCCACTGGCCGCCAGCGGACCGATCTGCAGGACCAGCGCCACGAGCTGGGAGATGACCACCACGATCGTGGTGAGGCCGAGCGTCGCCTTCGGGTTGCGCCGGATGTAGGCGACCGCGCCGTTGAAGATGTCGGACAGGGTCAGCGGTCGCAGCGGGATCACCCCCGGCTGCAACGCCTGGGCCGGACCGCCATACGGGTAGCCCGGCGGCGGCCCGTATCCGGGAGGTGCGTAGCCCGGCGGCCCATATCCGGGAGGTGCGTAGCCGGGCGGCGGATACCCGGGAGGTGCGTAGCCGGGCGGCGGGTAACCGGGCGGTGCGTAGCCGGGCGGCGGATAGGCCGGCTGTTGGTATCCAGGCTGTTGGTACCCCGGCGGCGGCGGGCCGGCCGGACCGAACCCGTCGGCGTCGTTGCTCATGCCCACCATCCTGTCGAGCGCCGCAGGAATCGGCAACGTGTCCGCCCGGCCCGGCGCCGCACACCCCAGGGGTGGGCGCAGTCGACGCATCGAAAACATTCGCGCACAACGTGTCCCGGTGGCGAACGCCGAACCTGTCGAACGGGACGGGCCGCGGGCGTAGGTTGGCGGCATGGCGGAACTCAAGCAGCGCCTGCGCGCGGATCTCACCTCGGCGATGAAGGCGCAGGACAAGCTGCGCACAGGGACTCTGCGAATGCTGTTGGCGGCCGTCCAGAACGAGGAGGTGTCCGGCAAGCAGGCGCGCGAGTTGTCCGACGACGAGGTGCTCAAGGTGCTGGCGCGGGAGGCACGCAAGCGCGCCGAGGCGGCCGAGGTCTACACGCAGAACGGACGCGGTGAACTCGCCGCCAACGAGCATGCCGAGGCGCGCGTCATCGACGAGTACCTGCCCACTCCGCTGACGGAGGCCGAGTTGGCCGACGTCGCCGACACCGCGATCGCCCAGGTCGCCGAGGAGATCGGGGAGCGGCCCGGGATGCGTCAGATGGGTCAGGTGATGAAGGCCGCCACCGCGATCGCTGCGGGCAAGGCCGACGGCTCGCGGTTGTCGGCCGCGGTCAAGGCCCGCCTGTAGCGGCCGTTTGCCGCGGCCTGCGACGGGCTACCCGGTGCGCATGACGCGCTTCGGCTACACCCTGATGACTGAACAGAGCGGCCCTAAAGACCTTGTCCGTTATGCCGTTTCGGCCGAACAGGTCGGTTTCGACTTCGAGGTGTCCAGCGACCACTACTCGCCGTGGCTGTCCGCCCAGGGGCATGCGCCGAACGCGTGGACGGTGCTCGGCGCGGTCGCGCACGCCACCGAGCGCGTCGAATTGTTCACCTACGTCACCTGCCCGACGATGCGGTACCACCCCGCGATCGTCGCCCAGCAGGCGGCGACGCTGCAGATCCTCGCCGACGGGCGGTTCACCCTCGGCCTGGGCAGCGGCGAGAACCTCAACGAGCACGTGGTGGGCCGGGGTTGGCCGACGATCACCCGCAGGCACGACATGCTGCGCGAGGCCATCCACATCATCCGCGAGCTCTTCACCGGCGACGTCGTCGACTGGAAGGGCGACTACTTCGAGGTCGACTCGGCGCGGCTGTGGGACCTGCCGGACGTTCCGGTGGCCATCGCGGCGGCGGTGTCCGGTGAGCGGTCGGTGGAAACGTTCGCCCCGCTGGCCGACCACCTCATAGCGGTGCAGCCCGACCGAGACGCGGTCGATGCCTGGCACCACGCGCGGCGCGGGACCGGACTGTCGGGTGACGTGCGGGTGATCGGCCAGATCCCGATCTGCTGGGACCCCGACCGCGACGCCGCGGTCGCCCGGGCCCACGAACAGTTCCGCTGGTTCGCCGGCGGCTGGGCGGTCAATGCCGATCTACCCACCACCGCGGGTTTCGCCGGTGCGACGCAGTTCGTCCGCCCCGAGGACACCGCCGACGCCATCGCGTGTGGGCCCGACCTCGACGCGATCGTCGAGGCGGTCAGCGAGTACTGGAAGGCCGGCTTCACCGACATCGCGCTGGTGCAGGTGGGCGACGAGGGGCAGGAGCGGTTCCTCGACGAGGCGGCGGGGCCGCTGCTGGAGAAGCTGCGCAGCGCGGCCGGCTGAGCTCAGACTCCGGCGAGTGCGAACGAGCGGTCGGGCTGCCCGGCTGCGACCGTGGCCAGCTCGTCGCTGACCCTGCGCTCGACGAGCAGCGGAATGAAGTCGCGGATCACGCTGTCCTCGAACCGGCGGTAGGCATCGTCGACGGTGGTGGCCACCAGGCCGGCTGGAACGTCCACGAACCTCGCGACGAGCCGGTGCTCGACGTCGTCGATCAGTTCGCGCTCACTCTTCTTCGACACGCCGCCAATGATCCGGCTCGTTTATGTAGACAGTCAACGTTTGCTGCATCACATGACTTGACACCCGTCGAGCGAATGTATGGCCGGGACGCCCCTGGTTGGGCCGGCACCGCGACGGGTAGCCGGTGCGCGACGAGAAAGGGGCAGCCATGCCACGCGGACAAGGGATCTACGACGACGAACTCGCCGACGAGCCCAAGGGCGGCCGGCCGGGCCCGACCGACGAGGGCAAGGAGGGCGGGATGGCCACCCGGGAGGTGGCTCCCGAGGTCACCACGCCCGAGGACGCCCCGGAGTCGTCGGACTAGGCCTACTCGGCGTCGCGTCCCTCGCGGCTGCGCCGGTAGGCGGCCTCCCGGAAGTCGGTGAGCCAGCCGGGGAACAGGCGCACGCCCGGCGCGCTGTTGCGGGTCGGGTCGAACGAGACGTCTTCGCCCTTCGGGGCGCGGGCCCGCAGCGTCAGTTTGGCCAGCGGATGGAAGTCCCCGGTGCCCGCCGCCTGCTCGACGTCGAATTCCAGCCCGTCGGCGGCGATCCGGTCCTCGGCCGCGGACAACGGCAGGCCCGCGACGTCGAGCACGGTCGTCATCCGGGCACGGACCCACCACAGGCCGTCGCCGTACCGCAAAGGCATCAGGCTGGTGAACGACACGTCGGACCAGCCGGCCACCGGCCGCAGCAGCACCCGGCCGATCCCCTCGCCGAAGGTCGAGGCGAGCAGCACGTCCCAGGGCTTGCCGGACTTCGGATCTGTCATCCGCCAGGCGAGCCCGACGATGTCCGGCCAGGAGTCGGGCACGCCGACGGCCTTGGATACTCGGCCCACAACGTCGCCCGACGGCACCGGCAGTCCCTCGTTCGGCGGGGCGACCCGTTCGATCGTCCCGGTGGCCAGCACACCGGAGGGATGGAACAGCCGAGCGTGCCGCAGCGCGGCGCCGGCCTGGACGGGAAGTGCGGCGATGTCCGAGATCTTCATCGGTTCCGGGTGCCCGGACGGACGACGCGCAAACCCGGCGGGGGTTTAGCGAATCGCACGAGGGGCATTAATCAACGCAGTGCTGTGACATCACAGCGAAGCTCGTCGAAAGGCCGAAGTGACCACCGCATACACCGACGAACGCGACACCGTTGTCGTGCCGGAGGGCGTGTACGCCCCGCAGGAGGATTCCCAGCTTCTCGTCGACGTGATGGAGAAGACGGGGCTGGCGGTCGGCAACCGGGTCGCCGACCTGTGCACGGGCAGCGGCTTCGTCGCCATCGGTGCGGCGCTGCAGGGCGCATCGGCCGTCGCGGCCTTCGACATCTGCCCCCGCGCGGTGCGCACCGCGCGCGTCAACGCGGCCGCGGCCGGCGCCGCCGTGGATGTGCACCTCGGTTCGTGGGCCAGGGCCGTCGAGTTCGGCCCGTTCGACCTGATCGTCAGCAACCCGCCGTACGTGCCGCACGACCCCGAGCTCGCCGACGACGCGACGATCCCGGCCCACGCAGGCCCGCCGCGGGCCTGGAACGCCGGACCCGACGGCCGGCTGGTGCTCGACCCGCTCTGCGCCGCGGCGCCCAGCCTGCTCGCCGATGGCGGGTCCATGCTGATCGTGCACTCCGAGTTCTCCGGGCCCAGGCAGACCCTCGCCGGTCTGGCCGCGGCCGGTCTGGACGCGGAGATCATTGCCTACCAATGGATCCCGTTCGGCCCGGTGCTTTCGGCGCGGGCCGCGTGGCTCGAGGAGGCCGGGCTGCTCGAGCCGGGCCGCCGCGAGGAGGAACTCGTCGTGATCAGAGCCGACAAGCCGTGAGTGAGGAACCCCGCCTCGTGCGGGTGGTGCCGAACGGGCCCGTGATGGTGCAGGGCCCGGTCCGCATCGAGATGCCCGACGGCAGCGTCGTGGAGTCCGACCGCTTCATGGTCGCGCTGTGCGTGTGCAAACGCTCGAAGAACTACCCGCTGTGCGACACCAGTCACCGGCGCCGCCGCAGGAGCGGCGCCGGGGAGAAGGCCGACAAGCTAGACCAGCGGCCGGCGTAGCGAGCTCTCGCCGTCGGCCCAGCTGCGCATCACGTGGTCGGCCAGGCGGTCCTCGACGAGCGCGTGTGCCCTGATCCCGAAGACGACGTCGGCGTCGAGCATCGGTTCCCGCGCCACCAGGTCGCCCACTACGTCGGTGCGCACCACCTGCTCGTGCACCGCGTCGGCTTCCACGTGCTCGTGGTAGAACGCCACACACGCCTCCGGGGCGGCCATCCGCTCGAGTGCGTCGACCAGCCTGCGCGATCCGGGCGAGGACGTGATCTCGGTGGACGCGAAGTGTCCGACGGCCGCACCCCGCAGCGCTCGGTGCAGACCGAACATCGACATCAGGTTCACCGCGGCCAGCGCCTCTGCGGGCACGTGGTCGATGTAGCCGAGATAGGTGTTGTCCAGGCCCGCCGCCTCCAACAGATCGGCGAACAGCTGCTGATGCAGCCGCGGCCCCCGGCCGCCGCCGAACTCGTCGAACTCGACGGCGACGAACGACGCCTTGGCCTGACCGGTCAGCCGCGGGATCGCGAAGGCGTGCGGGTCGCCCTCCTTGAGGTGGTAGAGCGAGCGGTGCACGAAGTACTCCTGCATCTGCTCCCAGGTGCCCTCGTCGCGGAGGTAGTAGGACGGGCCGGAGCCGTCGGCCGGTTCGACGGCCAGCGCGTCCATCTCGGCCGCAGCCGTCTCGTCCTCGGAAATCTCACCGACGTCGTTGCGCACTGCGGTGAGGAACGCCTGCTCCAGCTGGCCGCGCAGATGCAGCAGGCCGGCATTCCACTCCCAGGCCGGATCGACGCCCGCGAAGCCGCGGTAGTGCAGTTCGTAGCAGGTGTAGAGCGCCAGGTGCAGGTCCAGACCGTACGGATCGGAGTCGCCGACGGACGCCTCGACGCGGGAGAGGTGATTGCGCGGAGCGCGCTCCGACAGCAGGTTCACCACCGCGAGGGACAGCGGGCCGCGGGCCTCGGGGAGCGTCGGTTCGGTCAACAGGGGCGCAAGTGTCACGCGTGTCTTTTACCCCGTCACGACGTGGGCAAACACCCGGCGCGGCGAGTTCAGAAGCGCCAGAGGGCTTCTTGGGTGGTGCTGGCCACCAGAGCGCCGGAGGTGTCGTACAGCGAGCCGATGGCCAGCCCCCTCGCGTCGCTGTTGTTGACGCCGTTCACCTCGTAGCGGTGCCAGTGATGCGGGACGAACGGACGGTGGAACCACACCGAGTGGTCGAGGCTGGCCGCCATGCCGGCGCCGGGGACTGCGGGCGCGCCGGGCGGGCGCGCGGACGGCACGGGCCCGAAGTCGGACATGTAGGTCAGTGCGCAGGCCCGGACCAGGGGGTCGTCCTCGATGTGCTCGACGGTGCGGATCCAGAACGGCGGCACCGCGAAGGGGGAGTCGTCGTCGGGGTGCGTGCGGATCTCGAAGTGCTCGACCGACTCCAGGTCCGGCGACTTGGGCACCGCGTCGGCGAATGCGATGCCGGGCGTGCGCGGCGGGTGCCAGTCGGTGCCCGCCTCGGGCCGGTGGAACGAGGCGATCATCTCGAGGATCGCGGTGCCCTGCTGAACGGCGGTGACGCGGCGGGTGTCGAACGATCTGCCGTCACGGGTGCGCTCGACGTGCATTTCGACGTCGACGCCGTAGCGGCCGCCGCGCACGAAGTAGGCGTGCAGGGACTGCGGCAGCTTGTCGGGCTCGACGGTTGCGCCCGCGGCGCCGAGGGCCTGGGCAGCGACCAGCCCGCCGAACAGTCGGTGCTCGGGACCGGTGCTGACCTGGGGCGCGACGAACGTGTCACCGTCGCGTCGGTACTGCAGCAGAGCAGCGATCCAGCTGAGCCCGGCGGCAGCGGCGGCGTCGGTCTTGTCGTTGTCGAGAGCGGTCATCACCGGTGAGCCTATCCACCGCTTGGTTGGGCGACGGGCCGGGGAGGTGTTGCTATCGTCGCGACATCGCTGCCACACGCTGCTCGCGGTCCGTCGCGGCGGTCGTGACCGCGCTCGTCCTCGCCGGCTGTTCGGAGCCGCCCGCTCCCGAATCGGTGACCTCTGCGCCGGCCCCGTCATCGGCGCCAGTGGCTGAGCCGGCGCCGGCACCGCCGCCCGAACCGGCGCAGCCGCGACTGGCGGCTGAGCCCGCCCAGATCACCGACGACCTGATTGCCGACGAGCGCGCGCTGCGCGACCCGTCGTCGCCGGAGGCCGTGCTGAGCACGGCGGCGCGGCGCCAGCAGGCGGCCTACCGCGCAATCGGCAGGCATCCCGAATGGGACGCGGTCACCCGTCCCCGAATCCCTCAGTCGCTGCTGACGGTCTTCGACCTCAACGTCTCCGCGCGCCGCGCGCTCGACGCGCTGCTGCAGGGCGAGGCGAAGGACACGTTGCCCGCCTGGCGGATCGACCCGCCGCGGCCAGCGCAGGAACTGTTGAGCCACTACCGGGAGGCCGAGGCGGCATCCGGGGTGGGCTGGAACTATCTGGCCGCGATCAACCTGGTCGAGACCCGGCTCGGCAGCATCGTGGGCACCAGTACCGCGGGAGCGCAGGGTCCGATGCAGTTCCTGCCCTCGACGTTCGCCGCGTACGGCGACGGGGGTGACATCTACGCCCCACGCGACAGCATCCTGGCCGCCGGGCGCCACTTGGCCGCCAACGGCTTCGCCGCCGATCCCGGACGTGCGCTGTTCCGGTACAACAACTCCGAGGACTACGTGCAGGGCATCACGGACTACGCGGCGGTGCTCGCGGCCGACCCCGCGGCGTTCAACGGGTACCACCGGTGGGAGGTCTACTACCGCACGACGGCCGGTGACGTGCTGCTGCCCGTCGGATACTCCGCGACATCGCCGGTCCCCGTCGCGGACTACCTTGCGACCCACCCGCAGTAGACATCGCCGCGCCCAAGCGACATGAGCGGCGCGCGGGCGGATCGGCAGAACGGCTTCGGGCACTCACCGACTGTGCGGCGCGGGGTAGGGCTCGAGAAGTTGGTCGACCGGTGCGTAGTCATCGGTGAGCACCTGTGCGTCGCCGATCCAAGCGGACAAGTGGGCGTCGGCGACAAGGGTCCATCGCGTTTCACGGGTGTCGAGCGCTGTTTGGAGCCTGCCCTGGTCAAGTCGGCGGTCGGAGGCCACCACGACCAGATTGCCGCCGTCCGGCGGGGTTGTCGGATCGAGGCCGAGATCGTTGGGTTCGCCCGCGAGAATGACTCGATCGAAGGTGTGCATCAAGGTCGCGACCTCCGCGCGCGCGAATGCCTGATCCCCGTGGTCGATGAGGTTGGCGACGTACATGCCGTCGGGTTTCAGGACTCTGCGCACGTCGGCCATCGCCTCGACGGTGGTGAGGTGCCACGGCACACTCACACCGCCGAAGGCGTCGCCGACAATGAGATCGCGGCTGCCGGCTTCGAGTCGGCGCAGGCCGAGTCTGCCGTCTTCGACGCGAAGGTCGATCCCGGTTTCTGATGCGCCGAGTACGTCGCGGTCGATGCGCACCACTCCGCCGTCGATCTCGGAGACAACGTTGTCCGTGCCGGGCCGGCGTGCGGCGAGATAGCGGGGAAACGTCAGCCCTCCTGCGCCGAGGTGATAGGCCGTCAGTGGTTCGGAGCCGGGAAACGACGCATCGACGATAGAGGCGACGGCCCGGATGTAGGTGAATTGCAGGAAAGTCGGATCATCGACGTCGACGTACGAGTGCCGCACACCGTCGAGTTCCAGGGTGCGGCCGCTGCTGCGGTCGGGGTCTGCGATCACCCGGGCGCAGTGGTATTGCGTTTCCGCGTCGCACCCGCCGGGTGCGACATAGCCGGCGACACCACCCGCCACGGTCACGAGCGCCAAAGCTGCCGCACCAGCACCGCTCCACCTGCGGCTTCGCCACTCGAACAAGCCGGCGCCTGCAACCAACAACACCCCGAGGCCGACCAGGATGGCGGTAACCGGTAGCCGCGAGATCAGGACGAACCCGGTCAGCACGGTTCCGGCGATCGCGCCCGCGGTGCCTACTCCGGACAGTTGCCCCACCACCGTGCCGGTCTCGGCGAGCCTGCTCAGCCGCAGCTTCGTCACCATCGGCGTCACAGCGGACAGCAGCGCACCCGGCACCAGAATGGTCACAGATGCCATCGACATCAGGGCAGGTGGCGCCCACTCGGCCACACTTCTCAGCAGCGCCGGCGTGAACGCCACGACAGCCCCGGACACGCCCAGCGCAGGCCCGATGAGATGACGCGGATCCCTCCGGTCGGCGACACGCCCTCCCATCCAGGATCCGAAAGCAATTGCGCAAAGCGCGATTCCGATGACCATCGTGCTGGTTTCGAGTGTCAGTCCCAGATACGGAGCCAGCAGTCTCAGCGCGGTGATCTCGACCACCAGCACCGCAGCCGAGGACAAGAACACCAGCGTTGATGCCGTACGGGAATCCATCATCGTGACTTCTGGGGTCTCGGGCTGCCCGGGCAGGCGATTCGCTTCAGCCACGTAGTCCATCCTCGCAGGCTCCAGCACACACCTGCTGTGCTCACTCTCGACACCTACGCAACAAGGCCCTGACCGGACCTACCGGATCAGGGCCTCCAACTGCACTGAGTCGGGGTGGCGGGATTCGAACCCACGACCTCTTCGTCCCGAACGAAGCACGCTACCAAGCTGCGCCACACCCCGCGTGAAGCTTTGACAGGGTATCGCACCGGCGGGCCGATAAGCCAAACGGATACCGCGACCGGTCAAGCGGCGCAGATCACTTCCGCACCCGGGAAGGAAGTAGGTACCCCAGACGTTAACCACGGTGACGGCAGAGCGCCGATCGAGAGGCAGAATCGAGGCACGACATGACCGGGTTGGGAGCGTCCATCTATCTGGGGTTCTTCGTCCTGGCGGCAGTCTGGCTGTTCCTGACCTCCGACGGCCCGCTCATCAAGGGCTCCGACGATCAGGACCAGCGGCAGGACCGCTCGAACTCCACGAGTGACTCGGCGGACTCCGAGGGGTCGATGCCCTGGCTGGTCAGCCACTCGTCGCAGAAGTAGGTGTCGGCGTAGCGGTCGCCGCTGTCGGCGATCAACGTCACCACCGAGCCGCTGCGCCCCGCCGAGGTCATCTCCGCGAGCAACCCGAACGCGCCCCACAGATTCGTCCCCGTCGACGGCCCCACCCGCCGACCGAGCACGGCGCTGACGTGGCGCGCAGCCGCGACCGATGCCGCATCCGGCACCACCACCATCCGGTCGACCACACCCGGCAGGAACGACGGTTCGACGCGCGGCCGCCCGATCCCCTCGATGCGTGACGACGAGCCCGTCGCATCGTCGCGCCCCTGCGCGTAGGCCGGGAAGAAGGCCGAGTTCTCCGGATCGACCACACACAGGCGGGTCGCGTGCCTGCGGTAGCGGATGTAGCGGCCGATCGTCGCACTGGTGCCGCCGGTGCCCGCACCCACCACGATCCACTCCGGGATCGGGTGCGCCTCGTCGCGCATCTGCTCGTAGATCGACTCGGCGATGTTGTTGTTGCCCCGCCAGTCGGTGGCCCGCTCGGCGTTGGTGAACTGGTCGAGATAGTGCCCGCCGGTCTCCTCGGCGAGCCGCTCGGCCTCCGCGTACACCTGTGACGACTCCGCCACGAAATGGCAACGCCCACCCTGTGATTCGATGAGTGCGATCTTCGACGGGCTGGTCGACGACGGCATCACGGCGATGAACGGCAGGTTCAGCAGCGCCGCGAAGTACGCCTCGGACACCGCCGTCGATCCCGACGACGCCTCGATGACGGTGGTGTTCTCGCCGATCCAGCCGTTGCACAGCGCATAGAGGAACAGCGAGCGCGCCAGCCGGTGCTTGAGGCTGCCGGTGATGTGGGTCGACTCGTCCTTCAGGTACAGCGCCACATCGGCGTCGGCGCACCACGCGGAGGGCAACGGATAACGCAGCAGATGGGTGTCCGCACTCCGGCGGGCGTCGGCCTCGATCAGCCGGATGGCGTTGTCCAGCCACTCGCGCGGCTGACTGCGGGCTGCGGTGGCGGCCCGGTCGATCACCGCGCCGACACGGCCGGGTGCGACTGGCCGGCGCGGCTGCCCACGTCCTTGCCGCCGATCGGCGCGGCCACCAGGGTCAGCATCGTGGCCTCGGGCCTGCAGCAGAACCGCAGCGGAGCGAACGGCGACGTGCCGATACCCGCCGAGACGTGCAACTGCATGCGGGCACCCCAGCGCGAGGCGCCCTTGGCCCGCGACCGGTCCAGTTCGCAGTTGGTCACGATGGCGCCGTAGAACGGCAGGCACAGCTGGCCGCCGTGCGTGTGCCCGGCCAGCACCAGCTGGTATCCGTCGGCGGCGAAGCGGTCCAGCACGCGCGGCTCCGGCGAGTGCGTCACCCCGAGGGTGAGGTTCGCCGTCGAGTCGGCGGCGCCGGCGATCGCGTCGTAGCGGTCCCGCTTGAGGTGCGGGTCGTCGACTCCGCCGAGGGCGATCTTCAGGCCGGACACCTCGAGCTCGCGGCGGACGTGTGTCATGTCGACCCAGCCGCGTTCGGTGAAGGCGGCGCGCAGGTCCTGCCAGGGCAGCGGCTGACCGTGCACCCGGTGGCTGGGATTGGTGATGTAGTTCAGCGGGTTCTTCAGCCGCGGCGCGAAGTAGTCATTGCTGCCGAACACGAACACGCCGGGCACCGACAGCAGGTCGCCGAGTGCCTGGACCACCGCGGGCACCGCCCGCGGGTGGGCGAGGTTGTCGCCGGTGTTCACCACGAAGTCCGGCTGCAGCCGCGCCAGGTCCCGCAGCCACGCTTGCTTGCGCCGCTGACCGGGGCGCATGTGCAGATCGGACAGGTGCAGCACCCGCAGCGGCGACGAACCCGGCGTCAGCACCGGCATGGTGACCTCGCGCATCACGAACGCGTTGCGCTCGATCAACGACGCGTAGCCGATGCCGGCGGCCAGGCTGCCGACGGACACGGCGGCGGCGTTCTTCAGAACCGTCGAAGGGTCGGGCATGACTCGCAGCCTACTGCGAGTCGTGCCCGCTCACCCCCTCGCGCCCCGCAGCCGTAAGCAATCGCACAGGTGGATCACGGTGGTGGCGGCGGCGCCGGTGGTGGCGGCGGCCCGAGCACCGGCACGGTGATCGGCGGGAGCCCGGGGATCTGCACGACGGTCTGGCCGACCGGCGCAGGCGGGCCGCCCGGCAGACCGGGGATGCCGACCGGAGGCGGTGGAGGCGGTGAGATGCCGTTGCTGACCTGGATCGTGACGATCGATCCCGGGATGGTCTGCCCGCTCGGCGAGGTGCCCACCACGGTGCCCGCCCGCGAGCCGCTGTTCACCGAACTGATCTGGTCGGCGACCTGGAATCCGGCGTCCCTGATCCGCTGCCGGGCGCCGTCGGTGGTCAGGCCCACCACACTGGGCACCTGCGACCCGGGACCGCCGTCGACGTAGCGCGGGTCGGTCGGCGGCAGCACCACGTCACCGAAATTGGTGGCGATCGGCTTCATCGCCGCGAACCACGTGCGCGCCGGTTCGTTGCCGCCGAACAGACCGCCCGAACCGCACTGGCGCAGCGGGAACGAGCACAGCTCGCTGGGCTCGGTCGAGTCGTCGTAGATGTAGTTCGCCGCCGCGTACTGGTTGGTGAACCCGAGGAACGCCGAGGACCGGTTGGATTCGGTGGTGCCGGTCTTGCCCGACATCGGTAGGTCCCAGCCGACCGAGCCGGCGGCGGCGGCCGCGGTGCCCGAACCGGTGTCGTCCTTGCTCAGGGCATTGGCCAGCGTGTTGGCCAGGCCTTCCGGCACCGCCTGCTCACAGGTCTCGGTGGTGACCGAGACCTCGTTGCCCGCGCGGTCGAGGACCTGGGCGATCGGGTTGGGCGGGCACCACATGCCGCCGGAGGCGATGGTCGCGCCGACGTTGGACAGTTCCAGCCCGTTCACCTCGATGGGGCCGAGGGTGAACGAACCGATGTTCTGCCGTTTGACGAAGTCGGCGAGGCTCTCGTTGCTCTCCGGGTCGTAGTCGCGGGCGGTGCCAGGCAGCGCATAGGACCGCAGGCCCAACCGCACGGACATGTCGACCGCCCGCTGCACGCCGACCTGCGAGATCAGCTTGGCGAACGCGGTGTTCGGCGAGGTGGCCAGCGCATCGGTCACGTTCATCGTGCCGCGGTACCCGCCGGCGTTGCTGACGCACCAGGTGGCCGCGGGGCAGCCCGGCCGGTCGCTGCTGCCCAGGCCCTTGGCCTGGAACTGCCCGGGAACCGACAGCTGCGTGTTGATGCCCATGCCCATATCCATCGCGGCGGCGACGGTGAAGATCTTGAACACCGAACCGGCGCCGTTTCCGGCCAGCGAGAACGGCTGGGGCTGCATGGTCTCGCCGGCCTCGGTGTTGAGACCGTAGGTGCGGTTGGACGCCATCGCCAGCACCGGGTGCGACTCCTTGCCCGGCTTGATCACGCTCATCACGCTGGCCACGCCCTCGAGGTCGGGGCTGGCGAACTGGTTGATCGCCGACTTCACCGGGCCCTGCACGTCGGGGTCGAGTGTCGTCCTGATCAGGTAGCCGCCGCGCGCCACCTGCTCCTTGCTGATCCCGGCGCGCGCCAGGTACTCCAGCGCGTAGTCGCAGAAGAACGCCCGGTCACCCGCGGCGATGCAGCCGCGCGGCAGTTCGTTGGGCACCGGCAGGATGCCCAGCGGCTGCTCCTTGGCCGCCCGCAACGCCTCTGCCTCGGCCGGGATGTTGTCGATCATCGTGTCCAGCACCAGGTTCCGCCGCGCCAGCGCGCCGTCGGGATTGGTGTAGGGGTTCAGCGTGCTGGTGGACTGCACCATGCCCGCCAGCAGCGCGGACTGCTGCCAGTTCAGTTCCGACGCGTTCACCCCGAAATAGGTCTGCGCGGCGTTCTGGATGCCGAACGCGCCGTTGCCGAAGGACACCAGGTTGAGGTAGCGGGTGAGGATCTCCGGCTTGGTGAACGTCTTGTCCAGCGTGAGCGCCATCCGGATCTCCCGCAGCTTGCGGGCGGGTGTGGTCTCGATCGCCGCGCGCCGCTCGGAGTCGGTCTGCGCGATCACCAGCAGCTGATAGTTCTTGACGTACTGCTGTTCGAGGGTCGATCCGCCGCGGGTGTCGGCGTCGCCGCGCACGTATCCGGCGAGGCCGGTCAGGGTGCCCTGCCAGTCGACGCCGTTGTGCTCGGCAAACCTCTTGTCCTCGATGGAGACGATCGCCAGCTTCATGGTGTTGGCGATCTGCTCGCTGGGCACCTCGAAGCGGCGTTGCGAATACAGCCAGGCGATCGTGTTGCCCTTGGCGTCGACCATCGTCGACACCTGCGGGATCTCGCCCTCGACCAGTGCCGCCGAGCCGTTGGCAACCACGTCCGACGCCCGGTTGGACATCAGCCCGATGCCGCCGACCACGGGAAACAGCAATGCCGCCGTCAGCACACTGGCCAGCAGGCAGCACCAGGCGAGCTTGATGAGCGTGACGGCTCTGGGTGGGCGCTCCGGCATGGGTACAGAGTAACGAGGCCGCCGGAGGACATCCCCTGACCGGCGTGATTGCCCGTTCGGACCCCGCCGCCGGGAGCCGCGTGACCCGGCAAACTGCGCGTGTCGGCACGGGAGTGCCAAAAAAGTGCCCGACAAACTGTTGCGTAAATACCCGCTGACCACCTAGCTTGGACACACAGTGCGATCCAGGACACACTTTCTGGCGCAGTGTGGCGTAGATCGCAGCAGTGATCTACTCGGGTGGACTCGCCGACCGGGGCGGCGGCAGAACGAAGGGATCGCTGGTGTCAAAAAATGGGCTCGCGGCGCAACGAACTACCACTATTCTCCCCTCCCCGACACCGTTACCGGGCGCCGAAGCCGAGGCGCGGATCGCCTGGGTATCGCAGGCACGCTGTCGTCAGGCCGATCCCGATGAGCTCTTCGTTCGTGGCGCCGCCCAGCGCAAAGCCGCCGTCATCTGCAGGCACTGCCCGGTGATCCTCGAGTGTGGAGCCGATGCACTCGACAACCGCGTGGAGTTCGGTGTGTGGGGTGGACTGACCGAACGGCAGCGCCGCGCCCTGCTCAAGCAGCATCCCGAGGTCAACTCCTGGGCGGAGTTCTTCTCAGCTCAGCGCAAACACCGCAGCGCCGTCTGACGCCTGCCCTCAGGCCTGTTCGGCCTGCTGATTCACCGAGCCCGTGATCTGATCTGCGATCGCGCGCAGCGCGTCGAGATCCGACACATCGAACGGCAGTGACGGCACACCGACGATCGCCACGTGCGGGTTGGCACCGGTGAACCGGGACAGCAGCCGGATCTCCCGCTTGGCGGTCGACGCCCTCGCGGCGTGCACCTGCAGCACCGCCGCGGGCAGCGAACCCGGATCCTTTGCCAGCAGCTCCTCGGCGGCCTCGGACGCCTTGTCGGCATGCAGGTCACACAGCATCGGATGGGTGCGGTTGAGGATCAGGCCGGCGAGCGGCATCTTCTCCTGGGACAGCCGGTCGACGAAGAACGACGCCTCACGCAGCGCGTCCGGTTCGGCCGCCGACACCACCACGAACTGAGTGCCCCGCCTCTTGAGCAGGGCGTAGGTGCGATCGGCCTTCTCCCGGAAGCCGCCGAACGTGGTGTCGAGCATCTGCACGAAACCCGCTGCGTCCGAGAGCATCTGCGAGCCGAGGATCGTCGACATCGCCTTCATCGCCAGGCCGACGGCGCCGGTGACCAGCTTGCCGATGCCGCGGCCAGGCGCCAGCAGCATCCGCCACAGCCGGCTGTCCATGAAGCTGCCCAGCCGCTTCGGGGCGTCCAGGAAGTCCAGGGCGTTGCGTGACGGTGGGGTGTCGACGACGACCAGATCCCACTTGTCCTCGCCGAGGAGCTGGCCCAGCTTCTCCATGGCCATGTACTCCTGGGTGCCCGCCAGCGACGTGGCGACCGTCTGATAGAACTGGTTGTCCAGAATCGCTTCTCCCCGTTCGGGTCCCGAGTACTGGATCACCATCTCGTCGAACGTGCGGCGCATGTCGAGCATCATCGCGTGCAGTTCGCCGGTCACCTCGGGCGCCAGCGGCACCCGCTGCGGGGTGTTGCCGAGGTCCTTGATGCCCAGCGCCTGAGCAAGCCGCTTGGCCGGGTCGATGGTCAGCACCACGACGGTGCGGCCGTACTCGGCGGCCCGCAACGCCATCGCGGCGGCGGTGGTGGTCTTGCCGACACCTCCTGCGCCGCAACACACCACGACGCGGTTGGCCCGGTCGGACAGGATGGCGCCCAGATCGAGGGCGGGCGGGGTGGTGCTCATCACCGGACTCCTTGCTGGGCGAGCTCTTCGGCCAGTTCGTAGAGGCTGCCGAGGTCGACGCCGTCGGGCAGTGCGGGCAGTTCGAGCCGCGGGATGTCGAGCCCGTCGAGCTGCTCGGCGCTCTCCGCCCGCGCGGCGATGCGGGTGGCATGCTGGATGGTCTCGGTGAGCAGGCCGGCGAATTCGTTGTCCGACAGCGTGATTCCGGCACCGGCGAGTTCGGAGCGGACGGCCTCGGCGTCGAGGTTTCCTTCGGCGGCCCCGGTCAGGTCATCGGCGTCGAGGTACGTCGGGATGTTGCGGTTGACGATGACGCTGCCGATCGGTAGGTCGATGGCCTTCAGCTCGTCGATGGCCTCCAGCGTCTCCTGGATCGGCAGCGCCTCCAGCAGCGTGACGAGGTGGATCGCGGTGAGCTCGGAGTGCAGCACCTTGACCACGCTCTCGGCCTGCGAGTGCACCGGGCCGCCCTTGGCCAGATCGGACACCGCCTTGGTGACGTCGAGGAAGCGGGCGATGCGGCCGGTCGGCGGTGAGTCGACCACCACCGCGTCGTACACCGGCTGCTTGCCCTTCTCGGCCCGGGTGACGATCTCGCGGATCTTGCCGGTCAACAGCACGTCGCGCAGGCCGGGGGCGATCGTGGTGGCGAACTCGACGGCGCCGATCCGGCGCATCGCCCGCCCGGCCAGCCCGAGGTTGTAGAACATGTCGAGGTATTCGAGGAACGCGGCCTCGGTGTCGATGGCCAGCGCGTTGACCTGCCCGCCGCCGTCGGCAGTGGCGATCTTGACCTCTTTGTAGGGCAGCGGCGGCACGTCGAACAGCTGCGCGATGCCTTGTCGCCCTTCGACTTCGACGAGCAGCACCTTGCGCCCGCCCGCCGCGAGGGCCAACGCCAGCGACGCCGCGATGGTCGATTTGCCGGTGCCGCCCTTGCCGGTCACGAAATGCAGCCGCGCCTTGGTCAGCCGCGAGGGCCAGCCGACGGGTCTACCGCCGTTGGTAGTGGATGCCACCACTGCATGCTAGCCAAGCGGGCATGCCGGACCGAGGGCACGGACCGATAAGCTCGGCGCATGAGCGAACCGACCCGCTGGGAATACGCGACGGTGCCGTTGCTGACGCACGCCACCAAACAGATCCTCGACCAGTGGGGAGAAGACGGCTGGGAGCTGGTGTCGGTGCTGCCCGGCCCGACCGGCGAGCAGCACGTCGCGTACCTGAAACGGCCCAAGTGACGTTCGGTGGGCAGGAGGGAAGCGACCCGGGAGTGACCTGGTCCGCGCGACTGGACGAACTCGGGATCGACCTGCCCGGGGTGGTGACGCCGCTGGCGGCGTACGTGCCCGCGGTGCGGACCGGCGATCTCGTCTACACGGCCGGCCAGTTGCCCATCGTGGCCGGTGAGCTGACTGCCACCGGCAAGGTCGGCGCCGAGGTGAACCCCGAGCAGGCCAAGGCGCTGGCCCGATTGTGCGGGCTCAACGCGCTGGCCGCGGTGCACGCACTCGTCGGGATCGACGCCGTGGTGCGAATCGTCAAGGTGGTCGGCTTCGTCGCTTCGGCCCCGGGCTTCCACGGCCAGCCCGGTGTGATCAACGGCGCGTCGGAACTGTTCGGCGAGGTCTTCGGTGAGGCCGGTGCGCACGCCCGGTCCGCGGTCGGCGTCTCCGAACTGCCGCGCAACGCACCGGTGGAGGTCGAGATCGTCGTCGAGGTCGAGTGAGCGACGGGGCCGCCGCGCTCCAGCATCCGGCATACGGGCAGCTTCGCCCGGTGACGGCGACGGCGTCGGTCCTGCTCTGCGACAACCCCGGCATCATGACGCTCGACGGCACCAACACCTGGGTGCTGCGCGGGCCGGGCAGTGCCGAGATGGTGATCGTCGACCCCGGCCCCGACGACGACGAACACGTCGCCCGGCTGGCCGAACTCGGCAGCATCCCGTTGGTGCTCATCAGCCACAAACACGGCGACCACACCGACGCGATCGACAAGATCGTCGAGCGCACCGGCGCGGTGGTGCGGGCGGTGGGCAGCGGATTCCTGCGCGGACTGGGCGGACCGCTGACCGACGGTGAGGTGATCGACGCCGCGGGCCTGCGCATCAAGGTGATGGCGACACCCGGGCACACCGCCGACTCGCTGTCGTTCGTCCTCGATGACGCCGTGCTGACCGCCGACACGGTGCTCGGTCGCGGCACCACCGTCATCGATCACGAGGACGGCAGCCTGCGCGACTACCTGGAGTCGCTGCGCCGGCTGAAGGGGCTCGGCGGGCGCACCGTGCTCCCGGGCCACGGCCCAGATCTCGGGGACCTCGAGGCGGTGACCGCGATGTATCTCGCCCACCGCGAGGACCGGCTCAACCAGGTCCGCGAGGCGCTGCGCACCCTCGGCGACGACGCCACCGCGCGGCAGGTCGTCGAACACGTCTACACCGACGTCGACCAGGAGCTGTGGGAAGCCGCGGAGTGGAGCGTGCAGGCACAGTTGGACTACCTACGCTCCCAGTGACCCTGACTACCGGGCGCTGTGCTGGATGCTCGCTCGTTACCTCGCTCGGCGGGCCAACCGCTCGGAGTCGCTGATCAGCACGCTCTTGCCCTCGAGGCGGATCCAGCCGCGGTGGGCGAAATCGGCGAGCGCCTTGTTGACGGTCTCGCGGGAGGCGCCGACGAGCTGGGCGATCTCCTCCTGCGTGAGGTCGTGGGTGACGCGCAGTGCGCCGCCCTCCTGGGTGCCGAAGCGCTGCGCCAGCTGCAGCAGCTGCTTGGCCACCCGGCCCGGAACGTCGGTGAAGATGAGGTCGGCCAGGTTGTTATTGGTGCGCCGCAGGCGGCGGGCCAGCACGCGCAGCAGCTGCTCGGCGATCTCGGGGCGGTCGGCGATCCAGGCGCGCAGTGCGTCACGGTCCATCGAGACGGCGCGCACCTCGGTGATGGTGGTGGCGCTCGACGTCCGCGGACCGGGGTCGAAGATGGACAACTCACCGAACATGTCCGACGGGCCCATGATGGTCAGCAGATTCTCCCGGCCGTCCGGCGAGCGGCGGCCGATCTTCACCTTGCCCGTGATGATGATGTACAGCCGGTCGCCGGGCTCACCCTCGGCGAACACGGTGTGCCCGCGCGGGAAGTCGACGGGCTGAAGCTGCTTGGTCAGCGCGGATACGGCGCTGGGCTCGACTCCCTGGAAGATTCCGGCCCTGGCCAGGATCTCGTCCACGTTGCCCCTTAAGCTGTTCGGTGATATGACATGCGCTATCCGCCCCTGACTGGTTAGCGAAGCCAGTGTAGAGGTACGCGCTCTCGCAACGTGCCAACGCTACACAGGATTGGCGTGGCGAGTCGGCTGAAATTGCGGATTGGGCCGATGCGTCAGATGAAGTCGCGTGGGCAAACCCGTCGGGGCGAGTCGGGTCGGCAGGGTCTCCACCGTTGCCTCGCGGTCGTGCCGTCGCCGCTGCTGGCCGACGATCGCCTCACTCATCCCGTCGCGCGCCAGCGTGTCGACGTCGGCTGCCTTGGCCTGAGCCAGGAATTCGGCGACGTCGGTGGCCGACACCGTATCTCGGGTGAGTCCGGACTCCAGCCGCTCGAGCCCGAACGTCGCCAACATCAGCAACACGGGGATGAAGGCCACGAGCAACCAGGACACACGGGGAAGTAAACACGCCGAAGGTCTCAGCAGGATCACGGTTTGTCACCGGTACGCACCGCCCCGAAACAGCCTCCGAGCAGGCCGGGAACCGCTTCGGACGCAGCCGTGTCGGTGACGGTCAGTAGGCTTGCCGTCGTGACTACTGGTGCGTCGTCGGCCGAGAAGCCGACGCGGTCCGTGCCGGCGCGGCGCCCGTCGGCCAAGAAGTGGGACAACGAGACCCGCCTCGGCCTGGTGCGGCGTGCCCGCCGGATGAATCGCGAACTCGCCGTTGCCTTTCCGCATGTGTACTGCGAACTGGACTTCACCAATCCGCTCGAGCTGACGGTCGCGACCATCCTGTCGGCGCAGAGCACCGACAAGGGGGTCAACCTCGCCACGCCGGCACTGTTCGCGAAGTACCGCACCGCGCAGAACTACGCGCAGGCGGACCGCACCGAACTCGAAGAGCTGGTCCGCACCACCGGCTTCTACCGCAACAAGGCCAACTCGCTGATGCGGCTGGGCCAGGAACTGGTCGAGCGGTTCGACGGCGAGGTGCCCGCCACCCTCGAGGAACTGGTGACGTTGCCGGGGGTGGGCCGCAAGACCGCCAACGTCATCCTTGGCAACGCGTTCGACGTCCCCGGCATCACGGTCGACACCCACTTCGGCCGGCTGGTGCGCCGCTGGCGGTGGACCGCCGAGGAGGACCCGGTCAAGGTCGAGCACGCGGTCGGAGAACTCATCGACCGCAGCGAGTGGACCCTGCTCAGCCACCGGGTGATCTTCCACGGGCGCCGCGTCTGCCATGCCCGCAAGCCGGCCTGCGGCATCTGCGTGCTGGCCAAGGACTGCCCGTCCTATGGCACCGGCCCCACCGATCCGCCGACGGCCGCCGCGCTGGTCCGCGGTCCGGAGACCGAGCACCTGCTGGCACTGGCCGGCCTCTAACGATCCGCCGAATCCTCGTGAGCACCTCGACCCGCTGGACCGTCGTGGTGCTCGCCGTCGTCGTGGCGCTGATCGGGGCGCTGTGGCTGCAGCTGCAGGACGACGACGCCGCGCCCGGCGGCGGTACCCCAGCGGCCCGGGACCGCAGGGACGCCGACACCGCCGAAACCCTCGCCGGTCCGCGGGCGCGCGCCGACCTGCGGCCCTGTCCGCCGCCG
>NZ_JACKSJ010000249.1 GCF_025821665.1 [Mycobacterium] manitobense
CGAACGGGAATGGGCCTTCTATGAGATCTTCGGGTTGTTCCGCACCGCGGCGATCTGTCAGCAGATCTACTACCGCTACTACCACGGCCAGACCACCAACCCGGCCTTCCGGGCATTCGGCCGGCTGACGGTGCTGATGGAGCGTCGCAGCCTGGAACTCATCGATCGGCATCGCTGACGGCATAGCCAAACTGGCTGTCTCGTAACAACTGTCGCGGGTAGCGTGGTGTCTTCGGGGACGGCGGATTCGGCAGAATTCACCGGATCTCCTGCGGCCCACAGACTTGAACTTGGCCTCAACTTCATATTAGATGGGTCGAGTTACCCGTCACCACGAACCGCAGCCGATCGGCGTCCGCGCAACGGGTCTGGGCCCCGGCGGCGTGAATGGGGCCGACATCGAACCGATCTGAACCGAA
>NZ_JACKSJ010000250.1 GCF_025821665.1 [Mycobacterium] manitobense
GGGCGCGCTGCCCAACCTGCTGCCCGGCGGGCGCCCGGTCGACGACCCGCAGGCGCGGGCGCAGACGGCGGCGGCATGGAACATCTCCGCACTGCCCGCCGCCACCGGACGCGACACGGCGGCGATCCTCGACGCGGCGGGTTCGGGCGATGTGGGCGCCGTCCTCGTCGGCGGCGTCGACATCGCCGACCTGCCCGATCCGGACGCCGCCATGGCGGCTTTGCGCGCCGCACCGTTCGTGGTGAGCCTGGAGCTGCGCGAGAGCGCGGTCACCGCGGTCGCCGACGTGGTGTTCCCCGTGGCCCCTGTCGTGGAGAAGTCGGGTTCGTTCGTCAACTGGGAGGGGCGGCAGCGTCCGTTCCCCGCCGCGCTGCAGACCAACGCGAACGCCGACCGCAGGGTGCTGCACATCCTCGCCGACGAGATGGGTGTGGACCTCGGACTGCCCACGCCGGAGGCGGCCGCGGCCGAGATGGCGGAGCTCGGCCTGTGGGCCGGCGCGCGGCCGGCCGGTCCGGACGAGGCCGCGCTGGCCTCCCCCGTACCGGAGGCTGGCCAGGCGGTGCTGGCGAGCTGGCGCATGCTGCTCGACGCCGGTCGTCTGCAGGACGGGGAGCCGCATCTCGCCGGCACCGCACGCCCACCGGTGGTCCGGATGTCGGCCGGGACCGCCGCCGAAATCGGGTGTGCCGAGGGCGATCCCGTGCGCGTCGGCACCGAACGCGGTGACGTCGTCCTGCCGCTAGCCGTCACCGACATGGCCGACCGGGTGGTGTGGCTGCCGACGAACTCCCCCGGCGCCGCACTGCACCAGCGGCTCGGGGCCGGCGCGGGCGCCGTGGTGACGATCGGCCGGGCCACCTGATGATCCACCCCGACCCGACCCTGTTCGGCCACGACCCGTGGTGGCTGATCCTCGCCAAGGCTGTCGGCGTCTTCGCGTTCCTCCTGCTAACGGTGCTGGCGGCGATCCTCATCGAACGCAAGGTGCTCGGCCGCATGCAGATGCGCTTCGGGCCCAACCGCGTCGGGCCGAAGGGCCTGCTGCAGTCGCTGGCCGACGGCATCAAGCTGGCGCTCAAGGAAGGCCTCACCCCGGCAGGAGTGGACAAGCCGATCTATCTGCTCGCCCCGGTGATCGCGACGGTGCCGGCGTTCCTCGCCTTCGCCGTGATCCCGATGGGCGGCGCGGTGTCGGTGTTCGGCCACCGCACCGCCCTGCAGCTGACCGACCTGGCCGTCGCGGTGCTCTACATCCTCGCCGTCACCTCGGTCGGCGTGTACGGGATCGTGCTGGCCGGCTGGGCGTCCGGGTCCACCTACCCGCTGCTGGGCGGACTGCGGTCGAGCGCCCAGGTGGTGTCCTACGAGATCGCCATGGCGCTGTCGTTCGCGGCGGTGTTCCTCTACGCGGGCACCATGTCCACCTCCGGCATCGTGGCCGCGCAGGAACGCACGTGGTTCGTGTTCCTGCTGCTGCCTTCATTTCTCGTCTATGTCACGTCGATGGTCGGCGAGACGAACCGGGCGCCGTTCGACCTGCCCGAGGCCGAGGGCGAACTGGTCGGCGGGTTCCACACCGAGTACTCGTCGCTGAAGTTCGCGATGTTCATGCTCGCCGAGTACGTCAACATGACGACGGTCTCCGCGCTGGCCACCACGATGTTCCTCGGCGGCTGGCACGCACCGTGGCCGATCAGCATCTGGGACGGCGCCAACACCGGCTGGTGGCCGCTGCTCTGGTTCACCGCCAAGGTGTGGGCGTTCCTGTTCCTCTACATCTGGCTGCGCGGCACCCTGCCGCGGCTGCGCTACGACCAGTTCATGGCCATCGGCTGGAAGGTGCTCATCCCGGTGTCGCTGGCCTGGATCATGGTGGTGGCCACGGCCCACAGCCTGCGTGTACACGGCGAAGGAGCGTGGGCGACCGCCCTGCTCATCGGCGGCACCCTCGCCACCCTGCTGCTCGCCAGGACACTGTGGCGGGCGCAGCGTCCCGGCAACCAACGATTCATCGCCGACCCGGTCGCGGGCCCGGATTCCTTCCCGGTGCCGCCGTTGCCGCACGAACATGCCGCAGCGACGGCCGAGTCCACCCCCAAGGAGAAGACCGATGCCTAAGCTCTGGGACGCCGTCGCCGGATTCGCGGTCACCTTCACCACGATGTTCAAGAAGCCGATCACCGAGGAGTATCCGGAGAAACCCGGTCCGGTCGCCCCGCGGTACCACGGCCGCCACCAGCTCAACCGGTACGCCGACGGTCTCGAGAAGTGCATCGGCTGCGAATTGTGCGCATGGGCCTGCCCGGCCGACGCGATCTACGTGGAGGGCGCGGACAACACCGAGGCCGAACGGTTCTCGCCGGGCGAGCGGTACGGCCGGGTGTACCAGATCAACTACCTGCGCTGCATCGGCTGCGGTCTTTGCATCGAGGCGTGCCCCACCCGGGCGCTGACGATGACCAACGAGTACGAGATGGCCGACGACAACCGCGCCGATCTGATCTGGGGCAAGGACAAGCTGCTGGCGCCGATGCAGGCCGGGATGACGCCGCCGCCGCACGCCATGGCTCCCGGCGCATGCGACGACGACTACTACCTCGGCCGGATCGCCCCCGTCCCGGAGATCACCACGTGACCGATGCCGTGATGCTGCTCGCCGCCGAGGGCGCCACCCGCACCACCACCACCGAGGCCGTCATGTTCTGGGTGCTCGGCACCATCGCGGTCATCGGCGCGGTCGGGGTGGTGGCCGCACCGAAGGCCGTGTACTCCGCGGTGTCCCTGGCCGGCACGATGATCGTGCTGGCCATGCTCTACATCGCCCAGGACGCGCTGTTCCTCGGTGTCGTGCAGGTTGTGGTCTACACCGGTGCGGTGATGATGCTGTTCCTGTTCGTGCTGATGCTGATCGGCGTCGACCTGTCCGAGTCGCTGACGGAAACACTTCGCGGGCAACGGGTCACGGCGATCGCGGTCGGCGCCGGATTCGGCATACTGCTCATCGCCGGCATCGGCAGCGTGTCGACCACCGGGTTCACCGGACTGGCCGAGGCCAACGCGGGCGGCAATGTCGAGGGGCTGGCCGCCCTGATCTTCACCCGCTACCTGTGGGCCTTCGAACTGACCGGGGCGCTGCTCATCACCGCGGCGCTGGGCGCCATGGTGCTGGCCCACCGCGAGCGCTTCGAGCACCGGAAGACCCAACGCGAACTGGCCATCGAACGCTTCCAGACCGGCGGGCACGCGACGCCGATGCCCAATCCCGGTGTGTACGCCCGGCACAACGCCGTCGACATGCCGGGCCGGCTGCCGGACGGCTCGGCCTCCGAATCGTCGGTCAGCGCGACCCTGCAGCGGCGGCCCGTGCCCACGATGGACGTCGCACCGATCGACGGCAACGGTAGGAACGGCCACGCCAACGGCAGGAACGGTCGTCGATGAACCCCGACAACTACCTGTACCTGTCGGCGCTGCTGTTCACGATCGGCGCCGCGGGAGTACTGCTGCGCCGCAACGCGATCATCATGTTCATGTGTGTGGAACTGATGCTCAACGCGGCGAACCTGGCGTTCGTCGCATTCTCCCGGATGCACGGCCACCTCGACGGACAGGTGGTGGCGTTCTTCACCATGGTGGTCGCGGCCTGCGAGGTGGTGATCGGCCTCGCGATCATCATGACCATCTTCCGCTCCCGCCGCTCGGCCTCGGTCGACGACGCCAGTCTGCTGAAACACTAGGCGCGCATGACACTTCCGGTATGGCTGCTCATTGCCCTCCCGTTGGCGGGCGCCGCGGTCCTGTTGCTGGCCGGGCGTCGCACCGACCGGTGGGGCCACCTGCTGGGTTGCGCGGCGGCGATCGCGTCCTTCGTCGTCGGCGCGGTGCTGTTCGCGGGCATGCTCGGCCGCGAGGCCGAGGACCGCGCGGTGGTCGAGACGCTGTACTCCTGGGTGCCCGTCGCAGGCCTTCAGGTCGACTTCGGACTGCAGCTCGACCAGCTGTCGATGTGCTTCGTGCTGCTGATCACCGGGGTCGGCTCGTTGATCCACGTCTACTCCGTCGGCTACATGAAAAGCGACGTCGGTCGCCGAAGGTTCTTTGCGTACCTCAACCTCTTCCTGGCCGCCATGCTGCTGCTGGTGCTCGCCGACAACTACCTCGGGCTCTACATGGGCTGGGAGGGCGTCGGTCTGGCGTCCTACCTGCTCATCGGGTTCTGGTCGCACAAGCCGTCGGCGGCCGCCGCGGCAAAGAAGGCGTTCGTGGTCAACCGGGTCGGCGACATGGGCCTCGCGATCGCGCTGATGATCATGTTCGCCACCGTCGGCTCGGTGTCGTTCGCGACGGTGTTTGCCGGCGCCGACCAGCTTTCCGACGGCATGCTCACCGCCGTCGGTCTGATGCTGCTGCTCGGCGCGTGCGGCAAGTCAGCACAGGTGCCGCTGCAGTCGTGGCTCGGTGACGCCATGGAGGGCCCCACCCCGGTGTCGGCGCTGATCCACGCCGCCACCATGGTCACCGCGGGCGTGTACCTGATCGTGCGGTCCGGACCGATCTTCGACCTCGCTCCCACCGCGCAACTCGGCGTGGTCATCGTCGGCGCGGTCACCCTGCTCTTCGGCGCGATCATCGGCTGCGCGAAGGACGACATCAAGAAGGCGCTCGCCGCGTCGACGATGAGCCAGATCGGCTACATGGTGCTGGCCGCCGGACTCGGTCCCGCCGGATACGCGTTCGCGATCATGCACCTGCTCACCCACGGCTTCTTCAAGGCGGGGCTGTTCCTGGGCGCCGGTTCGGTGATGCACGCCATGGACGACGAGGTGAACATGCGCCGCTACGGCGGGTTGCGCACCGCGTTGCCGATCACCTTCGCGACGTTCGGACTGGGATACCTGGCCATCATCGGGATACCGCCGCTGGCCGGATTCTTCTCCAAGGACGGCATCATCGAGGCCGCGCTCGGCGCGGGTGGCGCCAAGGGGATCATCCTCGGCGGCACGGCGATACTCGGCGCAGGCATCACCGCGTTCTATATGACCCGGGTGATGCTGTTGACGTTCTTCGGTGAACGCCGGTGGGCGGACCACGTCCATCCGCACGAAGCGCCGAAAGTGATGACGTGGCCGATGATCCTGCTCGCGGTCGGTTCGGTGGGCTCCGGCGCGCTGTTCGCGATCGGCGGGACACTCGAACACTGGCTCGAACCCGTCGTCGGCAGCCACGAGATCCATCACGTGGCACCGGTGTGGGTGGTCACCGCGATCATCCTCGGCGTGGTGGCCGTCGGTATCGCGGTGGCCGTCCGTGCCTACGGCACCCGGCCGGTGCCCGCAGAACCGCCTGCCGGATCGGCACTCACCGCGGCGGCCCGGCGTGACCTCTACGGCGACGCCGTCAACGAGGCGGTGTTCATGCGTGGAGGACAGGTGGTGACCCGGGCGATGGTCGGCGTCGACGACAAGGGCGTCGACGGCGCCGCCACCGGACTGGCCGCGGTGGTCGGCAGGTCATCGGGTGCGTTGCAGCAGTGGCAGACCGGGTTCGCCCGGTCGTATGCATTGTCGATGCTCGCCGGCGCCGCACTGGTGATCGGCATGATCATGGCGGTACGGGTGTGGTGAGCGCTTTTCCGTGGCTGAGCGTGCTGTGGGCGGTGCCGATCCTGGGCGCAGGCGCCGTGATGCTGATGCCCGCGACCCGGCGGACACTGGCCAAGTGGGTGGCGCTTGCCGTCGCGGTGGCCGTGCTGGTGTTGACCGCCGTGATCGCCGTCCGTTTCGACCCCACCGGCGCGCAATACCAGTTCGTCGAATCACGCCGGTGGATACCGTCGTTCGGCACCGGATACATCCTCGGCGTCGACGGCATCGCACTGGCCCTCGTGGTGCTGACCGCTGTGCTGGTACCGCTGCTGATTGTCGCCGGCTGGAACGACGCAGGCGCGCAACGACGCTCGGTCCACACTTATTTCGCGTTGACCCTGGCCGTCGAGGGCATGGTCATGATGTCGCTGGTCGCGCTGGACGTGCTGCTGTTCTACGTGTTCTTCGAGGCGATGCTCATCCCGATGTACTTCCTGATCGGCGGCTTCGGCGGCGAGAACCGGTCCGCGGCGGCGGTGCGATTCCTGCTGTACAACCTGTTCGGCGGGCTGATCATGCTGGCCGCGGTGATCGGCCTCTACGTGGCGACGGCGGGCAGCGCCGCCTTCGACGCAGGCACCTTCGACTTCCGGGTCATCGTCGCCGCAGTGTCGTCCGGAGAGTTCGCCCCCAGCCCCGCGGTGCTGAACCTGCTGTTCCTCGGGTTCATGTTCGCGTTCGCCGTCAAGGCGCCACTGTGGCCGTTCCACCGCTGGTTGCCCGATGCGGCAGTGGAGGCCACGCCGGCCAGTGCGGTGCTGATGATGGCCGTGATGGACAAGGTCGGCACCTTCGGGATGCTGCGCTACTGCCTGCAGCTGTTCCCCGACGCCTCGACGCTGTTCCGGCCCGTGGTGATCACCCTGGCGGTGATCGGCATCGTCTACGGCGCGATCCTCGCGATCGGGCAGACCGACGTCATGCGGTTGATCGCCTACACCTCGATCTCCCACTTCGGCTTCATCATCCTCGGCATCTTCGTGATGACCAGTCAGGGCCAGTCGGGGTCCACGCTGTACATGGTGAACCACGGCATCTCCACCGCGGCGCTGTTCCTCATCGCGGGATTCCTGGTGTCGCGGCGCGGTTCCCGCATGATCGACGCCTACGGCGGTGTCCAGAAGGTGGCGCCGGTACTGGCAGGCACCTTCCTGGTGGCCGGGCTGGCGACGCTGTCGCTGCCCGGCCTGGCCCCGTTCATCAGCGAATTCCTGGTGCTGATCGGCACATTCACGCGGTACCCGGTGCTGGCGGTGATCGCCGCGACCGCGCTGGTGCTGTCGGCGGTGTACATCCTGTGGATGTACCAGCGGATGATGACCGGCCCGGTTCCCGACGAGCTGGCCGACGGCGCCCACCGGATCCGTGACCTGGTGCCCCGTGAACTCGTCGTCGTCGCACCGCTGATCGCACTGCTGCTGATCCTCGGCGTCTACCCGAAACCGGCTCTGGACGTGATCAACCCGGCGGTCGAGCACACGCTGACCACGATCGACCAGCGCGATCCGGCTCCGAGCGTCGCCGTGTCGACCGAAGCCGAAGGGGGCCGCTGACATGCCCACGCCGAGCGTCGAGTACGGCCTGCTGTCGCCGATGCTGATCGTGCTCGCCGCGGCCGTGCTCGGAGTTCTCCTCGAGGCGTTCCTGCCCCGGCGCAGCCGCTACGGAGCCCAGGTCGCACTGGCCCTCGGCGCCCTCGTCGCGGCGCTCGTCGCGGTGGTCGTGCTGGCGCGCAGGCACACCGAGAGCCGGGCGGTGATGGGCGCCGTCGTGGTGGACGCCCCCGCGCTGTTCCTGCAGGGCACCGTGCTGCTGGTCGCCGTGCTGGGAATCCTGCTCATCGCCGAGCGTCAGATCCCCGCCCGGGGCGAAACCGGGGACACAGCAGGTGGACTCGACTCCTTCACACCGCAGGCGTCGGCGATCACCGGCAGCGTCGCCGAGCAGTTGGCCACTAAGGCGGGGGTGATCCAGACAGAGGTCTTCCCGCTGACCATGTTCGCCGTCGGCGGCATGCTGCTGTTCCCGGCCGCCGACGACCTGCTCACCATGTTCATCGCGCTGGAGGTGCTGTCACTGCCGCTGTACCTGCTGTGTGGCCTTGCGCGACGGCGGCGGCAGCTGTCGCAGGAAGCGGCGTTGAAGTACTTCCTGTTGGGCGCCTTCTCCTCAGCGTTCTTCCTCTACGGCGCGGCCATGCTGTACGGCTACGCCGGCACGCTGGACCTGCGCGGCATCGCCACCGTCGTCTCCGCCGGGACAGGGCGACCGATCACGCTCGCGCTGATCGGCACCGGCCTGCTGCTGGTCGGTGTGTTGTTCAAGGTCGGTGCGGTGCCGTTCCACTCGTGGATCCCCGACGTGTACCAGGGGGCGCCGACCCCGGTGACCGCGTTCATGGCGGCGGCCACCAAGATCGCCGCATTCGGGGCGATGCTGCGCATCTTCTACGTCGCCCTGCCCGAACTGCGGGACGACTGGCGGCCGGTGCTGTGGGCGATCGCCATCCTCACCATGGTGATCGGCACGGTCACCGCCGTCACCCAGACCGACGTCAAACGCATGCTGGCCTACTCCGCCGTCGCGCATTCGGGCTTCGTCCTGACCGGCGTGATCGCAGAGAACCGGGCGGGCCTGTCCTCCACGCTGTTCTACCTGTTCGCCTACGGCTTCAGCACGCTGGGCGCCTTCGCCGTGGTGAGCCTGGTTCGCGACGCCAATGGCGAGGAGGAGACGGCGATGGCTCGCTGGGCAGGGCTGGGCCGGCGGTATCCGCTTGTCGGAGTGGTGTTCTCGCTGTTCCTGCTCGCGTTCGCCGGGATTCCGCTCACCAGTGGCTTCGTCAGCAAGTTCGCGGTGTTCAAGGCGGCGGGCGAAGGTGGCGCGATCCCGTTGGTGGTGGTCGGTGTGGTCGCCAGCGCCATCGCCGCGTACTTCTACGTGCGGGTGATCGTGCTGATGTTCTTCACCGAACCCCCCGACGACGCGCCGGAAGTGGTGGTGCCCAGCGGCCTGACGACGGCCGCGGTGACCATCACGGCCGCGGTCACCCTCGCGCTCGGCGCGCTACCGCAGCCGCTTCTCGATCTGGCCGACAACGCCGACCAATTCCTGCGCTGAGATGATCGGGCCATGACCGACCTCGACGCGCTCGTGCTGATCCTCGACCAAGGTGCCGTGCGGCTGATCACGATGAACCGGCCGCGGGCGCGGAACGCGTTGAGCCGGCGGCTGATTCGCGAGCTCTATACAGCGCTGACCGATGCCGACGCCGATGCCTCGGTGCGCGCGGTGGTGCTGACCGGCGCCGATCCGGCGTTCTGCGCCGGGGTCGACCTCAAGGAGGCCCAGCAGCTCGGCACGGCCTACTTCGAGGAGTTCCGTGAGCACAGCTGCATCAATGCCACCGGCCGGATGCGGACACCGATCATCGGGGCCGTCAACGGCGCGGTCTTCACCGGCGGCCTGGAGATGGCGCTGGGCTGCGACTTCCTGATCGCCTCGGAGCGGGCGGTGTTCGCCGACACCCATGCCCGGGTCGGCATCCTGCCCGGCGGAGGGATGACCGCGCGATTGCCCCACGTCGTCGGGTCGGCGATGGCGCGCCGGCTGTCGATGACCGGTGAGGTGGTCGACGCCGCCCGCGCCGAACGGATCGGCCTGGTCACCGAGGTCGTCGCCCACGACCGCCTCGTCGAACGGGCGTTGGAGTTGGCGCACCAGATCGCCGAGGTACCGGCGCCGACGATGGCCGGGTTGAAGGAGATCTACGCGCGCGGCCAGGAGCCCGTCCTCTCCCCCGCGCTGGCGGCCGAGCAGGAGATCGCGGCGGCGCAGACGCGGGACTTCGCGGACCTCGGTGAGCGGTTCAGCCGGGTGAGCGCGCGCAACAAGGGGCAGATCGCCGGGGAATAGCTCGCCGCCGGTCGCGGTTGTGGCGCGCATGACCACACTTTCCGGCAAGACCGCACTGGTGACCGGCGCCTCGCGAGGAATCGGACGCGCGATCGCGCGCCGACTGGCCGCCGACGGGGCCGTCGTCGCCGTGCATTACGGCAGCAACGACGCCGCGGCCGCGGAGACCGTCGACGCCATCCGCGCCGCCGGCGGCGAGGCATTCGCCGTCCGAGCGGAACTCGGCGTCGACAACGACGTCGAGACACTGTTCGCCGCACTCGAACACGGACTCGACGGTCGTCCTCTCGACATCCTCGTCAACAACGCCGCCATCGCCACCGCGGACGCCACCATCGAGAAGGCGACGCCCGAGCAGTTCGAGCGCGAGTTCGCGATCAACGTCCGGGCGCCGTTCTTCATCACCCAGCGAGCCCTGCCGCTGCTGCGCGACGGCGGCCGCATCATCAACGTCTCGTCGGGCGTCACCTGGTTCGCGACACCGCAGATCGTGTACTCGATGACGAAGGGCGCGCTGAACGTCCTCGGCCGGTCCCTGGCCAACACGCTCGGCGAGCGCGGCATCACGGTGAACAATGTGGCGCCGGGGGTCACCGACACCGACATGAACTCGTGGCTGCATGACAGTGCCGACGCGCAGCGGGGATTCACGAACATCACGGCGCTCGACCGGATCGGCAAGGCCGAGGAGATCGCCGACGCCGTCGCGTTCTTCGCGTCCCCCGACAGCCGCTGGGTGACGGGCCAGACGCTCGACGTCAACGGCGGGATGTACCTCGGACCGAAAGAGAAGCTGCTGCCGAGCTAGTCGTCAGCGCTGCCCTATGCCACCACGCCGCGCGCCACGATGGCCGTGGTCTGGTCGACCCAGGTGTCGTCGAGCGGGTGACCGGGCACTAGCAGCAGCCGGAGCATGGTGGCGCCACCGATGATCTCGACGAGCCGGTCGGGATCGACGTCGTCGTGCACCTCTCCGCGGCGCACCGCGTCGGCGAGCCGGGTGTGCACCGCGGCGAACACGCCGGCGAATCGGCCCATCACCCTGGCGTTCAGTTCGGCGTCAGCGGACATGTCGGCGATCAGGCCGGGCAGCGCCGCCCGCACCACCGGAGTGGTGAACACGTCGCGGGTGGCTTCGATCATCGCGCGCACGTCGGCGGCGATGTCGCCCGCGGGCGCCGTCAGCGCGGTCGGCGCCGCGGGGAACGCCGCCTCGTGCACCAGTTCGGCCTTGCTGGACCACCGCCGGTAGAGCGCGGTCTTGGTAGTGCCGGCCCGCTGCGCCACCGCCGCCATCGTCAGGTTCGAATAGCCGATTTCCACAAGCAGATCCGCGGTCGCGCGCAGTATGGCAGCGTCAATGCGCGGATCCCGGGGCCGACCGGCGCCGGGGGTCTTGTCAAGCGAAACAGGGTCTGCTTTCATAACGCTACCCACCGTATCGTAATTGCGGCAAAGGAAGGGTCTCATGCCCACAGAACCGGCTGTCGAAGACGTCGGCCGTCTGCAGCGCTCCGGCCGCGACACCAGCACGCTGCCCGATGTGCTGTCCCAGTGGCTGGCCACAGTGCTGCCCGGCGGGGTTGCGCCCCACGTCACCGTCGAGAGCGGCATCGATGCGAACGGGATGTCCTCGGAGACAATCGTGCTCACCGTGCGACGGGACGTCGACGGCGCTCCCGTCGAGGAGCGGTTCGTCGCCCGGGTCGCGCCGTCGGCGGAGGACGTGCCGGTGTTCGACTCCTACCGCCTGGACCACCAGTTCGAGGTGATCCGGCTGGTCGGCGAGTCGACCGACATCCCGGTGCCGCAGGTGCGCTGGCTGGAGCCGACGGGATCGGTGCTGGGCACCCCGTTCTTCCTGATGGACCATGTCGAGGGCATCGTGCCGCCCGACGTGATGCCCTACACGTTCGGCGGGAACTGGTTCTACGACGCGCCTGCCGAGAAGCAGCGCGAACTGCAGGACCGCACCGTCGAGGTGCTGGCCAAGCTGCACGCCGTGCCACAGCCGGAACAGACCTTCGGCTTCCTGGCCGAGGAGGCGCCGCAGCGGAATGCGTTGCGACGCAATCTCGATTGGCTGACATCGTGGTACGCGTTCGCCGTTCCCGACATCGGCCGCTCCGAGCTGATCGAGCGGGCGCTGGCGTGGCTGGAGGAACACTGGCCCGCCGAGATCGCCGACGCGGACCCGGTGCTGGTGTGGGGTGACGCGCGGATCGGCAACGTCCTCTACGAGGATTTCCGGCCCGTCGCCGTCCTGGACTGGGAGATGGCCACGCTCGGCCCGCGGGAAATGGATCTCGCGTGGATGATATTCGCGCACATGGTGTTCCAGGAGCTCACCGGCCTCGCCGGGTTACCGGGCATGCCGGACTTCATGCGCGAGGCCGACGTCAAGGCCACCTACACCGAACTGACCGGCGTCCCCGTCGGCGACCTGCAGTGGTTCTACGTGTACTCGGCCGTGATCTGGGCGTGCGTCTTCATGCGGACCAGTGCGCGGCGGGTGCGCTTCGGCGAGATCGAGGCGCCCCAGGACGTGGAATCGCTGTTCTACCACGGCGCCTTGCTGCGCCGACTGATCGGAGACGACGCCTGATGCTCGGACCCATGGACGAGTTCCCCGTTCACCAGATCCCGCAGCCGATCGCCTGGCCGGGCTCGTCGGACCGCAACTTCTACGACCGGTCCTACTTCAACGCCCACGACCGCACCGGCGACATCTTCGTCATCACCGGGATCGGGTACTACCCGAATCTCGGTGTGAAGGACGCTTTCATGCTGGTCAGGCGGGGCGACACGCAGACCGCGGTGCACCTGTCCGACGGCGTAGACCAGGACCGGCTGCACCAGCACGTCGGCGGCTACCGGGTGGAGGTCGACGAACCGCTGCAGCGGCTGCGAATCGTGCTCGACGAGACCGAGGGCATCGCGGCCGACCTGACCTGGGAGGGCCTGTTCCCCGTCGTGCAGGAGCAGCGGCACCTGCTGCGCACCGGCCACCGGGTGACCCTCGACGCGCAGCGGTTCGCACAGGTGGGGACGTGGAGCGGGCACCTCGTCGTCGACGGTGAGGAGATCGCCGTCGACCCCGCCCGCTGGATCGGGACACGGGACCGGTCGTGGGGTATCCGGCCCATCGGCGAGGCCGAACCGGCAGGCCGGCCGGCTGATCCGCCGTTCGAGGGCATGTGGTGGCTGTACGTGCCGATGGCGTTCGAGGACTTCGCGATCGTGCTGATCATCCAGGAGGAGCCGACCGGCTTCCGGTCGCTCAACGACTGCACCCGCATCTGGCGCGACGGCAGGGTCGAGCAGCTGGGCTGGCCGCGGGTGAAGATCCACTACACGTCCGGGACCCGGATCCCCTACGGCGCGACGATCGAGGCCACCACCCCAGACGGTGCGCCGGTGGTGCTGGAGGTGGAGTCGAAGCTGGCGGTGCCCATCCACATCGGCGGCGGCTACGGCGGCGACTCGGACTGGATCCACGGAATGTGGAAGGGCGACAAGTTCACCGAGCGGCTGACCTACGACATGACCGACCCGTCGGTATCGGGGCGGGCGATGTTCGGCGTCATCGACCACGTCGGGCGGGCGAGCTGCAGTGTCGGCGGCCAGACCGTCGAAGGGTGGGGCCTGTTCGAGCACGGGGCACTCGGCCGCCACGATCCGTCGGGCTTCGCGGACTGGCTGACCCTGGCGCCCTAGCGGAAGCGGCGGTGCAGCGACTGCTTCGATACACCGAGGATGCGGGCGATGTCCCCCCACGAGTAGCCGGCGGTGCGTGCCGCACGAATCGCCACGTCGTAGTTCTCGCGCGCGCGGTCGAGGTCGTCGCGAGCTGAATGGAGTCCGCGTCGGCATTCGCCCGACATGATCTCGGTGATGACCGGGTCGGGTTCGTCGACAGCAGGCCGGGGGTCGCGTGCTCCGCATTCGAGTTCCTCGAGGGTTCGGCGGCGCATCTCCTCGAGATCAGGGTGATTGGCCCACCATGGTTGCCACGGTTGGGGCGGACCGGGCGGCTCCGGCATGCCGCTCTCGTCGGGTGCCATGGGCGCAGTATGCGGAGGAGCACCGACAGGTCGGGTGCGGATTGGGCAGACATAAACGACCCGCGCCCGTCAACAAAAGGTGACGCACACAGGCGCACACACCACCCGCCGAGCGCGCCGCACCGACGCACCCCAACGACCCGCACCCGTCAACAAACGGTGACGCACGCAGGTGCACACACCACCCGCCGAGCGCGCTCAGGCGGTCTGGGTGACCGGCGCAGGCACCTTGCCGAACACCATCGACTCCTCGATGCGGTCGAAGCGGTGGTCGATGACGTCGAGGAAGTAGTTGTGCCGGACATGCCACGGCCGACGGGTGCCCGAGCGCGGCAACGCGTGCGGGGCCCGCTGAATGTAACCGGCCTGCAGGTCGAAGGTCGGCTTCTCCTTCATCGGCACCTCACCGAGATGCGGATAAGCGTGGGTGTAGCCGTGAGAGTCCATGTAGGCCAGCAGCTTTGCCACCGCCTTGGCGGTCATGTCGGCACGCAGCGTCCACGATGCGTTGGTGTAGCCGATGCACCACGCCATGTTCGGCACGTCCTCGAGCAGGTACTCCTTGTAGACGAACCGGTCGGTGGGTTTGATCTCGCTGCCGTCGATGCTGACTTTGATGCCACCGAGCGCCTGCAACTGCAGTCCCGTTGCGGTGACGATGATGTCGGCGTCGAGATGGCCGCCGGACTTCAGGGCGATACCGGTGGCATCGATGTGATCGATGTGGTCGGTGACCACCTCGGCCCGCCCGTCGCTGATGTGCTCGAACAGGTCGTGGTCGAGCACCAGGCACATCCGCTGGTCCCACGGGTTGTAGCGGGGATTGAAGTGGACGTCGACCTCGTAGTCCGGCGGCAGCGCCGCCATCGTCCGGTTCCTGATCAACTTCCGGCCGAACTTCGGCGCCTTGCGGAACATGAAGTAGGTGAGCACGTGGAACACCGCGTTGCGCAGCCGGACCACCGGGTGAGCCAACTTCGGCGGCAACAACTTCCGGATGAAGTCCACCATCGGGTCGATACGCGCCATCGACATCATGTACGTCGGTGAGCGCTGCAACATGGTGACATGCGCGGCCTCCTTGGCCAGCGCCGGAATCAGGCTGATCGCGGTGGCGCCACTGCCGATCACCACCACGCGCTTGCCGGAGTAGTCGAGGTTTTCCGGCCAGAACTGCGGGTGCACCACCTCGCCGCCGAACTGCTCGACACCGGGGAACTCGGGGGCATACGGCTCGTCGTAGTTGTAGTAACCGGTGCCGCAGAACAGGAAGCGGCCCCTGTACTGCTTCTCCTCGCTTCCGTCGGGCCCCTCGTGCACCGCGGTGACCGTCCAGGTGTCGGTGCTGGAGTCCCAGTCGGCCGAGCGCACGTGCGTGTTGAACCGGATGTGCCGGTCGATGCCGTTGTTGCGCGCCGCATCGGTCAGGTAGTCGCGGATATCCGCGCCCTCGGCGACGTTCTCGGGCCGTCGCCACGGCTCGTAGGGGAAGCTCAGGGTGAAGATGTCACTGTCGGACCGGATGCCGGGATAGCGGAACAGGTCCCAGGTGCCGCCGATACGCGCCCGCCGCTCCAGCAGGGTGTACGTCAGCTGGGGGTTCTTCTCGTGGATCCGGTAGGCCGCGCCGATCCCGGATATACCTGCCCCGATGATGATGACGTCGGAGTATTCGGCGTGTGCCATCCCGATGAACCTCCCTTGGTCCGCTCGGGTACCACGATAGGACTCAGCCCTTGAGCTCGTCGACTATCCGGGCCAACGCCTCGATCTCGATGGGTCCCGGCTGGTAGAGACAGATCCGGTCGGACACCCCGGCCACCCGGTCGCGGATGTGCGCGGCCACCTCGGCCGGCGTGCCGCACGCGGCGATCGTGTGCAGCACCTCGTCGTCGATCAAGGTGCCCATCTCCTGCCAGCGGCCCTGCTTGGACAGCGCGTGCAGGTCGGGCTGGAGATCGCCCCAGCCGTGGACCTCGAGCACCGGGCGGTACGCCGGGGTCGACCCGTAGAACGCCAGCAGTCTGCGGGCGGCGGCGTGGTCGGGGTTGTCGTCGCCGAGGACCGACACGATGATCTCGGGCACCACCGCGAACTCGTCGAGTTTGCGGCCCGGGCCCTCGCGCACGGCCGGCAGCGTCGCCTCCTCGAGGTACCGCCGCGATCCGAACGGCATCACCAGCAGACCGTCGGCGATCTCGGCGGTGGCCCTGGTCAGCCGCGGTCCCAGCGCGCCGACGTAGATGGGCGGTGGACCATAGGGATTCGCGCGCGGGGTGAATGTCGGCGTCATCAGCGTGTGCCGGTAGAACTCGCCGCGGAAGTCCAGCCGCTCCCCCGTCGACCAGGTCTGGAAGATCGCCCGCAGCGCCGCGACCAATTCGGTCATCCGGGCCACCGGACGGTCGAAGTCGGCGCCGAACCGCTTCTCGATCTGGGTGCGGATTTGGGTGCCCAATCCCAGCGTGAACCGGCCCTCGCTGAGCAACTGGTGATCGATGGCCTGGTGCGCGAGGTGGATCGGGTTGCGCGGAAACGCGATCGCCACGTTGGTCATCAGCTGCAGGCCGCCGACCGTCGAGGCGAGCGTCAGCGGCGCGAACACGTCGTGCGGCCCCTCGAAAGTGAACACGCCCGCCGCCCCGGCCTCGCGCAGTGCATGCGCCCGGTCGATCGCGTCCGTCGGGCCGAACAACGCCGTCATGACCTCCACGGCGTGAGAGCCTAGTCGGATGACCATGCCAGCCGAGGCGGATGTCGTCGTGGTGGGCGCGGGATTCGCCGGATTGTCGGCCGCCCGCGAGCTGATCCGGCTCGGCCGGGAGGTGGTGGTGCTGGAGGGCCGCGACCGCGTCGGCGGCCGGTCGCTCACCACCACCATCGCCGGCACCCCGATCGACCTGGGCGCGACGTTCGTCGGGCCCACCCAGGACGCGGTCACCGCCCTGGCAGCGGAGCTGGGCTGCCCCACCGTGCGGACCCACAGCCGCGGCAAGAACCTCATCCGCTGGCGCGGCAAGGTCCGGTCCTACCGCAGCACCGTCCCGCGGCTGTCGATCATCGAACTGGTCGACGTGTCGCGGATCCAGTGGCGGTTCGAACGGCTGTGCCGGCAGGTGAAGGTGGCCGAGCCGTGGGCGTCGCCCGCGGCGCACCGCCTCGACGAGCAGACCCTCGAGAGCTGGCTGCGTTCGGTGCACGCCAGCGCGTCGACCCGCGACCTGATGGCGATCATGGCGCGCGTGACGTGGGGCTGCGAGCCCGACGCGGTGTCGATGCTGCACGCCGTGCGCTACGTCAAGGCCGCGGGCGGGATCGGGCGGATGCTCGACGTGGAGGGCGGCGCACAACAGGACCGCTTCCCGGGAGGGACTCAGGAGATCGCGCTGCGGATGGCCGAACAGCTGGGTGCCCGCGTCGTGCTGAGCACGCCGGTGCAGCGCATCGAACGCCACGACGACGGCACGGTCACCGTGCACGGCGCGTCCGGCACCTCGACGACGGCGAAGGCGGTCGTCGTCGCCGTCGCACCCGCCCACCGGGACGCCATCACCTTCGAGCCGGCCTTGCCAGAGGGCTTGCGCGAGCTGGCCGCGCACTGGCCGCAGGGCCGGCTGAGCAAGGCCTACGCCGCCTACGAGACGCCGTTCTGGCGGACCGGCGGCTGCTCGGGCGAGGCGCTGTCCGACGAGGGCCCGGTGTTCATCACCTTCGATGTCAGCCCGGGCGACGGGCCCGATGCGGACGGCCCCGGCATCCTGCTCGGCTTCACCGATGCGCGGACGTTCGATGCTCTACCGCCGCAGGACCGCCGCCACGAGGCGCTTGGCGGCTTCGCGGCGCTCTTCGGCGACCCGGCACTGTCGCCGATCGACTACGTCGACCACTGTTGGGGCGCCGAGGAGTTCGCGCCCGGCGGGCCGACCGCGGCCGTGCCGCCGGGGTCGTGGACCACCTATGGTCCTACGCTGCGCCGGCCGGTCGGGCCGATCCACTGGGCGGGCACCGAGACCGCCGACGAGTGGACGGGTTTCCTCGACGGCGCCGTGCGGTCGGGACTGCGCGCGGCGGCCGAGGTGCACGCCGCCCTCGGCTAGGAGGTGGCGCGGCGGTCGGCCGCCGAGGACTCCAAGAGCTCGCGTAGGTGGCGGTTGACCTCTTCGGGGCGCTCGAGGATCGCGCAGTGGCCGCCGCTCAGTTCGACGAACGCCGCGAGGTTGGGGGCGTTCTCAGCGATCCGCCGCGACGACGTGATCGGCAGCAGCCGGTCCTTCTCGCTGCCGATCACCAGAGTGGGCACCGTCAGGTCCTGCAGGCCGATGTGATCCCTGCCCATCGCGTCGACCAAGATGCGGGCCCAGCCGCCCCGACCCGCCGGCGGTGTGTTCACGAACAGTTCGTAGACGAAGTCGGCGACCGACGGGTCGGCGTCCCGCCCGACCGCGAGCGTCGAGACGAAGCGGCGGCTCGACCGTTCGGCGGCCCGCAGCGCCGGGACCGCACCGAACGTCTTGAGCAGCGTGCCACCGGCGCGCACCCGTGCGGCCGACAACCGCTCCGGCACGGGCAGGAACTTCACATCGCGCAGCAGGTCGCCGGTCGTGGTGTTGATCAGCGCGGCGCCGCGGACACGTTGCGTCACCCGCTGTGGATATCGCTCCGCCCATGACGTGATCGCGATGCCGCCCATCGAGTGGCCGGCGACGACGGCCCGCTCGTCGGCGGACACGGTGGCGGCGAGGACTGCGTCGAGGTCGGCGGCCAGGTAGTCCAGGCTGTAGTTGCCCCGCCGCGCGGGCACCCCGCTGCGGCCGTGACCGCGGTGGTCGAAGGCGATCACCCGGTAGTCGCGGGCCAGGTCGGCGATCTGGTACGCCCACACCCGGATGGCGCAGGTGATTCCGTGGGCCAGCACGATCGGCGGCGCGTCGTCCGGGCCGAACACCTCGGTGTGGATGCGGACGCCGTCGATCGACCGGACCGGCACGATGTGGCCGGTCGGGAGCGATCTCGCGGCGGCGAATCCGCCACTGTCACTGCGGTCACGCCGTCCCATGATTCGCTCCGATCGCCGCCGGCAACGCTGCCGGGACTGCCAGATTAACTCCCGGTGACCAGAACCGGTTTGACGACCCGGCCGGATTTCGCCGCGGACCAGCCGTCGCCGAAGTCGTCGAACCGGTACCGCGTCACCACCTTCTCCAGCGGTAGCTCGCCGCTGCGGACCAGGCCGGCCAGCCGCGGGATGAACGTGTGCGGCTCGCTGTCACCCTCGACGACGCCGCGCACGGTCAGGCCGCTGCCCATGATCAGCCCGACGGGCAGCGCCGCGGTCGGCGCGCCGAGGCCGACGATCGCGAGCGTTCCGCGTGCCCGCAGCGCCGTCAGCGCCCCGGCCAGGACGTCGGGGATCGCGGTGGTGTCGATCGCGGCGTGCGCACCGCCGCCGGTGAGTTCGACGATCTCGGCGGTGGCGTCCGCGGAGGTGGGGTCGACGGTGGCGGTCGCGCCCAACTCCGCGGCGAGGGCGCGGCGCTCGGGCACCGGGTCGACCGCGACGATGTCCCCACACCCGGCGATCCGGGCGCCCATCACCGCCGACAACCCGACCGCGCCGACGCCGTAGACCACGAGGGTGTCGCCGCGCTGCGGCGCGATCGTGTTCAGCACGGTGCCCACGCCGGTCTGCACGCTGCAGCCCAGCGGGGCGGCCAGCGCGGGGTCGAGGTCGTCATCGACCGGCACGGTGTTGCGGGCGGAGGCCAGTGCGTAGGTGGCCAGGCTGGACTGGCCGAAGAAGCCGCCGGTGATCGCCTCGTCGCCCAGGTGCAGCGCGTCGCGCGCCCCTCGCAAGTTGAGGTCGGTGGAACGCCTGCAGTAGGCGGGTCGACCCTCGACGCAGTTCGGGCACTCACCGCAGCTGGCGAAGGTCAGCACCACCCGCCGGCCGACGGCCACACCGGCGGAGGGGCCTGCCGCCTCGACGGTGCCAGCCCCCTCGTGGCCGAAGACCATCGGCATCCGCCGCTGCGGCCAGCGTGCCGCCACGCTGATATCGGTGTGGCAGATGCCGACCGCGTCGATGCGCACCAGCACCTCGTCCCCGACGGGCGGGCGGATCCGGATTCCGGTCAGCTCCGGGTCGGCCCCAGCGTCGAGCAGCACCGCGGCACGGGCATCGATCACCCGGGAAGGTTAAATGTTCAACGTCGACGACAGGAAGGCGGCCATGCGCGCGATCCAGATTGCCCGGCTCGACGGTCCGCAGGCGGCGGAAGTCGTCGACATCGACGAACCCGGTGCCGACGGCGCTGTCCTCATCGACGTGCACGCCGCCGGGGTGGCGTTTCCCGACGCGCTCCTCAGCCGCGGCCTCTACCAGTACAAGCCCGACCTGCCCTTCGTTCCCGGCGCGGAGATCGCCGGGGTGGTGCGCAGCGCCCCCGCCGATTCCGGTGTCTCCGCGGGCGACCGGGTGGCGGGCCTGACCATGCTGTCCGGCGGGATGGCCGAGGTGGTGGCGCTGCCCGCGGAGCGGGTGTTCACGCTGCCCGACAACGTCTCCTTCGAGGCCGGCGCCGGTCTGCTGTTCAACGACCTGACCGTGCACTTCGCCCTGCGTACCAGGGGCCGCCTCGCGGAGGGTGAGACCGTCCTGGTGCACGGCGCCGCCGGCGGCATCGGCACCTCGACGCTGCGGCTGGCGCCGGCGTTGGGTGCGTCGCGCACCATCGCGGTGGTGAGCACCGAGGACAAGGCGGACATCGCCCGCGCGGCCGGGGCGTCGGACGTCGTGCTCGCCGACGGCTTCAAGGATGCGGTCAAAGAGCTCACCGGGGGCCGCGGCGTGGACGTGGTGGTCGATCCGGTCGGCGGCGACCGGTTCACCGACTCGCTGCGCTCGTTGGGCGTGGGCGGGCGGCTGCTGGTGGTCGGGTTCACCGGCGGTGACATCCCGACGGTGAAGGTGAACCGACTGCTGCTCAACAACGTCGACGTGGTCGGCGCGGGCTGGGGCGCGTGGACGTTCTCCCATCCCGACTACATCCGGGAGCAGTGGGCCGAACTGGAGCCGCTGCTGGCGTCGGGCAAGGTGTCCGCGCCTGCGCCGGAGGTCTATCCGCTGGAGCGGGCGGCCGACGCCATCGCGGCGCTGGAGAACCGCACCGCGAGGGGCAAGGTCGTCGTCGCGCTGCGCTGAGCGGGACTGACCTCGCGGGAAAGCCTCGCCCGCGCAACGCCCGCCATACACTCGGAGCACAGCGGCAGCCTGCTCAACGAGGAGCGTAGAACCATGACCTTGATCGACGCGGAGCCGACGGCCCGCACCAGCTTCGATGACGATGTCGAAGCCACCCAGACCTACTTCGACAGCCCCAGGTTCGAGGGGATCATCCGGCTGTACACGGCGCGGCAGGTGGTCGAACAGCGCGGCACCATTCCGGCCGACTATCCGGTGGCGCGGGAAGCTGCCGCCGCCTTCTACCCGCGGCTGCGCGAGCTCTTCTCCGAGCACAAGAGCATCACCACCTTCGGCCCCTACTCGCCGGGGCAGGCCGTGACGATGAAACGGATCGGCATCGAAGGCATCTACCTCGGCGGGTGGGCGACCTCGGCGAAGGGGTCCACCAGCGAGGATCCCGGACCCGACCTGGCGAGCTATCCGCTCAGCCAGGTGCCCGACGAGGCCGCCGGGCTGGTGCGCGCCCTGCTCACCGCCGACCGCAACCAGCAGTACCTGCGGCTGCGGATGAGCGAGGAACAGCGCGCGACGACGCCTGCAGTCGACTACCGGCCGTTCATCATCGCCGACGCCGACACCGGCCACGGCGGTGATCCCCACGTGCGCAACCTGATCCGTCGCTTCGTGGAATCCGGTGTGCCGGGCTACCACATCGAGGACCAGCGTCCGGGCACCAAGAAATGCGGCCACCAGGGCGGCAAGGTGCTGGTGCCCTCGGACGAACAGATCAAGCGCCTCAACGCCGCCCGCTTCCAGCTCGACATCATGGGGGTGCCCGGCATCATCGTGGCGCGCACCGACGCCGAGGCAGCCAACCTGATCGACAGCCGCGCCGACGAGCGAGATCAGCCGTTCCTGCTCGGGGTCACCAACGTGAACGTGCCCCCGTACAAGGCGTGCTTCCTCGCGATGATGCGCCACTTCTACGACAGCGGCATCAAGGAGATCAACGGCCATCTGCTGTACGCCATCGCCGACGGCGAGTATGCGGCTGCGCACGCGTGGCTCGACCGCCAGGGCATCCTCGCCGCGATCGACCAGGCCGCATCGGACTGGAAGGACGGCGACCCCGCCAACGAAAAGCTCTACGACGGAATCGAATCGAAGCTCGTCGATGCCTGGCAGGTCGATGCCGGAGTGATGACCTACGGCGAGGCGGTCGCCGAGCTCATCTCGTTCCGGGAAGGCGAGGGCGACGGGCTGGACATGTCCGTCGCCGACTGGCGGGCATTCGCCGAGCGGGCCTCGCTCTACAGCGCCACCGAGAAGGCCCGTGAACTCGGCCTGGTCGCGACGTGGGACCCGGAACTGGCCAAGACGCCGGAAGGCTACTACCAGATCCGCGGCGGCATCCCCTATGCGATCGCGAAATCGCTTGCCGCGGCCCCGTTCGCCGACATCCTGTGGATGGAGACCAAGACCGCCGACCTCGCCGACGCGAAGAAGTTCGCCGAGGCGATCCACGCGCAGTTCCCCGACAAGATGCTGGCCTACAACCTGTCGCCCTCGTTCAACTGGGACACCACCGGCATGAGCGACGACGAGATGCGGGTATTCCCCGAGGAACTCGGCAAGATGGGGTTCGTCTTCAACTTCATGACCTACGGCGGCCATCAGATCGACGGCGTCGCCGCCGAGGAGTTCGCCACCGCGCTCCGCCAGGACGGCATGCTCTCGCTGGCCCGTCTGCAGCGCAAGCTGCGCCTGGTGGAGTCGCCGTACCGCACGCCGCAGACCCTGGTCGGCGGACCGCGCAGCGACGCCGCGCTCGCCGCCTCGTCGGGCCGCACGGCGACCACGAAGTCGATGGGTGAAGGCTCCACCCAGAGTCAGCATCTGGTGCAGACCGAGGTGCCGAAGAAGCTGCTCGAGGAATGGCTCGCGTTGTGGGGTGAGCACTATCAGCTCGACGAGACCCTGCGCGTGCAACTGCGGCCCCGCCGCGCCGGCGGCGAGGTGCTCGAACTCGGCATCTACGGCGACGGTGAGGACAAGCTCGCCGACGTGCTCGTCGACCCCATCAAGGACCGGCACGGACGCAGCATCCTCACGATCCGCGACCAGAACACCTACGCCGAGAAGCTGCGGCAGAAGCGCCTGATGACGCTCATCCACCTGTGGCTGGTGCACCGGTTCAAGGCAGCCGCGTTCTACTACGTGACGCCGACCGAGGACAACGTGTATCAGACGGAGAAGATGAAGTCGCACGGCATCTTCAGCGACGTGCACGAGGACGTCGGCGAGATCATCGTCGCGGAGGTGAACCAACCGCGGATCGACGAGCTGCTGGCGCCCGACCGCGAGGCGCTGCAGCGGCTGATCCGCAAGGAGGACTAGGCCGGCCCCGGTTCCCGGCGGGCTGCGGGTTCACGACCCACGGTCGCCGCACCTGGCGGAGTTCGGCGGAATCCCCACCTACGAGCCGGACGAACGCTGGTGCGCGACGGGAACTTTCACGCCGTTCCAACATCCGGTGACGATGACGACGGGCGCAGTGGTGGCGGGACTCGAGCACCACCACTCGGCCGTCGGCACCATCGATTTCGACCTCACAGGCACCGCAGCGCGATTGACGGCATTCGCCCGCCCGGACGGGTCGATGCATCTGCTGTTCACCGACGCCACCAGCGGGGTGACCACCTATCCGGGCGCTCGGTCGCTGGCGGTGGTCGGGCCGGATGAGTCCGGGCAGGTGGTGCTCGACTTCAACCGGGCGGCGAATCTGCCGTGCTCGTTCACCGACTTCGCGACGTGCCCGGTGGCACCGCCGGAGAACAGACTCGCCGTGGCGGTCGAGGCGGGCGAGCAAGACCCGCGGCGCTAGCGGTCCGCCTCGGTGAGCCCGGGGGGCTCGCTCGCCGGGCTGGTAGCGAAAAAACTTGCGTCACAATGGTTTCTGCTGTCACACGGTGGGCCGTTTCTGTCAGACCCTCGCACTAGCGTTCGAAGTATGGACAGGGAGAAGGTGGTGGCGGCGTTGGAGGCGTGGGATGCCGCGCGTGCCGCGTTCGCCGCCCTGCCCCTCGACAACCTCTCCGCCGCGGACCTTCTCGCGGTGTACGAGCGGCGTGCGCACGCGCACCGTCAGGACGCCGCGGTGGATCACACCGTTCTCGCGCACCTGAGCCGGCAGTTCCGGCCCGAGGCGTACGGCAACACCAGCCTGCGTGATGTGTTGGCCCAGCGGCTACATCTGGACACTGCCGATGCGACGCGACGCCTCTCCGCGGCTGAGACGTTGGGGCCGCGGTGGACGTTCACGGGGGAACGTCTCGACCCGGTGTGGGTGCACACCGCCGCCGCGTTGCGGGCGGGGGCGATCGATCCCGCACACGTCGAGGTGATCCGTAGATGCCTCAAGAAGCTGCCCGGTTGGGTGGACGCGACCACCCGGGCCGACGCCGAACGCGACCTCGCGGGCTGGGCTCAACGGATGCCGCCGCAGGATCTCGAGGTGGCCGCGGTGTACCTGCTCAACGCGATCGACCCCGACGGTGCCGAACCCGATCACGATGAGCAGCAGCACCGCCGCAACCTGGTCATCGGTAAGCAGCAGCCAAATGGCATGACACCGATCAAGGGTGACCTCGACCCGGAGACCGCTGCGCTGTTGGACGTGATCATCACCAAATACGGCCCCCCGGGTCAGAATCTGCCTGAGGACCCGGGTGCCGGTGAGACCATCCCGCGGGAGGTCTTCGGGATCGCTGACCCGCGTACCCGCGAGCAGCGCCACCATGACGCGCTGAAGATCGCGTTACGTGACGTCGTCGCCTCGGGATCCATGGGGCAGGTCAACGGGATGCCGGCCACCATCGTGGCCACCACCACGGTCAAGGATCTCGAGTCCCGGACGGGGTATGCCGACACCGCCAGCGGCCGCAAGCTTCCGATCCGGGATCTGATCCGCCTGGCCGGGCAGTCGCAGCATTATCTGGCGGTGTTCGACGACCACACCGAGGAAGTCCTGTACTTCGGGCGGGCACGGCGGTGTGCATCGACGGCGCAGCGGTTGGCGCTGTTCGCCCGCGACAAGGGTTGCACCCGACCGGGCTGTACCCGCCCGGCATTCGACTGCCAGGTCCATCACGCTCAACAGGACTGGTGCGACGGCGGTTTGACGGACACCACGGACATGGCGCTGGCCTGCGCACCGGACAATCACCTCATCGAGAACACCGACTGGGCCACCCGCCGCCGCAACGGCCGAACCGAATGGATCCCCCCACCACCCCTCGACACCGGACAGACGAGGGTCAACAACCACCACCACCCCCGCCGCTACCTCGCCGACCATTCTGACGATGACGGTGAGGCGGACTAGCCGGGATCGCCGCCCGCTCGGGTCATACCTCCATCCGTGACCCGACGAGAATCGTGCGATCCCACGGCAATCTGAAGTAGCCGGCGGCATCGGCGGTGATGAAGGATGTCGCGATGAACAGCCGCTTGCGCCATGGCGCCATCGTGGGCTCGTCGCCCGCCGACAGGTCGAGCTTCGACAGGAAGTAGGACGCCTTATCGACGTCGATGCGCCCCTCCGTCTGCGATGGATCCAGTAGTCGCAGCGCGGCGGGGACGTCGGGTCGTTCCATGTAGCCGTACCTCGCCGTCACATGGAGGATTCCGTCGTCGGCGTGCCCGAGGTCGTTGATCACCATGCGGTCGCTGTCCGAGACCCTGGGCACCGGTTGGGTTTCGAGCGCCAGCACCACGACATGTTGGTGCAGGACGTGGTTGTGCTCGACGTTCGCACGCAACGCCAGCGGAGCGCTGTCGTCACCGCGGTTCAGGAAGACGGCGGTGCCCGGGATGCGCGGCAGCGGCGGTTGCCGATCGGCACACGCGTCGACGAAGTCGCGCAACGGCCCTTCGATCTCGGCTCGCTTCTCGGTGACCAGCCGACGTCCACGCTGCCAGGTGGTCATCACCGTGAACGCGGCGATGGCGATCAACAGCGGCAGCCACGAACCGTGCAGCAGCTTCGTCAGGTTCGCTGCGAGGAAGAGGAAGTCCACCGAGAGCAACACTCCCCCACCGATGAGCACCAGCCACAGCGGCACCTTCCACCGCGAGTGCGCGTAATAGAGGAACAGCGTCGTGACGATGGTGATCGTGCCCGTGACCGCCATACCGAACGCGTACGCCAGCGCGGACAAACTCCGGAAGGCGAACACCAGGGTCAGCACCGCCACGAGCAGCAGCGTGTTGATGAACGGAACATAGACCTGACCGATCACCGACGCGGACGTGTGCGCGATACGCAACCGCGGCAGGTAGCCGAGTTGCATCGCCTGCGACGCCACCGAGAACGCACCGGTGATCACGGCCTGGGAGGCGATGACGGTGGCCATGGTCGCGAGCACCACCAGGGGGATCAGGGCCCACGACGGCGTCAGCAGGAAGAACGGCGCACGCACCGCTTCGGGGTCGCCCAGCAGCAGTGCACCCTGGCCGAGATAGCTCAATGTGCACGCCGGCAGCACGGCGCCCAACCACCCGACGGTGATCGCGCGGCGGCCGAAGTGCCCCATGTCTGCGTACAGGGCTTCGGCGCCGGTGACGGCCAGGACGATCGCCGCCAGCGAGAAGAAGGCGATGTGGAAGTGGCCCACCAGGAATTCGAGGGCGTACGTCGGCGACAGCGCCTTCAAGATCTGCGGATGGGTGACGATGCCACCGACGCCGCACGCGCCGATCACCGTGAACCACACGACCATCACCGGACCGAAGAACCGGCCGATCGCGGCGGTGCCGCGGCTCTGCACCGCGAACAGGCCGATGATGATCACGGCCGTGATCGGCACCACGAAGTCCTCGAAGTCCGGTGTGACGACCTTGAGGCCCTCCACCGCCGACAGCACCGAGATCGCGGGGGTGATCATGCTGTCGCCGAAAAACAATGAGGCGCCGAAGATCCCGAGTGCCGCCAACATCAGCGCGGTGCGCTTGCCCTGCCGTTGACCCCATTTCCTGAGCAGCGTGATCAGCGCCATGATCCCACCCTCCCCGTGGTTGTCGGCGCGCATGACCAGCGTGATGTAGGTGAGGGTGACGATGAGCATGACCGACCAGAAGATCGTCGAGACGACGCCGTAGACATTGGTGTCGTTGAGCGGGACCGGATGCGGATCGGTCGGGTCGAAGACCGTCTGCAGGGTGTAGATCGGGCTGGTCCCGATGTCGCCGAACACCACACCGAGTGCTGTCAGCACCACGACCGGTCGCGCCGACGGGCGGTGTGGCGGGTCCTGCTCCGCCACATCGGACAAGCGCTGCGCCATCGTGCAACCCCCTCTGCGGCCCGGCAGCGGTCGCCGGCTGGACCCGTCCCGACATTATGTGCAACGTCGGGCTTCCCCCGGCCATGAACCGGAAGGTTTCGAGCCGGCCTCGACGAGTCGTCACCGTCGCGCTACGCAACAGGACGGCGACGTCGAAGTGCCGTTGAGGCGTTCGTCGTTCGGACGCAACCGAATACGTTCTGCGAACGGCGCCTCGGGCTGCCGTTGCGGTCGTCGGTCGGACCGGCGTGTTGGGTTCACCGGCGGTGTCGAACGTGTGTTCTAATGTCCCGGACCGCGAGCCTGCGCATTGCGGGCGATGATCAGAAGGAGTTCGCCGTGACGTTGACCGTAGACACTCTGGCAGGAGATGCGTTGCCGGCCGCCTCGGACACTCCCGAGGTCCCGCTCGCTACTGAGACTCCTGCCGGGAAGCCCGAGAAGGCGCCGGCCAAGAAGGCGACCAAGAGGACCAAGACGCTCGAACTCACCCTCACCGTCACCGGTACCGCGGACGGCGAATGGAGCGCCGAACTCAAGCGGGGCAGCAACTACCTGGTGCGTGGCCTCGCCGTCGCGGCTGCCGCGGTCTCTCGCGCCGCCAGGGAACTGCACGACGATCTCTCCGCCCCGATCGACGAGGTCATCGAGGAGGCGCGTGCCCAGCAGGCCGCCAGGGTCGCCGCCCTCGAGGCCGAACTCGAGGCTGCCCGAAAGGTTCTCGCCGACCTGGACTGAGGTGTCGCGCTCCGGGCAGAGTATTCAGCCATCAGTGTTCAAGAAGCGCCACGCCCGCGTCGCGGCGTGCAGATTGAACCGGGTGTCCACGTTGCGGAGGTCGTGCCCAGTGAGTTCGGCGATGCGTGCCAATCGGTAACGCAGCGTGCTGCGATGAATGTGAAGGGCAGCCGCGGATTCGTCGTAATTGCCACCGCACTCCAGGTAGTCACTCAGGGTCATCACCAGTTCGGAGTTCTTGCCGACGTCGTAGTCCAGTAGTACGCCCAGCCATTCGCGCACAAACCCTTCGACCTCGCCGCCGCCGTCTGCGGCGTCGACAAGCCGATAGAATCCCAGCTCGTCGAACGCCGCTGCGCCTTGTGGACTCATCGAGCGCAGCCGGATGCTCATGGCCCGACGGGCTTCCGTGAAGGACTGCGGAAAGTCATCGGGTACCAGACATCGAGACCCGATGCCTATGACGCTCGTGGTTTCGCCGAGAACTTCGCTGATAGTGCGATAGAGCGCTTGTGGGTCCGGGCGGCCGTCGGTGAGCAGTACCACCAGGCCGGCACTGCGCCCTTGCAGATAGCTCAGATTCAGCGCAGTTGCGGCGCGCCCGGCGGCGGTTGCCAGCGCATTCTCGGTGGGACCGGTACTTCGCACCACCACTACGTAATGGGGGCACCGCAGGTCGTGGTCAAGGGCGTCGGCACGAGCGTACGCGCCGTCCCGATCGGTACCCGCCAACAAATCGTCGACAAGATCGCGGCGCAGGTTGAGTTCGATGTCAGCGACGGCTCGCTGGTGCGAAAGCTCCAGTGCTAAGACGATCGCACCGTAGTGCAGGGCGAACAAGTCGTCCTCGGTAACGGTGTCGTCCGGATCGTTCAGCGCGAGAACACCGAGGACCTCGGCCCGGGGCTGGACGAGTGTGAGGACCCGCCGTCCGATTCGCGCTCGGCCGTTCCGTGCGGCGAGGTCGTGCAGTAAGAGATGACGCTGGTCCGCCTCTTGTTTGGGGTAGGGACGCGGTAATCCGGGACCGGCCCAGCACAGCAGATTGCCGAACCGATCTTCGACAGCCACTGAATGCCCGGTCAGATCATTCAGGGCATCCGCGATTCCTTGCTCGCCCGTCCCCCCGGACAATGTAGTGCTCAATACTTCGTGCACCCTCGACTGCCGTTGCAGACGCTCGACCGTTGTGGCGAGTTCACGGTTCGCTACCTTCAGATCGCCAACTGTTCTTGTCAGGTGCGCCGCATCACTGGCGGAGCGGTCATGCGCCGCAGCGTGGGCCAGGGCGGCGCCGGCCTGCTGGGCGAGAATGCTCAGCAACCGGCTCGCGTCTTTCGAAGGTGGACTGGTGGCGCTGACCACCAAGCATCCGTTGATGGCGCGTCGGTGACGCATTGGGTACGCCCACCCCCACCGGCCGTTTTCCGCCTCGATCTGGCCATCCCCGTTCGATCGGCGGTGCCGTTCGATGTCACGGTGTTCCTTCGCGGATGAGGGAAACTGAACGAATTCGCCGTTGACCGACCGATAACTGGCCTCGAACTGGCAGGGCCCGAGGCCGCGAATGGCGGCCGAGGCGACGAGGAAGATCTCGCCGGCATCCGAGTCGCTGAAAGTGACATCAGAAAGCGCGGCAAGTCCAGCGGACAAAGCCTGTTCGGACTTTGGGGTGCCCTGTGACGGGCTGAGCGCATCATCTCTCATCGTGGAATCCTAGGCTAGGCTCCTCCCGGACCCAGCGCGGTCACCATGTGCATACCCAAGGTCGGCGTTTTGAAACCGGATCCTCCCTTCCGCGGAATACTCCGGCTCACCGCACATTTCCCGCTTTACCGGTGCCGATCTGCGGGCGCCGCCACAGCTCCCACGCGAGTCGCATGACGCCGATCGCGGTGAGTATGGTCAGCGACAAGACGGCCGGCACAGAAGTCGCCACGGGATACACCATGAGAGACGCGGCGGCAGCGAGCAGCCGATCGACGACAAGCTGGTGGTGGTCACGCCAGCGGTAGGCGACCTCGGTGGCGTAGAACAATGCCACCCCTCCGGTGAGGGCGAGGGCGGCCAGCGGCGCCAACGGCTCGTCGATGTGTTCCACCGAAACCCGCGCCCCGAGGGCGAAAAAGACAACGCCGGCGACGAGCGGCAGGTGCAGGTAGCTGTAGGCGTCGCGCGCCAACTGTGCCCGTTCGACAGCGGGTGTTTGCCGCAGACGCTCCTCGGCGCCGGTGGTGAGGCCGAAGTAGGTCCACCACAGGGTGCCCGTGATCAGCACCCCGAGAACCACAGCGCCGAGGACGCCTGGGTGGTGCACGCTTTCGGACGCGCCCGCTCCCAGTGAGATGATCGCCTCGCCCAGCGCGATGATGATGACCAAACCGTGGCGCTCGATGAAATACGCAGGTACGACCCGAAAGCCGTTGATTCCGGCGATGAGGGGACTGCCGAAGTCGGCCGCCGCCGCCGCGACCCACAGCAACTCACGGTAGGGGGAGTCCACAAATGCAGCGGCAACGATCACGACCGGGCCGACAAGCAGGCCCGGCACCAGTCGGCGGATCGCCGACGCCAATTCAGCCTCGCCCCGGGACGCCGACGCAATGAACATGCCGGCGTTGATAAGACGGACGGCGAACAATGCAAGCGCGAAAACGAGGGCACCGGTGGTGAATGCGGTCGGCAGCGCGATCACCGCGATGAACATCGCCGCCATCGCGACGATGACCATAGTCGTGTGGATCACCCGCGCGATTTCGAACAAGTTGGTCAGCCAGGCGTAGCACACCCACGCCCACCAGAGGGCGAGTAGAGCGAGCACACCTCGGCCGAAGCCCTGCCAGGAGATGTCATGGAGCATCAGATGGGTGACCTGCGACATCGCGAAGACGAACGTGAGGTCGAAGAACAACTCCAGGTAGCCCACCGACCGCTCATCCGATTCCTGTGATTCGTCGGATTGGGGCTCGCTGCCGGCAGATCCTCCGGCGTCGTCGCCGTCGTGAACCGTCATCGTCGACCGGTGGTCATGATCGTGGGCTGTTTTTGTCCACCAGTGATGTTGTTCGCCGACAACACCTTCTCGGAGTGGTGGCGCGCAGCACCTCATCCGGGTCGGTGCTGATAGTGACGCGACCCTCGATCAGGACGAAGGCGTATGGCGGGCGATCGTCGTCGATGCACAACGCGACCCGTGGATCGCGAAGCACCGCCCGGCCCTTGACGGACTTGGACGCGGTGGTGATCAACAGATCGTCGCCTTCGAGAATGAACCACACCGGAACGACGTGCGGGCGACCGTCCCGGCGAGTGGTGGCCCACTTGGCCGTCCTGGTTTCCGGCGGTGACGAAACCGCGATACTCGGCGGCCGACATCGGTGGCATGACAACCTCCAGTGAAATCGTGAGTCAGGCGGCCACATCGGCACGCGTCACAGCGGAGCCGGTGGGCCATCTAGTCGGTACTTCGCCCTTTTAGTGTGCGATCCCGAAGTGCCGCAGGGAGTGGGCCAGCGAGCCGAATCTTCGGGGCGAAATTAGGCCTGTCAGTGCAACACGAGGGCCGCGCCGTAACGAGGATGTCGTCATCGACGGGAATCTGAGATGTTACGCCGTCAAGTCAGGTGCCCGGAACGGCTGGGTGCGCCGCAAGCAGTTGTCCGCTGCATGGTCCCACTTGCGCGCTCTGGCGCCTCTCGACCTGGTGGGGTGAACCGGCTCGGCGAAATTGCGCCTGGCGGCCCGGTTCGGTGTTGCCGACGACAGGCCAAAGTTGGGGCGTTGGCCTGTTTGGGCCGTTCTGGAACGTTGAAACGGAGGAAGCGAGTGACCCATCCGTCGGGTATTCCGGTGTTCGAACGGTTCTTTCGCTCGGTCGCCAACATCAAGATCGACAAAAACGATGTTCGTCGCTTCCGGGAGTTCGTCGACGAGCAGATTGACGACATTGCCATCGCAGGGCGCAACTCCGCCAAGTGGAACGGGCGTGACGTGATTGTGCCGCAGGATCTTCCGATCACGAAGGGCGTCCAGGAGCGGATGCGCGAATTCGACAAGCTCGACGAGGCCGAGGAGATCCGTGGGCTACTGCGCCAGGTGGTGCGTCGCCCACCCGGCGACGTCACGTTCGCAGAGGACACCGAGGAGCTGCTGCCGGAGCTATTCGGGGCGTTGGGCATTGCGCTGGCCCGATCGTTTCGCGTGGTGGACCCGGCGGTGTCCAACCCATCGACTGAACATTGGAATCGGGTGTTCACGATGTTTCGACTGGTGTTCTGATGTCCGGCGGCCGGGCCCCACAGTGAAGGCATTCTTTGGACGACCACCGCTAATAGAAGTAAGGGGTAATTGATATGACTTTGCCACTACAGCGCTCCGCTGATCAGGCGGAGAGATGGCGGCCGTTGCGCGAGTTCGAGAATCTCTACACCGAGATGGATCGGCTTACCCAGTCGGTGTTCGGCGGACGCAAGGGTGAAGGTGCCTGGTTACCCGAGGCCGACATCATCGAGACCGATAGCGCCTACATCATCGAGGTCGAGCTTCCAGGAGTGTGGCACCAAGACGTCGATGTCGCGCTGAATGGGAATGAGTTGGTGGTGACCGGCGAGGTGAAGGACCGCAAGCGCGAGGGCTTGTTCCGCCGCCGTACGCGAAAGGTCGGTGAGTTCGAGTTTCGTGCCACGCTGCCAGGCCAACTCCGGGAGGACGAGGCCGAGGCGTCGTTGGCGTATGGCGTGCTGAAACTTTATGTGCCGAAAGCGGAAAGCACGAAGTCACGCAAGATTCCGGTGAGTGAGTCGGGAGAGGACTCAAGCTAGGTGTCCGTGGCGCCTGGCTCACGATCGGCCTCACTGAGGAACCGCCACGCCCGCGTCGCGGCATGGAGGTTGAACCGGGTATCGACCTTGCGGAGGTCGTGGCCAGTGAGTTCGGCAATGCGCGCTAGCCGGTAGCGGAGCGTGCTGCGATGAATGTGAAGGGCGGCTGCGGCGTCGTCGTAGTTTCCACCGCATTCCAGGTAATCGCTGAGCGTTAGGACCAGCTCGGAGTTCTTCCTCTTGTCGTAGTCCAGCAGTGCGCCCAGCCATTCGCGCACGAAAGTTTCGACCGTCGCGCCATCATGGGCGCCGGCGATCAAACGATAGAAGCCGAGCTCGTCGAATGCCGCTGCACCTTCAGGATTGGCCGAGCGCAGCCGGATGCTCATAGCGCGACGGGCTTCCACAAAGGACTGCGGAAAGTCCTCGGGCACCAGACATCGAGAGCCGATACCGACGACGCTGGTGGTCTTGCCAAGGATGTCACTGATCGTGCGGTGCAGCGCCGGGGGGTCCGGGCGCCCGTCGATGAGCAGCACGACCAGACCCGCGTGGCGCCCTTGCAGGTAGGTCAGATTCAATGCGGTTGCGGCACGCCCGGCGGCGGTTGTCAGCGTGTTCTCGGTCCGACCGGTACTTTGCGCAACCACCACGTAGTGAGGGCGCCGCAGGTCGTGGTTCAGGGCGTCGGCACGCGCGTAGGCCCCTTCCCGCTCGGTGCCTGCCAAGAGGTCGTCGACAAGATCGCGGCGCAAGTTGAGTTCGATCTGAGCGACGGTTCGCTGGTGGGAAAGTTCCAGTGCTAGCACGGTTGCGCCGTAATGCAGGGCGAACAAGTTGTCCTCGGTCACCGTGTCGTCCGGGTCGTTCAAGGCGAGGACACCGAGGATCTCGGTCCGGGGCTGGACGAGTGTGAGTACTCGCCGTCCGATTCGAGCTCGACCATTCTGCGCGGCCAGCTCGTGCAGTAGGAGCTCGCGCTGGTCCGCCCGTTGCTTGGGGTAGGGGTCCGGTAGGCCGGGTCCGGCCCAGCAATGCAGGTTGCCGAACCGATCCTCAATAGCCACCGAATGCCCTGTCAGGTCGTTCAGTGCGTCCGCGATTCCCTGCTCGCCCGTCCCCGCGCCTACTGCCGTGCTCAATGCTTCGTGCACCTTCGTCTGCCGCTGTAGCCGCCCCACCGTTGCGGCGAGTTCACGGTTTGCTACTTCCAAATCGGCGACTGTTTTTGTCAGCTGTGCCGCGTCGCCGGAGACCCGGGCATGAGTTGCGGCATGGGCCAGGGCAGCGCCGGTCTGCTGGGCCAGTTCAGCAGGAGTCGCTCCGGCGGCAGCTAAAGCAACCTCCGCGGTTGGATCCAGGAGAGTCATCAGAGATTCCTCCGCCGACCTGTTGGAGAAGTCGGTGGCGTGGGTCTAACCCGGAGTTGGAGCAACTGGGGACACGGATCGCTGTCGGAATCGAGAGCTGCCTACCCAGTGTGCTCCTGTATCACCATCCGCACCACCCCGTGGGGCAATAACCCGGGGGACGCATGCTCTTGGTCGAGGGGTGAACCAAGTAAGTCGTGCGCACTGGCCTCGGACGAACGTCCACACGGTGTCCAGTGGATGACCCCGTCCACGACGACAGGGCCGAGCACGCGCGACAGGGTGTCGCGATCTTTGCGGATATTGGCATTGCCGCCACTGGATAGTGTGGGTTGCGCGCTCGACACAAATGGTCAGCAACTGGGTTGCGTCTTTCGACGGAGGTCTGGTGGCACTGACCACGAAACACCCGTTGATGGCGCGTCGGTGTCGCAGCGGAAAGGCCCATTGCCACCGGCCGTCTTTCGCCTCGACTTGGCCATCCCAGTTGTACCGGCGGTGCCTTTCGAAGTCGCGGTGTGCTGGCTGAGATTGTGGAAACTGAATGAATTCGCCGTTGACCGATCGGTAGCTGGCTTCGACCTGGCAGGACCCGAGTCCGCCGACGGCGGCCGTGGCGACGCGAAAGATCTCGCCGGCATCGGAGTCACTTAAACTCACGCGCGTCAGCGCAGTCAGTCCAGCTGACAGTGCCTGCTCGGCCTCGCGGGTGCCCTGTGACGGGTTGTGCGACTGAGCGTTCATTTTGGAGCCCTGGGCTCGGGTTCTCTGGAGCCCACCCCCTTCTAGGAAAGGGCTACCCGATGGCCGCGTTCCGAAGCGGATTTCCGGTCCGGAAGTTACCCGGCGTGCGCTGATTAGCCCGCGTCGTCGCTGCGGATCTCACGACCACCCCTCGCGGCCGGCCGATCCCCCGGCGGCCTTAACGTCGTAGACCGTCATCTTCGACCGGTGGTCATGATCAACGACTGTCCTGTTCACCGGTGATGTTGTTCTCCGAGACCACCTTCTCGGGGGTGATCCGCACCAGCAGCATCCCCTCCCCGCCATTGAGTCGGCCGTACTCCTGCGCCCGCTCCGCCCCGACATATCGGCGGGCGTTGAGAGTGGCGGCGCGCAGCACCGCATCCGGGTCGGTGCTGACGCTGGCGCGACCCTCGATCAGGACGAACGCGTACGGCGGGCGGTCGTCGTCGATGCACAGCGCGACCCGTGGATCGTGGAGCACCGCTCGGCCCTTGACCGATGTGGACCCGGTGGTGATCAGCAGATCGTCGCCTTCCAGAACGAACCACACCGGCACGACGTGTGGGCGACCGTCGCGACGACTGTTGGCCCACTTCGCCGTACGGGTTCCGGCGGTGACGAAATCGCGGTACTCGGTATCCGACATGGGTGGCATGACTATCTCCGGGTTGAAGTCGGGAGTTCGGTATCGGCACCGCCGCGCGTGGCAGCGGGTCACGGCTACATCGCTGTTGCGGCCGCCTTGGCAATGGCTTTGTCCTGCTCCCCGGTGCCGCCACTGACGCCGACCGCCCCGATGATCTGGTCGTTGTGCCACAGGGGCACACCACCGGCGAAGATCATGATGCGTCCGCCGTTGGAGGCGTGGATTCCGTAGAACTGTTCGCCCGGCGACGCGTTGGACGCGAGGTCCTCGGTCGAGGTGTCCAGCGCTCGCGCGGTGAAGGCCTTGTTGATCGAGATGTCGATGCTGCCGATCCAGGCGCCGTCCATTCGCACGTGGGCCACGAGGTTGCCGCCGGCATCGACCACCGCGATGTTCGACGGCGACTCGATCTCGGCGGCCTTGGACGTGCCGGCGGCGATCACCCGCTGCGCGTCGTCGAGGGACACCGAACTCTTACTCACGGTCATGATGCACTCTCTCCGGTTGCCATTGTTTGAGCTCCTTTCGGTTCGGGTCGTCTCACGGGTGGAGGATGACCTTGGTCCATCCGTCGTCGCGAGCGTCGAAGTGCTGATAGCCCGTAGGAGCGTCGTCGAGCGGCAGTTCGTGGGAGACGATCCATGACGGCTTGGCCCTGCCCTCGTGGATGAGGTCGCGAAGCTGGCGGTTGTAGTGCTTGACGTTGGCCTGCCCGGTGCCGATCTTTTGACCCTTGAACCAGAACTTGCCCATGTCGAAGGCGATCTTGCCCTCCTGCTCCAGCTTGTCGGGCGCATTGGGGTCCTGCGGTAAGAAGATGCCCACCACTCCGATGTGCCCGGTGAACCGCACCGAATCGACCAGCCGGTTCATGGTCATGGCCGAATCTTCGTGTCCCTGAGGGTCATGAGCTTGGTAGCCGACGCATTCGCAGCCCTTGTCGGCGCCCTGTCCCCCGGTCAGCTCCAGCACCTGCTCCACCGGATCACCCTGGGAATCGTCGATCGGGATGACGCCGATCTGTTCGGCGAGGCGCAGACGGTCGGGGTGACGGTCGACGATCATCACCTTGCTGGCACCCTGAATCATCGCCGAGTACGCGGCCATCAAACCCACCGGGCCGGCTCCGTACACGACCACGGAGTCACCGGGCTGCATGTCGGCCAGGCGGGTGCAGTGCCATCCTGTCGGAAAGATGTCGGAGAGCATCACGTAGTCGGTTTCCTTCTCCTGCGCGTCCTCGGGTAGGCGCAGACAGTTGAAGTCACCGAAGGGCACCCGCAGATACTCGGCTTGCCCGCCCCAGAACGGTCCCATCCCGGCGAACCCGTACGCGGCGCCGGCCATCTTCGGGTCGGGATGCACGGTCTGGCAATACGCCGTCAGACCCTCTTCGCAGTTGCGGCAGAAACCGCAACCGATGTTGAAGGGCAGGCACACCCGGTCCCCTGGAGATACCTTGACGACTGCATTGCCGACCTCGGCGACGATGCCCAGATTCTCGTGCCCGAGGACCATTCCCGGCTCCAGGTCGGTGCGGCCCTCGTACATGTGCAGGTCCGACCCGCAGATGTTGGTGGCGGTGATCTTCACCAGCACGTCGGTCGGGTGCTCGATCTTGGCATCCGGAACGTCTTTGACGACGACGTCACGCGGTCCGTCGTACACAAGTGCTTTCATTCGCGAGCCTCCCTGGTGTGATGTCGCTCTGTCCGTGCCTGCCTCCTTGTAGTGTGCGTGCCCGAGGCGGCCCCGGGGACTGGGCCAGTGAGCCGAATATTCGGGGCCGAGTTCGCCCTGTCAGTACAGGCCGCGCAGATCATCCCGAGTCCGGCGGCGACCGTGGGCCATGGAAGGCGGCGGACACGGCACACCGGGACGAACTTTCGACCTCACGTTCACACCAGCGGGACCAGGACATCGGCGGCGCGACGGCCGAGCCTTGGACAGCAGGCGCCAGCACCAACAGCGCAACGACGGACGAGGCTGCGGTAGTCGTCCCGAAGGAAATGGAGTCTCCTATGGCGAATACATTGCAGGGCAAGCGGGTCGCGATCTTGGCTGCGGACGGCGTGGAACGCGTCGAGTTGGAGACCCCGCGCGAGGCGGTGAAGGACGCGGGCGGGGAAACCGAACTGTTGTCATTGAATTCGGGTGAGATTCAGGCGCGCAACAACGACCTCGAATCGGCGGGAACGTTCACCGTCGACCGACTGGTCGCCGACGCATCGGTCGACGACTACGACGCGTTGTTGCTGCCCGGCGGAACTGTCAATCCCGACAAGCTTCGCATCGATGACACAGCTGTCTCTTTCGTGCGTGACTTCGTGAGCTCGGGAAAGCCGGTGGCGACGATCTGCCACGGCCCGTGGACGCTGGTCGAGGCTGGGGTCGTCGACGGCCGGACACTCACGTCCTATCCCAGCGTGCGCACCGACCTCCGCAACGCCGGCGCCACTGTCGTAGACGAGGAAGTCGTCATCGACGGGAACCTGATCTCCAGTCGGTCACCCGACGACCTGCCCGCATTCTGCGATGCGATCGTCGACGCATTCGCCCAGTCCCCGGCGGGCGCAGTGGGACGGTGACGTCGACGTCCGTCTCGCCATTGCGGCCGGATCCTCTGCTCCTCCGGTCATCAACCACCTAGGAAGAAAGGCCACCATGGCTACCAAGGCATTGCTCGTACGGCTCGAAGCCAAGCCCGGCAAGGAAAGCGCGGTCGAGGAATTTCTGGTCTCTGCGCTCCCGCTCGTCGAGCAGGAACCCGACACGAAACCGTGGTTCGCAGTTCGGTTCGGCCCGTCGACGTTCGGCATCTTCGACGCCTTCCCCGACGACGCGGCACGCGAGGCTCATCTGGGCGGCGCTGTCGGAAAAGCCCTCGCGGAGAAGGCCGACGAGCTCTTCGCCTCGCCACCCGACATCAGCAGCCTCGACGTCCTCGCCAACAAGCTGTGACGCCGCAGCGGTGGTGACCGTTGTCGGCGGCGAGGCGCGCCCCAACACCCACCTGCAACCAAAATCGATTTCATTGGAGGAAGCGTGAAGGCCATGACGTACCGCGGTCCCTATAAGGTCCGCATCGAAGAGAAGGACATTCCGGCGATCGAGCATCCGAATGATGCGATCGTGCGGGTGAAGTTGGCGGCGATCTGCGGATCCGACTTGCACCTTTATCACGGCTTGATGCCGGATACCCGGGTCGGTCACACCTTCGGACACGAGTTCATCGGGGTCGTGGAGAAGGTCGGTTCGTCTGTGCAGAACGTCAAGCCGGGCGACCGGGTGATGGTTCCGTTCAACATCTATTGCGGATCCTGTTACTTCTGCGCCAGGGGCCTCTACTCCAACTGTCACAACGTGAATCCGAACGCCACCGCCGTGGGCGGAATCTACGGCTACTCGCATACATGCGGTGGCTACGACGGCGGCCAGGCCGAGTTCGTGCGGGTGCCGTTCGCCGATGTCGGTCCTTCGGTGATCCCTGAGTGGATGGAGGACGAAGATGCGTTGCTGTGCACCGACGCGTTGGCGACGGGCTACTTCGGCGCACAGCTCGGTGACATCGTCGAAGGAGACACCGTTGTCGTCTTCGGGGCCGGGCCGGTCGGCCTCTACGCGGCGAAGAGCTCCTGGTTGATGGGGGCCAGCCGAGTCATCGTCATCGACCACCTCCAGTACCGGTTGGAAAAGGCCCGCAGTTTCGCGAACGCTGAAACCTACAACTTCGGCGAATACGACGACATCGTGCTGGAGATGAAGAAGGCGACCGATTTCCTCGGCGCCGACGTGGCGATCGACGCTGTCGGCGCAGAAGCGGACGGCAATCTGCTGCAACACGTGACCACGTCGAAATTCAAGATGCAGGGCGGATCCCCGATCGCTCTCAACTGGGCGATCGATTCAGTCCGCAAGGGCGGGACAGTCTCGGTGGTAGGCGCGTACGGGCCGCTGTTCAGTGCGGTGAAGTTCGGCGATGCCATGAACAAAGGCCTCACCATCCATACCAACCAGTGCCCGGTGAAGCGGCAGTGGCCGCGACTCTGGTCCCATATTCAGAACGGCTACATCAAGCCGAATGAGATTGTCACGCATCGCATCCCGCTTGAGCACATCGCGGAGGGTTATCACATCTTCTCCTCCAAGTTGGACGACATCATCAAGCCGGTCGTTCTCGTCAACCAGAACTGAACACAGGAGAACCGATATGACTCAGGCATCAGAACGCGTGCCCGCCTACTCGCCGGATCATCCCCCGGTGCCCGACAGCGACGAATTACGGGCCCGTATTCCGGGTTGGGGCGCTGATCTGGACAAAAAGGATCGACCGTCAGTTCCCAAGCTGAAATTCCTCGATACGGGTGCTCATTGGGACTTTCCCGAACGCCAGCCCGAGAAGTGGCCGCGTGAGCGGTCCATCGAGCATCGCTTCCTGACCCCGGTGTTCGGAACCGCGCAGCCTCCCGCTGGGCTGTCGGGCGTCCTGCGCAGATTCGCGTACAAGTTCAGCGAGGGTCGCGCCGCGCACTGGATGATTTTGCTCTACGCGGACCGCGTCGACGCCGGCGAGCACCACCTCCGCTCGCTGCTGAGCTTGCGTCCGGACAACCCGATCACCGAGACGGGCATCAAGACCGAGTTCACCCACAACGGAATCCGGTCGAGGATTGGCCGGAATCGGGTCGACGTAAAGCACATGTGGGTGGATCCGATCATCGTCGCCGGCCCGTGGCTTCTGTCCATCTATCTCGTGAGAAGACTGTTCAAACGCAAGAAGTAGCGAGGAGTCGGTCAGATTCATCATCTGCAACTTGCTATCCTTCGGCCCACAGAACTGAGGCCACAGGAGGGCGCCGTGAACAGGCCGACCGGGCGGGAGCCCGACAAGGTCGGGCGGCCGAGACACCTCGACGACGATACCGAGCGCCGCAAGATCATGGACGCCGCTGTGCAGGTGATCGCCCGCAACGGCTACGGGCAGATGTCTGTTGGCGACGTCCTGGCCGAGGCACAGCTCTCGACGACCAGCTTTTACCGGCACTTCCACTCCAAGGACGCGCTGCTAGCCGCCGTAATCCGTCGGGACGGCGAATCGGCGCAACGCGCGATGCAGCAGACGATCGGAGCCGCAGCTGGGCCCGTCGCGGGTCTACTGGCCTGGCTGGATGGGCTGTTGGACCACTTCTATGAACCCAGAAAGGCTGCGCGCACAGCACTTTTCACCAGTCCCGAGATCCTCAGTTCCTTGAGAATGAACAGCGAGGTCATGGAGGAGATGCGCTCGATCCTCACCCAGCCGCTGGTCGACGTGCTCCGCGCCGGGCACCGGGCAGGCGTCCTGCATTCGCCCAAGCCGGCGGCGGACGCCGTCAGCCTGTTCGCTCTGGTCAGCAGCACCGCCACATCACCACGCGGTTACCCTGGCAACCGAAAAAGGGCGCGAGCGCACGTGTTACGGTTCGCGTGGCCGGCGCTGGCCATCTCCGGCGACCCAGCACGCGTCGCCCGATCGAGTCAGCGCTCACGCCAGCCTCGTAAGGAGCATGCATCCTGAAATCGGGCCGCCGCCGTTGGACACCACGGCAACCTCCGGCCTACCGGGGACCTGTCGTGCGCCTGATTCTCCCCGCAGCTGCAAGACCGCCTCGTGGAGATAGCCGTATCCGTGCAGCCGTCCACCCGACAGCTGACCCCCGTTGGTGTTCAGCGGCAGTTCGCCGTCAAGCGCGATACGGGTGCCGCCCTCGATGAAGGGCCCGCTTTCGCCGTGCCCACAGAAGCCGAGAGCCTCCAACCACGACATCGTCAACCAGCTGAATCCGTCGTACAACTCCGCGACGTCGACATCGCCGGGCCGCAATTCGCTTCGTGACCACATGTGCGCGGCGGAGGTGCGCGCCGGCATCGTCGTCAAGTCTGGCCACTGCTCCCAGGACGGGCGGCCGCCGAGGGCGGTCCCGACGGCGTCGACCTGCGCAACCAGATGGTCCACGTCCGCTGCGTGTTCGACCGCAGACACCACCAGGGCGGTGGAGCCGTCGACAGGAACATCGCAGTCGTACAAGCGAAACGGTGACGACACCATCCTCGAGCTCAGATAATCGTCGAGGGTCAACGGCGCGCGGAACACCGCCGCCGGGTTGAGCGCAGCATTCCGACGGGCATTCAGCGCGATCTGTGCCATCTGCTCTTGTGTTGTCCCGAATTCATGAAAGTGTCGCCGGGCGTAAAGCGCTAGCCAGTTCGCCGCGGAGTAAGCGCGGAACGGGATCAACCACTGCTGTGGCCCGTCGACTTGGCCGCTACCCACGCCGATGCCAGAACGCCGCCCGTTGCCCTGTGCGGTTGACTCGGTGACGGTGCGGTACACCAGGACATGGCGGGCCAGTCCCATCGATACAGCCATCACCGCGTTGATCACCGCCTGCAGCTGTCCCGGACCCTCGGCGCCGCCGCTGTGCCAGCGCAGCGACAAGCGCAACGCGTCGTGCACTTCCGGCGAGCTGGGGCCAGAGAACCCGGCAAAACCGGTGACTCCTCCCGGATAGGTTGCCAAACCGTCGATTTCGGCAACCGTCAGTCGCGCATCGGCGATGGCGGCAAGCGCGGCGTCGATTGTCAGATCGAGCGCGTCACGACCGAGCCGCCGCCCCACCTGCGATTGGCCTATACCGGAGATGACGGCTCGGCGCTCGGCGTCGGTCACGACGTGACCGGCCGGAACACCGGGAGGTGGATCGGCGTGTGGTCCTCGAAGACGACCTCGACCCGCATTCCCATACGCATGGCATCTGGTGCGACGTCAACGATGCTGGTCATCAGCCGAAGGCCAACCTGCTCGTCCATCTCCACCACGCCGATGATGTAACTATCGGCGGTACCGTCCCACGGCTGATGGTTGACCGTGTACGAGTAGACCGTTCCACGACCTCCAACGACGCGTGGAGCGACATCGCGACCCCCACAATTGGGGCAGTACGACGTCGGCGGATGGACGAAATACGAGCACGCCGAACAGCACAGGAAGCGTAGGCGGCCGTCCGCGCCCGAGGTCCAGAAGAATGCGCTCGGACCTTCTGTTGCAGGCAAGACACGATGCGGTTTGTCGGGCAAGGTGTCTCCATCCTTCGCTACACCCTTGCGTTCATGGACTGCCACAGACTATACAAATCATATTTGTAAAATGGTTTGACTGCCGAACACCGACGGGTGCGCCGCATTGCATCGTGAAGAATCCGCATCCAGGATCACCACTCGGCCTGCATCAGGACTACATCAGCATGCGGGACTGCAAAGGGAGTTCTGTGACTAAGGAGTACGAGACGTCAGGCCTGAACCTGTTGGCGGCGCCGAGGTTGACCCGGCACCCTCCGCCCGCATACCGGATGCTGCGCGAGTCTTCCCCGGTGATGCGAGTCGATGGCATCGGCGTGCTGGTCAGCACGTGGGACCTGGTGGACAAGGTCCTGCACGAGCCGGAGCTGTATTCGTCGGCGTTGACGTCGGGCATGCTGACGACCCTGCACGAAGCACGAGCGTAGCTCCGTGCATCTCGAGCGACGAGAAAGCTCCACGACGTGGTTGGAGCTGAACCGACCGCAATCGCTCAACGCTTTCACAGTCGCCGGATACCGCGGCTTGCGAGAAGCGCTGGACCGGCTCGCCACCGACGACACGGTTTGTGTGGTCGTGCTGACCGGACGCGGACGCGCGTTCTCGGCCGGTGCCGACCGATCGCTGCTCGACGCGGCGTTGCCCGACACCGAGCGACGACTCGCCGGTGAAGAATTCGGACACCTGCTGGAGACTCTGGGTGGTTTTCCGAAGCCGTTGTTCGCTGCGGTCAACGGCCTGGCCGTCGGATTCGGCTGTTCGATGCTGCTCTACTGCGACGTCGTTATCTTGGCCGAAACCGCCAGACTTCGGTTTCCATTCACCGCGCTGGGCATCGTGCCCGAGGCGGGCAGCTCGGCACTGCTACCCGCAAGGGCGCGCTGGACCGATGCGATGTGGGCGTTGCTTTCCAGCGAGTGGATTGATGCCGCTGACGCCGTCCGCACCGGCCTGGCCTGGCGCAGCGTGCCAGATGCCGACCTCCTCGAGGAGGCTGCACGCGCATCGGCCGTGGTCGCCGCCAATGATCCGCGGTCGGTAGCCGCCACCAAACGTCTCCTGATGTCCGGCCTTTTCGGTGAGGCGCGACAAGCGGTTCGGCGTGAGCTCGACGAGATGCAGGCACTTCAGTGGACGGCTCGCAGCGCGGAGAGCCGTTCAGCCGGGGCGCCATACGACGCGCCGTCGGCGTGAGAGAACTTGCGGCAATGCCGACATTGGTGACCGTGAACCACATTGGCAACGTCGTGCGCGCCGGCACATCGGCCCCGCGCTGCTGACTCCGGGTGGAGCGCACCCCACCGAACGGCCTCGCGCCTTCGGGTGTCAGTGTCCGTGGGTCGGATTGAGAATGCCGGGGATGACGAAGCCGCGTAGCAATGCGCGGTGATCGGGACTGGTCTGCTGGTCCACACGTTCATCGTGCGTACTCTGACCGTGCCTGCCATCGCGACCCTGCTGGGGGAGGCGAGCTGGTGGCCGACGCACCGCGGGTAGGTCGCCCCGGAGTGCTGGAGAAGGTCGAGCACATCGAACAGTGCGTGCCGGTCGTTACGCTTGCAAGCGGACGCGCGCGACAGAGTTTGTGAAGTTCGTTGCCGGGTATCTGCGTCGCAATCCATCGAGAAAAGACAAACCCGTGGCAATTCATGAGCCTGCGTAGAGTCGTGCACTCGATGTCCAGCGTCGCGCTCACCATGGTCCACGCCTGGAACGGGCCGCGCACGCCCCTGGGCCGATTCCGCCCAATCCCCGCGTCAGTTCGCGAGCCAGGTGGAGCGCACCACCGATGCTGACCGCACTGCTGTGGGGGCTGGTCGCCTCTTCCTCGTTGATCGTCGGCGCACTCGCCGGTGTGGCCTGCACCTGGAATCAGCGCCTCATCGGGCTGGTGCTCGGCTTCGGCGCCGGTGCCCTCATCGCGAGTATCTCGTTCGAACTGGCGGAGGAGGGATTCCGTGTCGGCGGCGCGGTGCCAATGGGGCTCGGTCTGGCGGCCGGTGCAGTGACGTTCTCCGTCGCCGACAAGGTCGTCGACCGCCTCGGCGGCGACACCACCCGTGCGGCGGGGGTACCTCTGCTGCTCGGCGCGCTGCTCGACGGCATCCCCGAGCAGGCCGTGCTCGGTATCGGCATCGCCGATGGCGCCTCAGTGAGCCCGACTCTGCTGCTCGCCATTTTCGTGTCGAATCTCCCCGAGTCGATCGGGTCTGCCAGCGACCTGCGCAGGGCTGGTCGTCGCGTCGGGCGCATCGTGCTCGGTTGGGCGGCAGTCGCGGCACTGTGCGCGGTCGCCACCGTCGGCGGATACCAGTTCCAGGAGACCGCCGGAGCGGCGCTGCGGGGCGGAATCGACGGATTCGCCGCGGGTGCGCTGCTGGTCATGCTCGTCGGATCGATGATTCCGGAAGCGACCGAGAAAGCGCACGAACAGGCCGGTTTGGCCGCGGTGCTCGGCTTCGCGCTGGCGGCCGGGATGTCGCTGGCCCAGTAGGCCCCGTGGCGCGTCGCAGGCCGAGCGGCACTATGCCTCTCCAGGCCCATATGCGACCCGCAGTTGTGCTCTACCGGGCCGAAGTGCGGTGGGCGATGGCACCCGCAGAATTGGCGATCCAGTGGAGCTTCGACCTCACCACTCGACTGGGGCGTTCGAAAGGCGGCCGAGAATGAAACAAGCTCGATCTGTAGCGCTGCGCTCCGGTGAGGAGATCGCGGCCATAGGACAGGGAACCTGGCATTTCGCCGAGAGCGCTGGGCGGCGGGACGACGAGGTCGCCTCGATCCGGCTCGGTATCGACTTGGGGATGACGCTGATCGATACCGCCGAGATGTACGGCAACGGCGCGGCGGAAGTCTTGGTCGGAGAGGCGATTGCCGGACGGCGTAGCGAAGTGTTCCTCGTCGACAAGGTGCTCCCCCACCACGCGACCCGGGAAGGCACCGTCCGCGCGTGCGAGGCAAGCCTGGGCAGACTCGGCACCGACCACATCGATCTCTACCTTCTGCATTGGCGGGGCACCATCCCGCTGGCGGAGACGATCAAAGGTTTCGCCGACTTGGAACGCGCGGGGATGATCCGGCACTGGGGAGTGAGTAATTTCGACATGGACGACATGGTCGAACTCGCAGGCCTCCCAGGCGGCGACGAGGTTCAGACGAATCAGATCCTCTACAACCTGACCCGCCGAGGCCCCGAGTACGCGCTGCTGCCGTGGCTGGCCGAATACGGCGTCCCGGCCATGGCCTACTCACCGATCGAGCAGGGCCGACTGCTCGACCACCCGGCGCTGCAGCCAATTGCAGAGCAGTACAATGCAACTCCAGCACAGATCGCGCTGGCCTGGGTGCTTCACCACGACGGCGTCAATGCCATCCCACGTGCCGGAACACCTCCCCACGTTCGGCAGAACGCCGCCGCCCGCGACATCGAGCTGAGTCGCACCGACCTCGACGACCTCGACCGAGCGTTCCCGCCGCCTACGCGGCCGCATCCGCTCGAAGTTCTGTGAACGGCGGCCTTGAGCTGTGGACCTCGCTATGCCGTCGGAATGCATCCTCTCGTGCTGTCAGGACCAATTCCGGTCGAGATTTCCGGCCCATTGGGAGCACGCGGTCATCGAAATCGACTGTCAGACTAATTGTTCGGAGGCCATCAGCGGGCGGTACGGACCACCGTGAATTGCTCGTCGAGCCTCCGGTACCGCCACCCTCGGGACCTAGGAGAAGCCATGGCTTTGATGCGATTCGATGCGTTTCGGGAATTCGACCGGCCGGCCGACCAAGCGACGGCCGGCGCGCGCAACGCGCGTAGGTGCAGTGATGGCTGAGCCTTCGGCCGTGGCGACTTCGGCGATGCGGCGCAATGAGCCGGCCCGCCAGGTGATCGCCACGTTCGACAACTACGCCGATGCCGAACATGCGGTCGACTACCTGTCCGATCACCAATTCGAGGTGCACCGGGTGGCGATCGTCGGCCGCGATCTGGAGTACGTGGAACAGGTTCTGGGCCGATTGAACTACGGCGGCGCGGCGCTGCGCGGTGCCGGCTCGGGGGCCGTCGTCGGCGCGCTGACCGGCTGGATCTTCGGGCTCTTCAACTGGATCGACCCACTGGTTTCGGCGTTGGTGCTGGCCGGCTACGGCCTGGCCTTCGGCGCGATCTTGGGCGCCTTGTTCGGACTCCTCGTCCATGCGCTGCAGCGTGGCCAGCGCGATTTTCGCTCCATCAGTGGGCTGCGGCCCAAGTATTACGACGTCGTCGCGGACGTGGAGGTTGCCGATCGCGCGCTGCAACTCCTCGCCGGCGGCAATCGAAAGGAATGACGATGGCAACAGCGGTAGGTATCGATCTTGGGACGACGAACTCGGTGATCGCCGCCTGGCAGGGCGGGGAACCAGTGGTGATTCCCAACACCGAGGGCGCACGAACCACACCCTCGGTGGTGGCCTTCACCGAGAACGGCGAGCGTCTGGTCGGGCAACTGGCCAGACGGCAGTCGATCATGAACCCGAAGGGCACCATCTACTCGGCGAAGAGGTTCATCGGGCGCCGCTTCGACGAGATATCGGAGGAGGCCAAAGGGGTCAGCTTCGACGTCGTCGACGGCGAGGGTGGCGCCGCCCGCTTCGACGTTCGCGGCAAGCAGTACTCGCCCGAAGAGATCAGCGCCCAAGTGCTGCGCAAACTCGTCGACGACGCAGGCAAGTTCCTCGGTGAACGGGTCAAGGAAGCGGTGATCACCGTTCCGGCGTATTTCAACGACGCGCAACGCAATGCCACCAAGGATGCCGGCCGGATCGCCGGGCTGGAGGTGCTGCGCATCATCAACGAGCCCACGGCCGCGGCGCTGGCCTACGGGCTCGACAAGAAGGGACACGAAACCGTGCTGGTCTTCGACCTCGGCGGCGGCACCTTCGATGTCAGCCTTCTCGACGTCGGCGACGGGGTGGTCGAGGTTCGCTCCACCGCAGGTGATTCGCATCTGGGTGGCGACGACTTCGACCGCCGGCTCGTGGACTATCTGGCCGACGAGTTCCAGCGCGAGAACAACATCGATCTGCGTCAGGATTCGCAGGCACTGCAGCGGCTGTTCGAGGCGTCCGAGAAGGCCAAGGTCGAACTGTCGTCGGTGACGCAGACCCAGGTCAATCTGCCGTTCGTCACCGCCGACGCCAACGGCCCCAAGCACCTCACCATGACCATCAATCGGTCGAAGTTCGAGGAGCTCACCCATGATCTGGTCGAGCGCTGCATGGGTCCGGTCAAGCAGGCGATGCAGGACGCCAAGGTGACGGCCAACGACATCGACGAGGTCATCCTGGTCGGTGGATCGACCCGCATCCCGGCCGTCCAGGCCCTGGTCCGCCGGCTCACCGGCGGCAAGGACCCGAACATGACCGTCAACCCTGACGAGGTCGTCGCCATGGGTGCCGCGATCCAGGCGGGCGTGCTCAAGGGTGAGGTCTCTGACGTCCTGCTGCTCGACGTCACCCCACTCTCCCTGGGAGTGGAGACGGCCGGCGGCGTGATGACCAAGATCATCGAACGCAACACCACCATCCCGGCCCGCCGCAGCGAGGTGTTCAGCACCGCAGCAGACAACCAACCGGCGGTGGACATCGTCGTGCTGCAGGGGGAACGCGAGATGGCGCGGGACAACCGTGTACTCGGCAGGTTCAAACTGGAGAACATCCGACCGGCCCCGCGCGGTGAGCCACAGGTCGAGGTCACCTTCGACATCGACGCCAACGGAATCCTGAATGTCACCGCGCGGGACAAGGACACCGACGCCGAGCAGAGCATCACCATCAGCGAACAGTCGAACCTCGATCAGAGCGAGGTCGAGCGGATGCTCGCCGAGGCCGAGGCGCACCGCCGCGAGGACGAAGAGATGCGCAGGCAGGTCGATGCGCGCAATGAGCTCGATTCGGCGGCTTACCAAGTCGAGCGCCGCCTCGCCGAGCTCGGTGACTCCGCGGCGCCACATGATCGAGCCCGCGCCGAGATGCTGGTCGCCGACGCTCGGCAAGCCGTCAAGGATGAGGCACCGCTGGAGCGGGTGCAATCGCTGACATCCGAGCTGCAGCAGGCGCTCTACGGGCTGCAGCCCGCCCCGGCCGCCAACGGCAACGGCAACGGCAACGGACAGCCAGGCCCGTCGAGCAACGGCCACGGTGCACCGGTCGGCGACGACGACGTGGTCGACGCCGAGTTCGATCGGGGCTGACCCGCCATGGTCAGTCCGACGGAACATTCGACCGACGAGGACCGTGACGTGGCCAGCGGAGGTCCGCCGGAACAGGTTGCTTCCCAGACCGATTCGGATGCGGAGCTCGCCAAGCTCGAAGATCGTTGGCGACGGTCGGTCGCGGATCTGGACAACCTGCGGAAGCGATATGCCCGCGAACTGGACCGCGAGCGGTCGGCGGAGCGATCCAGGGTCGCGGCGACCTGGTTGCCCGTCGTCGACAACCTGGAGCGGGCGGTTGCCCACGCGGGTGACAAGTCCGACGCGGTTGTCGAGGGCGTGCGAAGCATTCTCGGCGAAGCGCTGCAGGTGCTGGAGCACCTCGGTTATCCGCGCGACGCGGAGTCGGGGGTGCCATTCGACCCGCAGCGTCACGAGGTGGTCGGCGTCGTCGAGCACGCCGACAGCACACCCGGGACAGTCGTCGAGGTGGTCCGCCCGGGTTACGGACAAGGTTCGAGCCAACTACGGCCGGCGGCCGTAGTGGTGAGCCGACGGGAGGAGTGAGATCGAGTGGCCCGCGACTACTACCAAGTCCTCGGGGTGTCGCGGGACGCGAGCGCCGACCAGCTCCAGCAGGCGTTCCGCACGCTGGCCCGTAAATACCACCCCGATGTCAACAAGGATCCTGCGGCCGAGGACCGGTTCAAAGAGATCAATGAGGCCTATCACGTGTTGTCGGATCTCGACACCCGCAAGCGCTACGACCGATTCGGCCAGGACTTCCGGCAGGTGCCCGAGGACTGGGAAGAGCGAGCAGCTGCGGGGGCCGGCGGCTTCGGCGGCGGAAGACGATCCGGCACAAGGGCGTACAACGGTCAGGGCTTCGGCGGTGCGGGCGGCGGCATCAACATCGAAGACTTGTTCGGCGACATGTTCGGCGGCGGTGGCGGATTCGGGCCGATACCGGGCGCCGACCAGGAAGCGGAGCTGGAGCTGACCCTCGAGGAGGCCTACCGGGGCGGCAAGCGGCAACTCTCCTTGGATGGCCGCACCTACGGGGTCACCATTCCCGCGGGCGTCATCGACGGTCAGCGAATCCGGCTCGCGGGAGAGGGCGGCCGGGGTAGCGGTGATGGCCCGGCCGGAGATCTGTACCTGAGGGTGCGCATCAAGCCGCATCCGCACTTCCGGCTCGACGGACGCGACGTCATCGTCGATCTACCGGTGTCGCCGTGGGAGGCGGTGCTGGGGACCACTGTCGCCGTCCGAACTCCCGGCGGGGAAGCCAAGGTCAAGGTGCCTGGAGGCTCGTCGACGGGCCGTCGGTTGCGTCTGCGCGGCGAAGGGATGCCCAACCCGCGCGGCGCCGCCGGCGACCTCTACGCAGAGATCAAGGTGGTGGTGCCACCGACACCGACGGCGCGAGAGCATGAGCTGTTCCAACAACTGGCGGCGGAGTCCACGTTCGACCCGAGGAGGGGACCATGACCGCAACACGGTATGTCCTCGCGCGGCGGCCCGGTATGCAACTCGACGAGTTCGCAACGCGTTGCGCATTACATCCCGACATGGTGCGCAGATTTGTAGCGCTCGGACTCGTCGCCTGCCGGCAGGATGCCCGCGGCGAACCCTCATTCGAACCGTCGGCGTTGGTGACGGTGGCGCGCATCCAGCGGTTGAGGACAGGTCTGGGACTCAACTACGCGGCAATTGGACTGGTGCTCGACCTGCTGGACCACATCGAAGAGCTGGAATCCACTTCTCGCCGAAGGAGGACATCGCCGTGGACATCAACAAGCTGACTCAGAAGTCACAGGAAGCGTTGACCGAAGCGCAGAGCATCGCGACCCGGATGGGTCACACCGAGGTCGACGGCGAACATCTCTTGATGTCTCTTATCGACCAGCCCGAGGGTCTCGTCCCGCGACTGCTGGATCAGGCGGGCGCCGACACTGCGGCCCTGCGCGCGGACCTGGAACGCGAGCTGAACCGGCGACCGAAGGTGAGCGGTCCAGGCGCCGCGCCGGGCCAGGTCTCTGTCAGCAGGCGGCTGGCGAACCTGTTGGAGGCCGCCGAGCGGGAAGCCAAGCGGCTAAAAGACGATTACGTGTCGGTGGAGCACCTCGTCATCGCGCTTGCCGAAGAGGGTTCCTCGAGCGCGGCCGGACGGATGCTGGCCTCCCATGGCGTCAACCGGGAATCGTTCCTGGGCGCGCTGACCAAGGTCCGTGGCAACCAGCGGGTCACGTCAGCGTCGCCCGAGGGGGCCTACGAGGCGCTGGAGAAGTACGGCCGCGACCTGGTCGCCGAGGCCCGCGCCGGAAAGCTGGATCCGGTGATAGGTCGAGACGCCGAGATCCGCAGAGTAATTCAGATCCTCAGCCGTAAGACGAAGAACAATCCGGTTCTCATTGGCGACCCCGGAGTCGGCAAGACGGCGATCGTGGAGGGCCTGGCCCAGCGGATCGTTCGCGCCGATGTCCCGGAAGGTCTGCGGGACAAAACAATTTTTTCCCTCGACATGGGCTCGCTGGTGGCAGGTGCGAAGTATCGAGGTGAGTTCGAGGAACGGCTGCAGGCCGTGCTGTCTGAGGTGAAGGCCGGCGAGGGGCGAATTCTGCTGTTCGTCGATGAGTTACACACCGTGGTCGGCGCAGGCGCGACGGAGGGGTCGCTGGACGCCGGCAACATGCTGAAGCCGATGCTTGCCCGCGGTGAGCTGCACATGATCGGTGCCACCACCCTGGACGAATATCGCAAGCACATTGAAAAGGACGCCGCGTTGGAGCGCCGGTTCCAGACCGTGCTGGTCGACGAACCTGACGTCGAGGACACCGTTTCGATCCTGCGCGGGCTGCGCGAACGCCTCGAGGTGTTCCACGGGGTGAAGATTCAGGATGCCGCACTGGTGGCGGCGGCAACGCTGTCGCACCGCTACATCACCGACCGCTTCCTGCCCGATAAGGCGATCGACCTGGTGGACGAGGCGTGTGCGCGGCTACGCACCGAAATCGACTCGATGCCGGCGGAGTTGGATGAGATCACCCGTCGGGTCACCCGGCTCGAGATCGAGGAGGCGGCACTGGCCAAGGAGACCGACGCGGCCAGCAAGTCGCGGCTGGAGGAACTTCGCAAGGAACTGGCCGATCTGCGATCAGAGGCCGACGCCCAGCACGCCCAGTGGGATGCCGAACGGCAGGCGATCCGGCGGGTACAGGAACTTCGCGGACAACTCGAGCAGCTCCGGCGCGAGGCCGAAGAAGCCGAACGCAACTATGACCTCAACCGGGCGGCCGAGTTGCGCTATGGCCAGATCACCGAACTGGAACGCAAATTGCAAGCGGCCGAGGAACAGCTGACGTCCAAGCAGGGCGAAAAGCGTTTGCTCCGCGAGGTCGTCACCGAGGACGAGATCGCCGAAATCGTGGCGGCATGGACCGGCATACCGGTCGCGCGATTGCAGGAGGGCGAACGGGAAAAGCTGTTGCGGCTCGACGAAATACTGCACGAGCGGGTGATCGGCCAGGACGAGGCGGTCCAGCTGGTCGCCGATGCGGTGATTCGGGCCCGCTCCGGAATCCGCGATCCGCGCCGCCCGATCGGCTCGTTCATCTTCCTCGGGCCCACCGGGGTGGGTAAGACCGAGCTCGCGAAGACGCTGGCGGCCGCCTTGTTCGACAGAGAGGACAACACGGTCCGGCTTGACATGAGCGAGTACCAGGAGCGGCACACGGTGAGCCGGTTGGTCGGTGCACCGCCGGGATACGTCGGCTACGAGGAGGGCGGTCAGCTCACCGAAGCGGTGCGTCGCAAGCCCTACTCGGTCGTACTGCTCGACGAGATCGAGAAGGCGCACGCCGATGTGTTCAACACCCTGCTTCAGGTGCTCGACGACGGCCGGCTCACCGATGCACAGGGACGTCACGTGGACTTCCGCAACACGGTGGTCATCATGACCTCCAACATCGGATCGCACCACCTGCTCGACGGCGTCACCGCGGACGGCGAGATCAAGCCCGACGCGCGCGACCGGGTGATGGCCGAGCTGCGCGGACATTTCCGGCCCGAGTTCCTCAACCGCGTCGACGACATCGTGCTGTTCGCTCCGCTGTCAATGGCACAGCTCGAGCGGATCGTCGAGCTACAGCTTGCCGAGCTACGGGATCGTCTGGTGGAAAGGCAAATCGAACTCGACATCACCGTGGACGCTCGCCGGATGATCGCCGAACGTGGCTACGATCCGGTGTACGGGGCACGGCCGCTACGCCGCTACATCGCCCACGAGGTGGAAACCAAAATCGGCCGGGCGTTGCTACGCGGCGATGTCGCGGGCGGTGGCAAGATCCGCGTCACCGTGGAGAACGGCGAACTCAGGGTCGGGTATTCGGAACCCGCCCTGGCGGCCTGACGGAGGAGTGCCGTGGCATCGGAAATCGTGACATGCCCGCATTGCGGAAAACGAAACCGCGTACCTGCGGCGGCTGCGGGAAAGCCCCGGTGCGCCAACTGTCACCAGTGGCTGCCGTGGATCGCGGCGGCCGGCGACGGGGACTTCGCGGAGGTCGCCGAAACGGCCTCGGTTCCAGTCCTTGTCGACCTGTGGGCGCCCTGGTGCGGACCGTGCCGCATGGTGAGTCCGGCGCTGGAGCAGCTTGCATCCGAACGCGCCGGACGACTCAAACTGGTCAAGGTCGACGTGGACAGTGCACCGGCGATCTCGCAGCGGTTCACGGTGCAAGCGGTGCCGACGCTGCTGGTCCTCGACAACGGGCAGGTGCTGGCGCGGCAAGCGGGAGCTGCTCCCGTTGCGGCACTACGAAGTTGGTTGGACCAGGCGCTGTCGGCCGACCGTGGGAAGGAAGCAAGGCCATGACATCAGTGAACATCGATCCACATGTGGCGACCATCCGCCCGGTGCGCCCGCGCACGAACGGCTGTGAGGAGTGCTTGCGGCTGGGCACACCGTGGGTTCACCTGCGGCTGTGCCTGACGTGCGGGCACGTCGGGTGCTGCGACTCGTCACCGATGCGGCATGCCCGGGCACACGCGCACACGGTAGAACACCCGATCGTGCAGTCCATCGAACCAGGCGAGAATTGGCGCTGGTGCTATGTCCACGAAGACTATGTCTGAGGCCGTCCTCGACCAGCGCGAATCGCCTCCGCTGGCCGAAACCCCCGACATTCACGGCGCCTACCCGCGGCTGTCCGAGGATCAGATCGCCACCCTCGAGGCAGGCTGTGCCCGGCGAACCGTCAGCGCGGGCGAGGTGCTCGTTCGCGAAGGTGAAAGCGCCGAGCACTTCTTCGTCATCGTGGCAGGCAAGGTGGCCGTCAGCGTGACAGACGATGCGGGCAACCAGCGCGTGACCCGGGTGCACGGCCCCGGGCGGTTCCTCGGCGAGTTGGGCGACCTCGAGGGCCAGGCAGCGTTCTACACCGCGGAGGTGGTGGAACCCGGTGAAGTGCTGATGGTCCCGACCGAACGGGTGCGGGATCTGGTCGCCCACGATCCAGCTCTCAGCGATCTGATCCTGCGCGCATATCTCTGGCGGCGTTGCCTGCTCATTCAGGAGGGATCCGGATTCCGGATCATCGGCTCCTGCTACTCGCCGGACACCACTCGGCTACGTGAATTCGCCGCACGAAATCGGTTGCCGCACCGCTGGTTCGACCTTGAGCGTGACCCCCAGGCCGAACGCCTGCTGCAGCGGTTCGGGGTGAGCGCCCAGGACACACCGGTGGTGATATGGGGCGGTGTGGTGCTGCGCAACCCGACCAACACAGAGCTGGCCCGGCGGGTGGGACTGCCGGTGCCCGACGCGGCGCCCGACGAATCCGACGTCATCGTGGTGGGTGCTGGTCCCGCTGGGCTCGGCGCCGCGGTGTACGCAGCATCCGACGGCCTGGCCACCGCGGCCATGGAACGGATCGCGACCGGCGGGCAGGCTGGAACGTCGTCGAGGATCGAGAATTATCTCGGATTCCCCGGTGGAATCTCCGGGGGCGACCTCGCTGAACGTGCTGCCCTGCAGGCCGAGAAGTTCGGAGCACGGATCTCGGTGTCCGCCGAGATCATCCGGCTGGAATCGGACCACGGCCAGTACCAGCTGACGCTCGCGGACGGCGGGACGATGGTGGCCAGGGCCGTAGTACTGGCCATGGGAGCCAGGTATCGAAGACTCGCTGTCCCGGGGATCGAATCGTTCGAGGGCAAGGGCGTGTACTACGCCGCCACGGTTCAGGAGGCGTTGATGTGCGGCACCGGGCCCATCGTCATCGTCGGAGGTGGCAACTCCGCGGGCCAGGCTGCCGTGTTCCTCGCCGCACAGGCCTCCCGGGTATTCGTGGTGATCCGCGGCGACGACCTGAACAAAGACATGTCCCGGTATCTCGTCGACCAGATCAACGCGAACCCCCGCGTGACCGTCCGGACGCGCACCGAGATCCGGGAAGTGCGCGGCAACGATGCACTCGGAGCGGTGGTGACCGAGGACAACCGAACGGGCCAACGGCAGTCGATCCAGACGCGCGCCTTATTCGTCTTCATCGGCGCAGATCCCCACACCTCGTGGCTCGCCGGCGCAGTCCAACTCGACGAGCGCGGCTTCGTCCCGACCGGCACCGCTGCGCTCTACTCGGACGCTGACGGCGATCAGGGGCGACCGCCCCGTCAGCCGATGAAGTTGGAGACCAGCCAGCCCGGTGTGTTCGCGGTGGGCGACGTGCGCAGCGGCTCGGTCAAACGGGTGGCCTCCGCGGTCGGCGAGGGATCGATGGCGATCCGCCAAATCCACGAGTACTTCGGGACCTGACCGGCGGAGCGGTCCTCGGCCGATCTCCTGCCCGGGCATATCCACGCGGCTGGCATCCGCGATCAGAACAGCCGCCGGCGAGGCCATGGGGGCACGATGACCCGCAGCAGAGGAAGCGCCACGACGACCGCAAGTGCCGTCAGCAGGCTGCTCGCCCACACCGGGCCGAGGTGACCGACATGCGTGCCGAAGCTTGCCGCGGCGATGGCAGGACCGCCTGCCGCGCCGATGTTCAACGCCGCGGTCGCATACGACCCGCCCATCGTCGGGGCGCCAACAGCCTGGTAGAGCACCCTGGCGATCAGCGTGCTGCCCACCCCGAAGGACAGTGCTCCCTGCACGAACACCGACAGCACAAGGGTCGCAGGCTCGGTGGCGAGGGTCGCCATGGCGACCCAGCCGAGCAGCAGCAGCGGACCACCCACACCGATCACCGCTCCCGGATGCCGATCGGACAGCCGCCAGGCGACGGCGACTCCGATGAACGACCCGAAACCGAAGAGCAGCAGCACAATCGGGACCCACAGCTCGCCCATGCCCGCCGTCGAGGTGACGATCGGCGCCACGTAGGTAATGGTGGCGAACGATGCGCCGTTGAACAGGGCACCGACCAGCATGGTCAGAACGAGTACGGGGTTGGTGAGCTGCGCGAACTCCGACCGCAGCGACAGGTGGCGCGGACCCTGTCTCGGGAAGTCGCCGGCCGGATTCGGGACGACCTTCGTGACGCCGACTGCAGCGGGCAGGCACAGCAGCGCTATGGCCCAGAACGGTGCCCGCCAGCCGAGCAGCTCGCCGAGCGCCGCACCGGCGGGGACCCCGGCGATCATCGCGACCGTCGTGCCCGACAACAGCACCGCGACAGCGCGCCCCTTCCGATCGGCCGGTACGAGGGTGGCCGCCACGGTGAGCGCCACGGCCAGGAAAGCGGCGTTGGCCAGCGCAGCGGCGATCCGGGTGACGAGCAGCACGGCGAAACTCGTGGTGAGGGCGCCGACGGCATGTGCACCGGCGAACAGCAGCACGAAGCCGAGCAGACAGGTGCGGGCGGGCCACTGACGTGACAACGCCGCCATCAGCGGCGCACCGACAGCCATCCCCGCCGCGAAAGCGGAGGTGAGAAGTCCCGCGGTGGCGAGCGAGACATCAAGAGCGGCAGCGATGTCCGGCAGCAGGCCGGCGAGCATGAACTCCGACGTGCCCATCGCGAAGACGGCCACGGCAAGCAGATAGAGGGCAAGAGGCATCGAGAACTCCGAGGTGAGTGAAGACGAGTGATGGACGTCTCGTCACCGCGGTCAGCTCCCCGACATGTGGCGCGCGGGCGCACCGCAAGGGCTATGAAATCAGCGGGCCAGGGGGCTGACGGCGTGACCGAAAGCCCCCACCTTGGCTGCCTCTGGGCTCGACATGGCGCGAACCCTACGCAGGCTCACGGTTGTGATGCAATCGGATTAGACGCCGGGAAATGACATGACGTGGCAGTCGCATAGGAGCGGAGGACGACGTGGAGACCTGGGATGCGCTGCGCGCCCGACGCAACGTCAGGAGCTACCGACCGGACCCGGTGCCCGAGGAGGCTCTGCGGCGCATCGCCGAGGCCGGGTGGCGGTCACCGTCGGCGAGGAATCGTCAGCCGTGGGAGTTCGTGGTCGTCCTCGACCCTGCGACGCTGCAGGAGTTGTCGACGGTGTGGCAGGGCGCGGGTCACACATCGCGTCGGCGCCCGCTGCCATCGCGCTCGTCGCGCCGGTGCCGCCGGAGGAACGCCGCAAGACCCTCGACCAGTACGACCTCGGGCAGGCGACGATGGCGATGATGCTCGCGCTTACCGATCTGGGCATCGGCACCGGGCACTCCTCGGTCGGCAATCAGGACAAAGCCCGCGCCATCCTGGGTGTGCCCGATGATCGCATCGTCGCGTATCTGCTCGGTATCGGATATCCCGCCGACCGCCCGCTGGCGCCGATCACCACACCGGATCGCCGCCCGTTCGACGGCGTCGTCCGCTACGGCCGCTGGTGACATGCCGGTAGGCGCTACGCAGGATGCGTTCCGCGACGCGGCGCGCGACGACGGTGTCGAACTCGTCGGCCAGCGCGTCGAATGGCTCAATCAGCGAGGTCACCTCGGGCTTCCGCCAGGCGCGCAGTTCGCCTCGGTGAGGGCGACTCTGGAGAGCATCTACGTCGCCCTCGGCGGCGACCTGGCGACGCTGGCGACCGCCCGCACCACACCACTGCGCGGCGACTTCCTCCACGTCGACTCCGGGACGCTGATCGAGGTCGACGAATCGCAACACTTCACCTCGGCGAGGCTTCGCTCGCTGCAGCTGTATCTGCCTGACGCGCCGCTGGGATTCGACCACGGCCGGTACACGGACCTCTGCGAGACCTGGCGGGACAGGTCGGACAACTTCTACCGGACGAAAGCCGCGCGAGGCTTCGGAATCGGCGGCCGGCAGCGGCAGCGCGCGTACTACGACGCACTTCGCGACCTGGCCACGCCCGCGGCGGGGCATCCAGTGCTCATCCGGATCGACGCGGCGGACCGCGACGGTGCCGACGCTTATCGCCGGCATCGCGACCGGTTGCGCGCGGCGCTCGGGAGGTAACCCTCCCTGTTCGGATGCGGACCTTATCGCGGTCTAGTTCCGCATTCATGGTTGAATTACAGAAATATTGCCGCAGCTGCGGTTCTACATTCGAGCAGTGGGTGACGACGTGCCGACAATGAAGATCAAGGACGCCGCGGTGATCCTCGGCGTCAGCGACGACACCGTCCGCCGCTGGATCGACAGCGGCAGCCTCGCGTCGCACAAGGACGAGACCGGCCGCAAGGTCATCGACGGCAAGGCGTTGGCCGAATTCGCCCGCGAACACGCGACACCGCCACCGGACCCCCTCGGTGTCGGCAGTTCGGCGCGGAATCGGTTTGTCGGGCTCGTCACCAAGGTGACCGCCGACCAGGTGATGTGCGAGGTGCAGATGCAATGCGGACCGTTCACGGTCGTCTCCCTGATGAGCACCGAATCGGCCCGCCAACTCGGCCTCGAACCCGGTGTGCTCGCCGTCGCGGTCGTCAAAGCCACCAACGTGATCGTCGAGACTCCCGCAGGTACGTCATGAGGTCGATCGTCGGCATCACCGCGACGCTGAGCGCTGTAGCACTCGTCGCGGCGTGTTCGTCGTCGCAGACCGACTCGTCCTCCGCAAGCGCAGGCACGCCGATCACCGTGTTCGCCGCGGCATCGTTGACGACGACGTTCACCCAACTCGGCGCCCGGTTCGAACGCGATAATCCCGGGGCCACCGTCTCATTCAACTTCGCCGGCTCATCGGATCTGGCCACCCAGCTGACGCAGGGCGCACCCGCCGATGTCTTCGCCTCCGCCGACGTGAACAACATGACCAAGGCCGTCGACGCCGGCCTGGTGGCCGGTGAGCCGGTCAACTTCGCCACCAACAGCCTGACCATTGTCACGCAGCCCGGGAACCCCACGGGCATAGCGACATTCGCAGACCTCGCCAAGCCCGGAACGCAGGTCGTCGTGTGCGCGCCGCAGGTGCCCTGCGGCTCGGCCACCGAGAAGGTCGAGCGGGCGACGGGCGTCACCCTGACACCGGTGAGCGAGGAGTCCGCCGTGACCGACGTGCTCGGCAAGGTCACCTCCGGCCAGGCAGACGCGGGTCTGGTGTACGTCACCGATGCCGTCGGCGCGCGCGACGACGTCACCGCGATCCCGTTTCCCGAAGCCGGCGACGCACTGAACACCTATCCGATCACCGTCCTCGAAGACTCACCGAATCCGATTGCGGCACAGACGTTCATCGATCTAGTCACCGGTCCGGCCGGGCAGGAAGCCCTGGCGGCAGCGGGCTTCGCCGCGCCGTGACCACCACCCGGCGGACGAATGGCCTGATCCAGGTCGGGCTGCCGGCCTGGGTCTACCTCCCCGCCGCCGGGGGAGCGCTCTTCGTCATCGTGCCGCTGGTGGCGATCCTGCTCGAGATCGACTGGGCGAACTTCATACCGCTCATCACCTCCGAATCCTCGCGTGCGGCACTGCTGTTGAGCCTGCAGACCGCGACGGCGAGCACCGCGGTCTGCGTGCTGCTCGGCATCCCGATGGCGCTCGTCCTGGCTCGTGGCAGCTTCCCGGGACAATCCGTGCTGCGCGCGCTGGTGCTGCTTCCGCTCGTGCTGCCACCCGTGGTGGGCGGCATCGCACTGTTGTACACGTTCGGCAGGCAGGGGCTGCTCGGCCACCAACTCGACCTGCTGGGCATCCGGATCGCCTTCTCCACCTCCGCGGTGGTGCTCGCTCAGTCGTTCGTGTCGCTGCCCTTTCTCGTCGTCAGCCTCGAGGGTGCGCTGCGTTCGGCGGGGACGGGCTACGAACACATCGCCGCCACGCTCGGCGCCCGGCCCACCACGGTGCTGCGGACCGTGACCTTGCCGCTGGTGCTTCCCGGATTGGTGTCGGGCGCAGTGCTCGCCTTCGCGCGCTCGCTGGGCGAATTCGGCGCCACGCTGACGTTCGCCGGCTCACTGCAAGGCGTGACCCGGACCCTGCCACTGGAGATCTACCTCCAGCGCGAAACCGACGCCGATGCCGCCGTCGCGCTGTCGCTGCTGCTCATCGTCGTCGCCGCGGTGATCGTCATCGCCTCGGCGGGCCGCCGCCTGACGGGCCGACTGTGAGCAGCGTGCGCGTCGATGCGCGCCTGACAGGACGCGGCGTTGATCTCGACCTGGATCTCGGCGACGGCGAAGTCCTTGCTGTGCTCGGCCCCAACGGGGTCGGCAAGTCGACCCTGCTGCTGATGATCGCGGGTCTGCTGCGGCCCGACGACGGACGGATCGAACTGGGCGGCACCGTCGTCACCGACACTCAGACAGGCACCTTCGTCCCGGCTCACGCCCGCCACGTCGCGATGCTCACGCAGCGGCCGCTGTTGTTCCCGCATCTGAGCGTCGAGGCCAACGTCGCCTACGGGCCGCGCTGCGCCAGGCAGTCCCGGTCGGCGGCGAGGGCCACCGCCCACCGCTGGCTGGACGCCGTCGGCGCCGCCGATCTCGCCGACCGTAAGCCGGCCCAGCTCTCGGGCGGGCAGGCGCAGCGGATCGCGATCGCCCGCGCGCTTGCCGCCGAACCACGGCTGCTGCTGCTCGACGAACCGCTGGCCGCCCTCGACGTCGCCGCCGCTCCGGCGTTGCGCCGACTGCTGCGTGAGATGCTCCGCGATGCGGGCCGCACGGCGATCATCGTCACCCACGACCTGCTCGACGCGTTGGCCATCGCCGACAGGATCGTCGTCATCGAGAACGGCCGGGTGGTGGAGAGCGGTCCGGCCCGTCGCGTCCTCACCGCGCCCCGCAGCGACTTCGCGGCCAGGATCGCGGGGGTCAATCTCGTCCCGGGAGTCGTGACCGAACCCGGGGTGATCCGCACATCCTGGGGCGCCGACGTCCGCGGGATCGGCGACGTCGAGCCGGGCGCCGGAGCCATCGCGCTGTTCCGTCCCGGTGCGGTCGCCGTCCACCTCGAACCGCCGCACGCCAGCCCGCGCAACGTCATCGCCGTGACGATCGCCGAGGTCGACATCCATGGCACGGCCGTTCGGATCCGGGGGGCCGAACAACCTGACGGGAGCACGGGCCTGGCCGCCGACATCACCGCGGCCGCGGCGGCCGACCTCGACATCGAGCCCGGCAAGACGGTGCATTTCGTGGTCAAAGCTCAAGAAGTGCAACTGCATCCGGCGTTGCCGCGACCCTACTCCTCGCCCAGGTAGGCCTTCAGGCACCGGTCGGCCACGGCGCGCGCCGCCGAAGCATCCGCGCCATTGCCGACGTCCGCGGTGTACCAGTCCTCGCTCGACAGCCGCAGGAACCGGCGGCCGTCCTCGGTGGCCAGCCACTGCTGCCCGAAGGCGGGGTCGATGGACTCACCACTGCTCAGGTGCATCGCCAGACCGAGCAGCATCGAGTCCCAGCCGATCCCGACCGCACCGGGCCCGAACTCCCGCCAATTGTCGTCCTCGGCGGCGATGATGTGCTCGAGCACCACCCGGGCCCGACCGGGGCCCTCGCTGGTGACGCGGACGTCGATCCAGCTGACGTTGTCGCCGTATTCCCAGGTGGCCGTGAAGTTCTCGGGCGGATCGCAGGTGAGGATCTTGCCGCCGGCATGCCCCTCGAACTGGTAGGTGCCGCCGAGGGACAGGTCGCCGGATATCGGCAGGAACCATCGCGGGATGCGTTCGATGTTCGTCACCGCGTCCCACAGGTCTGCCTGGTCGGTGTCGTAGGCCTGGCTGATGGTCAGGATGCGGGCCTCCCCCGCGTCGTGCACCGTGTCGCCGACGGTGCGCCGCACGGCATTGATCTGATGATCGACGTCAATCATGATGTCTTCCCTCGTCGTTGTCGTTTCCCACGTGCGATCTCGGTGGCCAGCGAATCCAGGCGCGGCGCCCAGAATCGCCGGAACGTGTCGAGCCATTCGTCGACGTCGCGCAGCGCGGCGCCGTTCACGGCATAGAGTCGGCGCTGACCCTCCGGCCGCACCATCGTGAAGCCGTTGTCCCGCAGCACTTTCAAGTGCTGCGACACCGCCGGCTGGGTGATGGCGAACTCCTGCCGGATGGCGAGACCGATGGAACCCGCAGGCATCTCACCGTCGGCGAGCAGTTCGAGTATGCGGCGACGCACCGGGTCTCCGAGAACGTCGAACGCATGCACAGTCCCCGAAGATAAAGCTGCCACTTATATAAGTCAAGACTGAACTATTCTCCGCGGAGCGCCTCGCCAAGGGCAGCCATGAGGTGTGCGGTCCGGCTGGCGCCGGCCGGGGCGGACGGATACCGGCACAGAACGTCGATCACCACGGGTGTGGCGCGCGCCCGAGCCCGCTCGATCATCGCGTCGCCCACGGTGGCGTCATCCCCCGCCCGCAGCTCAGCCGCCCGCGCCGCATTCGCGGCGGCGCGCAGGATATGGCCGACCTGGGTCGCCTTGGCGAGTGGATGCAGGTAGGCCGCGGACGCCGCGTCGCCTGCGGCGCGCGCAGCATGACGCGCGGCCTCGTCGGCAGCCTCCCTGGCCGCGCGATGGGCGTCGAGCGAGGCCACTCGCTGCAGGGCCGTTCGCGGAGCGCCGCCGGCGAAGGCCCAGGCGGCCGCGATCGCATCGCGGGGCCTTCGGTCGTGCGGATCGCCGTCTTGGAAGATTGCCAGGACCTCCTGCGCGCTCTCGGCCGCGTAGCGGGCCACCGCCCGCAGTTCGTCCAGGGTCAACGCGAAATCACCCGGTCCGTTCGGCACGCATGCCATTCTCACGCGCCGAGCGTCGGCGAGTCGGCACCGTCAGGAGCCCGGGCCGCATCCAACCCCCGGAATGATTTTCGCGCCGATTTCGTTATCAGAGTTTGTCCCAGTTGTCACACGGGTAACTCCAGTAACAGCGGGCGGGACTTCTGCACCGCTGTCAACGGCGAGAAAGAGTCGAATGGATCATCGGGATGAACACAATTCTCTACTTCAGCACCCGCGGCACCGTCTATGAGACCCGGGCCTACACCAGGGCCGATGTCGAGCGTCTCGTCCACGACCAGGGCCTGCACAGCCTGACCAGTGCCGATCGGCAGTTCGACTTCTGGTTCAGTCCGTCGGCGAGCCGGTGCCAGCGCCGCGTCAATCGGGCGGCCACCGAACTGTTCCTGGCCACCACCGATTTCACGGCCAAGACCGTCCCCCTGTTGCGGGGTTCCGTCGTAGTGGCCACGCACGACGCAGACGGTGACCTCGACGGTCTCAGCTGGGAGCAACTCGATCTCCTGGTGGACCGCAACCGCGCCGTGACCAAGCGCGACGCCCGCGTGCTCGGCCGGCGGATACAGCGCGACCTGCGTCTCGAGCGGCGACCCATCGAGGCGCCGCAGGTCACAGGCGTCAGCTGCGCGAGACCGCGCACTCTCGTGAAGCGCTGACGACCTCTCGTCGCGCCATCGCGGGCGCAGTGGAAAAGTAGCCGCGATGAGTTCCGACAAGCCCGCCCTGGTGCTGCTGCACGGCGTCACGATGTCCGCCGCGGCCTGGCGGGACGTGACACCGCTGCTCGACGCGGACTTCGAGATCCACGCGCCCACCGCCGCCGGACACCGCGGCGGACCCGCGGCACGCTCTCGTCCCGCCACCATCGCCGACACCGTCGATGCGGCGGAACGCTACCTCGACGAGCGCGGACTCGACCGGCCGCACGTCGCCGGCAACTCGATGGGCGGCTGGATGGCCGTCGAACTCGCGCGCAGAGGACGGGCGGCGAGTGTGTGCGCCCTCTCGCCGGCGGGCTTCTGGACCGTGGGTCAGCGCTCGCACTCCGCGTCGACCGCACGCGTCCGGCGGACCGTCACGATGAGCCGGTTACCGCGGCCACTGTCGTCGGTCGCCTTGCGATCGGGTCTCGCGCGGCGGCTTGCCTTCCGCGACATCGTGTCTCGCGCAGATCGGCTCTCCCACGGGCAGGCCGTCGCCGCGATCGACGACGTGCTGGGCTGCGCGGTCGCGGCCGACCTGCTCGGCACCCCGGAAGCCGTCGCGTCCCTCGACCCGCTGCCGTGCCCGGTCACGCTGGCATGGGGCGAACGCGACAGAGTGTTCCCTGTCGACGTCAACGGCGTCATCGCGCGAGAACGCCTGCCGCAGGCGACGTTCGTGGTGCTGGCGGGCGTGGGGCATGTGCCGATGATCGACGACCCCGCCCTGGTCGCTCAGACGATTCGCGCGAGCATCGGTTGACCGCTTGACAGTGCGACGCAGCGTGACCCCGGAGACGCTGGGGGCCTGGGTGATCAAGTGCAACCCGCACAGGACTCCCGTGGAACCCATGCGCGCAGCGGGCCGGGCGAAGCCGGTCTGGTGCGTGGCCGACAACTACCGGTCGGCACTCATCCGGCCTGGTCACCGCGTGCTGTTCTGGGTGTCGGCGCACGCCCGGCGAGGGATCTGGGGGGCCGGCCGGATCGTCGGCGAGGTTTCCGACGAAGACGGGCAATTGCATGTGCCGGTGGACATTCCGCTGTTCACCGCGCCGCTCACCGCCGACGAACTCTCCGCGGTGCCCGGTCTGCGCTCGATGGAGGTGTTCCGCTCGCCGCAGCAGGCCAACCCGTCCTGGGTGAGCCTGGCGGAGATGGCGCTGCTCGAACCCCTGCTGCACAACCGGTGACGCAAGGCTCAGACCATGTGGAGGCTCAGCGATTGCGGCTGCTGGTGGGTTCACTGCACTTCCTTCGCGCCGGCATCGGCCTGCCGCCGCAACAGCAGCATGGAGGTGACGCTGATGACGGCGAGCGCGTCGATGTAGCCGGCCACCGACCAACTGGTGTGGGTGGCCGCGAGCAGCGATGCCGTCACCAAGGGAGCGAGGCCACCGCCGAAGACGGTGCCCACCTGATAACCCAGTGATGCCCCGGAGTAACGCACTTCGGTCGGGAACAGCTCCGAGTAGAGCGCCACCTGCGGGCCGAACATCATCGAGTGCCCGACGAAACACACGACGAGCGCGAGCAGCATCAGCCACAGGTTGGCCGTGTCGATCAGGGCGAACATCGGCCACGCCCAGACTGCCACTCCGAGCGCTCCGAGCAGGAACAGGCGCGGCCGGCCGTACCGGTCGCTGAGGTGGGCGAAGTACGGGATGCAGAACAACGGACAGACGCAGGCGGCCAGAATGACGCCGAGTACTGCGTCCCTGCGGAGTTCGAGAGCCTGAACGCCGTAGTTCAGCATGCCCGAGACGATGACGAACACGACCGCGTTCGGCAGGACGAACGCCCCGCCGGCGAGCAGGATCGTCCGCCAGTGCTCCCTGACGACGCGGACGATCGGCGCGGACTGCGTGGCGACGGCCGGGCGCACGGAACGCTCGGCCTCGAGACGGCGGAACATCGGAGTGTCCTCGATGGTGCGGTGGATGTAGAGGCCGATCCCCACCATGACGATGCCGCTCAGGAAGGGAATGCGCCATCCCCACGACAGCATCTGCTGGTCCGAGAACGCCAGCGACAGAACGAAGTAGCTCGACAGTCCGCCGATGAGGCCCAGTTGCGCCCCGAGCTGCACGAAGCTGCCGAAGAACCCCCGACGTGCGGCAGGAGAACCTTCCGTCAGCAACAGCGACGCGCCGCCCCACTGACCGCCGAGTGCGAAGCCCTGCAGAATCCGCATCGCGACCAGGACCGCAGGCGCCGCCCAACCGATCGCGGCCGCGGTGGGTAGCAGGCCGATCACGAACGTGCTCACGCCCATCAGCAGGTTCGACGCGACGAGGACGGGTTTGCGGCCGTACCGGTCGCCGAAGTGACCGGCGACCGCGCCGCCGAGCGGGCGGGCCACGAACCCGACGGCGAAGGTGCCGAAGGCGGCGAGAGTGGCTGCAGTGCCACTCAATTGCGAGAAGAACAGCGGGCCGAGGAAGATCGCCGAGGCGGTCGCGAAGACGAAGAAGTCGAAGTACTCGACGGCCTGGGCGAGCACGGCGACGGTGATCACCCGTCGCGGCGGCCCGGCGCTTTCCGTGCGCGCACCGCGAGCCGGGTCGGGATCTGCCTGCGCTGTGTCTGTCATCGTCGCCGCGGCTACGTGTCCACTGGTGTCGGCTCGGGCTTCTTGCGGATCGCGACGATGCCGCCGCCGATCACGAGAACCATGCCAAGGACGACGAACAAGGTCGGCGCCCGGTCCCAGAGCACCCAGTCGATCAGGGCGGTGAACACGATGACCGTGTAGATGAAGGGGCCCACCTTGACCGCCGACGCGTAGCGGTAGGCAAGGACGATGAACACCTGGCCCACGAGCAGGGTCAGCCCGATACCGACCAGGTAGATCGACGCCTCCGCCCCGAACGGTTCCCAGTCGAGCAGCGCGAACGGTGCGACCAGGACGGTGGAGAACAGGAAGTAGTAGAACAGGATCCTGGGCGCCGGCTCGGTCGTCCCCAGCCACCCCACGGACATCAGCGCCACCGCGAGGAAGAACGCACCCGCCAGCGCGTAGACGACGCCGACGTTGAAATCCTGGTGATGGGGTTGCAATACGAACACCACGCCGACGAAGCCGATCGCGGCGCCGACCCATGTCGCCCGCGAAACACGTTGGCGCCGAACCGCCCAGGCGATCACCGGCATCCACAACGGCGCACTGAACGTGAGCAGGATCGCGTTCGTCAGCGGCATCAGCGTGATGGCGACGAAGAGCGCATACCAGGCAGCCGTTCCGGTCACCGCACGCAGCACGTGAAGGCCGATCTTGCCGGTGCGCAGCGAGGCCCAACCGCGACGGAGGGTGACCGGGATGATGAACAGAAGACAGATCAGGTTCTGGAACAGCAGGATGACGGCGGTCGAGGTGAGGTCTTCGGTGGCTCTCACCAGGGCACTCATCACCGCGGTGCAGAAGAACGACAGTGAGCTCAGCGCGGCCCCGAATGCCAGGTTCTCCGGCATTGATCCTGCGCCGGTGCCAGGCATCTGGGCCGGCGTCATGCGATCATCACGCCGACGAGGTGGCCGATACCGAAGGTGATGACCATCGCGAGCGCGCCGCCCACGGTCACGCGCAGGATCGGGCGCAACGGTTTCGCGCCGCCGAGCCGGGCGGCCAGCCAGCCGGTGACCGCCAGTGCGAGCAGCACCACGACGGCGGTGACCGGTATCCGGGCGGTCGGCGGCGGAATGAGGATCGCGAGGAACGGCAGCAGGGCGCCGACGGTGAACGACGCCGCGGATGAGAACGCCGCCAGCCACGGATTCGTCAGGTTCTCCGGATCGATGCGCAATTCGACCTCCGCGTGCGCGGCGAGCGGGTCGAAGGCGGTCAGTTCGGCGGCGGCCTGACGCGCCGTCTGCGGCGACAGCCCCCGTGCCTCGTACAGCCCGACGAGTTCGTCCAGCTCGGCGTCCGGCTGCAGTTGCAGTTCCTGCTCTTCCCGGTCGAGCACCGCCCGTTCGGTGTCGCGGGCAGTGCTGACGGACACGTACTCGCCGACCGCCATCGACAGCGCGCCGGCCACCAACCCGGCAAGGCCGGCGGTGAACAGTGGTCCGCGGTCGGCGGAGGCCGCGGCGACCCCGACGACGATTCCCGCTGTCGAGACGATTCCGTCGTTGGCTCCCAGAACCGCGGCGCGTAGCCAGTTGAGCCTGCCGGCGACCGATCCGTGGTGCGGCTTCGCTGTGCCCGGCGTGGGGGCGCTTCCCGCACCGTCACCTGTCATAGGTTGAGGCTAATCCCGCCGCTGACGCTGACGACGATTTCCCGCAAAGCAACTTCACGCTTCGACAGGGAGGTTTAACCTCCGAGCTAACCCAAGGATCACATGTCGCGGATATTCCTCAGCCATTCCAGTCTCGATGCGCGAGAGGCGTTGGCCCTGAAGCGCTGGATGGTGGGCCAGGAGCCTGCGCTGGCGACCGAGATCTTCCTCGACATCGACCCAGAGGTGGGGCTGCGGCCTGGAGAGCGATGGAAGGACCGGCTGCAGCAGGCCAGCGCCCGATGTGAGGCCGTGGTCTGCCTGCTGTCCGCAAATTGGGAAGCGTCCCATGAGTGCAAGACCGAGTACCGCGTTGCGGAGAATCTGAACAAGCAGATCCTGTGTGCTCGAATCGAGCCTTCGGCCGGTGACGATCTCACCTCGGAGTGGCAGCGGTGCGACCTCTTCGGCGAGAGTGACATGACCTCCATTGACATCGGCAGCGGACCGCCGGTGTTGTTCGCCACCAAGGGGCTTTACCGGTTACGTGACGCGATCCGCGGGACCGGCACAAGCGCGAATTCCTTCGTCTGGCCTCCACCGGAGGACGTGAACCGGGCCCCGTATCGCGGTTGGGAGCCGTTCGAACAAGTCGACGCGGCGGTGTTCTTCGGCCGCGATGCGCCAATCGTGAGGGGGCTCGACGAACTCCGCGGCATGAGACTGGCAGAAACGAAGTCGCTATTCGTGATTCTGGGGCCGTCCGGAGCGGGCAAGTCCTCGTTCCTCCGCGCGGGTCTGCTGCCCCGCCTGGCACGCGAGGACCGGCGTTTCACACTCCTGGGCACCGTGCGGCCCGGCCGCAACGCGCTCACCGGGGCCACCGGACTGGCAGCGGCCATCTGGAACGCCCGGGACAGGATGGGCATGTCGACACCCAGCCTCGGCGACATCAAGACCGCCTGCACCGACGACATCGAGCGCCTGCGCGAATTACTGCTCGACATCCAGCGGGCGGCGGCCGACCGGTTGCCCGATCCGGTTCGCGGCGATGAGAAACCCGCCCCTCCGACTTTGATCCTCCCCTTGGATCAAGCCGAGGAATTGTTCTCCGCGGACGCCGGAGCGCAGGGTGGCGAGCTGCTGTCGCTGCTCAGACGGCTGACGGCACGCACCGACGCTCGGCCTCTGAACCTGGTCGTGGTGGCGACCATCCGGACCGACCGGTTCGAGATCATGCAGACCCATCCTGAATTGGCCGGTCTCGAGTCGAGAGTTTTCGACGACCTGAAGCCGATGCCGCCCACCCAGTTCAAGGAAGTGATCACCGGCCCCGCTGCGCGCGCCACCGAAGGGGGGCGTCGCCTCGCGATCTCGCCAGCCCTGGTGGAGATGCTGCTCGTCGACGCCGCCGAGGGCGCCGACACACTGCCGATGCTGTCGTTGACGCTGGCGCGCCTGTACTCCGACTACGGCTCGACCGGTGAGCTGACGGTCGAGCAGTACGAGGCGATGGGTGGGATGCGCCGCGTCGTCCAGACCGAGATCGACGAGGTCCTCAGCACCGATACCGAAGAACGGAGCAGACAACTCGGTTGTCTGCGATCTGCTTTCATCCCCTGGCTGGCCACGGTGAACCCCAAGAACGACCAGCCCCTTCGGCGGATGGCCCGCTACGACGACCTACCGGAGGCGAGCAGACCACTGATCGACCGGCTGGTCGCCAAACGACTGTTGGTCAAGGACCGGCGCGATGACCACGTGGTGGTCGAGGTCGCGCTGGAAAGCCTTCTGCGACAGTGGGACGAGCTGGCGAAGTGGCTTCGCGAGCAGCGGCACGAACTGCAGGTCGCCGATGACGTCGAGCGTGCCGACACAGCGTGGAAGACCAACAATAGAGATGCGGCATGGCTCCTCTCCGGAACCCGTCTCACGGATGCCGAAACCGTGGTGAGCTCTCCCACATTCATCCAACGCATGCAGCCGGTTCGCGAATACCTCGACGCCTCTCGGCAGAGCGAGAACGAACGGGTGGCCGCGGAGGAAGAACGCCGGCACGCCGAATTACGTCATGCGCAGGAACGGCAAGCGGAGGCCGAGGCGCACACGATCGATCTCCGCAAGCGATCGCGCATCCTGCGTGCCGTTCTCGCCATGACCGCGGTGGTCGCCGTTGTTGCCGTCGTCGGACTCGTCTATGCCACCAGCGCTCGCCATCAGGCACAAGACCGGTTCCGCCAGGCGACGAGCGTGCGGCTGGCCTCCGATGCCGACAGCATGCTGAACGGCAGCAGACCGGGCAGTGATGCACGGGCCCTGCTGGAGCTACTTGCCGCGAACGCCCTGTCTCCGAACACGTTCGACCAGAACATGTACTCCGTCGGTGTCGACACGTTCGACACGCTCAAGCTGATCGACCCGGCAATGGGCGTCTTCGGAGCCATCTTCAGCCCTGACGGCCGCCGCTTCGTCGCAGGCGGGGACAACGGGACATTGCGCTTGTACGACGCTCAAACCGGCCTTCAGCTGGGCCCGGACCTTGTCGGACACACCAAGTGGATCGACGGCGCCACCTTCAGTCCCGACGGTCACACCATCGCCTCCGTCAGCGACGATCTCACCGTACGGCTGTGGAACGCCGACACCGGGCAACCCATCGGCCAGCCGATGACAGGCCATCAGGACCAGGTGTGGGCGGTGTCGTTCAGCCCGGACGGGCAGATGCTCGCGTCCGGCAGCATAGACCGCACCGTGCGGCTGTGGAATACCAATAACGGCATGCCCATCGGCCAACCGCTGAGACACCCGGACAGGGTCATCAGCGTGGAGTTCAGTCCCGACGGCCGGCGCATCGTCACCGGGAATGCCGACGGAACGCTGAGGTTGTGGGACGTCAGGACCGGGAGTCAGGCCGGGCCTTCGCTGACCGGTCATGCCGGCGAAGTGATCGATGTGGCGTTCAGCCCGGACGGCCGCCGCATCGCCTCCGCGGGCGGCGACGGGGATGTGCGGTTGTGGGACGCCGGAACCGGGCGGCCGACCGGCGAACCCCTTGCCGCCCGCGGGAGCCGGGTGCTCAGCGTGGCGTTCAGCCCCGACGGGCACCGGCTCGCCTCCGGCAGTGGGGACGGTGCGGTGCGGCTGTGGGACGCCGACACTCGCCGAATGCTGGGTGCGCCCATGCTGGGGCAGAAGGGTGGAGTGTGGACGCTGTCGTTCAGTCCCGACGGAACGCGCCTCCTCTCGGGATCGCAGGACGGGACGATCCGATTGTGGGATGTCGGCATACGTCGGCCCTTGTTCGGTCACATCGGAGGCGTATCCAGCGTGGCGGTGAGTCCCGACGGTGAACGCATCGCGTCGGCCGGCGACGACGGCACGGTGCGCCTGTGGGACGCGGCCAACGGCCGCCCGATCGGCAAGCCGCTCGTCGTCAGTGACAAGCCGCTGTCCAGCGTCGCATTCGGCCCGGACGGACGGCGCCTGGCAATCGCCGGCGCCGACGGCTTCGTCCGGATGTGGGACGCAGACACCGGCATGGCTGTCGGTGTGCCGATCGACCCCGGGCAGGGGCCACTGACGAGCGTGGCGTTCAGTCCCGACGGACGCCGTCTGGCCATCGGCGGTGGCGACACGTCGGTCGGCATAGAAAGCGACCGCGATGGCACCGTCCAGCTGTGGGATGTCAAGACGTTCCGTCCCGTCGGCGAGCCGCACAGACACGGCGAACGAGTGAACAGTGTCGCGTTCAGTCCTGACGGTAACCGCATCGTCTCCGGCGGTGACGAGGGTGACAACACCGGGTCCGTGCGGCTGTGGGACGCCAACACAAGGCAATTGATCGCGGCCACCACGATCGGCGAGGCGCGGCGGATCGTGTGGGCGGTGACCTTCAGCCCCGACGGGCGTCACGTCGCGGCAGCCGGTGTCGACGGATTCATCGAGGTGCTGGATGCCGACGGGCTCGACGTCGCCGGTCAGCCGATGGAAGGCCACGAGGACAGGGGCGTTTCTCTGGCGTACAGCCCGGACGGCCGCACGCTCGCTTCCGCCAGTCGCGACGAAACCGTCCGGTTGTGGAACGTCGAATCCGGCCAGCAGGTGGGTGATGCGTTGACCGCGCACACCGACAACGTGAACAGCGTGGTGTTCAGTCCTGACGGCCAGCGCATCATCTCGGGCAGCGCAGACGGTACGGTACGAGTCTGGCCGGCCGTTGCCGGCGCAAAAGAGTTGTGCGACAAATTGTCCGGGAACATGAGCCACAAGCAGTGGAACGAGTGGGTTTCGCCCGACCTGGATTACATCAAGGTCTGCCCGGATCTGCCGATCCCCACCGACTAGCGAGGCCCTGTTATCCGATCGTCGTTGACGAGCGTGGGCTGTCCCAGACGGCGTGGGCCGTCGGCGGACCGGACGGCCTTGAGGTCGACCAGCGCGAGTGCCTCAGGAATCTGACGCACCGCGTCCCGATCAAGATCGGCGATGTCGTCCGGCAGTTCGTCGAACGGGACCAGATACGGCGTGGTCTTCCGCTCGACGTCTTTGGGACCTGGCCGCCAGCCCGCCTCCAGGCGTTCGGTGACCCAGCGTTTGTGCTCCGCGACGGCAAGCATCTCGAACTCCGCCTCGGTGAACTCGAAAGCCGGTGCGCCGATGTCATGCAGCGGCGCGATGCTGCATCCGATGCTGCGCAACTTGACCGGCATGTCGCGGGCTTGGGCCCGGTTGGACTCCCTGCGCGACTCGTCGAGCTCCGACCAGGGCGGCGCGTCCTTCCCGACGGCGAGCTGCCCGGCGCGCCAGCGGTCGTGGATGGCGATGGCAACCCGCTCGAACGACCCGCCCGCGACGAATTCGGCCGTGCACGTTCGCTCGAGGGCGGGGAACACATTGACGTGGGTCAGCTCGCCGCTGGCGGTGGCGTCGGTGATCAATCGGGCCACTCCGTCCGTGCGTGACAACACGACGACCATCGGAACCGCCGGGCCGACGTCGTGGCGCAGCCTCAGCATGGCCTCGATAGCGTCCTCGTCGCGGTACGCACTCACGTAGGCACGCGTGACAGGGGGCGCTCCCGCCTCGGCATGCATCGCGTCGAGTCGGTCCAGATCACGCACCGACATCGACGACTCGATGAACCGGCACGTCGATTCGAGTGCGGGATACCGGTCGAGAAGCCCCTGGATGCGGTCCCGGGCCTGATCGTCGACCACCGTGACCCACAGCGGCGTGTCGTCCTTCCGGTCCGAATACCAGCTCCACGCCGCGTGTTTCACCAGCCACGTGCCCACCGCGTCGAGGCGGCTGACCAGGATGTGCGGCCGGTCGCAGTCCCCCACCGCGATCGGGAACTCGTCGAGGCACAACTGCGCGCTGATCTCCTCGAGGTTGAAGAAGTCGAGCGATGACGGCGAACCCGCCGACAAGTTCGCCTCTTGTACCCGCAGCAACCGGCACAGTTCGGGATTGTCGATCCGCGCCAGGCATCGCAGCGGACCGCGTCGTCGACCGGTGACGAGTCGCCGCGCGACAGCGACGATCTCGGTGTTCACCGAGTCGTCCGGGCAGACCGCGAGAAGGCGGTCCGCGCGTTCCACACCAGCCTCGCGCAAGGTGGCTTCCAGTCGCGCGTCGCCCACGATGACAGGACTGCGCCAGCTCCGGGACACCTGTAGCTGCGGATTCGCCGGGTCCAGCTCGACGACGACGACCCGGTAGCCGGCCCGCCGAAGGCGGTCCACGAACAGGGTGCCGACATAGCCCAGTCCGCAGACGATGACGTGTCCCCGCATCAGCGGGATGCGGAGTTGTTGCATTCTGTCGCGAAACAGCAGGGCCAGCCCGCTCAGCGCGGCGTACCCGGACACGACCGGCGCAAGGATCCGGGCGATCTCGAGCGTTACCGGTAACGCCGTCGCGCCGGGCGATCCCCCGAGGAAGAGCTTGAAGGTGTTGTAGGCGATGTCGGTTGCCACCGGGGGATGCTTGGCCGATCCCTCGACGTACAGTTCGGTGAGGTGGTCCGAGTAGCCCACCCAGCCGAGCACGAATGCCACGAGCGCGGCGAATCCGAGCCACGCCCAACGGAAGTCGGCGAAGACGCGTCTGACAGACCGTGGGCGGACCATGCAGAGATCCCTACGCCGACATCACGTCGTCAATGCGCGATCCACCTCGGAGCGACGCCATCGGGCGAGCGTATCCGACCACCTGCGGTCGCCATGGGCAATCGCCGGCATCCGTGCTGCGCCGCAGATCCGATCACTGATCCGGCGGCCGTGCAGTGGCGCGACCACGGAAGGCTTCGACAGCCGTCGGCAGGGTCATGAAGATGCGGTCCTCCCCGATCTTCTCGACCAACCCAGCGGCGTCCAGAAGTTCACGAAGGTCCTGCTTCACCCGGGCCATCGCGAAGACAATGCCGCGTGTCTCGAGATCGCGGCGCAACTGGTCAAGCGCATCGACCGCGGTGAGATCCACTTCGACATTGGCTTCGGCATTGAGCACGAACCATTCGATCGGACCCACGCCCTCCGCATTCTCCGCAACCGCCGCAAGGGCGCGTTCACGGAAATCCTCGGCGTTGGCGAAGAACAGCGGCGCGTCATACCGGTAGACCATGAGTCCGGGCACCGGTTTCGCGTCGGGATAGTCGTCGAGATCGTGCATCCCTGCCACACCCGGCACCAGCCCGAGGACGCCGTCATGCGGCCGGGCCACCCGCCGAAGGAGGTCGAGGATGGACAGCGCGATGGCCACCAGCACGCCGTAGAGCACGCCGAATCCGAGTACCGCTGTGGTGGTGGCCAGCGCCAGCAGCAGTTCGCTGCGCCGGAACCTGCCGAGCCTGCGGAACTCTGCGACATCGATGAGCCGGAGCGCGGCGAACACGACCAAGGCGCCCAGGGCCGCGGTCGGGAAGTTCTCCAGGAGGCCGCGTCCGAAGAACATCACCGCGACCACGGAGGCCAGCGCCACCAACGAATACACCTGGGTCCGGCTACCGACCGCGTCCCCGAGAGCAGTACGGCTGCCGCTCGAGCTGACCGGGAAGCCGTGCGTCAGACCGGTTGCCACATTGCAGATCCCCAAAGCTCGAAGTTCGGCGTTGGCGTCGATGTTCTCGCCCTTGCGCGCCGCGAAAGTGCGAGCGGTCAGCGCATTGTCCGAGAAGGCCACCACCGCGATTCCAGCCGCGGGAATGAGCATCGCCAGCAGATCTGCGGCGGGAATCACCGGCACACTCGGAGTCGGCAGGCCCGCCGGTATCTCGCCGACGACGCGGATCCCCCGGGATTCGAGCGCGAAGACCACCACCGCAGCAGTCGCGGACAGGACAGCGACCAACGCGCCCGGGAACTTCGGCGCCACCCGCCCGATCGCCAGCAGCATCACCAGCACGGCCGTGGCGAGTATGACGGTCGGCCAGTGGGCGCCAGCGGCGCCGGTGACGAAACTCCGTATCTGATCCACGAATTCGGCGCCCTCGACGGTCACACCGGTCACCTTGCCCAGCTGTCCGCCGATCATGATGACCGCCACCCCGGTCATGTAGCCGATCAGTACCGGCCGCGACAACAGGTCAGCCAGAAAGCCCAACCGCAACAATCCGCCCAGCAGGCAGAACCCGCCGACCAGGACTGCCATCACCGCCGCGAGCACGGCATAGCGGGCGGGGTCGCCCAACACCAGCGGCGCCAGCGCGGTGGCCGTCATGAGCGCGGTCGTGGATTCCGGTCCCACCGACAGCTGCCGTGACGACCCGAGGAATGCATACACGGCCAATGGCACCAGCGCCGCCCAGAGGCCGGCTACGGCGGGGAGGCCCGCAACCGTCGCGTAGGCCATCACCTGCGGAACGAGGTAGGCAGCCACGGTGACGCCGGCGAGTATGTCGCCGCGCAGCCAACCACGCTGATAATTCAGAAGCGGGCGCAACCCAGGGGCCAGCGTCGACCAGCTCGCCGACGAATTCCTCGGTGACGTCATAGCAGAGACAGTGTGCCGAACTCGCCGAACGGTATGCAGCCGAATGGAGAGTTGGACGCTGCAGCCCCCTCGATGTCACTGATCGACACGCGCGAAGACCGGTCGATCAGACATTCGGCCAAGGCACATCCGGTGAGCGATCGATGCGGCATCATCTGGATAGCGCGACGGACGGAAACGATCGAAAGGCCCCCTTGCCCGGCACAGAATCCCAGGACCACAACGACGTCGAGAGACTTGCCGATGCACTCCTGGCAGCAATCGAGGAGGGCGCCGAGGCGGACACCAGCGCCGCGGACACCCCCAATGACCTGATCAGCGGTGCGGCCTTCGCCTTCCGGCGCATCGCGATCGAGTTCGTCCGTCGATACAACCGCCTCGAGGTGACCTCCGAGGCCACGACTCCAGACGACCCCGTTCTCTTCGTGGCGAATCACGGGTTCGGCGGGATCTTCGACCTCAACGTCTTCGCGGTGGCAGCCACGCTGGAACAGCTGGCACTCGAGCGCGAGGTCACCATTCTCACTCACCAGTTGGCCTGGACGCTGAGAGTCGGCAGCCTGATAGAACCTCTCGGGGCGCGCCCCGCCGACAAGCAATCCGCGCAAGAGGCATTCGCGCGGGGTGACCACGTCGCCGTGTTCCCCGGCGGCGACATCGACTCTGCCAAGTCGTGGGACGACCGTAACGTCATCAAGTTCGACGGTCGCGCCGGGTTCGCCCGGTTGGCCATCGAAGCGGGTGTTCCCATAGTCCCCATCGTCACCGCCGGCGCCGGCGAGTCTCTGTTCGTGATTTCCAGCGGGGAACGCCTGGCTCGGGCGCTCCGGCTCGACAAGCTCCTTCGTCTCAAGTCGGCCCCGATCAGCGTTTCTCTTCCCTGGGGCATCAGCGTCGGCGCCGTCGGGTTGCTGCCCTACCTTCCGCTGCCCACCAAGCTGGTCACTCGCGTACTACCCGCCATGTCGGCATCCGACGGCGAGAATGCCGACGAGTACGCAGCCCGCGTCCAAGCAGCGATGCAAGATGCGCTCACCGACATGACCGCGACGCGAACCCCCCTCATCGGCTGACGCCCACACTCGCTGCGGCGCGGCGCCATGCCGCTGTGCCGTGCCACCGCGCTTGATACCACGCCGCCGGCCGATCGTCGGCCAGAACATCTCCGACCGGCTGCTGCACATCCGCCGAGCGTGATCACACCCGAGGGCCTGCCCGCTCAGACGACCCCACGGTCACCTTTACCCCCGACGGCGACTTAGTCCGAGCAGCCGCCACCGGGACATGACTAGTGCTGTCCAGCAGGGCATCTCGGGACTCAGGGCAGACACCTGCCAGCCGGGCGAGGCCGCCGTCGATACCGGATCCCACATTTAGTGATTCTTTGTCATTGACATGAAGTCAATCAAATCGTAGGGTCAAGCGAAGTCGCCGACGAATCGGAGCCCGCAATGGCCTCACGCGCAGAACAGATGCGCGTCCACCAGGACCTGCGGCCCCTGGTGTTCCACGATCCGGTGTTCCGACAGCTCGCCAGGTAGCCCACACCACCCCGGCACCACGCCCCCGACCATGAGGAGAAACGAATGACCACCCTCGACGCCACGACCACCGAAACCGCCGCCGACGTCCTCGACCGGGTGCGGGCGCTGCAACCGTTGATTCGCGAACACTCGGCTCAAAACGAGCGCGACCGCAAGGTCTCCAACGAGGTCATCGCCGCACTGCAGGACGCCGGCGCTTTCCGACTCGCGGCGCCGCGTCGCTTCGGCGGACTCGAGGCGGGGCTGCGTGCCATGCTCGACCTATCGGCCCTCATTGCCGAGGCCGACGGTGGAACATCCTGGGTGACAACGCTTTCCAACATCAACGCATGGTCGACGTGTCTCTATGACGAAGCTGTCGTCGCCGAGATATACGCGAACGGACCCGACACCATCCTCTCGGGAGTGGTGTCCCCCGGTGGCACAGCACGCAAAGTGGCTGGCGGCTACGTCATCAACGGACAGTGGCCGTACTCCTCGGCGAGCCTGCACGCCGACTGGGTCTCCGGCGGCGTATGGGAGGTCGACGGAGACGGCGACGAAATCGACCAGGCGATGGTCGTCATGCCCATCGCCGACGTCGAGATCAAGGACACCTGGTACGTCGCCGGGATGCGCGCCTCGGGAAGTAACACCATCGTCGCCGACGAGGTGTTCGTGCCCGACCACCGGCTCAGCTCCATGCTGCCGGTCGTCTCCGGCGGGTACCTGGAGCAGTACCCGGACAACCCCTTCTACCGGGCGGCGTTCGCCTCGATGCTGGTGCTCGTCCTGGTCGGCCCCCAGCTCGGATTCGGCCGCGCCGCCCTCGACATCGCCGTGACGAAGGCCTCGGCCAAGGCCCTGGCCTACACGAACATCGAACATCAAGCCGATTCTGTGGCCTTCCAGCTGCTGGTGGCCGACGCCGCGTCGAAGATCGAAACCGCACACCTGCATGCCTACCGCGCCGCCGACGACGTCGAGAGGTACGCCGCCCAAGGCGTCTACCCCGATTTCGCCGCGCGCGCCCGGATGCGCGCAGACTCCGCCGTCGCGCTGACGAGCATCAATTCCGCCATCAACATCCTGCTCAATGCCTGTGGCGCTGGCAGTTTCGCGGATGTCAACCCCATGCAGCGCATCTGGCGCGACTCCAACGTCGGACAGCGGCACGCGGTGATGCTGCCCCAGGTCTCGATGGAGACTTACGGAAAGGCGTTGCTGGGCAAGACCGATCACATCACCGCCATCCTCTGATGCGCACCCCCGACCGGCCACCGAGAAAGGCGAGCGATGCCTGAGATCACCACGTCGCGAGAGATCGATGCCTCGCACACGCACGTCTGGTCCGTGGTGTCCGACCCGCGGCGGTTCGCCGACTGGAACACCTTGCACCTGAGGTGGGACGAGGAACCGCCCGCTGAACTCGTCAAGGGAACGCGCCTCGTCGACGTCGTGAAGATCAAGGGCATCGTCGACACCATCGACTTCACCACCGACGACGTCCGCAACCCCGGGTTCGTATCCCTGTCGGGCAGGGGCAGCACGGGATCGTCCGTGGTGCTGGAGTTCACGGTGGACGATCATCCCGGCGACCGTTGCGTGGTCACCCTGCACATCGATTTTTCGAGTTCAGTCCTGTTCGGACCGCTCGGCAAGGTGGTCGAGCGCGCGTTCCGCAAGGAACTCAACGCCTCGCTGGAGAAGCTTGCCGACGTCGTCACCGGAGCATGAGAACGCCCCGTGCCGGTGGTCTACGTCGAGGACTGCGCGTCGACCTCGTTCAATGCGCCCTCGACCCCCATTGCGGGGTCGAGGCGGGTCGCCTCGCGAACGATCGACGCGGTCATTCTCACCATCCAGTCGACCATGTCGTCTTCGGCGAAGGGCTGCTCGTTGTTCAGCCAGAAGATGGTGGCTTCGTCCATGGCGCTGACGGCGGCCCGCCCCGCCATGCGCACGGCCGGACGTCGGGGATCGACGCCGAACAGTTCGGCGGTCGCTTCGACAGCTCGCCATCGGGCTGCCTCAAACACCTCCCATGCCACCGGATCCGCGCCGCGGCCACCCAGGATCAAGCGGAGGGCGAGACCACGATGGGTGGCGAGGTAGCGCAGGTGCGAGGCCATCGCGTGGCGGATCTGTTCTGCGGGTGGCAGGTCGGGCTCGAAGGCGAAGGCGACCTCGAGTTCTTCCGCTGCTCCGCGCATCGCCTCCAGATAGATTCCGCGCTTGCTTCCGAAGTAGTGAAACAGCAGCCCATGTGCGACACCCGCAGCCTTCGCGATGTCGCTGACGGCAACGTCGTCGTAGGTCTGTTCGGAGAAAATCCCGACCGCGGCGGTAACGATCCGTTTGCGGGTTTCCACAGCTTGCCGGGCTCGCGCGGTGGGTTTCCTCGTCGCCATGCTGCCCCCCTTCGACTTCGAACGCTCGGCTACTGCGACGCAGCGGCGCTTGTCCATCGTAAGTCAATGACCGACAGTCAACGGCATTGCCGGCGGGCCCGACGTGCGTGGCCTGATCTTGGACCGTGAACCACGCAGTGGCATGGCCACACGGTCTTCACCTGAAGAGTCCTGTTCTTCACCGACCAGAGGAGTTTCGGTGGTCACCCACCTCGTTCGCTACCGCCACCACCAACGAGTCGGGTGGGGGGTCCTCGCCGACGGAGCCATCTCTGCTCTCGACGGGAGCTACGACCGCACCGCCGACCTGATCGAGCACGGCGAATCCGATTGGCGCGCCGCCGCGGCCACACCCGGTGACCTCGCGTTCACGGAAGTCGAGCCGCTGTCACCGGTCACCACCCCCTGCCGGGTGATGTGCCAAGGAGCGAATTACCGCCAACACGCCATCGAATCCGGGATGAATCCCGACGAACGCGCGTTCAACCTGTTCTTCGACAAAACCGACGCCGCCATCACCGGGCCGAACGCTGCGGTCACCCGTCCGGCCCACGTCGCGCTCCTGGACCACGAGATCGAACTGGCGCTGGTCATGCGCCGAGCCGTCAATTCGCCGACCATGATCACCCCGGACACCCTGCACGAATACGTTTTCGGCGTCACCATCGCCAACGACCTGTCCGCGCGCGACGTGCAACTCCCCCAGGGCCAATTCCTGAAGGGCAAGAGCTACCGGGGCTTCTGTCCCACCGGACCGGTGCTGGCCGTACTCGAACCCGAAGACTTCACGCTGCTCGACGACCTCGATCTGCGGCTCGACGTCAACGGTTCACCGCGCCAACGCGACAACACCGCCAACATGCTCTACCGCCCTGCGGAGACGATCACCGAGTTGACCGAGTTCTGCGATATCAGCCCCGGAGACCTCCTGCTCACCGGTACCCCGCACGGATGTGTGGCCACCTCCCCGCCGCCGCTGGTGCGCCGGCTCGCCACCGCGCTGCTCCCCGAGGACAAACTGTGGGCATCGTTCATCAAGATCAACAAGGGCAAGCCGTATCTGCAGCCCGGTGACCTCATCAACGCCTCCATCCGCAATCGCAGCGGTTCCCTCGACCTCGGGACCCAACGGACCCTCATCTCAGCACCATCGGAAGGAGACCGCTCGTGAGCGCGACGCCCAGCCCACTGCAACCGTCGGACCCGGAGGAGACCGACACCGCATCCTCGGCGCCCGACCTGGATCGGCTGCCCGACCGGGTCGTGCCCGCCTTCATCGCCCACTGGGTGGTCAAGACGGCCCGCAGCGCCGAGATGATCGACTGGTACGGACACGTCTTCGGCGCGCGGGTCGTGCACGAGGACGACCAGATCGCCTTCCTCACCTGGGACCACGAAAGCCACCGGCTGGCACTGGTCAAACTCCCAGCACCGCTGCGGCTCGCCTTCCCGTTGGCTCGGTTTCGGCGCAAGACCTACGGAATCGACCACCTTGCGTTCACCTTCCCCTCGCTGAAACACCTACTCCTGACCTATGAGCGACTCACGTCGGCCGGAATCGACCCCGTGTGGTCCATCAACCACGGACCCACCACCAGCCTCTATTACGAGGACCCCGAGGGGATACGGCTGGAGTTCCAGGTCGAGAACTTCCCGACGGCCCAAGAGACCGCCGACTACTTCAGCAGCCGGGAATTCGCCGACAATCCGATCGGCGTCAACGTCGACCCGGACTACCTACTGGAACGTCTGCGCGGTGGCGAGGAGGAGTCCGAGTTGCTCAAGCGGGGCGCGGGGACTCGGCCGGGCACTAGGCAGCGGGCCAACAAACGCACAATCACCTGGAAGACATTGTGACACATGCGTACTGAAACGGTCATCGGTCGTACGGGTGCCGCCGGACGTACTACGATCGGAAAGCTCACGGCCCGCCACCAGGAGCAGTCATGACCCGTACGGAGCCGACGCCGCCACTACCAACGGACGCGCGTCGCGAAGCGCTGGCGCAGATCCACGACGCGACGCTGTGGCTGTCCACGGCGATCGTGCACCACGCCAATCGTGTCCGACCCAACCCGACCGGCCTGAAAGTCGGTGGACATCAGGCCTCCTCGGCGTCGATGGTCTCCATCATGACGTCGCTGTGGTTCGAGCACCTCCGACCCGAGGACCGTGTCTCGGTGAAACCGCACGCCTCCCCCGTGCTCCATGCCGTGAACTACCTCCTCGGCGAACTCGACGAGAAGTACTTGACCACCCTGCGGGAGTTCGGCGGTTTGCAGAGCTATCCGAGCCGATCCAAGGACCCCGACCCGGTCGACTACTCCACCGGCTCGGTCGGGATCGGTGCCACCGCCCCCATCTGGGGTGCCATCGCCCGCCGCTACGTCGACACCACCCTTGCCGACTCCGGTGCCGGTCGCCAGTACTCACTGGTCGGTGACGCCGAACTCGACGAGGGCGCGGTGTGGGAGGCCATCCTGGACCCCTCGGTGCAGCATCTCGGTGAGATCGTCTGGATCGTCGACATGAACCGCCAATCCCTGGATCGCGTCGTCCCCAACATCGCGGCCGGACGGCTGGAGTCGATGTTCTCCGCGGCCGGCTGGCAGGTCGTCACCGTCCGGTTCGGCAGGCTGCTCGAGGAGCTGTTCGCCCGCTCCGGTGGAGGCGCGTTGCGCCGCCGAATCCTGGACATGCCCAACCCCGAGTATCAACGCCTCTTGCGTTGTTCCGCAGCCGAACTGCGGGAGCGACTGCCCGGCAGCGCGACCGACGCCGAGCAGATACGCACGCTCGCGGATGAGTTGGATGACGCCACGTTGATCGCGGCGATTCGCAATCTCGGCGGCCACGACCTGGATGCACTGCGCGAGGCGTTCGCTCAGATCGACGACACCCGTCCGACGATCATGATCGCCTACACCATCAAGGGATACGGCCTTCCCACCATCGGACATCCACAGAACCACTCGTCACTGTTGACCGACGAGCAGTACGGCGACCTGGCCATGACCCTCGGCAAGGACGTCACCCGGCCGTGGGCCACCTTCGACGCGGACAGCCCCGCGGGCCGTCTGTGCGCGGCCACCGCCGCACGGCTGCACAGAGTTCACCCGACGCCGGTGCCGCCGCCCGCGGTGCCCCCAGACCTGGGCCGCACCCCGCCCGCGGTGACGACCACCCAGGCAGCCCTCGGCCGCGCCCTCCTCGACCTCAGCCGAGACGCACCCGAGGTGGCCCGACGCGTCGTCACGGTCAGCCCCGACGTCAGTTCGTCGACCAACCTCGCCGGCTGGCTCAACAAGGTGGGGGTCTGGTCGACCGACGAACGGCGCAACTGGTTCGACGACGATCGCGAAACGATCATGCACTGGCGGGAGAACCCCACCGGGCAACACATGGAACTCGGCATCGCCGAGACCAATCTCGTCGGCCTGATCTCCGAACTCGGTGCCACCTGGAACCGCTGGGGTCAGCCGCTGTTTCCCATCGGGGTGCTCTACGACCCGTTCGTGGAACGAGCGCTGGAACCCTGGTCCTACGGCATCTACGCCGGCGGCCAGTCGATTCTGGTCGGCACCCCGTCGGGCGTCAGCCTGGCCGCCGAAGGCGGCGCGCATCAATCGATCAAGACTCCGTCCATCGGTCTCGAGCAGCCCGGATGCGTCAGCTTCGAACCCGCGTTCGCGGTGGAAGTCGAATGGGCGCTGATGGATTGCCTGTCGCGGCTGGGCCGCCCCGAGGGCTCCTCGTCTTACCTGCGATTGTCCACCAGGCCGGTCCGGCAGGAACTCGCCGACATCCCCACCGACCCCGTTGCGCGCGAACGCCGTCGACGCCACGTCGTCGCCGGCGGCTACACCCTCAGGACCACCGCAGGCGATCCAGCCATCACCCTGGTCACCATGGGCGCCATGGTGACCGAAACCCTAGAGGCCGCAGAGCGATTGGCGCACCTCGGCGTCGCCGCCGACGTCGTGTGCGTCACCAGCCCCGGACGGCTCTACGCGGCGCTGCAGGCACGCCGCGGGCTCGACGGCGGTCCGTCCTGGATCCTCGACCAGATCCTTCCCGCCGGCCGTGCCGCCCCCATGGTCACCGTCCTCGACGGACACCCGCACACGCTGACCTTCCTCGCCACCATCAACCGGGTCCCGGTCATGTCGCTCGGCGTCAGCAGATTCGGACAGGTGGGATCCCTCGACGCGGTCTACGAGTACCACGGCATCGACTCCGACAGCATCGTCCGCGCAGGTCTGGATCTCGTGAACTGACGCGGCGCGGGCGTCGTGTCGACCACACCCCGCCATTCCCCGAGCGTTTTCCCAGCGCATGAAAACGGCCCCCGGAGTGATCTCCGGGGGCCGTTTCAACTGGTAGCGGGGACAGGATTCGAACCTGCGACCTATGGGATATGACACAGACTTTTCTGATTGTGTTACTGAGTGCGCCCTCCGAGCGGTTCCGTCTGATCGCATCCGTCTGGGCCCGTTTCGCCGAGTTTGGTTCCCAAAATTGTTCCCAGATCAGACCGAATGGGGCGTCGCTCGATCTTCTGGAGTGCCTGTCAGGCTGGGAAGTTCTGTCCGTTACGGCGGCGCACACGGTCAGGCTCAATAGGGCAGGCGAGGTCCTACAGGCCGCATCCGAGAGGCAGGGTTGCTCAGGCGGGTGCACCAGGTCTAGCACGCTTCATCGGCACGCTGCTGCGCTTCGTCTGCGATGCGTCGCAACGCATTCTCCGTGGCGTGAGTAAGTTCGGCAGGAACACCGAGTTCTTCGAGATAGGCTGCGGTGTCGTGCATTTCGTGAGCGCGCCGATCGGCATGAGTGCGGGTGCCGCTGAGCAGACGATCGATGACGGCGTGCCCATCACCAGCGAGTTGGGCCGCGATCTGATCGCGGATCCACATTTCATACCCCGCTGCTGCACCGGCGGTGACTGCTTCGGTGACGACACCGGCCAGTCCCTTCATCAGCACGCTGCGGAGAAGTTTGTGTGCCATCGCTGATCCTGGTGGTCCGTCGACGATCTCGACGTGCGCGCCCCATCGTCTCGCGACCTCAGCGACCTGGGCTGCACCATTGCCGGCGACCATAAGCGGTGTCTGCGCACCATGCCACGACACTGGCCCCAGGATCGCTACATCGCAGAATTCGGCGCCGGCACCTTCGACGAGATCGGCTACAGCCCGCATGGCCGACGGGGCCGACGATGTGAAGTCCGCATAGCAGGCGCCTGAGGCCAGCTGCCCCACGACGGATTCAGCGACGGGGTGAGATGCCTTGGCGGCGGTGAGGACGAGAATCAACTTGGCACCGCGTACGGCGTCGGCGGCCCGGTCTACCCGCGTCACTCCCGGTGGGGTTGACACTGGACCGGGGTCGAAACCGACTACTGACCAGCCAGTTTCAGTGAGCGCTGCCGCATATTTCGCGCCCGCTTCACCGAGACCGATAACCGCGCAGTGCGCACGTTCCGTGGGTTCGGTGGGTTCGGTGGGTTCGGTGTTCATCATCGCCCCGCCTTTATCTCTGCGCGCCGAGCCGTCTCGTCTGCGAACTTGGCTTCCGCGGCCTTCAGTACGTGCTCGGCATCCTGCTGCGGGACGATCACAACTCCGTCGGCGTCACCGAGCACGATGTCACCGGGTGCGACTGCGACACCGCCTACCGCGATGACGCTGCCCAATCGACCCGGGCCGTACTTGTAGGGACCGGCCGGTGTGACAGCGCGCGCGAAGACAGGCAGCTCGATCTCACCGATGATGTCGGCATCGCGGACTGCGCCATCGACGACGAATCCCGCCAACCCGAGTACTTTGGCACGTTCGGCCATCAGTTCACCCAGAAGGGCGCGTGATTCGTCACCCTGGCCGTTGACGATCAGCACGTCTCCAGGGGCTGCCATCCGCATGGCTTCGTGCAGAAGTTTGTTGTCGCCGGCACGGGTCCAGACGGTGAAGGCCGGCCCGATGATCGTGGCGCCGGGCCACACGGGTTTGATCCGCGCATCAAGCGCACCGAGGCGATCCATCGCGTCGCCGACATTCGCCGCCGGGAGCTGGGCGAATCTCTCCAGCATCTCGGGCGACGGGCGGTCTACACCGCTGCTTGGGTGGCCTGTGGTCGAGGTGTGCATCAGTTGGCTTCCTGGCTGACGGCGGGCATGAGCTCCTTGTAGGTGGTCTCCTGCTCGGTCCACAACTGCTCGTACTGCGTGGCGTCGAGGTATCGGGTCTCCAGACCCAGGTCAGTCATTTTGGTGACGACTTCTTGCTTCTCGATGGCCGACTTGAGCGCCTCCTGCAACTTTTTCGACACCGCGTCGGGCAGGCCTGCCGGTGCAGAGTAGCCGCGCGCGGTGGTCGACACGACGTCGTATCCGGACTCCTGGAACGTCGGCACGTCGGGCAGGAACTTGCTGCGCTGGGTATCCATCACTCCGAGGACACGGATTTTGTTCTGCTTGACGAGATCGATCACGTCGCTGGTGCTACCGACGTAGACCTGTACGTGATTGCCGAGAAAAGCTGCGACAGCTTGCGATTGACCTTCGGAGAAGTGCACTGGTGAGAGTTCTGCCCCGGTGACCTCATTCATGTCGGCGATGGCGAAATGCTCGCCGGTCTGGATGCCGGTTGTCGTCGCGGTGATCGTCCCCGGCGCCGCCTTTGCGGCATCGATCAACGAACTCAGTGATTCGTAGGGGCTATCCGGTGCGACACCAACGACGGCGGGATCGACGACCTGCATGCCTAGCGGTTGAAAGCTCTCGCGGGTGTACGTGGCGCCCCGTGCCGGATCCAGCGGCGAGACCACCACCGAAGGCGAGCCCGTCGCGCCGATCGTGTACCCGTCGGCTTTGGCGCCCGTCAGCTCGGTGTATCCGATCTGACCACCCGCCCCGGGGCGGTTGACGACCTCGACGTTGGTTCCGAGGTTCTTCTCCAGTTCGGGGGCGACGAGACGGGCGGCGGTGTCGACGGCGCCGCCGGGCGCGAACGAAACGACCAGCTCGATCGGTTTGTTACCCGGAAAGCCGTCACCGGCGCTGCCACTTTCCGTCGGGCGACCGCAGCCGGACAGGGCCAAGCTCGCCATCAACGCAGCGGCAGCCGCGATTCGAAGTTGTTTGGTGGACATCATCTCTCCTTGATTTTCGAAGGGGTGGGTTCGGTGATGGTCGGAACCGTTCAGGTCTCCGGATCGTCTTGCAGCAATCGCGGTTTGCGGAGCTTCAGCAGGGGGCTGATGACGATCAGGGCGGCAATGATCAGCAGGACTGCGCTGATAGGCCGGGTGAAGAACACCGTCGGGTCACCGAGCGACAGCTCGAGGGACTCGCGCAGTGAGCGTTCCATCAAGGGCCCCAGGACGAGCGTGAGTACCAATGGGGCCAAAGGGATGTCGAGTTGACGCATGGCCAGCCCGACCACACCGGCGCCGATCATCACGAATACGTCGAACACTGTGAAGTTGATCGTGTAAGAGCCGACGACGAGGAACAGCAGGATGATCGCCGCCAGAACCGGATACGGAATACGCAGGATCGAGGTCCACAACTTCACCAACGGCACATTGAGCGCGAGCAGGATCACGTTGCCGATGAACAAGCTGGCGATGATGGTCCATGCAATCGCCGAGTCCTCGGCGAACAGGGTGGGGCCGGGGGTGAGTCCCTGCTGCAGGAACGCCCCCATGAGGACCGCGATGGTCGGTGAGGCCGGAATTCCCAGCGTGAACAACGGGATCAGCGCGCCGTTAGCGTGGGCGTTGTTGGCGGTCTCCGGACCGGCGACGCCCTCGACAGCGCCGTGGCCCAGATCATCTCGGTGGTGGGAGAATTTCTTCTCCGCACCGTAGGCGAGCAGCGACGATACCGAGCCGGTCATACCCGGGATCAGACCGAGGGCAGAACCGATGACAGTTCCCCGGCCGATAGAGGGTGTACTGCGGCGCCAGTCTTCGCGTGTCGGCATCAGCGACCGGAAGCCGGGTGCTTTCGGCGCGGCGATCTTCGAGCGGCCGGCCATCAGCAACTCGGACAGGCCGAAAAGGCCGACGACAATCGCGACAAAGCTGACACCATCGAGCAGACGGTCGGCGCCGAAGGTGAAACGCGGGGCGCCAGCGACCGGATCGACCCCGATCATCGCGATCAACAGCCCGAGCACACCCGAAATGAGCGCTCGAACCATTGACTTACCGGACAGCGCCACCAGCAACGACAGCCCCACCATGACGAGCGCGAAGAATTCGGGCGGGCCGATTCTCAGGCCGAGGGACCCGAGCGGTTTGGCCGCGATGACCAGAAGGACGGTTGCGGCTGTTCCTCCGACGAAGGAGCCGACGGCCGCAATGGTGAGTGCAGAACCAGCGCGGCCCTGCTTCGTCATCTCATAGCCGTCGAGCGTGGTGATGGCTGATGCCGCTTCACCGGGTGTATTCAGGAGCACGCTGGTGATCGTTCCGCCGTATGTGGTGCCGTAGAAGATGGCAGCGAGCATGATGATCGCGCTCGCCGGATCAAGGTTCATGGTCAGTGGGATCAGCAGGGCGACTCCGGCGACAGGCCCGATCCCCGGCAGGACCCCGATGAGGGTGCCCAGTAGGCATCCAATCAGGGCGAACGCGAGGTTCTCCCACGTCAGCGCAGCGGCGAAGCCGTTCGCCAGTTCATAGAGGACGTCCATCTACAGCCCCAATCCCGACAAGAACGGCAGTGAGGACAGCGGTAGTTGCACGGCCAGAACCCGGTCGAACAGCACGAAGACCCCGATACTGCCGACAAGGGCTACCGACGCGGCCACCCACCATTTCTGGCGGCCGAGAAACATGAGCTCGGCGAAGAGAAATACCGCCATCGAGATCTGGAAACCAATCAGTTCCATCACGGCCGCCAGCACGATCAAGCCGCCGACGACGCCGAGAATGTAGGGGCGGTCCAATGGCTCGGCCGGACCGTCGTCGTCCCAGGATTTGGTAGCCCGGCGGCGGTCCAGAACCGTCTGAACCAGCCAGGCTGCCGCGAGCCCGACGAGAGCGACGCCAAGGATCAGAGGGAGAAGACCCGGGCCGGGACCAAGTTTCGTCCATAGGCCCAGCGATCTGGATTCGACAGCCACGTAGAGGCCCACCGCGATCAGGACGAGCTGAGCAGCGAGCACCAGAACACGCTGAGCCACGGGCGAAGGGGTGTCCGGCGGCTGCGCTTGAGCATCGGGATATGTCACCGTTGATACCGTTCTATCATTGTGTGATAGCTCCTATCACTTGATGCAGTAATGGTGGTCACACCTGGCCGTCGATGTCAACCCCGAACGGAATTCCCACGTGCTTGTCCCCGTGGACACTTGTGAACGTCCCGGGGCTCTGCTCAGCGCACGTCGGTGCGCGGTGTTGAACGCGCACACGTCGATTGAAAGCCGCGACGGTGGCTTGGCAGGCGAGCCGTGATGTGCGAGGAGGCGGATCTATCCGGTCACAGGCAAGCGGGCGCCCAGCGCCGTTGCCGCGCGGCGAACCTCGTTGATCACGCGCGCGACGTGCGGCTCGGTCATCTCGTCCGCGGGACCAGTGATTCCCAACACGGCCACCAACGTCCCGCTTGGCGATCGGACCGGGGCCGCGACCGACGCGATCCCGTAACTACGCTCGCTGACCGAGTAGGCGTGTCCATCGTCACGGATCCTGTCCAGTTCGGCGAGAAGGTCCGACTTGGTCGTAGCTGCGCCCGAAGCCAGAGGAATGGGCTCGCGAGGGACGATCTGATCGACCTCTTCGACATCGAGTTCGGCGAGAAATATCTTGCCGGCCCCCCCGAGGTGCAGAGGAAGCCGTTCACCAACAGGCAGCACGTAGCTCAGTGGATTCGCGCTCTCCACCCGGGCCACCAGAACGCGCGAATTCTCCACTCGCACATAGAGCGATGCCGTAAAACCGGTGATTGCGGCCAACTGCTGCAGCGTAGTCTGCGCCAGGAGGCTCAACGGGTTAGTCACCATGAATGCGTGTGCCACGGCCAGCGCCGCAGGGCCGGCAGTGTATGTGTCGCCGGTCCGGGCGACGTAGCCGCGGGAAAGCAAGACGTTGAGGATGCGCTGACCGGTCGCAACGTGAAGACCGCTGAGACGCGCGACTTCGCTGAGACGCAACGGTTGCTTCGCAACCTGCAGCACAGTCAGCACGTCGAAAGCGCGATCCAAGGACCGCATGTTGCCATTCGGCGCAGCCATCTCGCTCCTCAAACCGTTTGTGATTGCATTTATCATCCTACGAGATGCGAAGGTGAGCGAGCGGGCCTAGTCGCCGCCAACGAACAGCGCACGGCCAACGCTTCACGTGCGGAAAGCGTGATGTGTGCGGATTCTGGTGCTGTTCAGTCCCACCGCGGCAATCGCGACGCAGGATGAGTGACCATGGATTCGCGAATCCCTCCCGCTTTCAGCTTCTTCCAGAGATCGTTGACGGTGACGGGTGCTCAAGACCCCACATCGCAATTGATCTCCGGGGGCCGCTTCAACTGGTAGCGGGGACAGGATTCGAACCTGCTAAGGGATATGAGCCGGGCGCCAGGGCTCGTCACGTCTCATGAGCCCAGTTCATGGCACGTTCGCTGTCGTGGACATTCCACTAGGTCCCAACCGCTCGGGTCGGAGGGGAATTCGACGGTCAGGTATGCGTGCAGGGTGTCGCCCTCGTTGCGGAACTGGTGCCGGACGCCTCCGACGACGTGGCCGTCGAGTACTGCGCGGCCGGCGACGACCTCTTGCCGGCGCGGATCGCCATTATCGGACGGCCGCTGTTCTACTCAGAAACCGGACGCTCGGAGGACATCCTCGCCAGCTCTACACCCACGCGACCAACAGCTGAAGCCCTAGCTGTCAACTCGATACGTCGTCGACCAGCCCGAGTGGCCAAACCTGATCACTGCCTACTTGAACGGGTTGAAGGTGCGACCCAGGACGTATTGAAGCCGCTGCGGGATAGGGCGCATCGCTGCAGCGGTCAGCTTGTTGACAGTGCCCGGCACGCAGACGGGGTTGCCTTTGGTGACGGCGGCCCATCCCTCCCGAACCACTGGTTCGGGCTGTTGCCACAGGAAATTCGGGAGTCGGTCGGCGGCATCGCGGGTTCCCATGACGTCGTGGAACTCGCTATGGGTGAAGCCGGGGCACAGCGCGGTGACGTGGATACCGTGGGGTTTGAGTTCCATGTCCAGCGACTGGGAGACGTCGAGCACGTAGGACTTGATGCCGGTGTAGAGCAAGCCTCCGCCCGGCGGACTCAACGCGGCCAGTGAGGACATATTGACGATGCGTCCCCACCGGCGTTCCTTCATGCCGGGAATGACGCGGTGGATCAGTTCGGTCGGGGCGGTCACCATGAGTTGTATCTCGCCGGCCACCGACTCCCACGGGGTCTTGGAGAACGTCGTGCTCGACGACAAGCCGGCGTTGTTGATGAGTACGTCAATGCGCAATCCGACCTGGCCGGCGTGATCGATGATGGCAGCCGGCGCGGCGGGGTCGGTGAGGTCGGCGGCGAAGACCTCGCACCGCACGCCGTGCGCCTGGCGGAGGTCCGCAGCCAGTTCTTCGAGACGCTCGGCGCGGCGGGCGACGAGCAACACGTCGTGTCCCTCGGCGGCGAGGTGGCGGGCGAAGACGGCTCCGATACCAGCGGAGGCACCGGTGATCAGGGCGGCTCGTCGACTTGTCGACATCGGAAGTTCCTCTCTCGTCATACTAGGGTCGTTCGCTTTCGTGGATGGAGACGCGCAGTGCGAGTTTCACGCAGCGGCCTACCGGGCTCGGCGAGCGTCGTCGTTGGCTACGTCGAAGGTCTCGTGACCATGTCGGCCAATTCTGCGAAACCCGCCCCGACCACCAGGCGATGAACGGCAGCCAGGCGGGTCGGGGCCGTCGACGGCGGTGTGATCAACGGGGTTCACCTCCGATGTGACGGTTCAGGAACGCGATCTGATCGGTCACGACCTGCTCGAAATGCGGCTCCAGATACGGCTCGAAATGCGTGATGTCGTAGGACCGCACCTCCCCCTTCGGGATCCGTGCCACGATCTTCCGCGCCTTCGCGTACGGCGTGACGTCGTCCTTCGTGGCGAGTTGAACCAACGTGGGCACGGTGATCTTGGCGGCGCGTCGACCGGGTGAATACATCGGCACGCGCAGGGCGATTCGGGCGGCGACGTCGTTTTCGGCCTCGAGTTGCGCGCGCAGGTGCTCAGCCGCCTCGCCCCCAGCCATCTCCTCGACGAGTTCATAAGCGCCGGGTGAAGTCATCATCGCGAACTCGCCGGGCCTGCCGATGGACGTGACTCGATACGGTTCGCGCCCGAGCCACGCGCCCACCTGATCGCGCAGGCCTGCGGCGATGAGACGCGCGACCAACTTCGGGGATTGAGAGAACGCTGAAGCCGGTCCGGAGACATGGGGCACCTGGACGATGGCGGCCGCGAAACTCCGGTCGCGGGCGGCCAATGTGAGAACGTGGCCACCGCCGAAAGAAGAACCCCACCCCACCACCCGAGTGGTGTCCACGTCGTCCAAACTACGGGCGTAAGCGACGGCGGCCCGCCAGTCCGCCTGCTGTTTGGCGATGTCCAGAACGCGGCGGGGCTGTCCCTCGCTGGCACCCCAGTGCCGGTAATCGAACACCAGAGCGGCGTAGCCCGCCTGAGCAAAACGCACGGCGTAGGCGTCCAGGCGCAGTTCGCGGAACGCGGCAAATCCGTGTGCCAACACCACAATGGGCGGATTCTCGACGCCGTCGGGCCGGTACAGCCACGCCGCGCACGACGTGCCCCCAGAGGAGAACGTGACGTCGGTCCGGACGTAGGTGTGCTCAGTCATGTCTCTCCCTGTGGTGCGCAATCTTCTTGATTGTCGTTCAAGAAGGTTAGCAGTATCTTGAACAGCAATCAACACACTGATCTAAGCTGACCGCATGCCGCGAAATCGACGACCACGGGCATCCGAAGAGAAACGTGCCGAAATCGTCGCAGCGGCGCGAAAGCTGTTCGTCGACGCGGGGTATGACGCCACGTCGATGAGCCGTCTCGCCGCAGCGGCCGGCGTCGCTGCTAACACCGTGTACTGGTATTTCGGCGATAAAGACGACGTGCTCATCGCGGTGCTCGACGATGTGATGACCGACGTGTGGTCACAGTACGAAGCGGTGGCCAACGAGTCGATTTCCGCGCGACTTTTCTGGGTGGTGCGCCAGCTGCAGCAGATGAGCCGGCTAGTGAGCGCCGTGCACGCCCGAGCCGAACGTTCATCGACAGTTGCCCAGTGGCACAACAACTTTCACCTGCTCACCGGGAGCATCTATCGATGGGAACTGCAGAGCGCTGGTGCCCCCGAAGCGGTCCTCGACGCCGAAGTCATGATCGGCGTGTTCACCATCGAAGGCTTGCTGATGCATCCCCTCGGGGAGGAACAGGAGCGTGCGATCTGCGACACCCTTGCCGCGCGCTGGTTCACAGCACCGCCGCAACAGATCGATCCCGAATCGTTGTCGTAGCACACGCCGCCTGAGTCTCACGACAGATCGAACGAGCGACTTCTCGACAATTCCCATATCCAATTTCTGCCCTTTGTCGTGCCCTGTCGCAGAACCCACACCGCCCCACATGGGTTTGTTACGGGTTCGCTTCTGGTTGGCGGGAAAACTAAACCGTCACAGGTGCGCGCTGCCGGGAGAATTGCAGTGCGTCGTCGTCGATCTTGCCGTCGCGGATGACCCGCAGGTCGACGAAGTAATTCTGCTTGAGCCGCCACGGTGCCTTGGAACCGGACTTCGGGATCCGGTCGGTCGCCCGTTTGATGTAGCCCGAGGTGAGGTCCAAGAAGGGCCGGCGCTCGACGTCGCTGCCGGGCTGGCGCGGCTCGACGGTGGTCAAGCCGTTGTCCTCCATGTAGTTCAGCAGGCGGCTGACGTACTCGGAGGTGAGGTCGGCCTTGAGCGTCCAGGACGCATTGGTGTAGCCGAACGTGAAGGCCATGTTCGGGACACCGGAAAGCATCATGCCCTTGAAAGCCACGGTGTCAGCGACATCGATAGGCGCACCGTTGCGTTGCAGCTGGGCGCCGCCGAAGAATCGCACGTTCAGCCCCGTGGCGGTGACGATGATGTCGGCCTCGAGCGTCTCGCCGGACGTCAGCAAGATCCCCTCGGGGGTGAACCGGTCGATCGTGTCGGTGACGACGTCAGCTCTGCCCGTACGGATCACCGTGAAGATATCGCCGTTGGGTGCCAGGCACACCCGCTGGTCCCAGGGCTTGTAATCAGGCGCGAAGTGCTTGTCGTAGTCGAAGCCCTCGGGCAGGCGGCGCTCGGCCATCGAGCGCAACGTTCTGCGAAAGACACCGGGCAGCATGCGAGCGATCTGATATTGCGCGGTGGCGGTCAGGATGGCCTTCCACCGCACCGCCGTGTAGGCGGCCTTCTGCGGCAGCAGCCTGAATGCCCGCGCCGCGAAGGGATCCTTGTCGGACAGCGAGCCGATATAGGTCGGGGTGCGTTGCAGCATGGTGACGTGGCCAGCGCCATCGTCCGTCAGCGCGGGGACCAAAGTGATTGCGGTGGCACCGCTGCCGATCACAACGACCTTCTTGCCCTGGTAGTCGAGATCCTCCGGCCAGTGCTGCGGATGCACGATCGTCCCGGCGAAATCGTCGGCGCCGGCGAACTCCGGCGAGAAACCCTCGTCGTAGTCGTAGTAGCCACTGCACGCCCAGAGGAAGCCGGCGTGAACGATTGCCTGCTCGCCGCCGCGGTCGACGGTGATCTCCCAGACGCCGTCCTCGTCGGACCAGTTCGCCGACACCACCTTCTGGCCGTAGCGGATGTGCTTATCGATGCCGTTCTCGGATGCTGCCTCGTCGAGGTAGTTCCAAATCGAAGGACCACTGGCGATCATCTGGTCGGTCGCCCACGGCTTGAAGTGGAAGCCCAGGGTGTACATGTCCGAATCCGACCGGATACCGGGGTATTTGAACAGGTCCCAGGTGCCTCCTAGCTTCTCGCGGCGCTCGAGGATGGCGTAGCTCTTGCCGGGGGCTTGCTGCTGTAGGTGCCATGCGGCACTGATGCCGGAGATCCCGGCACCCACGATCACTACGTCGACAAAATCGGTCATGATGTAAAGCTATCAACAGTGCGTCGAAAAGGTCAACACCGTGTTGAGAAACTCGACACCATGTAAAGTCGGCTGCGTGACCACCGCCGCTACGGCCCGCGTGTCCCGCGGTCGCCGACCGATTCGCCGGTCCGGCGACGAGCGCGAACAGGCCATCCTCACCACCGCCGAGCGCCTGCTCGACGAACGAGGCTTCGCCGCAATCTCCGTCGACGAATTGGCCCGCGGGGCCGGGATCTCGCGCCCGACCTTCTACTTCTACTTCCCGTCTAAGGATGCGGTGCTGCGAACGCTGTGGGCGCAGGTGATTCGCGAGGTCGACACGGCGCTTGAGGTACTGGCCGATACCGCCGACGGTCGCGAAGTCTGGCGGCCCGGCATCAAGGTCTTCATCGACACCTTCGGCGCGCACCGGGGCGTCACGATGGCCGCATTCAGCTCCGACAACCCCGAGGTTCGTCAGATGTTCTCGACGTTCATGAGCAAGTGGATCGACGTCACGGCAACCGCCATCGAGGCCGAACGCAAATGCGGCGCCGCACCGGTCACTCTCCCTGCACACGACATCGCCACCGCACTCAACTTGATGAACGAACGCACGCTACTGGCGGCGTTCACCGGCGGGTCGCCCGCCGTTGCAACTGACCAGGTCCTCCAAACGCTGGTCCATATGTGGACGTGTGCGATCTACGGAGCGCGAACGGACTCGGGGTCAGCCGGAAGGTATGGCCAACCGTAGTCACGCCGGACGTTCGCGACCGAAGCGCGTTGGCGGCCGACAGCCGGCACCGATCCGGTGGCAACGTCCTCAAGCCGTCCGCATCTCGACCGCCTGACGACCTCCACTCGGCACCGGTCGCCACATTGCCGGCAGGACGAAAACCTTCGGTGAATCCTCAAATCGGGAAAACGGCTCGAGAATCACGATCCGGCGACGGTTGCGCCGCGATGCGCCACCACTGCGGCCTGAAGACGTCGTCAGCCGCTCAGGCGCATCACCGCCGTGTCCACACTCTCCTGTCCGCCGGTCCGGGGCAAGGACCGTCGGTAGGCCGAACAACGACAGGGACCTACTCGGTCGGTCGCAGAGTCGACAGACGACGACGTCTTCGCCCATCGCCCGCTCGATGAAACCCTGTCGGCGTCGTAGCGTCCATTTCCGAGAAACTCCGCCAGTTCCCAAACTGGTTTCCCAGACCGCATGAAAACGGCCCCCGGAGTGATCTCCGGGGGCCGTTTCAACTGGTAGCGGGGACAGGATTCGAACCTGCGACCTCTGGGTTATGAGCCCAGCGAGCTACCGAGCTGCTCCACCCCGCGTTGGTGAACGCAAGGTTACCTATGCCGAGGGCACAGCTCCAAATCGCGTGGTCGCCGACAGGATCAGCACCCTCGGAACGCATCGATCGTGCACAATCCGCTGGTCATCAGCGGCGTGTCCACCGGCAGACACGCACGCTCGCGCAAACCAGGTGAGGTGTGGTGCTGGTCACGGTCATCGAAATCCCTTCAGTCTGGTGTGCGACCAGCATCGAGGACCGCGCTTGGCGTCGGCTTGGCGCGCACACCAAGTGCCCGCCAAGGATTCAATCGGCCGTGGCCGGAGGGTTGGGGGTGCAGACGGCGGCGAAGTCCTTGCCATCCTTGGCGGCGACGTCGGCCGGGTTCAGCCAGCCGACCCCGTCGAACCAGAAGGTGTCGGCGGGATGATCCGGCGAACCGTTCACGATGTCGGATACCTCGGTCGTGGCACCGAAAGTCACGTCTTTGCCGTCGACCTGCAGTACCAATTGGTCGGCGGCGCGCCAGTCCATTCCGGCCGGCCATGACTCGGTCACGCGGAAACCCGGGTACGGCCCGCCCAGCGTCAGGTGTTCGACGTTCGCCCCCTCGGAAGCGGCGGCCGTCAAGACCAGGTCAGGCCCGCCCATGTCGTGCCCAAGGGTGAGCTTGGTGATACCCACGCATGGCGTGCCAGTCCAAATTTGCAGCTTCCCGTCGGTCTCCCTCGCGCCCCACGAGGGCAGCAGCGAAGGTGCGCCCGGCGGCGGGCGGTAGCCCTTCTCGCTGTCGCACGCGCTCGAGGCAACGAGCGCCGCCACGGCCACCGCGACGGCGAATCGACGACGAATCACCGCGTGTATCCCCCGTCGTGCAGGCCGGCGTCCTCCTCGAGGGGATTCGTCATGCCGTGCTGATCCATGTAGTAACCGGTGCCGTAGTCGATGCCCATCAGGAGCGTTCCCTTGTCCGCCCACTGCTGGGAGTGCCGCTCCTCGTGATGCAGGATCCGGTCAAGATCGAGGGTCCCCTCTCTGGCCGAGCCCGGTGTGGCACCGGCACCCCACTCATGTCCTGACTCGATCATGTCGCGCATCGTTTCCTGCGGGTTCTTCAGGTCGTTGATGTTGACCGCGAAGATGTCACCGTAGGTGGTCCCTGCTTGGAAGGCTGCGTAGTCGGTCGGCTTGCCGCCCATCGACATCAGCATCCCGTTCGGTGTCGTCGCGACCGCCGCACCGGTGTAGGGCAGTCCGGCGGCGACGAGGTAACTCCTGTCGTTCTCGTTCTGCCGGTCGATGATCCGCTGGATCTCGTCGGCCGAGTACGGCACTTCCTCGAAATCGTTCTGAACGTCGTCCGAGGTGCCCGCGATCCCGTCGTCACCGGCCGCGGCCTTGCCGTAGTCGGTACCGGCATTGAGCACGTAGGTCATCATGGTCGCCTTCTTGATGTCCGCCGGGCTGGTGCCGGGCGGGATGATGAAGAACGACTTGCCGTCGGCATCCTTGACCTCCTGCATGCCGTCGAAGACGTCGAAGTCCTGCGGGTCGATGTCGTGGGTGCGGGCGATGTCGACAATGGTCTCGGGTGGCACCCCGTTCTCGGCGGCGTTGCGCAGCCACTGTTCGTACTTGGACCCCTTCTCCACCGGACCGGTGAGCAGACCGGCGTCACGCAGCGCCTGCTCGTAGGCCGGAAGCTTCTGTTCGGGTGTCGCGTTGGGGTCCTCGGCCGGGGGTTCCTCCGGCCCGGCGAAGTCGATGTTCTCGGCCGCTTCGATGTCGCCGTCCTGGTACTTGCTCGCCGCCAGATAGAGCTTGTCGGAGAAGTCGGATACGTCGTTGCCAAGCGATTTCGCCTGACCGGTCAGCGATTCGCCGACCTCGGTGAGCGCAGACGCGGTCGCGAAGCCCGACATCCCTCCTGCCGCTTCCGAGACTTCTCCGCCGGCATGGTCGAACCAGAGCCACTTCGCGATCGTGGCAAGCCCGCTCGCGCTGTCGCGCATCCCGTCGATGCTGACTTCCAGGGCCTCCGGCGCCACGTCAGCCCCGGTTCGCCGTGCGGATCGCGCCTGCGGCGGCCTTGTCCGCGGCGTCGAACTTGTCGAGCGCCGTCTGGATCTTCGTCTGCAACTGCAGCCGCCTGATGTTGACCTCCATGGCGTTTCGCGGCGACAGCGCGCCCCACGCCAACAGTCGCCAGCCGGGCGTCACGGTCCCGTCGTCGGAGATGTCGAAATACCCCGCCTCGCCGCTGGTGACGAGGTCGGACAGCTCCTTGCGGATGTCGCGCAGGCTCCCCCCGTAGTGGTTGAGCTGCTTCTCCAGAGCCGACAGCTTGTCGCGGTAGATCACCTGGTCGCCGATCATCTCCGCACCGCTGACCTGAGCCGACTCGGCGGCGGTGCCGTTCCACTTGGTGTCCAGATCAGCGAACTGGGTGCGTCCGCTGGCGATCTGGACATCGACGTTCGACACCGACTCGACCACCTGACCGGCAGCGGTGATCAACGCCTCGGGCTTCGAGCCGAGGACCGCTGCGATTCCCGGAGACACCGTGCCGATCCCCTGTCTGCGTGGCCAGTGCCTCCATTGTGCGTGCCGGACTCGAGGGTCGGGCGCACCAATATCGCGATCAGGCCAGTCGGTCGGCGGCCTCGGCGACCGCTCGCATCCCGAGCCGTCGCGCCTGCTCGGACCACCTGCAGGGGTCCGAGCAGGCGATAGTGCACCGGTCGAGCTTAAAAGGGCCGTCCGCGCCGGTCAGCGCGCGCTGTTGTACTCGGTCATCGCGTCGTTGAGGCGCTGCAATGCCTCGCCGTACTGGGCGAAGTCACCGCTGCGCTGCGCCTCGCGGGCCGCCGTCAGCGCGGTCTCGACCTCCTGCAGGGCCTGCGCCTTGGCCGCCGACAACTGCTGCGGTCCAGCGGGAGTCGGCGGTACCGCGCCGGCGGGCGCCGGTGCCTCCGGGGCGCGGCCGGCCTGGTTGGCCGGCGGC
>NZ_JACKSJ010000251.1 GCF_025821665.1 [Mycobacterium] manitobense
ACCCGGACGCCGTCGTCAGTGCGGCGGGCGCCGTCGTCGCGGTGGCCGCGGGCGATCCGGTCACGGCGCGCACGGTGCTGACCGCCGACAGCGTCGGGCCGCCGACGTCGACGGCCAGGGCGGCGCGCAGCCTGGCGGAGGGTCTGATGCAGTCGCTGGACCAGCCGTATGCCGTCGCGGTGGCGCGGTTGAGTCAGGCGATCACCGCCGAGCGCGGTTCCCAGGAGGTCGCGCCCGATACCCCGGCCGCGCTGGTCACGCTGGCGGCGCTGCACGGCGGTGACCCGGTGCGGGCGCGCAGCGTGATCGGCCGGGCGGTCAGGGAGGCCGACGGCGCAGAGCACGCCGACGCTGAGATCTTCGTCACGCACCGGCACCGGTTGCTGGCGGGGTGGGTGCGGATGCAGGACGGCCAACTCGGCGCCGCGTCGGCGAGTGTGGCGGACACGGTGAACGCCGCCCTGCACCGTCGCGATGCGCTGTGGTCGGCGGCGCTCCAGACGGCGGTCGCCCGGCGCAGTGGTGACAGCGGCGCCATGCAGAAGCACTGGTATGCCGCGATGGAGGTGCTCGCCGAGTACTCGGTCGACCTGTTCTCGTTGCTCCCCCTGGGTGAGCTGTGGGTGGCGGCCGCCCGGATGCGTCAGGTGGACCGGCTGGCGCATCCTCTGGCCGAGGCGTTCGCGCTGCTCGAGTCGCTCGGCAACCCGGTGCTGTGGTCGACCCCGCTGCACTGGGCCGGCGTGCACGCGGGCATCCTCGCCAACGCTCCGGATGCGGTGGCACCGCACGGCCAGGCCCTGACCGCCGCAGCCGCCGGCAGTGCCTTCGCGAAGTCGCTGGCCACAGCGGGCCGCACCTGGCTGCGGGTGCTGGCCAACCATGTCGAACCCGCCGAGGTGACCGCGGCCGCGCGGTCGCTGTCGCAGTTCGGGCTGACCTGGGACGCCACCCGGCTGGCCGGACAGGCGGCGCTGCAGACGCCGGACGCCCGGGTGTCGCAGGCCATGCTGCAGCTGGCCCGCGACCTCAAGCAGTCGGTCGCGGGCGGCGACGTCGAGACCGGGGCCGCCGACCTGCCGCAACCGCTGCGCACACCGTCGTCGACGCCGGCATCGACGCCCGCGTCCTCGCGGCTCTCCGACCGGGAGCGGGAGGTCGCCGAACTCCTGCTGCTCGGCATGCCGTACCGCGACATCGGCGCCCAACTGTTCATCTCGGCGAAGACCGTCGAGCATCACGTCGCCCGGATCCGGCGCCGTCTCGGCGCCGAATCGCGCTCGGAGATGCTGTCGATGTTGCGCGCCATGCTGGCGCCGCAGGGGTAACCGACCGACTAGTTAGGTCAACCTTCGTGGCGGTGCCCAGGGGCAGGGTGTCACTATGAGCAGGCACATAGCCTAAGTTACTGACGGGTAACATTACTTAAGTTACTGTCGGGTAACTTACCTAGCCGGGGAGGCGCAGCGTGGACACGCAGATGCTGATCAGGATCATCGCCGGGGTTCTGATGATCGCCGTCGTCGGCGCGCTCGCCGTGAAGCGGTTCCTGTGGCTGACGAAGCTGATCCGGTCCGGACAGCCGACGAGCGAGGCGAACAACCGCAAGGACAACCTCAAGAAGCGCATCACCACGCAGTTCGAGGAGGTGTTCGGGCAGACCCGGCTGCTCAAGTGGTCGATCCCCGGCATCGCGCACTTCTTCACGATGTGGGGCTTCTTCATCCTGGGCTCGGTCTACGTCGAGGCCTTCGGCCTGCTCGTCGATCACGACTTCCACATCCCGTTCGTCGGCCGCTGGGACGCGCTGGGCTTCCTGCAGGACTTCTTCGCCGTCATGGTGCTGGTGGGCATCGCGACCTTCGCCGTGATCCGCATCGTGCGCGAACCCAAGAAACACGGCCGCGACTCGCGCTTCTACGGCTCGCACACCGGTGGCGCCTGGCTGATCCTGTTCATGATCTTCAACGTCATCTGGACCTACGCCCTGGTCCGCGGCGCGGCGGCCGTCGTGGGCAATCTGCCCTACGGCAACGGCGCGTTCTTCTCCCAGCTCATGGGCTGGATCATGCGCCCGCTCGGCGTCACCGCCAACGAGTGGATCGAGACGATCGCCCTGCTCGGGCACATCGCCGTGATGCTGGTGTTCCTGTTGATCGTGCTGCACTCCAAGCACCTGCACATCGGCCTGGCGCCCATCAACGTCACGTTCAAGAGGATGCCCAACGGCTTGGGCCCGCTGCTGCCGGTGGAGTCCAAGGGCGAGCCGGTCGACTTCGAGGATCCCGCCGAGGACGCCGTGCTCGGCCGCGGCAAGATCGAGGACTTCACCTGGAAGGGCTTCCTCGACTTCACCACCTGCACCGAGTGCGGCCGCTGCCAGTCCCAGTGCCCCGCCTGGAACACCGGTAAGCCGTTGTCGCCCAAGCTCGTGATCATGAACCTGCGCGACCACATGTTCGCCAAGGCGCCGTACTTCCTCGACGGCAAGGAGAGCCCGCTCGAGAACACCCCGGAGGGCGGCCTCGGCGAAGAGGCGCGCGGCGAGAAGCACAGCGAGGAACACTCCCACGAGCACGTTCCCGAATCCGGCTTCGAGCGCATCCCCGCCGACTCCCCGCTGCAGGCGACCCGTCCGCTGGTCGGCACCCTCGAGCAGGGCGGCGTCATCGACCCCGACGTGCTGTGGTCGTGCACCACCTGCGGTGCGTGCGTGGAGCAGTGCCCGGTCGACATCGAGCACATCGACCACATCGTCGACATGCGCCGCTACCAGGTGATGATGGAGTCGGAGTTCCCCGGCGAGCTCGGCGTGCTGTTCAAGAACCTGGAGAACAAGGGCAACCCCTGGGGGCAGAACTCCAAGGACCGCACCAACTGGATCGACGAGGTCGACTTCGACGTGCCGGTGTTCGGCAAGGACGTCGAGACCTTCGAGGGATTCGAGTACCTGTTCTGGGTCGGTTGCGCCGGCGCCTACGAGGACCGGGCCAAGAAGACCACCAAGGCCGTCGCCGAACTGCTCGCCACCGCGGGCGTCAAGTTCCTCGTCCTCGGCGAGGGCGAGACCTGCAACGGCGACTCGGCCCGCCGCTCGGGTAACGAGTTCCTGTTCCAGCAGCTCGCCGCGCAGAACGTCGAGACGCTCGACGGCCTGTTCGAAGGCGTCGAGCGGGTCGACCGCAAGGTCGTCGTCACCTGCCCGCACTGCTTCAACACCCTGGGCCGCGAGTATCCGCAGCTCGGCGGCAACTACACCGTGCTGCACCACACCCAGCTGCTCAACCGGCTGGTCCGCGACAAGAAGCTCGTGCCCGTGACGCCGGTCGGCGGAGGCCAGGACGTCACCTACCACGACCCCTGCTACCTCGGCAGGCACAACAAGGAGTACAGCGCCCCCCGCGAGTTGGTCGGGGCTGCCGGAGCGAAGCTCACCGAGATGCCCCGGCACGCCGACCGCGGTCTGTGCTGCGGCGCCGGTGGCGCGCGGATGTGGATGGAAGAGCACATCGGCAAGCGGGTGAACACCGAGCGCACCGAGGAGGCCATCGACACCGGCGCATCGGCGATCGCCACCGGCTGCCCGTTCTGCCGCGTGATGATCACCGACGGTGTCGACGACGTCGCCGCCGCCAGGGACATCGAGAAGGTCGAGGTGCTCGACGTCGCGCAGCTGCTGCTCGGCTCGCTCGACAAGAGCTCGGTGACGCTGCCCGAGAAGGGCACCGCGGCCAAGGAGGCCGAGGAGCGCGCCGAGGTCGCCGCGAAGACCGCCGCCGAGGCGCCCGCGGTCGAGGAGGACGAGGAAGCCGAGGAGACCGGCGCAGCGGCCGAGGCCGACGACGCCGCCGAGGCCAAGCCGGTGACAGGCCTCGGCCTGGCCGGTGGCGCCAAGCGGCCCGGGGCGAAGAAGCCCGGCGGCGATGACGAAGCCAAGCCGGAGGCGAAGACCGCGGCCGCGCCCGCCAAGGGGCTTGGGCTGGCCGGTGGCGCGAAGCGGCCGGGGGCCAAGAAAACCGCCGCGGCACCCACCGAAAGCCCAGAAGCCAAGGCCGACGCACCCGCCGACGACAAGCCCGCCGCCGCACCGGTCAAGGGCCTCGGCCTCGCCGGCGGCGCCAAGCGACCAGGCGCCAAGAAGACCGCGGCCGCACCCACCGAAAGCCCAGAAGCCAAGGCCGACGCACCCGCCGCCGACAAGCCGGCCGCCGCACCGGTCAAGGGCCTCGGCCTCGCCGGCGGCGCCAAGCGGCCGGGGGCCAAGAAGACCGCCGCGGCACCCGCAGAAAGCCAAGCGGCGAAGGCCGAACCGGTGGCCGAGGCGTCGGCAGATGCCGAGGCTCCTGCCGCGCCGCAGCCCGAGGTCAAGGGCCTCGGCCTCGCCGCGGGCGCCCGCCGCCCGGGGGCGAAGAAAGCGCCGGCCAAGAAGGTGTCGCCGAACGAGGGCGAGCCGACGGTCGTGCAGCCCGCCAACGTCGACCCCGATCAGGTGCAGGCCGGCACCGAGCCGGACGACACCGCCGATTCGGATCGTGGACTCGCCGAGCACGAGGCCGACGCCCGGCCCGAACCCGAGGTCAAGGGTCTGGGCATCGCCCCGGGCGCCCGCCGCCCCGGCGCGAAGAAGGCGCCCGCCAAGAAGGCTGCTCCGAGCGCGCCGGAGTCGAAGCCCGAAGCGGCGCCCGAGCCGGAACCCGAGACCGCCCCCGAGCCGACGGAACAGGCGGCGACGGACAGCGAGGACGCCCCGGCGCCCTCGACGAACGGCTCCGGCAACGGGGAGGCCCGCGTCGTCGGCGACGAGCCACCGGTCAAGGGTCTGGGCATCGCCAAGGGCGCCCGCCGCCCCGGCCGGAGGTAGCGCCTGTGTGATTTGTGGAGTCGTAGCCGCGCTCACCGCGGCTAGGACTCCACAATCACGGCTGCTCCGCCCCGCTGTGCCCGCCGAACGCCCGTTTCGTCCCGGTGACAGCGAGCGAGAATCGTTCGCGCCCAATGCACACGAGCCGTTCGTCAGCTAATTGACGGCGGGCCCCCAGCCGTTCATACGTAGGCATTTCACTTTCGTCACCGACCGTGGCGAACGTCCGGTCTCCCGACCACCTCGAGGAGTGGGATGCTGGGCAGCCCGGACGACGGCGTTCCCGTACTGCGGACACCCGCAGCGCGTTGGCGAAGCATCATCCTGCCCGTGGTCATCCTGCTGGCGGTCGGGATCGTCGCCCTGCTGCTGACGGGTCGCGGGCAGCAGACGGAGATCCAGGGCGCGGGCTCCACCCTGGCGCAGCCGCTGATCGAGCGGTCCGCGACCGCCTTTCGCGACGCCCAGGCCGCCGACGACCCCGAGCGGCCCGGCGCGACCGGCAACGACTGGGTGCTCAACGGCAACGGCATCGACTACGAGCCCGTCGGATCGATGGGCGGCATCCAGCGACTGTCCGATCCCGAGATCGACTTCGCCGTCTCCGACTACCCGTTGACAGCTGACGGACTGAAACAACTCGCCGTCACGCAGTTCCCGATCGCACTGGGCGCCATCGCGGTGGTGCACAACGTCGAGTTGCCCGACGGTCGGGACCTGCGCCTGGACGCGGACACCCTGGCCGCCATCTATCTCGGCGAGATCACCCGCTGGAACGACCGGAAGATAGCCGCACTGAATCCCGGTGTCCCGATGCCCGACTCGGCGGTGGCCGTGGTGCACCGCAGCGACGGGTCGGGGTCGACCAAGGGGTTCACCGGCTACCTGAGCGCAGGCAGTCCGCGGTGGCAATCCGGCCCCGGCACGGGCACCCTGGTCGACTGGCCGACGGGCACCGGGGCGGAACGCACCGGCGGCATGATCGAGCAGGTGCGCGACAACGCCGGGTCGATCGGCTACGTCGAGTTCGGACAGGCGCAGCGCGCAGGTCTGGACGTGGTCGCATTGGCCAACGAGTCCGGAAACTACGTTCGCCCGAGCGCCGACGCCATCCTCGCGGCGGCCTCCTCCCACGACTGGAGCGGCAAGGACGATTACGCCGCCGCGCTGGGGACTTCCGACGCCACCTCGGCGTACCCGGCCACCGTCGGCATCTACGTGCTGGTCAAGCGAGATCCGGAATTCCAGCAGCAGACCGAGCGCACCCTCGGGTACCTGCGCTTCCTTCTCAACGACTTCGGCAGCGGCACCGAGGAACTCGGCTACGTCCCGATGCCGAACGCGGCTGCGGTGTCCATCGAGAACTACATGGCGAAGACGGTCACCAGCGACGCCTGACCCACCCGTCACCCGAACCCACAACCCCCACCCTGAGCAGCGTCAAGAAGGAACATCGTGGATGTCGACATCCTCAAGGAGATCATCGCCCCCGTCGTCGGTGGGCTCGGCATATTCCTGCTGGGCCTGGAGTTCATGGAACGGGGCATCCAGTCCCTGTCGGTGAACCGGATGCGCGACCTACTGGGCAAGATGGCCGGCAATCCGGCCAAGGGCGTGGTCGCCGGAACGCTGATCACCGGGATCATCCAGTCGTCCACCGCGATGACGGTGATGACGGTCGGGCTGGTCAACTCCGGGGTGCTGGCGCTGCGCGGCGCCATCGGCGTGATCATGGGCGCCAACATCGGCACCACACTGGGCAACGGCCTGATCGCCCTGCCGCTCGGCCCGCTGGGTCTGCTGTTCGCGGGCATCTTCGCCTCGATCTACGTCTTCTCGAAGGCTGATAAGGCGCGAGCGATCGCCTTGTGCGGCATGGGTTTTGCGTTGGTGTTCTACGGGCTCAACCTGATGACCGGCGGGCTCAAGCCATTGCGCGAGATGCCGCAGGTGATGAACGTCATCTCCAGCCTGGACGCGGGGTCGTTCGTCGGCGTCGTCTCCTGTGCCCTCATCGCCGCGCTGATCACCGCGCTGATCCACTCGTCGTCGGCGACGATCGGCATCGTGATGGGCCTGGGCGCCTCCGGCGTGCTGGAGTGGAAGACCGCGATCGCCTTCGCCATCGGCGCCGACCTCGGCACCACCATCACGTCGTGGATCGCCTCGCTCAACCTGTCCAAGAACGCGAAACGGACGGCCTACGCCCACATCGCCTTCAACTTCATCGGCGTCTGCGTCGTCCTCGTCCTGTTCTTCCCCGCCATCCAGGTACTGACCTGGGTGATGGGATTCTTCGGCGGCGACCCGGGAAGCCCGGTGGTCGTGGACGGGGAGGAGACGTTCCCGCTGGTGCCCGTCGCGGTCGGGTTGTTCTCGATCTTCTTCAACATCTTCAACGTCCTCATCCTGTTCCCCTTCGTGGGCACCTTCGAGCGGGTGCTGATGCGGATCGGACACAAGGGCGACGACGTCGAGGACTACTCGTTGCCGAAGTACCTGGACCGCAAGGCGCTCGACGACTTCAACCGCGCCGTGCCCGCCATGCGCCAGGAAGTGGCCCGCGCGCTGCAGGGAAGCAGACTGTTCCTCGACACCGCCCGGGGCAAGCAGACCGTGACGAAGACCGCCGAGCACTCCGCGGCGATCGACGCGCTCAACCGCGAGATCCGGGTCTACTCGGCGCAGCTGTTCCACGGCAACCGCACCCGCGAGCAGATGGACCTCGTCGCCAGCATGATCGAGGAGGCCGACTTCACCGGCTCGCTGACCGAGTCGCTGCACCAGATCGCCAGGCGGATCCAGCGCGAGCCGTTCAGCCCCGCCAGCCGGGAGGTGCTCGACAAGGGCCTCGACCATCTCGACAAGAAGCTGTCGGTGCTCGAGGGCGTGCCCGACGTCGACGGGCTCGCCGCTGCGGCCGGCGCGACCCTGGTCGACGCCCCGGAGTTCGAGGCGATGCGGTGGACGGTGATCGACGCCGAGGACATCCCGGCCGCCGAGAAGGGGGCGTTGCTCGCACTCCTCGGGTCGATGGAACGGGCGGAGGCGTTGATCGACCGGATCGCCCAGGAACGCGCCTCGGTGGACCGCGATCAGGCCAGCGTGCTCGCCCAGGCCTGACTGTCTGTGTGATTTGTGGAGTCGTAGCCGCGCTCACCGCGGCTACGACTCCACAAATCGCGGCTGCGCTGCCGCTTCAGCAATTTCTAATTGGCTGGACGGCAATGCGACCATGGAGGACGTGACCAGCCAACAGGTGCCTGCCGAGAAGATGTGGCACACCAGCCACACGCCGCGGCAACGGACGTTCAACCAGTCCTCGAAGCTGCAGGACGTGCTCTACGAGATCCGCGGCCCGGTACACGAGCACGCCTCCCGGCTGGAGGCCGAGGGCCATCGCATCCTCAAGCTGAACATCGGCAACCCCGCTCCGTTCGGCTTCGAGGCGCCCGACGTCATCATGCGCGACATCATCGCGGCGCTGCCGTACGCGCAGGGCTACTCCGACTCCAAGGGCATCATGCCCGCGCGCCGGGCGGTGTTCACCCGCTACGAACTGGTCGACGGCTTCCCGCGCTTCGACGTCGACGACGTCTACCTCGGCAACGGCGTCTCCGAGCTGATCACGATGACGCTGCAGGCCCTGCTCGACAACGGCGACCAGGTGCTGATCCCGGCGCCGGACTATCCGCTGTGGACGGCGTCGACCTCGCTGGCCGGCGGCACCCCGGTGCACTACATCTGCGACGAGACCCAGGGCTGGCAGCCCGACATCGCCGACCTGGAGTCCAAGATCACCGACCGCACCAAGGCGCTGGTGGTCATCAACCCGAACAACCCGACCGGCGCGGTGTACAGCCGCGAGGTCCTCGAGCAGATGGCTGACCTGGCGCGCAGGCACCAGCTGCTGCTGCTGGCCGACGAGATCTACGACAAGATCCTCTACGACGACGCCGAGCACATCGCGATGGCCTCGGTGGCGCCGGACGTGCTGACACTGACGTTCAACGGGCTGTCCAAGGCCTACCGTGTCGCCGGCTACCGGGCCGGCTGGCTGGTGATCACCGGCCCGAAGGAGCACGCGGCCAGCTTCATCGAGGGCATCAGCCTGCTGGCCAACATGCGGCTGTGCCCGAATGTGCCCGCACAGCACGCCATCCAGGTCGCCCTCGGTGGCCATCAGAGCATCGACGACCTGGTGCTGCCGGGCGGGCGGCTGCTCGAGCAGCGGGATGTGGCGTGGGAGAAGCTCAACGAGATCCCCGGTGTGTCGTGCGTGAAGCCGCGGGGCGCGCTGTACGCGTTCCCGCGTCTGGACCCCGAGGTGTACGACATCGTCGACGACGAGCAGTTGGTGCTCGACCTGCTGCTGCAGGAGAAGATCCTCGTCACCCAGGGCACCGGGTTCAACTGGCCGGCACCCGACCACCTGCGCATCGTGACGCTGCCGTGGGCGCGCGACCTGGCCAACGCGATCGACCGGCTGGGCAACTTCCTGGTGAGCTACCGGCAGTGAGTCGCCGGCACCGCCCTCTACCCTGACCGGGTGACGCACTCCCATGCCCACTCCCATTCCCTGAGCGGGCCTGCTCCGCTGGGCCCGCTGGCGGCGAAGATCGTCGTCGGCCTGCTGATCGCGATCGGTGTCGCGGTGCTCGCGAGCGCGGCACTGCTGTGGCCCAGCCAGCAGAAGGTCGACATCCCGCTGCCCTTCCAGAACGCCCAGGGCGGCGCGGTGACCACCGAGAGCGGCCATGTGGTGTCCACCAGCCTCGGCACCTGCGGCAGCCCGTCGGCCGGCGCCGTGCTGACCGCCGATCCGGTGCCTGCGCAGGGCGAGGGCGCCGAATGCGTGCAGACCCTGGTGTCCATCGACTCCGGGCCGAACAAGGGCGCCGACACCCTGCTGGAGTTCAGTGGCGGCCCGGGCCAGCCGAATCTGATGGCCGGTGATGACATCCGCCTCAGTCGCCAGGTCGACCAGGGCGGCACCACCACCTATTCGTTCTACGACTACGAGCGGGCCTGGCCGCTGTTCGGGATGGCCGCGGTGTTCGCCATCGTCGTCGTCGCCGTCGCCCGGTGGCGCGGACTGCGGGCGCTGATCGGCATCGTGGTGGCCTTCGGGGTCCTGGTGGTGTTCCTGCTGCCCGCACTGCGCGACGGCGCGTCGGCGATCCCGGTCTCCCTGGTGGCGTCCGCGGCGATCCTGTACGCGGTCATCTACCTGGCCCACGGTGTGAGCCTGCGCACCAGCGCGGCGCTGCTGGGCACCCTGGCGTCACTGCTGCTGGCGGCGCTGTTGTCGTGGCTGGCAATCGAACTCGCGCACCTGACCGGACTGTCGGAGGACCAGAACAACGAGGTGGCCGCCTACCTGGGCAACGTGTCGATCACCGGCCTGCTGCTGGCCGGCTTCATCATCGGTTCACTCGGCGTGCTCAACGACGTGACGGTGACGCAGGCATCCACCGTGTTCGAGCTCGCCGAACTGGAGGGCGCCAAACTATCCCCCGGTCACTCCGTTCCTGCCCGCCGGACCAGGCGCAAGATCTTCGTCGGCGCCATGCGGGTCGGTCGCGATCACATCGCCAGCACCGTCTACACCCTGGTGCTGGCCTACGCAGGCAGCGCGCTGCCGCTGCTGCTGTTGTTCAGCGTCGCCAATCGGGCTCTCGGCGATGTGCTGACCAGTGAGAGTGTCGCCATCGAGATCGCCCGCTCCGCGGTCGGCGGGATCGCGCTCGCGCTGTCGGTGCCGCTGACCACCGGCATCGCGGCCGTGCTGGCGACGCCTAGCGCTCCAGCAGTTCCAGCAGGTAGGCGCCATATCCGGACTTGAGCAGTTCGCGGCCGCGGGCGGCGAGACCGTCGTCGTCGATCAAGCCGAGGCGCCACGCGATCTCCTCGGGCACGCTGATCTTGAGGCCCTGGCGACGCTCGATGGTGCGGACGAAATCGCCGGCGTCCAGCAGCGAGTCGAAGGTGCCGGTGTCGAGCCACGCCGTGCCGCGCGCGAGCACCTCCACCGACAGCCGGCCCTGCTCCAGGTAGGTCTGGCTGACCTCGGTGATCTCGTACTCCCCGCGCGCCGACGGCTTCAGTGACCGGGCGATGTCGATCACGTCGTTGTCGTAGAAGTACAGCCCCGGAACGGCGTAGTGGGATTTCGGGGTGGCCGGCTTCTCCTCCAGCGAGAGCACGACGCCGTTGTCGTCGAACTCCACCACGCCGTAATCGGAAGGGTTGGCCACCCAGTACGCGAAGATCGCCCCGCCCTTCACCCCGGCGAACCGGCTGAGGTTGGTGCCCAGGCCGGGACCGTAGAAGATGTTGTCGCCCAACACGAGTGCCACCGAGTCGGTGCCGATGTGCGACGCACCGATCACGAAGGCCTGGGCGAGGCCGTCGGGGCGATCCTGCACGGCATAGCTGATGGCGATCCCGAACGCGGAGCCGTCGCCGAGCAGGCGGTGGAAGGCGGGCGCATCCGCGGCGGTGGTGATCACCAGGATGTCCCGGATGCCCGCCATCATCAGGGTCGACAGTGGGTAGTAGATCATCGGCTTGTCGTACACGGGCATGAGCTGCTTGCTCGCGCCCAGCGTGATCGGTTGCAGCCTGGTGCCCGATCCACCGGCCAGGATGATGCCCTTCACACGAAGCCCTTCCTAGCCGCTCAGATCCTCTTCGGTCAGCTCGGTGGCAGCCAGCGCCGACGCCAGGTCGTCGTGCCGGAACACCGACGTGACCTTGTCGTGGACCACGCGGAACGCCGACGCCGCGGCCCCGCTGCCCTGCACACCCGCGACCCGCTGTTCGACGACGACCACGCCGTCGCGCACGTAGAGCTTCCCGGGTTCGGCGGTGATGCCCGCCGATCGCGCCCAGTCGAGCAGCGCGGCGTGGCCCTGGCGGGCGCCGCCGGCGTCGCCCACCTCGATGTCGTCGCTCGACAGCGCGACCAGGGTGTCGAAGTCCTGCTCATTGAGCGCGTCGTGCCAGGCCAACACCGTCGCGATCTCGGAAGTGGTCATGCTCGCACGGTAGCCTACGGCGCGGCGCCGATGAACTCGTCGACCTGGCGCCCGGGTCGTCCCGGTTCAGAACTGCGTGCGCTGCAACCAGGTGTCCCACACCGCGGTCTCGCCGAACACCTGGAGGCCGAGTTCGGTGGCCGTCCGGCGTCGCGTGACGGCCAGCAACAGGTCCCGGGCCGGACCACGCAGGGCCACATCGCCTTTGCCGTGGCTGTGCGACCACGAGATGCCCTCCTCGTCGTGCACGACGGTCCACTCGCCGGTGACGCCGAGGCCGATGTCGGTGGCGTGCAGGTGCATCGTCTGCCCGCGGTCGAGCGCGTCGGTGATCAGCTTCGGGTTGGCCATCAGCTCAACCCATTCGCTGATCGCGTCGGCGGCGAGGTCGGCGGGCACCTCGAAGACGCCGCCGACGGCCAGTGCCGCGTCGGCCCGGTGCACGAGCACCTCGTGCAGGCGGCGCCGGATCCACCAGCCGGCCGGCCGCGGTCCGGCGAACGTCCACACCCTGGCACTGCCCACCCGGTCCACCGCGTCGACGATCAGCTGCGCACCGCCGTTGAGCCAGTCGAGTGCCGCGCCGGGATCGGCCGGCGGCTTTCCGTCGCGCACCTCGCGCGGGTCGAGGGCGTCGCTGCGCCGGTCGGCGATGATCTGTGCGGCCCAACGGTTTCCGCGGCCGACATGCCGGAACAGATGCGTCAGGGTCCAGTCGGGACAGGTGGGCACCGGCGTGTCGGGATCGCCGGTGGCGATCACCGTGCCGAAGGCGTCGGTCTGCTCGAGCAGGGCGGCCCGGAAGTCCACGTCACGAACTTAGCGCCGTGCGCGCCGTGCCGAGCGCGATCGGCAGAGTCGACCACCCCCGCAGCACCCTGGTGTCGCGGCGACTGCCTTCGCCGGCCAGCCGCGCGCCGGGGAATCGCTCGAAGAACGTCCGCAGGCCGACCTCCCCCTCGACCCGGGCCAGGGCGGCGCCGAGGCAGAAGTGCCTGCCACCGGAGAACGACAGGTGCCTGCCCGCGTTGTCGCGCTCGATGTCGAACCGGTGCGGATCGGTGAACACCGCCGGGTCGCGGTTGGCCCCGGCCAGGTGCAGCACGATGGTCTCGCCGCGGCGAAGCGCGGTGCCTGCCACCTCGACGTCCCTGCGCGCGGACCTGGCCGTCATCTGCACCGGCGGGTCGAGCCGCAGGATCTCCTCCACCGCGGTCGGCCACAGTTCCGGGCGCGCGGCGAGGGTGTCGAGGTGCTCCGGCGTGTCCAGCAGCAGCCGGATGCCGTTGCCCAGCAGGTTCACCGTCGTCTCGAAGCCCGCGGCCAGCACCAGACCGGCCAGCGCCTCGAGTTCGGGTTCACTGAGCCGGTTCTCGGCGTCGGCGGCCGCGCTGGCCCGGATCAGCTGGCTCATGAGGTCGTCGCCGGGGTTGCGGCGCAACTCCTTCAGGTGCTCGCGCAGCCAGGTGTTGAACCCGACGATGCCCTGGTGCACCTGCCGGTACTGCTGCCAGGACAGCCCGATGTCGAGGCTGGGCGCGCCTAGTTCGCCGAAGCGCAGGATCTGCGGCCGGTCGCGTTCGTGGACGCCGAGGATGTCGCTGATGACGGCGACCGGCAGCTGGGCGCAGTAGCTCTGCACCACATCGACGACGTCGCTGCCGGAGCCGGCCAGGTCGTCGAGCAGTGCGTCGGCCCGCTGCTGCACCGAGTCCCGCAGGGCGGCAACTGCTCTGGCCGTGAACACCGACGACACCAGCTTGCGGCACCGGGTGTGGTCGGGCGGCTCGATCGACAGCAGGGACGGCGGCTGGATCGGATGCATCAGACCGGTCTCGGTCTTCCTGGTGATCCACTGCTGCGGTGCGGGCAGATTGCTGCCCTGCGGCACGGTGCGGAAGTCGTCGTTGCGCAACAGGTCGGTGATGACGGCATGGTCGAACGTCAGCAGTGCGGCCCGGCCGCGGATGACGGGGCCCCTCGGCCGCAGTTCGTCGGCGAAGGCGGCCGGGTTCTCCCGGACGGACGGGTCGGCGATCAGGCGGGCCTGTGGATCGCCGCGCCGCGCCGCGAGCGTCGACAGCCCGCGGATCACGCCGTGCAGGGCCACCCACCGGATGCGTTGTCTGAGGTCGACGCTCATGTGTCGAGTCCGAGCACGGGTCGCAGGTCGTCCAACCGGTCGAACAGATGCCAGATGTAGGACGACGTGCCGTTCTCACGGTGGGCGTGCAGGTCGGCCAGCGCGGGGTCGTCGCGATAGCTCTCGAAGGCCTCTCGGGAGTCCCACTCGACGAGGATCAGCACCGTGCGCGCCTCGAGGTCACCGATCATCGATTCCCGGAACTTGCCGAGCGCCACGACCCGGCCACCGTGCGCGGCCACCTCCTGCGGGGAGCGCTTGGAGTAGGCCCGGTACTCGTCGGCGTTCGCGACGTCGAACAGGTTTAGCGCGTATACCGTCATACACCCCGACGCTACGCCGCGGGCGGTTCCGCGACGCGCCGGCCCAGCGCGTAGACCCGCCAGCCGGCGGCGCGCCATCGCTCCGAATCGAGGCAATTGCGGCCGTCGACAATGACTCTCGCCCGGACGGTGGCGGCCAGCTCGGCCGGGTCGAGCTCGACGAACTCGGGCCATTCCGTGAGGACCAGCACCGCGTCGGCGCGGTCACAGGCCTCCACCACCGACGTCGAGTAGTTCAGTGTCGGGAACACCCGCTGCGAGTTCTCCATCGCCTTGGGGTCGTAGACGTTCACCGTCGCGCCGTTGAGCTGCAACAGGCCGGCGACGTTGAGTGCCGGGGAGTCGCGCACGTCGTCGGACTCCGGCTTGAAGGCTGCACCGAGTACGGCGACGTTGGCCCCGAGCAGTGAACCGCCGCAGGCGGTTGTGGCGAGTTCCACCATCCGGGTGCGGCGCCGCATGTTGATGCTGTCCACCTCGCGCAGGAACGTCAGCGCGTGGTTGGCGCCCAGTTCGCCGGCGCGGGCCATGAAGGCGCGGATGTCCTTGGGCAGGCAGCCGCCACCGAAACCCAGGCCGGCGTTGAGGAACCGGCGCCCGATGCGCGGGTCGTAGCCCAGCGCGTCGGCCAGCAGCGTGACGTCGCCGTCGACGGCCTCACACACCTCGGAGATCGCGTTGATGAACGAGATCTTGGTGGCCAGAAAGGCGTTGGCCGACACCTTGACCAGTTCCGCGGTTTGCAGGTCGGTGAGCAGGAACGGCACGTCGTCAGCGAGGATCGGGCCATAGAGCTCGCGCACCGCCGCTTCGGCCCGCACCGAATCACGTTGCACACCAAGCACGATGCGGTCGGGGTGCAGGGTGTCCTGCACGGCGAAGCCTTCGCGGAGGAACTCGGGGTTCCAGGCCACCTCGACGTCGACACCGTCGGGGGCCAGGCCGCGGGCCCGCTCGGCGAGGTCGGCGGCGGTGCCCACCGGCACGGTCGACTTGCCGACGATCACCGCGGACCGGCGCAACCGCGGCACCAGCGTGTCGATGACGGCGTGGACGTGCCGCAGGTCGGCGCCGTACTCGCCCTTCTTCTGCGGGGTGCCGACGCCGAGGAAGTGCACGTCGGCGAAATCGGCGGCCAGCTCGTAGTCGGTGGTGAACTGCAGCCGGCCGGCCGCCAGGTTCTCGTTGAGCAGTTCCGCCAGTCCGGGCTCGTAGAACGGGATGTCGCCCGCCGCCAGCTTGGCCACCTTGCCGGGGTCGATGTCGACACCGACCACCTCGTGGCCGAGTGCCGCCATCCCGGCCGCATGGGTCGCGCCGAGGTACCCGGTGCCGAACACAGTGCATCGCATACTGCCTGGATATGCCGGTGCGATGAGCTGACTGCTACGCGACACTGAGCGGCAGCCCAACATCGGGTGACGAACAGACGGTGCCCGATCAGCCCAGGGACGGGAACGGCCAGAACGGCGAACCGCCATTGCCGCCGGAGGATCCGCGGTCCCGGCCCGAGGACCCGCGGTCGCCGTCCGAGTCGCCGTAGTCGCCGCGGCCGCGGGATCCGGAGTCCCCGTAGTCACCCCGGCTGCCCGAGTCCGACCCGGAGCCCGGGAACGGGAACGACGGCTGCCTCGGCGTCTGCGGCACCTGCGGGTATTGCGGGTACTGCGGGTATTGGGGCTGTTGCGGCCGCTGCGGCACCAGCGGCCAGTCATTGTCACGCTTCGGCGGATCGTCGTTCTGCCACGGGGGCGTCCACGGCGGCGTCCAGGGTGACTTGGGCGGGTCGTAGACGCGCGGCGGCTGGAAGACCGGGTAGCGCGGACGCGGATAGACGACGACCGGCGGCGGTGCCACGGGCGGCGCGATCACCGGAACTGGTGCGGCCGGCGGCGGAGCCGGAGCGGGCGGCGGGGCCGCGGGCGCCGGTGCG
>NZ_JACKSJ010000252.1 GCF_025821665.1 [Mycobacterium] manitobense
CGACAGCCTGGCCCAGCTGCGACAGCCTGGCCCAGCTGAACCCGCAGAAGCGCATCGGCGAACTCGACGACGTGGTGGACGCGGTGCTCTATCTGGAGAACGCCGGGTTCGTCACCGGCGCGGCCAGAGCGCGGGGCACTGGCCAGAGCGCGGGGCACTGATCATGGGCCACGGTGAGCACGAGCTGCGCAGCGTCCTCGACGTCTGGCAGGCCGGGATCGACGCCCACGATCCGGACCGGGTCGCCCAGGTCTTCACCGAAGACGCCGTCTTCCAGGGACTGCGGCCCTACACCGTGGGGCGCGCCGGAGTGCGCGACTACTACGCGTCCCAACCGCCCGGGCTGACGGTGCGCTACCGCATCCTGGAAACCCGCACACCCGCCGACGGCATCCTGCTCGGCTACCTGCGGGCCGATTTCGAATTCCCCGACGGTTCGGCGTTGCCGCTGAACCTGAGCGTGCTGCTCACCCGCACCGCCGACGGCTGGCTGATCCTGCACTACCAGGTGTCGAGAGTGCCCTAACTCAGCGCCGGGATGACCTCGCGCTCGAACATCTCGATG
>NZ_JACKSJ010000253.1 GCF_025821665.1 [Mycobacterium] manitobense
TTGCCGTTGACCGTCAACGGCAAGCTGGACAAGCGTGCACTGCCTGAGCCTGAGTACGGCGACAGCGGTGGTTACCGGGCACCTTCTGATGCGGTCGAGGAGGTACTGGCCGGCATCTACAGTCAGGTCCTGGGCCTGCAACGCGTCGGAGTCGACGACTCCTTCTTCGAACTCGGCGGCGACAGCATCCTTTCCATGCAGGTCGTCACGGCAGCGCGCGCCGCGGGCATCCGGTGCCGGCCCCGCGACGTCTTCGTCGAGCAGACGGTGGCGCGACTGGCCCGGGTGGCCAGAGTCGCCGACGACGAAGGACAGGCCGACGATGGTGTCGGCCCGCTGCCGGCCACTCCGATCATTCGCTGGCTGAACGGCCTCGGCGGAGCCGACGAGTTCAACCAGACCGTGGTGCTGCAGGCCCCGGTCGGGGCGACCGAGGCAGATGCCGTCGCCGTTCTGCAGGCGGTGCTGGACCGACATGCGATGCTGCGCTTGCGCATCGACGACGACGGCGGGCCGGACGGTTGGTCGCTGACCGTCCCCGCCGACGGGACGGTTCGAGCCGCGGACTGCCTGAACACCGTCACCGAGCTCAGCGATGACGTGCTGCTCGCAGCCAGGTCGCGGTTGAATCCCGCTGCCGGCGCCATGGTGAGCGCACTGTGGGCGACGGCCACGAGTGAGTTCGTGCTGATGATCCACCACCTGGCGGTGGATGGGGTGTCGTGGCGGATCCTGGTGGAGGACGTCAACATCGCCTGGACTCAACTGCGCAGCGGACAACCGGTGGAGCTACCGAAGCCGGGCACCTCGTTCGCCCGGTGGGCCGCGCTGCTGGCCGCCCATGCCCTCGACACCCAGGTGGTGCAGCAGGCGGACCGGTGGCGGCAGGTGCTGACGACTGAGCCGGTGGTGCCGGCGGCGCAGTCCGACGTGGACACGTTCGCCAGTGCCGGCCGCCTGTCACTGACGTTGGATGCGCAGACGACTCGCGCACTGCTGGGCGAGGTGCCCGCGGCGTTCCATGCGGGCGTACAGGACATCCTGCTGATCGCCTACGGCCTGGCACTGACCGAGTTCTTCGGCAGCGGCGACGCCCCGATCGCCATCGATGTCGAAGGACACGGGCGCGTCGAGGAACTCGCGGACGACGTCGACCTGTCCCGCACCGTCGGGTGGTTCACCATGAAACACCCTGTGGCTCTGGCACTGCGCAGACTGTCCTGGCCGCAACTGGTGAGCGGCGAGATGACCGTCGGCTCACTGGTGAAGGACGCCAAGGAACAGTTGCGTGCCTTGCCCGACGGACTGACTTACGGTCTGTTGCGTTACCTGAATCCCGATGTGGCCGTGGACGGGCCGGAACCGGCGATCGGATTCAACTACCTGGGCCGGCTCGGTGCGGCTGCCGAACTGACCGAGGATCTCTGGCGGATCAGTCAGCGCGGCATGTCGTCGGTGGGCGTCGCAGCGGAGTTGCCGATGCCCTTGGCGCACACCGTCGAGCTCAACGCGGCCACGGTCGACACCGCTGAGGGTCCTGCTCTGCAGGCGGACTGGACGTGGGCACGCTCGGCGCTCGACGACGAGCAGGTCGGCCGGCTCGCAAGGTTGTGGTTCGACGCCCTGGCGGGGATCTGCGCACACGTGGGCAAGGGCGGCGGCGGGCTGACGCCGTCGGACATCCTGCCTGCCCGACTCGACCAGGGTCAGATCGACGAGCTCCAGAGCCGGTTCGCCATTGCCGACATCCTGCCCCTCACGCCGCTGCAGCAGGGCCTGCTCTTCCACGCCAGTGCCACCCGAGGCACCGACAGCCTGGACGAGTTGTACGCCGTCCAGGTGGAATTCAACGTGGCCGGTCCACTCGAGATCCAGCGGCTACGCGATGCGGTCCAGACGGTCGTCCGCCGCCATCCAAATCTCGTCGCGCGGTTCAGTGAGGAATTCGACGAGCCGGTGCAGCTCATCCCGGCCGAGCCCGCAGCGGTATGGCGGTACATCGATGTCGCGGACGACGGCACCCAGCCTGATGAGACGATCCGGCAGGTGTGTGCCGCCGAGCGGTCGGCGGTCGGGAATTTCACGGAGGAACCCGCCTTCCGCATCGTGCTCATCCGCACCGCCGAGGAGCGCCACCACTGCGTCGTGACCTTCCACCACATCGTGATCGACGGTTGGTCGATGCCCGTTCTCCTGCACGAGATCTTCGCGAGCTACGTCGGCGAGCACCTTCCGGTGCCCGGGTCGTACCGCAACTTCGTGGCCTGGCTGGCGGGTAGGGACGTCGATTCGGCCCGCGCGGCATGGGCGGAGGTCTTCGCCGGCTTCTCGACGCCGACGTTGGTCAGTCCGCCGGACCGTTCGGAACTGGGGCAGCGCGCCGTGCGCCGGATCGCGGTGCCGGAGGAAACGACCGCGGCGCTCGATGCGCTCGCGCGGACGCATCACACCACGATGAGCACTGTGCTGCAGGGTGCCTGGGCGCTGCTGCTGACGTCACTGACCGGGCAGCACGACGTCGCATTCGGTGTCACGGTGTCCGGACGGCCGGCCGAGGTGGCAGGCGCAGAGACGATGATCGGTCTCGTCATCAACACGGTGCCGGTACGCGCGACGATCACGCCGGAGACGACGGTGGCCGATCTGTTGAAGCAGCTGCAGCGGTCACACAGCGCGACACTCGACCATCAGCACCTGGCCCTGCGCGAGATCCACCGCGTCGCAGGCCATGACGAGCTGTTCGACACCTGCATCGTCTATCAGAACTACCCCATCGACACCGGAGCGCAGATGAGTGCGGGGAACCTGGCCATCAGTGACATCACCGGTCGCGAGTACAACCACTACCCGCTGACGGTCCAGGCACATCCGGGGCGCGAACTCGACATGCGTGTCGAATACGACACCGACGTGTACAGCCCGGCCCGCATCGATGCGTTGATGCGACGGCTACAGCGGGTGTTCATGGCAATGACGGCCAACCAGGAGAGCCCATCATGACCGCTGATGCCACGCGGCTGCTGTCGTTCGACCTCTTCGACGACGATGAGCACGCCCAGCTCGACGAGTGGGCGAACAAGAAGGTGCTGGACGGGCCGGTGCCGGCCGGGGTGTCGATACCGGTGTTGTTCGCCGGGCACGTGGCCCGCCGCCCCGAGGCGGTGGCGGTGTCGTTCGACGGCGGGTCGATGACCTACGCACAGCTGGACGCGGCCGCTGATCGCATGGCGCACCGGTTGGCCGCCCAGGGCGCGCGGCCGGGTGAATGTGTGGCGATCCTGCTCAACCGGTCGGTCGACGCGGTGGTGTCCATCCTCGCCGTCATGAAGACCGGGGCCGCCTATCTGCCGATCGACCCTGCCCATCCGGACGCCCGGATCGGCTTCGTGCTCGAGGACGCGGCTCCGATCGCTGCGGTGACCACCGACGAACTGCGTCTTCGGCTCGACGGTCACGGCCTCGCGGTCATCGACATCATGAATCCCGGCACCGCGAGCGAGCCGGCGACGCTGCAGCCGCCGGAGGCGGACGACGTGGCGTACATCATCTACACGTCGGGCACCACGGGTGTGCCCAAGGGCGTTGCGATCACCCACCGCAACGTGACCCAGCTGTTGGAGTCGCTCGACGCCGGACTGCCCCGCGCAGGGGTGTGGGCGTTGTGCCACTCGCTGTCCTTCGACGTCTCGGCATGGGAGATCTTCGCTCCGCTGCTGGACGGCGGCCGACTCGTCGTGGTCTCCGAACAGGTCACGAGCTCACCGGATGAATTCCACGACATGCTGGTGGCTGAGGGCGTGACGGTGCTCACCCACACGCCGTCGGCGGTGGCCATGCTCTCGCCCGAGAGCCTCGACTCGATGGCCCTGGTGATGGCGGGCGAGGCCTGCACCTCAGAGGTCGTGGACCGATGGGCGCCCGGACGGGTGATGATCAACGCCTACGGCCCCACCGAGACCACCATGTGCGTGGCGATCAGCACACCGTTGACTCCCGGCACGGGAGCGCCCCCGATCGGATCACCGGTACCGGGAGCGGCGCTCTTCGTGCTGGACAAGTGGCTGCGACCGGTGTCGCCGGGTGTGGTCGGCGACCTGTACGTGGCCGGGCACGGGGTCGGTGTCGGCTACGTGGGCCGACCGGGACTGACGGGGACTCGATTCGTCGCGTGCCCTTTCGGAGGCGCAGGCGCGCGGATGTACCGCACCGGGGATCTGGTGCGCTGGAACGACGACGGGCAGCTGCAGTATCTGGGCCGCGCCGACGAGCAGGTCAAGATCCGCGGCTACCGCATCGAACTCGGTGAGATCCAAGCCGCTCTTGCCGCGTTGGACGGGGTGAGCCAGGCCGCCGTGATCGCCAGGGAGGACCGGCCGGGTGACAAGCGGCTGGTCGGTTACGTGACCGGAACCGCGGATCCGGCCAAGGCGCGTGCCGAGCTGGCCGAGCGCCTACCCGGATACATGGTGCCGGCCGCCGTGCTGGCGCTGGACACTCTGCCGCTGACGGTCAACGGCAAGCTCGACACCCGCGCGCTGCCTGCGCCCGAGTACCACGCCGCAGGGGACCGCTACCGCGCGCCGGCAACGCCCGCCGAGGAGATCCTGACCGGGATCTTCGGCGAGGTCCTCGGCGTGGAGCGCGTCGGGGCGGACGACTCGTTCTTCGATCTGGGTGGCGACAGCATCCTCGCGATGCGCGCGATCGCCGCGGTGAACAGAGCGCTCGACGGCGGGCTGTCCGTGCGCGCCCTGTTCGAGTCGCCGACGGTTGCGCACCTGGCGACCCGTCTCGGCGAGGACGGCGACGGGCGCGCGCCGCTGGTGGCTGTCGAACAGCGGCCGGAAGTGATCCCGCTGTCGTATGCCCAGAACCGGCTGTGGTTCCTGGATCAGCTGCAGGGGCCGTCGGCGGTCTACAACATGGCGGTCGCTCTGCGGCTGAGCGGAACGCTGGACACCGAGGCCCTGAGGGTGGCGCTCGCGGACGTGGTGGACCGCCACGAGTCCCTGCGAACCGTGTTCTCGACGAACGAGGGAAGACCACAGCAGATCGTGCTCCCCTCCGAGACAGTCGATTTCGGCTGGGACGTGGTCGACGCCACGGCATGGCCGGCGGCCCGACTGGTCGAGGCCATCGAAGGGCTGGCGGCGTACGCATTCGACCTGGCCGGCGAGATTCCGCTGCAGGCGCGGCTGTTTCGGCTCGCCGGGGACGAACACGCGCTGGTCGCGGTCGTGCACCATATCGCCGCCGACGGGTTGTCGGTCACCCCACTGGTCGTGGACATGGGCGCGGCGTACTCGGCGCGCGCACAGGGACGGGCACCGGAGTGGGCGCCGCTGGCCGTCCAGTACGTGGATTACACGCTGTGGCAGCGTGAGCAGCTCGGCGACATCGACGACCCCGACAGCCGCATAGGGGCTCAGCTGGCCTACTGGCAGAGCGCGTTGGCCGGGATGCCCGAACGACTTCAGCTGCCCACCGATCGGCCCTACCCGGCGGTGGCGGATCACCGTGGCGCCCGGGTCGCGGTGGAGTGGTCGGCGCAACTGCAGCAGCAGGTGCGCGAAACGGCCCGCCAACACAACGCCACCAGCTTCATGGTCGTGCAGGCCGCCCTTGCAGTGCTCCTCGGACAGTTGGGTTCCACTTCCGATGTGGCAGTGGGATACCCGATCGCCGGACGGAACGACTCGGCACTCGACGAGTTGGTGGGATTCTTCGTCAACACCCTCGTCCTGCGCACGGATTTGAGTGGTGATCCCACGTCAGCGGAGCTGCTCGCCCAGGTCCGGCAACGGAGCCTGGCGGCGTTCGACCATCAGGACGTGCCTTTCGAGGTGCTGGTCGATCGGCTCAATCCCGTTCGCTCGATGGCGCACCATCCGCTGGTGCAGGTCCTGCTCGCCTGGCAGAACATCGCCGGGCAGGACAGCGAGACCGCAGGCGGGCTGAGCCTGGGCGATGTCCAGGTCACGCCGATTCACGCTGACACCCACACCGCCCGAGTCGATCTGACGTTCTCGCTCGCGGAGCGCTGGACGAGCACCGGCGAATTCGCGGGCATCAGCGGTGAGGTGGAATTCCGTACCGACGTGTTCGACGCAGCCGGCATCGAGGTGCTGATCGCCCGTTTCGAGCGGGTGTTGTGGGCGATGTGTGGTGATCCGGGTCGGCGGTTGTCGTCGGTGGATGTGCTTGATGCCGGTGAGCGTGGGCAGTTGGATGT
>NZ_JACKSJ010000254.1 GCF_025821665.1 [Mycobacterium] manitobense
CGGAGGCGCGTCGTTGTCGATCCCCTTGGCGCGCAACGCCGGTGCGGGCGGCCGCTCCTTGGTGGCCACGCCGCCCTCGCCTGCGCCGCGCTCCTGCGCCTGGGCCGCGGCAGCCTTGGCGAAGTCGGCCAGACCGCTCGGCGCCGCCACCGGTGCGACGGCGGGCGCGGGGGCGGCCTCGACGGTGACGTTGAACAGGAAGCCGACCGACTCCTCCTTCAGCGCGTCGAGCATGCCCTTGAACATGTCGTAGCCCTCGCGCTGGTACTCGACCACCGGGTCGCGCTGGGCCATCGCGCGCAGGCCGATGCCCTCGCGCAGGTAGTCCATCTCGTAGAGGTGTTCGCGCCACTTGCGGTCGATGACATTGAGCAGCACGTTGCGCTCCAGCTGACGCATCGCGCCTTCGCCGGCCATCTCCTCGAGTTGTTTCTCCCGCTCGGCGTAGGCGCGTTCGGCGTCGGCCACGAGCGCGTCGAGCAGCTCTTCACGGGTCAGCTCGCCGGGCTCACCGACAGCGTCGGAGTCGACCAGGTCGTGGTGGTCGATCCCGACCGGGTACAGCGTCTTGAGCGCCTCCCACAGCTTCTCCAGGTCCCAGTCCTCGGCGTAGCCCTCGGCGGTCGCGCCGTCGACGTAGGCGGTGATGACGTCGACGAGCATCTGGTGGGCCTGGTCCTGCAGGTTCTCGCCCTCCAGGATGAGGCGACGTTCCCGGTAGATGACCTTGCGCTGCTGGTTCATCACCTCGTCGTACTTGAGGACGTTCTTGCGGACCTCGAAGTTCTGCTGCTCCACCTGCGTCTGGGCGCTCTTGATGGCGCGGCTGACCATCTTGGCCTCGATCGGTACGTCGTCGGGCAGGTTGAGCCGGTTGAGCAGCGCCTCCAGCGTCTCACCGTTGAACCGCCGCATCAGCTCGTCTCCCAGTGACAGGTAGAACCGGGACTCGCCCGGGTCGCCCTGACGGCCGGAGCGGCCGCGCAGCTGGTTGTCGATGCGGCGCGACTCGTGGCGCTCGGTGCCCAGCACGTACAGCCCGCCGACTTCGATGACGTCCTTGGACTCTTCGACGTGCTCTTCCTTGACCTGCTGCAGCGTCGCCTCCCACGCCGCTTCGTACTCGTCGGGCGTCTCGACCGGGTCGAGACCCTGTTCACGCAGCCGCTTGTCGGCGAGGAAGTCGACGTTGCCGCCGAGCACGATGTCGGTGCCGCGACCGGCCATGTTGGTGGCCACGGTGATCGCGCCGAGCCGGCCGGCCTCGGCGATGATGCCGGCCTCCTGCTCGTGGTACTTGGCGTTGAGCACGTTGTGCGGGATTTTGCGCTTGGTGAACTGGCGCGACAGGTACTCGGAGCGCTCGACGCTGGTGGTGCCGATCAGGACCGGCTGGCCCTTCTCGTAACGCTCGGAGACGTCGTCGACGACGGCGATGTACTTCGCCTCTTCGGTCTTGTAGATCAGATCCGACTGGTCCTGGCGGACCATCGACCGGTTCGTCGGGATCGAGACCACGCCCAACTTGTAGATCTCGTGCAGCTCGGCGGCCTCGGTCTGGGCGGTGCCGGTCATGCCGGAGAGCTTGTCGTAGAGCCGGAAGTAGTTCTGCAGCGTGATGGTGGCCAGCGTCTGGTTCTCGGCCTTGATCTCGACGTGCTCCTTGGCCTCGATCGCCTGGTGCATGCCCTCGTTGTAGCGACGGCCGAGCAGGACGCGGCCGGTGAACTCGTCGACGATGAGCACCTCGCCGTTGCGGACGATGTAGTCCTTGTCGCGCTGGAACAGCTCCTTGGCCTTCAGCGCGTTGTTGAGGTAGCTGACCAGCGGCGAGTTGGCGGCCTCGTAGAGGTTCTCGATACCGAGCTGGTCCTCGACGAACTCCACCCCGAGCTCGTGCACGCCCACGGTGCGCTTGCGCAGGTCGACCTCGTAGTGGACGTCCTTCTCCATCAGCGGGACCAGGCGGGCGAACTCCGGGTACCAGTTCGAGGCGCCGTCGGCCGGGCCGGAGATGATCAGCGGCGTGCGGGCCTCGTCGATCAGGATGGAGTCGACCTCGTCGACCACGGCGAAGTTGTGACCACGCTGCACCAGGTCCTCGAGCGAGTGGGCCATGTTGTCGCGCAGGTAGTCGAAGCCGAATTCGTTGTTGGTGCCGTAGGTGATGTCGGCGGAATACGCCGCCCTGCGTTCATCAGGGGTGAGCCCGGAAAGGATGACGCCGACGTCGAGCCCCAGGAAGCGGTGCACCCGGCCCATCCACTCGGCGTCGCGTTTGGCCAGGTAGTCGTTCACCGTGACGACGTGCACGCCCTTGCCGGACAGCGCGTTGAGGTAGGCGGGCAGCACACAGGTCAGCGTCTTGCCCTCACCGGTCTTCATCTCGGCGACGTTGCCGAAGTGCAGCGCGGCGCCACCCATCACCTGCACGTCGAAGTGCCGCTGGCTGAGCACCCGCCACGCCGCCTCGCGGGCCACGGCGAACGCCTCGGGCAGCAGGTCGTCGAGGTCCTCGCCGTCGGCGATGCGCTTCCTGAACTCGTCGGTCTTGGCCCGCAGCTCGGCGTCAGACAGCTTCTCGACGTCGTCGGACAAGGTGTTGACATAGTCGGCCACCTTCTTCAGGCGCTTGACCATGCGGCCTTCACCGAGACGGAGCAACTTATCGAGCACGGATTTCCCCTGTGGGTTGACGTATCAGACGGAGTCCATGGTAGAGGTCGCGACTGAGAGCTCGGCCCTCCGCGACGTGTTGGACTCCGAAACAACGCCGAGAGCCCCGCGACACCGTCGGCGTCACGGGGTTCCCGGCGATCAGGCCGCGGCGGCTCAGGCCGAGCCGGGTCAGGCCAGCCGGATCAAACCGTAGTCGTAGGCGTGCCTGCGGTAGACGACGCACGCGCGGTCGCTGTCCTTGTCGTGGAACAGGAAGAAGTCGTGGCCGACGAGCTCCATCTCGTAGAGCGCGTCGTCGACGGTCATGGGTTTGGCGGGGTGTTCCTTGGTGCGCACGATGCGGCCGGGTTCGTGATCGTCGACCGGGGCGCCGTCGGACACCGGTTCGGCGGCGGACTGGGGCGGGTCCATGGCGGCGGCGAGCGCGGTGGCCTCGGCCACCGACACCGGGCGCTTGTCTCCGTAGTGGATCTTGCGGCGGTCCTTGCTGCGGCGCAGCCGGTTCTCGAGCTTGCTCACGGCGCCTTCGAAGGCGGCGTAGAAGCTGTCCGCGCACGCCTCACCGCGCACCACTGGCCCACGGCCGCGGGCGGTGATCTCCACGTGCTGGCAGTTCTTTCGCTGGCGGCGGTTCTTCTCGTGGTCGAGTTCGACGTCGAAGAGGTAGATGCTGCGGTCGAATCGCTCCAGTCGCTCGAGTTTCTCGGCGACGTAGACGCGGAAGTGATCGGGGATCTCAACGTTGCGGCCGGTGAGGTTGACGTCCGCCTTCGGCTCTGGGGCCGGCTGGTCCTCCTCGACCACCATCGTTCGGTCTGATTCCACGGATTGAATTGACATACTTGGCAACTCGTTTCTCTCGCGCGTCGCACGCAGTGCGTGCCGGGTGGGTCACGATTCGCGCCGCAGGAGAGGGGATTGCAGAGATTTCTTCCGCGACCAGCGGCGCAAGGTGTCGACTACTCACCTCCTACCGTGGTGCGGCGAAGTGGCGCTGACTGCTGAGCGCCGCCGTGAAGGTGTTCACGGGTGGTTGTTTGCGACGGTAGTCGTTGTTCACCCGGTCGTGCCAGTGATTTCGCGGACGTGTTTTCAGTTCTTCACGCGGGGTTGACCCAGGGGTGATCCGGCCCGCCCGTCAGGCGTGCGCCAGCGCGAGCACGGCGAGCACGTGGGCGCCCGCCTCCTGCAGCACGCGGGTCGACTCGGCGGCCGTGGCGCCCGTGGTCACGATGTCGTCGACGAGGACCACGGCTCCGGTGACGGGCCGCAGCAGCCGCACCCGGCCGGCGATGTTGCGCGCCCGGTCGGATCCGGACAGCCCGACCGAGTCCCGGGTCCACGCTGTGAGTCGCAGCGCCCGGACGAGGTCGACACCGGGACGTCCGGCGACCGCGATCTGCCCGATCCGGGTGACCGGGTCACCGCCACGGCGGCGTGCGGCCGTCCGGCGGGTCGGTGCGGGGACGACGGTGACCGGCGCCTCGACGATGCCCCACCGCAGCAGCTGCCCGAGACCTGTCGACAACGCACGACCCAGCGGCGCGACGAGGTCGGCGCGGCCGCGCTCCTTGACGGCGACGACGGCGTGCCGGCGGGCGCCGACGTAACGGCCGAGCGCGAACACCGGCACGCCCGGGTCCACCCGCGGGGTGATCACATGCGGGGCATCGGGTGGCACCCGCAGGTCGACCGCGCACCGCGCGCACCAGCGGGTGGACGGTGCACCGCAGCCACCGCACTCCAGCGGAAGCACCAGGTCGAGCATGAGGGCAGTGTCGCGCCCGGGACCGACAGCCCCGGCTGCCGGGCAGTTCACCGACAACCGCACGCCCGGGTTCCGCACGCGCTGTACTGGGACCATGCCGCAAGACGAACGTGAGTCGTTCATCGTCGACTGCCTCGTGAAGGCGTTCAAGGAACTCATGGACGCCGACCCGGACGCCTTTCGCACGAAGTTCCGGAAGATGGCCGCCGAACCGTTCGCGTTCTACCGCGGCAGCGCCTGCCTGTTCTACGCCGACGTCGCCGCCCGCGACGACAGGTGGGCCGATGAGCGCACCAGCCGGGTGTGGATCCAGGGCGACCTGCACGCCGAGAACTTCGGCACGTACATGGACGGGTCCGGTGTGTTGATCTTCGACGTCAACGACTTCGACGAGGCCTACGTCGGGCACTTCACCTGGGACCTGAAGCGGTTCGCGGCCAGCGTCGCGCTGATGTGCTGGCAGAAGGCGCTCTCGGACGAGGAGATCTCCAAACTGATCGACACCTTCGCCCGTGCCTACGCCGACCAGATCAAATGGTTCCTCGACGAGGACGACGACTCGAGCTTCTCGCTGAACCTGACCACCGCTCGCGGCGCCGTGCTCTACACCTTGCAGAGCGCCCGCCTCTCGACGCGCTCCGAGATGCTCGACCGCATCACCCGCGTCGACAAGTGGGACCGGCAGTTCCGCGAGACTGCCGGGGTGCGCCGCCTGGACGACGGTGAGCGCGCCAAGATCGAGTCGGCTTTCGACCGCTATCTGCAGACGATCCCGCGCACCAAGCGGTTCCAGGGCATCACGTACGACATCAAGGACGTGGTCGGGAAGAGCGGTCACGGCATCGGCAGTGCGGGGCTGCCGACGTACACCGTGCTGATCGAAGGCTTCAACCAGGCGCTCGACAACGATGCCGTGCTCTCGGTCAAGCAGGGCAACGTCGCCGCGCCGAGCCGTGTCCTCACCGACAGCCGGGTGCACGACTACTTCATCCATCACGGGCACCGCACCGCGGTGTCGCAGCGCGCGCTGCAGGCCCATGCCGACCCGCTGCTCGGCTACACCGACCTCGACGGGAAGGGATTCGTGGTCAGTGAATTGTCGCCGTACGAAGCCGATCTCGACTGGAGTGAGCTGACCGAACCCGATGAGCTGGGCGAGGTCGTCGAACAGTTGGGCCGGGCGGTGGCCAAGGTGCACTGCGTGGGTGACACCGACAGCGACCAGTCGCTGGTCGACTTCCAGACCGAGGAGGCCATCGACGCGGTCATCGGTGACCACCTCGACGAGTTCGTCGACGACCTGGTGTCGTTCGGCCTCGAGTACGGCGCGGTGGTGCGCGACGATCACCGCCATTTCGTCGAGGCGTTCCGCGAGGGGCGGATCCCCGGCATCAGCTCGTCCTGACGGCGTCGTCCGCGCCGCCCCGTCCGTCAGAAGTTGTACTGCGAAACGGTTTTCGCGTCGGCCTCCAAGGACGCGTCACCGACGTAGACGTTGTCGTAGCCGTTCATCTTGGTCAGCGACTCGTACCCGGGTATCCCGAGATCGGTGCCCGCCTCGATCGGCCGGCCCTGTGCCAGCATCAGGGCGATCTGCAGCTGCGCCTCCCCGGCGAGGGCAGGGTCCCAGAAGAAGATCTTGTCGATGGAACCGTCGGCGAGCTGCTCGGCGGCCGAGGACGGAACCGAGGTCCCCATCACGCAGATCTGGTTCTGCCGACCGGCTTCCCGGACGGCCCTGGCGATGCCGGGCACGTCGTTGGCCGCCGAGCCCTGGAAGCCCTTGATGTCCGGATTCTGCGCCAGCAACTGTTTGGCCTTGTCGTAGGCGATCTGCTCGTCGTCGGCACTCTCGATCGGGTCTCCCACCCGCGCCATGTCAGGGAACTCGGCAACCTGCAGATCGCGCGCGGCATCGACCCACTGCATGTGTGTCTTCGCCGTCGGCTCGCCGACGAACTGGACGTATTCGCCTCGCTCACCCATACATTGGGCGAGGTTCTGCATGATCCTCTCACCGAAGGCGGCGTTGTCGAACGCCTCGATGTCGATGTCGACGTTCTGGATACCGGTGGCCTCGTGCGAGACCACCTTGATGCCCTGCCCGCGGGCCTGCCCGAGCACCGCGTGGAGCGCCTCGGGTGAGTTGGGCACCACGGTGATGGCCGTGGGGTTCTGCGGAATCAGGTCGGCGATGATCTGGACCTGCTTCTCCGGGCTGGTGTCGTCGGCACCCTCCTGGCGGGTCTGCACGCCGGTGCGCGCGGCGAAGCTCGCGTCGCCCTCGGCCATGCGGTCGAACCACAGGATGCCCTTGATCTTGACGACGTTGACCATCGTCATGTCCTTCGGGTCCTGGCCGGCGCCGTCGGCCGGAGCACTGCTGCTGCCGGCGTCGTCGCCACCGTCATCGCCCGAACCACACCCCACGAGCGCGGTCGCGGCGACGCCGAGCGCCACCAGAAGAGCCATTCGCCTGTCCCGCATTCCCACTCCTTCGTGACGCCCGCCCGCGTCGAACGGGTCACCACCGAGGTCCGGCGGCGTGAGACGTGGCGTCGTGCCAGTCAAGCAAGTCGACGCCCGAACCGGGCTGTTTCGCGGCCCCCCGCCCGAACACCGGCGCTCGGCGATTCAGCGCGACACCGGGCACACGGTCAGCCGAGGACGATCGAGTCACCCCGGACGGAGACCGCTCTGGTGTCCAACGGCCGAGAGGCGGGGCCGTTCGCGACCGACCCGTCCAGGTTGAATCTGCTTCCGTGACAGGGGCAGACGATGGTGCCGTCGACGACCTCGGACACGGTGCACCCCGCATGGGTACACACCGCGGAGAACCCCGCGAACACCCCTTCGGACGGCTGCGTCACCACGACGCCGTCCACGATCAGGCCGGATCCGACCGGTATGTCGGCAGTGTTCGCGATGCCCTGCACGGTCGGCGGCGCACCTGGGGCGTCCGTCTCGGGGTTTGGGGCCGGTGCCCCGCCCGGCGTGGGCTCCTTGCCGTATGTCGCACACGCACTGAGCACGGTGGCCGCCGCACCGAGTCCGGCAGCGGCGATGAGCTTCTGGCGAGACATCAGGATGTCGTGGAGGAACATCTGTCGAGACCTTCCGTTCAGAACGTCACGCCGGTGGTCTGGAAGAACCACAGCGCCGAGGTGAGCCACACGTAGACGAGCCCGAAGAACACCAATCCGCCGACGATAGGGATGATCCACCCGGGGAGGCCCTTGCGGGTGAGCAACAGCATCTTCGTCACGAATACGCCATAGAAGAGGCAACCGAACAGCGAGTGCAGGAGGACCCTGCTGTCCGACGACTGGAATCCGAGGGCGTACAGGCAGTGCACGGCGACGGGGACGCTGGCCAGTACCGCCAGCCGTCCTGACCAGACATGCGCCGCAGCGATCCACGACGGCGCCCGCCCGCCGGGAATCAACCGGTACATCGCGAACGCCGATCCGAGCTGGAACACCCCGAGGAGTACCGCCAGGGTCGCCAGCCAGGACTTCACCGCCGTCCCGCTGGAGAAGCCCGCGATGTTGACCGAGAAGAATTGCGGCTGATGCGTTCTGCCGAAGACACCGAGTGCCACTGCGACCAGCGCGCCGACTGCGACGGCGATCAGCACGGGCACGCCACCCGACGACCTGCCCGTGCCAGGGGCGCCGATTCGCGTCTCAGTACTCATCGGCGGCGCCTCCCACCCGGGTCGCGGTGAATTCCCACGTCTTCTCGCCGATCCGCAACGTGCCCACCACGGCGGACCCTTCGAGGCGACCCTCCAGGCGGCTCGTGCGGTCCTTGTTCGACAGCGTCACCGTCCCGTCGGTGGCGCTGCCCTCGAGCCACGTCTCGATCGTGTTGACGTCGCACGCATAGGCGACCGCCTTCGGGCCGTCCACCGTGATGTCGAGGGTGAGAACACCACTGCGGGTTGGGATCTCGCCGGCATAGTCAGCGTTGGCAGGGAACGCCCGACGGGGTGGCGCGGGTGGCGGCGATGCCGGCGCGGACGGGGCCGCGACCGACGCGGTGACCGACGCCGAGGCCGGAGGTGCGGGCGGCTCCTCCTTCGACACGTTGACCAAAAGCAACCCTGCGCCCAGAGCGGCAACCGCCCCCAAGGTCGCGACAGGACCCGTCACCTTCATCTGTTGACCCTTCCGTACGCCGGTGCCGCCGTTGAGCGACACATTCGCTGTGCTCAACGGGACAGGGACGAGAAGGGTTCAACGGCAGATCAGCCGGGCAGCACCGGGATGGCGCCGGCGTTCATCAACGGCCGCACCTCCGACCATGCCGGGTCGCCCTCGGCAGCGCTCGAGAGTTGCAGCACCCCGCGCTGGTCGGAGACGTACACCGTGGAGGGGTTGGCGGCCACGGTGGTGACCGGCATCAGCAGGTTGCGGCTCGGTCCGTCGGAGTTGACGCCGTCGAGGTTCACGTACGAGACCGGGTGCTGCGGATCGCGCCGGCTGACGACGATGTCGTCACCGGTGCGCCAGGACAGGGAGACCACGGTGTTGCCGAGGCCGAAGCCGAGGCGACGCGGGTAGTTCAGCAGGAACTGGCCGGTGGGGGTCTGCTCCACGCCGGCCAGGATCACCTGACCCTCGATCACCATCGCCGCGCGCGTCCCGTCGCGGGAGAGCTGCAGCTCGCTGATCGGGCCGGGGAACTTCGTGGCCACCGGCGCCACGTCGACGGGGATGCGGGCAGGCTGGCCCGAAGCGTCCCGGATCACGCGGACCACGTTGTTGCCGTCGACCACCACCCACACCGCGTTGTCCAGCGACCAGCTCGGCCGCGTCAGGCTCCGCGCCTCGAGCGCCTGGCCTGCCGCCCCTCCCAGCGGTCCGATCCACAACGAGGACAACATGTCCGGCGCGCCCGGACGCAGCACCACCACCGACGCCGCGTCCTGTCCGCTGCGCGACACCGCGGCCGAGGCCTGGTTGGGCGCCTGCCCGAACGAGCCTGCGATCCGTGGCGCCCGCTGGCCGTCGAGCGACACCAGCGAGCCGTTGACCAGTGCGTGCAGCCCGGCCGCCGCACCGGGGAAGGCGCCCGGATCGGTGGCCGCCACGTCCGAGGTCTCCCAGCCGTCGGCGAACCGGTCGTCCAGGGGTGCGCCGTCGGCGCTGAGCACGTAGGGGCCGTTGATCCCGGCCCGCGACAGTGTCCAGATGATCTGTGCGGCAAGGAGTTGCCTGCTGTGCGGATCGGTGGTCGACAGATTCTCCAGGTCCACCCGGGCGCCGCCGTAGCCACGGCCGATGCCGGTCTTGCCGCCGTCGGCGCGGGTCACCGGGCTTCGCAGCTTCAGCGGTGCGCCGAGCAGATTGCGCACGGTGTTCGCCATCTCCGGCCGGGGTCCGGCGATCAGCTTGGAGATCAGTTCGGTGGCCAACTGGTCGGGATCGGACACCGCGACATAGCGGGGGTCCGGCACCACGGTGGCGCCGGTGGGGTCGGCGAAGTAGAGCGTGCTGCGCTTGTAGGTCGCCTGGAACTGCTGCCAGTCCAAAAACACGCCGTTGGGGAGCCTGTCGATCCGCCAGCCGCCCGGGGTCTTGAGCAACTCGATGGGGCCGGGGTCGGGCAGCGCGCCGTCCGCGGTCTCGAAAACACCCATGTCCGATAGCGATCCGAGGATGTCGGCGCGCATGCTGACCGAGACGCGGTCGGGCCGGCGAGTCTCGACGAACACCACCCGGTCGATCAGCAGCGCGCTGCCGGCGTCGTCCCAGTCCTGCGACGCCGACTCGGTGAGGAACTGCCGGGCCGCCAGGTGCCGATTGGCCGGATCCGCGGTGGCCTTCAGGAACTCGCGCAGCAGCACGTCGGGATCCATGTTGGGTGTCGGTGTGGGCAGGCTGGGCGGCGCCGGCCGCTCGACCGTCCCGATCGCCTGCGGCGCCGACGAACTCGGCACCCCGGCACATCCCGCGATGGCGACCGCGAACAGCATCAGCCACGCCGCGGTCAGGATCCGCCTCACACGCTCTCCCCCGCCGGTTCGCGCTCCACCGCACCGCGTCGCGGCGCCCGGTCGGGCCGGGTGGGCTTGAGCGGCAACGGACTCGTCGTCACCTTGTGGCCGCGGACCAGCGGCAGCGTCAGGCGGAAGCAGGCCCCCTTGCCTGGCTCGCCCCACGCTTCCAGCCGGCCCTGGTGCAGCCGGGCGTCCTCGATGCTGATCGCCAGGCCCAGCCCGGTGCCACCCGAGCGGCGCACCCGCGACGGATCAGACCGCCAGAACCGGCTGAACACCAGCTTCTCCTCACCGGGGCGCAGCCCGACGCCGTAGTCGCGCACCGTGACGGCGACGGTGTCCTCGTCGGCGGCCATCCGGATGCGCACCGGCTTGCGCTCGGCGTGGTCGATGGCGTTGGCGATCAGGTTCCGCAGGATGCGTTCCGCGCGGCGGGGATCCACCTCGGCGATCACCTCTTCGCCGGGCACGTCGACGATGAGCTCGACGTCGGCGTCCTGCGCGAGATGCCCGACGTTGTCCAGCGCGCTCTGCACGGTGTCGCGCAGATCGACCGACTCCACCGACAGCTCGGCGACGCCGGCGTCGTGGCGGGAGATCTCGAGCAGGTCGTTGAGCAGCGTCTCGAACCGGTCGAGCTCGTTGACCATGAGTTCGGTGGAGCGGCGCAGCGCCGGGTCGAGATCCTCGCTGTGGTCGTAGATCAGGTCTGCGGCCATCCGCACCGTGGTCAGGGGCGTGCGCAGCTCGTGGCTGACGTCGGAGGTGAAGCGGCGCTGCAGGTTGCCGAACTCCTCGAGCTGGGTGATCTGCCGCGACAGGCTCTCGGCCATGTCGTTGAAGGACACCGCCAGCCGAGCCATGTCGTCCTCGCCGCGCACCGGCATCCGCTCGGTCAGATGGCCTTCGGCGAACCGTTCGGCGATCCGCGATGCCGACCGCACCGGCAGCACGATCTGGCGGGCCACCAGCAGGGCGATCGCCGCCAGCAGGCCGAGCAGCACCACGCCGCCGGTGGCCATGGTGCCGCGCACCAGCGCGATGGTGCTCTCCTCGTTGCTCAGCGGGAAGATCAGGTACAGCTCCAGATTGGTCACCGGCGACGACGTCGGGCTGCCGACGATGAGCGCAGGTCCGGAGAAGCCCTCGGTGGTGACGGTGGCGTACTGGTAGCTGACCTGACCGGCCTGGACGAAGTCGCGCAGCGCCTCGGGCACCTGCTGCACCGGCCCGGCGGCGGTCGCGGCGCGCGGCCCGTCGCCCGGGACCACGAGCACGGCGTCGAACGGACCGCCGAGGCCGGCGCCCGCTTCGGCCTTGCGGTCGATGAGGGTGTTGCGGGCCAACTGCAGGCTGCTGTCCAGCGAGCGGCTCTCCTCGCCGCCCACGATGCCGCTGACTGTGTTGCGGGCGCGCTCGATCTCCTCGGTGGCGGCCTTGACCTTCACCTCGAGGATGCGGTCGGTGATCTGACTGGTGAGCACGAAGCCCAGAACGAGGATGACCGCGAGCGACAGCCCAAGCGTGAGCGAGACGACTCGCAGCTGCAGCGACCGGCGCCATGCCAGGCTGAGCGCGCGGCCCAGGGTGCCGAGGCCGCGCAGCAGCGGTGCCGACCGTCGGTGGATGCGGCGTCGCGAACTCCAGATCACGGCGCCGCCCGAGCGGCCACGGTCACGGAGGTCCGGCCTTGTATCCCACTCCTCGAACGGTCAACACCACCTGCGGGTTCTCCGGGTCCTTCTCGACCTTGGCCCGCAGCCGCTGGACATGCACGTTCACCAAACGGGTGTCAGCGGGGTGACGGTATCCCCACACCTGTTCGAGCAGCACATCTCGAGTAAACACCTGGCGCGGTTTGCGTGCCAGCGCCACCAGCAGGTCGAACTCCAGCGGCGTCAGCGAGATCTGTTCGCCCATCCTGGTGACCTTGTGGGCAGGCACGTCGATGTCGACGTCGGCGATGGACAGCAGCTCCGCGGGTTCGTCGTCGTTGCGGCGCAACCGGGCACGCACCCGGGCGACGAGCTCCTTGGGCTTGAACGGCTTCATCACGTAGTCGTCGGCGCCCGACTCGAGCCCGAGCACCACGTCGACGGTGTCGGTCTTGGCGGTCAGCATGACGATGGGCACGCCGGAGTCGGCGCGCAGGACCCGGCAGACGTCGATGCCGTTCATGCCGGGCAACATGAGATCCAGCAGCACGAGATCGGGCCGCAGCTCGCGGACCGCGGTGAGAGCCTGCGTGCCGTCACCGACCACCGCGGTGTCGAAGCCTTCTCCGCGCAGGACGATGGTGAGCATTTCGGCCAGCGATGGGTCGTCATCGACGACCAGGATCCTTTGCCTCATGGTGTCCATGGTGTCACCAGATCGCGACAAAACACTGCTAGCGCGCACCCGCGAGTCGGCTAACGTCCCAGGTCGGCTGCCAGCTGTGCCGGGACGACGTCAGGACCGACGCTGCGCCACGGCCCGCTCCAGTCGCGGGCCGCCAGTTCCCGGTAGACCGCGGCGGTGCGGGACTGCAGCCCCCCGTCGCGCTCGTAGATGTCCTTCGCGCGGGCGACGTCCTGTTCGGCCCGCCGATCGGCGCGGGCGGCGGCCAGTTCCACCGGCACGTCGAGCAGCAGCTGCCAGTCGGGCACCACCAGGCGGAGGCGGTCGTATTCGAGGCTGCGGACCCACTCCACGACCTCGCCGTCGGCGCCCTGGCTGAGCCGGGCAGCGCTGTAGGCGGCGTTGGAGGCGACGTACCGGTCGAGGATGACGACGTCGTAGGCCGCGCTCAGGTGCCCGATCTCGTCGCGGGCGTCGGCGCGGTCGAGGGCGAACAGCACGGCCATCGCGTGGACCGACTGGGCGAGGTCGCCGTGCGCACCGTGCAGGGCCTCGGCAGCGAGGTCGGCGGTGACCGACCGGTGGTACCGCGGGAAGGCCAGGGTGGCGACCGAACGTCCGGAAGACTCGAACGACGCCCGCAGCCCGGTGGTCAGCGTGTTCTTCCCCGCGCCGTCCACTCCCTCGATCGCGATGAGCACGCTGTTCACTTCTCCCGGGTCGCTCCGCTCCTGCCCACCGGCGAGCGTAACTGGTGCGTTCGACCCCCTCTGGCCGTCGATAGGCTTTCATCCGGCCATGTAGCAGCTGAGAGGAAGCTGTGGCGGGCGTATCGGAGCCGGCCGTCTAGTGACTGGGGGTTCGCCGGGTGGGGGGATCGGTAGAGGTCGTCGTCTCGGAGTTGGATTCGGCGGCCGCACGGCTGGCGGACGCCGGACAGCGCCTGCAGGACGGGCTGTCGGCCGTTGACCTGTCGGTCGACGAGCTGTTGGCGAAAGGCTGGAAGGGCGGCGCCGCGACGGCCTACACGGCCGAGTGGGACAAGTGGCACAACGGCGCGGGCCAGGTGGTCCGCGGGCTCCAGTCGATGTCGGAGTCGCTCAAGGCCGCGGGTGCGCAGTACGCCGCGACCGATCAGCAGGCTGCTGAAGCCGTGGGTTCGTCGTTCCAACCGACCGGCGGCGCACCAACCGGCGGGGCACCGAGTGGCAGCCCCAATGAGCCCGATGCGGCGGCGCGTCCCGGCGACAGCGCGGGTGGTGCCGCCCCGAGCAGTCAGGGTGGCACCGGCGCGATGGTCGAGATGATGAACCTCGGGCAGCCGGCGGCGCAGGCCGGACAGGCGCTCGGGCAGGCGACGGGGCAGCTTGCCGCCGGTCTGGCGCAGGCCGCCGCCGGGATCGCGCAGGCCGTGACGGCGTTGGCGCAACAGGCCGCACAAGCCGATGAGAAGGACGACGCGGAAGAGCAGGATGACGAGCGCGAGTCCTCGGATGAACAGACCGAGGATCGCGACGGCGACGAAGCGACCGAGCAGCCGGCCGGTGCGGACGGGCCTGCGGCTCGTGCATCATCGAGCGCTCCGGTAGACGCCGTGCCGCAGTCCTCGCCGACGGCCGTTGTCCCTGCGGGTGTCTCGAGGCCTTCCGGTGCCGGGTAGCGGCGGTGCCCCGCTTGTGGCGGACCTCGGGCAGCTGAGAGCGGCCGCCATGCACATGGCCAGCTTCGGGAACGAAGTCACCGAGTGCCTTGATGACATCGACCGGGCCATGGCCGCGTTGCGGGCGACCTGGCATGGGGAGGCGTCGGAGGCTCAGGCTGAGGCCCAGCGGATGTGGACCGAAGGCGCCAAACAGATGCAAGAGGCGTTGACGCAGTTGCAGAAAGTCGTGGACACGGCGCGTTCCAATTACGCCGATGCAGTGGCCAACAACAGTGAGATGTGGCCGTAGCAGTGCCCTCAGAAAGCGGCCACTCGCAAGGTGTCGGAGACATCCGCATCGAGGTGGATCCCGAGGCGCTGATCCGTGCGGGTCAACGACTGGGGCTGCTCGGCACGCAGTTGGACGTGTTGATGGATGTGCTCCGCCCGCTGCTGTCGAGCGGCATTGCGTCCGGTCTCGATCCGGCCGGATTCAACTTCGGGCTGGAATACGGCGATAGAGCAAAGGAATTCGCGGAGGCGCTGGCCAAGGGCGCGAACGCGTTCAAGTTTGTGGGCCACAAGCTGAAGGCGTCGGGACACAACTACAAGAACGCCGACGCCTCGTCGACCGTAGGCGGATCGGGACCCGCCGGCGGAGTAGGCGACGCGCCCGGCGAGACGGCGCCTGCCGATACGACCATCGGCCCGAGCTTGGCCGTGGTGTTTCCCCCGGCCAAATGGTGGGTGGTCGCGCCATTCGTGGGCCTGGCGCTGACATGGCCAACGGGGAACCCGGCGATGTTGCGCGTCACCGCCGAGCAGTGGCGCAATCTCGCCAAAGGCTTCTCGGTCTTCGAAGGCGAGGTGCACGGGGTCAAGACCACCGTGTCCGCGCAGAAAATCCCTGAGGGCGAGAAAATAGGTGCAGCGCTCGACAAACTGGGCAGAGCGGCAACGGGTTTGGCCACCTTGGCCTCGCAGCTGGGAACCTTGGTAAGCGATTTCGCGGACAGCGTGCAGGAAACGCAGGACGCCATTCGCCGACTGCTCGACAGGCTGCTGTCGGTCAACGGCTTCATCGACACGGTGACCGGCATCTTCACCGGCGAAGCAGAAGAAATCATCAAGGAGGTCGCGCGCGACGTCCAAAGCGTGCTCGAGAATTTCGTCGACCAGGTTCGCGGTATCGCCGGCCTTCTGGGGGAATTCACCGAATTACTCACCGAGGTCACCGAAGCATTCCAGAGCTTGGCCGACAAGACGTTGCGAGAGTCGCTCGGCGACCAGGTAGGTGGCGCACTCTCGGATTTCATCAAAATTCATACCGACCTTTCGCTCGGCGTGACGACGGGTCTGGTCAACACGGTGGCTGGAACCGTGTCAATGGCCGATCCTGCGGTGTGGCAGGGCATGGCTCAAACAGCCTGGTCGGTCATTCAGGATCCCACGAAAGCCGATGACGTGGCCCTCGCGTCACTGAAGGAATTCGTCGCCTACGACAAGCTGACCGGCGACAATCCGGCGCGCGGCATCGGCGAAGCCGGGTTCAACGTCGCGTCGTTGTTCTTGCCTCCCGGCGGAGCGGCCTCGAAGACCGGCACCGTGGCCCGGGGCATCGATGCGGCCCGCCGACAGTTCGGTGATTCGGGTTCGCCTTCTTTCGATGACCTGCCGGGCGCGGGACCCCAGGGACTGGGGGGTCTCGAAGACCTCACCGGGGGCGGATCCCGGGTGCCCGACGTTCCTGAGGTCCGACCGGGAGGAATCCCCGACTCGGTGATCGGTCCGGTGCCACCCAACGGTATCGACGCGCCCCCGGCGAGCCCGCGGGGAGTTGAAGCGCCGGCCGCGCCGCCTGATCCGCCGTCGCCGACGGGTGCGCCCGGTGGCCGCGAGGGTCACGGGGATGGCGGTGGCAGCGGTCCCCCGCCGCCACCAGATCCGCCGGAGCGCACGCCAGGTCCGTCGGACGCCGGTCCGGGACGGGCAGACGGCCCGCCGTCGCAGTCACCGGCATCGCCGGGGCCGGGGTCTGCCGACGCGCCGGCCGCGCCCAACCATGCGCCGTCCCCGGATGACCCGACGCCGCCGGCGACTCCGCAGGCACCCGAATCCTCGGGTCCAACGGGCCAATCGCAGGCAGATCCGTCGCCGTCCGACACGGGTTCACCGACCGGCCATACGCCGGCGGCTGCGGATGCTCCCGCCGGCGGGCACGCGCCTGAACAACACGGGGGTGGCACGGGCGTAGGCGAGAATCCGGCGCATCAGCCAGGGGGCAACGACGCGCCGAGAGAGGGCCATCGGCCTGGCTCCGACGAGCACACCGCGCGACCCGATGAGCGCACGCACACGCCCGCCGAGCAGCACCCGGCCAATCCGCCTGCGGTAGAACAGCCGAGCGGTCATGAACGCGCTGCAGCGGAGGGTAACCAGACTCGAGAGCCGGCGCATGCAGCCGGTGAGAGCGACGCGGAGCGGCACGAGCCTGCGGGAATGATGCCGGTCGGGATGGGCGGATTCGGCACGCCCATGGCGTCACACGGGTCTGGGTCGTCACCGGGTGCCGCCGAAGGGTCGCCCGCGGCTCCCAAGGCGGCGACGTCGGATGCATCCACGCGCAACTTGGACGGGACAGGCCCGCGCGCCGCAACACCAGAAAGCCCTCGGGCACAACAGCCTGGCGCCGCGGGGCCGGGCGCTGGAAAGAGCTCGCCAGCTCCGATTGAGTCAGTACCGATGCACGTTGCGTCGCGTCCAGATAGTCCACTGCCGCATCAAGGAGACGAGAAGCACAGCCCGCCTCCGGACGACAGTGAGGCCGATAGTCCGCCGGCATCGCGACCGGAGGCTGACAACGCACCGGCCGATCGGCCCGATCACACCTCGAACCCTGAATCGAATGACTCGGCTGCCAGCAGTCGCGAAGGGCACAGCGCCGAAGGTAATGATGTTCCCCGTCACGTCGAATTGTTGTCGCGTGAACTCGCGGACATGCGGCCGTGGGATCGTGAGCGAGTCGACCGAGCGATCACACCCGGGCGACTATTCCATGACCTGATCGAAAGCGGCTGCCCGGAAGCCATCGCAGCATCGGCGATTCGTAGTCCGTATGCGGGCATGACCGCACACCAGCTGCTCGAAAAGTTCTGGGATGCAGACAAGCACACGTGGAAGTGGCCACCGCACGACGGCTTCAAGGACGGCATATGGAGTGTCACCGATCGTATCCCAACGAATATCCGCTTGGACCGTATCGGGCTCGTTACCGAGCGCACGGGGGACTTCATGGGGGTGGAAGGAGACTCGTACCCCTCGCGCGGGCTCGCTCCCGGCACGTCGGGCGATTACAACGTGTTCCGTGGGACCGGGGCTACCCTGCCACCGGGATGGGAGGTCCGTTACGGAGAAGTGGCCGATGTCTTTGATCAGCCCGGCGGTGGCACACAATGGGTGGTCGTTGACGAGTACGGCAAGACGGTCCTGATCGACACCCTGATTGAGGAAGAGCTTATTGTGCCGGTCTCGGGCCCATACTACGAGAACTGGATGCGCAATCGAGAGGCTGCCAATGGTCACTGATACCCCTCGTGCGCAGAATGATCCGGATTTCGTCAACATCGCCGCGCATCTCGACAATTGGAGATCTGTACAACGCAGGCTGGCGCTGGACGTCTTCGACGAGCCCGACTGGGAGAACGGCCGCCTGTACTTTCGCAACGGCTACCGGCAGGGCGTCGAGACCTGGAAGCACTGGAAGGAACGGGGCGATTGGGCGGCGTATGTCATTGAAGCCACAACTCGCGGATACACGAACGTGCTCTTCTCCTCGAAGGGGGAACGCGACGCGCACCGGTTCGAGCGAGTAGAAGCCGCTTTCACGCGGCCTATTGACGCAGGCAAGTTCGTACTGGCGCGAGTTGGCAGCACACTTCGCGTGTCTATGGGGCTCGATTCGCTGTCGGTGCGCTGGAGGCGTCAAGGGAACGATCCGCGAATGCGAACGGATCCTCCGAGCGCCGACCAACTCAATTACATGCTCCAGATATGCGCTGGCATCCAACCGGGACTGCTCGAACAGCATTTGCTTCGATACTCACTGGCCGACCGCACCGAGTTCCACGCCTTGCCGTTACCGTCACAGGCTCCGATGATGAATGTTCTTCCGCTGACGTTCGATGAACTAGAAGCCCTCCTTCTGGAGGGTCTACCGCCGAAATATGAAGATCGCTGAGCCGATCGGATGTGCGCAGCAGTTCCTCGATGTCAGGACACTCCATCCGATCGGTTCAAGGAGACCGGACATTGTTATTTGACGACGCTCACCACTTCAAGGAGGACCGTTTCGCGCTTGGCGTGGAGGCGAACTCCGGTCGCTACTACGCTTCCATACCGGTCAGTAACGGATTGGTCGACTATGAGGAGCACTACGAACTGACGGCGGAACAGTATCGGACCTTCTCTCTCGACCCCTGCGCCGCAGTCGACTTCGTCGAGGCTTGCCGCCGGCACGATCACGACGAACTTCTGATGCAGCAGCCGGGAATGAATAGAGGCACTCCTATCTAAGGCACCATCACTTCACGAAACGGCATTATCGTGCTCCGCGCATGCGCTGGACCCGGGAATGAAGGAGGGAGTCGCGGATGGACAACCAACGACACGGCATCCGGGCCTCCGGCGAGTATGCGACTTACGACGGCCGCGAGTACTTCGCGCACAGCTTCGGCGATCGAGTGCGCCTCCTCTCCGACGACGACCCGCTCCCCCCGGGCTTCACCCCGTCCACGAAGAGTTGGGTCCGAGCCGAGACCATCGTTCAGAGGACGGACGTCGCTCGACTGGAAACGATCAGGACCGTCGCCCGATGGTGCGGGTATCGGTTCGAAGTCGGGATCATCACCGGTGACACCGCCAACGTCACGTATCTCGGCGTACGATTCGACGAGGTCTCCGGGATCCCCGGAATGTACCGCCCCGACAAGTTCGAGGTCATCGGCGAGGTACCCGTTGCCGAGCTGACCGACGTCGAAGAGCATGTGGCACTGCGGGGCTCGGTGTCCGACATCGCAGCCGCACTGTGGGCGAGGATGCGCAAAGGCGACGGGTTGACGGTTCCGTACCACCGCAGATGGGAGGTCGGCGGCTGCGAACCGACCCGAAGTCTCAGGGGGTATCCCTACGACGGTGTGCAGGTACTCGCGACAGGGCTCAAAGACCTCGAACGGCCCATGTTCGCTGCGCGCGATCGGATCATCGTCGAGAACTGGGCGAGACACTGCTGGGTGGCGATCGACCGAAGCACACGGGGAGAAGGTCCGCCCGAGGCATACCTCGTCGGCATGGAAGACGAAGGCACCGGACGCTATGTCGGCAACGCCGCAGAAGTGGTGATCGAGATGGTCCGGGAAGCGTTGGGGCAGAGCCCGAGGACGCAACCGGCTGAAGACGACATTCAGATCGGGTTCCCGGGCCTTCACAACACCACGACCACCTATGTCGGCAGCTGGCAGTGGAACGTGCTTGGCGAAGTGAGCCATGAGAACTTGGCCCAACGCGCCGCGCGCGCGACGCTGCGGGCGATCGACGCCAAGAAGACCGCGGACGAACAGGAACTCCTGGCCGTGCGTGCCGATTTCGCCGCGGAGGTAGAACAGACCGTCGGTTCAGCCCTGTCGGAAAGGGGTCTCGTGCTCGACGAGATGTTCGACGGGCTCGACGACGGAGCAAGCGGGCGCCCGCTGTCGATCGTCTACTACCGAGGTAGCGACTGCAGACTGCAGATCTACCGGTCGTCGCGCGAGGGTGAGACGAACTGCATGATCGCACCGCTGCACGCACCCAACGAATACGGGCTGCGCAGCAGATCGAAGTTGTGGCAATTCCTGGGTCGGTTCGTGGCGCGCCCGGAGCTTCCTCTCGAAGAGTCGGTGCGCGCGGCTCGACGGGAGGGCGACAGTCACGAGACGCCGCTGCACTGGGTGCGATGGATCATCGAGAAGCACTTCGATGCCGCGCGCGCGGGCATGCTCGAAAGTTCAGACGCGAATCCCGGTGTCCCGACGGTCAATGCGAGCGAGGCGATCACGCTGTATCTCGAGCACTACCCCGGCCGCAACGATGCCGAGTTCTTGGCGCGCTACGGCGCCGACCACACACCGGCGGCCGAACAGCTCGTACGGGAGCTCCTCGCCGAAGCGATGACCGTGCAACCCGACTGGACCCGCATGTCGTTGAACGACGCCGGCGACCACGTGCAGAGTGTCATGCACGAGCGCCACCCCGAGCTGTCGGCCGAGGCTCTGGCGAGCATCGGCAATTACTACACGTATCTGATGCGATGAGGCGGATAGAGGAAGCGCAGACGTGGATCTGACCGAGTTGGCGCAAGCGCTGACCGACATCGGCATCGCCCCGACGACGGTGGCGCTCGGCGGCCGCGCGGACTACACCTGGTGCGTCGATCAGTCACCCGAAGACGGCACCTGGGAGGTGTACTGGTACGAACGGGGAAACAAGAATCACCTGGTTCGGTTGACCACTGAATCGCAGGCATGTTTTCAGCTGCTGGGACGCCTGGCTTACAGTCAGCTACTCGCAGGCACCATCGGCCGATCGTGAGCCGCGCATCCGCCCCCAATACGTGAGTTTCGATGCCCCGCAGCGGCGGTAGATTCACTGCATCATGACCACACCGCCGACGCACCCGGGCCACTGGGGCCATCCCCCACCGGGAAAGCGGCGCGGACCCGCCGTGCTGTTCTTCACACTGCCGGTCGTCCTCGGCATCGTCCTGATCGTGGCGATCACGTTCGCCGGCCTACAGCGACGGGAGATCAATCCGGTCGCGATCAAGGCGCCGGTCGCCGAAGCCGACTGGAAACCCTATGTGGACGCCGGTGAGACGGTCGCGGAGAACCTCACGACGATCGACTACCGGACGGCCGATCGCGATGTACGGCGGGTCCTCGACAGCTCGACCGGACCGTTTCACGCCGATTTCGCCAAGCGTTCCCGCGAGTTCGTCGACACCGTCCGCACGTCGGAGTCGGTGAGCACCGGCACGGTCAACGGCGCGGGTATCGAATCGCTGGACGCCGACGGCGCACGGGTGCTCGTCGCGGTCACCGTCGAAACGGTGACCAAGGACAGCGCCGGTGCCGCCCCGAGGTCGTGGCGGCTGCGGATCACCGTCGTCGAGTCCGATTCCATCTTGAAAGCGTCCGACGTGGAGTTCGTGTCGTGACCGCGACCGGCGCCCGCATCGCCTGGTGGACGGTCAATGTCGTGCTGATCCTCGGAATCGCTGCGGCGACGGCCGTCGGCCTGTGGCTGAGCGGCCGTGACATCACGCCGAGCCGGCCGAATAGCCAGACCGAGAGTATGGAGCGAGTTCAGCAGCACGTGAAGAAGGTGGTCCCAAAGCTGCTCTCCTACACGCCTCAATCCGTCGCCGGCCTGGCGGAGACCGTCGACCCGCTGCTGACCGGCGACTTCAAGGACGAATACCGGGAGCTCCTCGAGACAGCGGTCGTGCCGCAGGCACAGCAACAGCGGATCACCACCGACGCCGAAGTCGTCGGCGTCGCGGTCGAATCGCTCAACGCCGACGTGGCGGAACTGCTCGTGTTCATCGATCAGGAATCCAGCACGCTCGACGATCCGCAGCCGGACACCGACGAGTCCGCTGTCCAGATGGTCCTGCGAAAAGTGCAGGGGCAGTGGTTGATCAGCTCGTTCAAACCCGTGCGAGCCGCCGCCGTTAGATCCGTCCGCAGTTCGGCGCCGTCGGAACGCCCTTGAACCGGTCCGCGATCCACTGCATGGCCGGCTCCCCGTCGACCAGCATCGGCAACGCATGGTTGATCACCGCCTTGTTCAGGAACGGCGGCTGCTCGTTCGTGCGCGCCTCGATGTCGGCGCCCTGGGCACACCAGTCCCTGCCGAGTTGCATCGCCGGCGCCCACGGCACCAGCGGGTCGAATCTGTTGGCGTTGATCAGCACCGGCGCGTTGGGCTTCGTCTTTCCCAGCTTCTGTTCCTCGAACAGCGACTTGAACGGTTCCTGGCTGACGAGCGTGTTCATGTCCTGATTGAAGTACGGCTGGAGGTGCCGGAACATGAACTTCGAGATCGTCTCCGCGATGCACTGGTCCTGCACCTTGAACAGCATGTCGGCGCCGCGCGGGGTCAGCGTCGCGCGGATCGCCGCCTCGTGCTCGGGATAGGCCGTCATCACCGAGTTCAGCGCGTATCCGACGACACCGACGAGCATGCTGCCGTCGGCGAACGGGAAGAGCGCCTTCAGGTCTGCGGGCGGCGCACCGGCATAGGTGCCCTTGACGTCCAGTTCGGGCGCGTACAGCTCGGCCATCTCGGCCGCGGACGCCGCCGCCCCACCGCCCTGGGAGTATCCCCAGAACGCGAGCGGGCCGTCCGGCGCCAGCGACGTGCCGGGCAGCCGCTTGGCGGCGCGGGCGGCGTCGAGCATCGCGTGGCCCTGCGACACCCGGCTCACGTAGGTGTGCAGCCCCGGGGTGCCGAGGCCCTCGTAGTCGGTCATGACGATCGCGAACCCGCGGGCCACCATCGTCGCGACGAACAACTCCTCGTAGTTGAACGCCAGGTCGAGATAGGGCGACCAGTGGATGCCCTGGTTGAACTGCCGTGACGGCGCACACTGGTCACCCTGACCCTGGGTGCCGGGGCCGTAGACGATCAACGGCCGTGGTCCGCCGAACGGCCACGGGTTGTGCGGCTCGAAGTAGGTGCCGGTGACGACGTTCGGGTTTCCGCGAGCGTCGGTGCTGCGGTACATGATTCGCGTGCCGTTGGCCATGATCATGCCGAGCTGGCCGGACGGCTCGAGCACCAGCCGCGACGGCTCCGAGCGCACCACGTCGCCCGGCTGGCCCGGCGGCAGCGGATCCGGCGGGGTGTAGAACGCCTGGTACTCGTCCTCGTTGAAGTACGGGTGGTGGTCGTCGATGGTCGGGTCGTCGGCGAACGCCGTCGCCGATCCGGCCATGACGAAAAAGCTGACAACTGTAACGACGACGCGCATCCCCCGACCCACGGCGCGAACGTTAACAGTTCGATAACGACGGCGGGCGGTTTGGCTCCCGATTGACGTATCCGGCTATCCGCCGGTCGATTTGATCACGAGCCAGAGGGCCACAGAAACGCCGAACGTGCGCCCACGGCGAGAAAACATGTGAATTCTCGCTGTGAGCGCACGTTCGGCGCGAAAACTCAGTAGCGGTAGTGCTCCGGCTTGTACGGGCCCTCGACGTCGACGCCGATGTACTCCGCCTGCTCCTTGGTGAGCTTGGTCAGCGAGCCGCCGAGTGCCTCGACGTGGATCTTTGCGACCTTCTCGTCGAGATGCTTGGCAAGGCGGTAGACCTCGTTGTCGTACTCGTCGTTCTTGGTCCACAGCTCGATCTGCGCGATGACCTGATTGGAGAAGCTGTTGCTCATCACGAACGAGGGGTGACCGGTCGCGTTGCCCAGGTTCAGCAGGCGACCCTCCGACAGCACGATGATCGAATGGCCGTCGGGGAAGATGAACTCGTCGACCTGCGGCTTGATGTTGATCCGCCGGATGTCCTTGTCACGCTCGAGGCGGGCCATCTCGATCTCGTCGTCGAAGTGACCGATGTTGCCGAGGATCGCCTGGTGCTTCATCGACCGCATGTGCTCGAGGGTGATGATGCCCTGGTTGCCGGTCGCGGTGATGATGATGTCGGCCCAGCCGACGGCCTCTTCGACGGTCTTGACCTCGAAGCCGTCCATCAGCGCCTGCAGGGCGTTGATCGGGTCGATCTCGGTGACGGCCACCCGCGCGCCCTGGGCCTTGAGCGCCTCGGCGCAGCCCTTGCCGACGTCGCCATAGCCGCACACCAGCGCGGCCTTGCCGCCGATCAGCACGTCGGTGCCGCGGTTGATGCCGTCGATCAGCGAGTGCCGGGTGCCGTACTTGTTGTCGAACTTGCTCTTGGTGACCGAGTCGTTGACGTTGATCGCCGGGAACGTCAGGTCACCCGCGGCGGCGAACTGGTACAGCCGCAGCACGCCGGTGGTGGTCTCCTCGGTGACACCCTGGACCGATTCGGAGATCTTGGTCCATTTGCCCTTGTCGGTCTCGAAGCGGTTGCGCAACAGGTTCAGGAAGACCTTGTACTCGTCGGACGCGTCCTCCTCATCGGGCGGAACGACGCCGGCCTTCTCGAACTGTGCACCGCGCAGCACGAGCATGGTGGCGTCACCGCCGTCGTCGAGGATCATGTTCGCCGGTTCGCCCGGCCAGGTGAGCATCTGCTCGGCGGCCCACCAGTACTCCTCGAGCGTCTCACCCTTCCACGCGAACACCGGGACACCCTTGGGCTCCTCGGGCGTGCCGTGCGGGCCGACGACGGTCGCCGCCGCCGCGTGATCCTGGGTGGAGAAGATGTTGCAGGACGCCCACCGGACCTCGGCGCCGAGCGCCACCAGCGTCTCGATCAGGACGGCGGTCTGGATCGTCATGTGCAGCGAACCGGAGACCCGGGCGCCCTTGAGCGGCTGGACGTCGTGGTACTCGCGCCGCAGCGCCATCAAGCCCGGCATCTCGTGCTCTGCCAGCCGAATCTCCTTGCGGCCGAACTCGGCCAGGGACAGGTCGGCAACCTTGAAATCGATGCCGTTGAGGCTGTCAGCCTTCAACTCAGTCATATGCATTCCTTTACGTGCGCGCGCGTGAGGCCATTTAGTTAGCCTGGTTACACAGTAGTCGGCGCGGTCGGAGCGCCGCTAATTCTGCTCGATGACACCGTATCGTTCGGCAAACGGCGTCATCAGCCGGGCCAGGTCACCGGCCACATCGTGGTCGGCCTCCGGCGGCATCGAGACATAACTCATCGCCAGCCGGACGATCGCACGGGCCAGCACGCCGGCGTCCTCGTCGCTCGCCCTGACCCAGCTGTGGGCGAAGGTGTCGGTCAGCCGGTCGGAGCACCGGGTGATGATCGGCCCGCTGTCGGTGGTGATGATCTGCAGCAGGTCGGGCTTGGTCTCCCCCGACAGCAGCGAGATCACCAGCGGGTCGGCGGCCGACTCGGCGAAGAACGCGCGGAACCCCTGCAGGAAGGCGGCGTGCACATCGCCGACATTGCCCTCGATGGCCTCGTCGACGGCGTCGACCAGGCGGTCCGCCAGCCGCAGCGCGTAGTTCTGCGCCAGGCCGTGACGTGAGCCGAATTCGTTGTAGATGGTCTGCCTGCTGATGCCGGCGGCCTTGGCGACGTCCGAGAGCGTGATCGCCGACCAATCCCGGGTCGTCAGCATGTCGCGCATCCCGTCCAGGATCGAATCGCGCAGCAGCACCCTCGACGCCTCGGCGTACGGGATGCGCTGCGCGCTTCGACGGTCGCGCGGGCTTGTCACACGCGCGAGGGTAGCGGTCAAGACCGCGCAACCTCCACCATCTCGAAGTCCGACTTGGCCGCGCCGCAGTCCGGGCAGCTCCAGTCGTCGGGGATGTCGTCCCAGCGGGTGCCCGGTGCGATGCCGTCCTCAGGCCAGCCCTTCTCCTCGTCGTACTCGAATCCGCACTGCACACAGACGAACAATTTGTAGTCACTCATCGAGTTGCTCCCATCTCTTCGAAGTCGACCTTCTCGCGCACCGCGCAATCGGGGCAGCACCAGTCGTCGGGGACCTGGTCCCACTGGGTGCCGGCCGGGAACCCCTCACGTGGGGCACCCGTGGTCTCGTCGTACACGTAGTCACAGCCGGGGCAGCGGTAGGCGGTCATCGGGAGACCTCCGCCACCGCCCCGTACCGCGCCAGCATCTTGTCGCGCAGCCGCGGATGCAGGTTCACCCGGGTGATGTCGCCGTCGTAGTGGTCCAGCACCCGATGGTCCATCACCTTGCGCCACAGCGGCGGGAAGTAGGTCAGCGCGATCATCGACGCGTAGCCACTCGGCAGATTCGGCGCGCCGTCGATACTGCGCAGCGTCTGGTAGCGGCGCGTGGGGTTGGCGTGGTGATCGCTGTGTCGCTGCAGGTGGTAGAGGAACAGGTTGGTGACGATGTGGTCGGAGTTCCAGCTGTGCGCGGGTGCGCACCGCTCGTAGCGGCCGCTGGCCGTCTTCTGCCGCAGCAGGCCGTAGTGCTCGAGGTAGTTCACCGTCTCCAGCAGCGTGAAGCCGAAGACGGCCTGGATCACGAGGTACGGGATCAGCGCCACGCCGAACACCGCGATCAGCACGCCGAAGAGCAGCACGGTCATCGCCCACGCGTTGAGCACGTCGTTGCCCGGGTAGGTCCTCGGGTCCCAGGGGCTGCGTCCGTTGCGTCGCAGGCGCTGGGCCTCGATCTGCCACGACGACCGCAGGCTGCCCCACACGCTGCGCGGCAGGAACTCCCAGAACGTCTCGCCGAAGCGTGCCGACGCCGGGTCCTCCGGGGTGGCGACGCGGACGTGGTGGCCGCGGTTGTGCTCGATGTAGAAGTGGCCGTATCCGGTCTGGGCCAGCGTGATCTTGCTGAGCCAGCGCTCGAGTGAGTCCTTCTTGTGCCCCATCTCGTGCGCAGTGTTGATGCCCACCCCTCCGAGCACCCCCACCGACAGCGCGAGCCCGATCTTGGCCGGCCAGCCCAGGCCGCCCTCGAAGCCCAGCCAGCTCAGGTCCGACGCGGTGAACAGGTAGGCGCCGAAGATCACGCTGGCGTACTGGAACGGCAGGTAGATGTAGGTGCAGTAGCGGTAGTACCGGTCGTTCTCCAGCCGCTCCATCACCTCGTCGGGCGGATTCTGGCCGTCGGGGCCGAACTTCAGGTCGAGCGCCGGCAGCAGCACGTAGAGCAGGATCGGGCCGATCCAGAACGGCACCAGGGCCGCGGTGTGCCAACCGAGGTCGTTGAGCGCCCAGACGATCGGCAGCATCACGAACAGGGCGGTCGGCGCGATCAGCCCCATCAGCCACAGGTACCGCTTCCTGTCCCGCCACTGATCAGCGGTGATGTCTGAGATTTCGGTCGTCATCGAACAGCCTCCTCGGTGATCGGGATCACGTCTTGAGTTGACTATACGACGCGATTTGTCCGCTGTCTAGACACAGACGGCTGTTTTGTAAACGCAGTCGCCGCCGAGTTCCACACGAGGGTCGTCAGGAGTAGGCGATCGCAGCCCACACGTAGAACTCGCGGGAAAGCTGGTCGTCACCAGCCCACCCTCGCCGAGTTCCACAACAGGGTCGTCAGGAGCATGCGATCGCAGCCCGCAGGTAGAACTCGCGAGGCAAGAGTGAGACCCTCAGCGGGCTTACTCGACTGCAGAGGCCTCGCGGCGCCCGAGCACGGAGTGCCTGCGGCCGTAGACGAAGTAGATGACCACACCGATGGCCATCCAGATCAGGAAGCGGATCCAGGTCAGGCCGGTCAGGTTGAGCATCAGCCAGACGCAGGCCGCGATGGCTGCGATCGGCAGCAGCGGCACCAGCGGCGCCCGGAACCCGCGCTCGAGGTCGGGACGGGTCTTCCGCAGCACGATCACGCCGGCGGACACCAAGACGAACGCGAACAGCGTGCCGATGTTGACCATCTCTTCGAGCTTGTCGATCGGGAACACCGACGCCGCGACGGCCACCAGGGCGCCGACGATCAGCGTGATGCGCACCGGCGTGCCATGCTCCCCGGTCTTGGCCAGCTGGCGGGGCATCAGCCCGTCGCGGGACATCGCGAACAGCACCCGCGTCTGGCCCAGCATCAGCACGATGACGACGGTCGTCAGGCCGGCCAGGGCGCCGATCGAGATCACCGTCGCGGCCCACTCCACCCCGTTCGCGGAGAACGCCGTCGCCAGGTTCGCCTTCTCCCCCGCGTCGCGCAGCACCGTGTACGAGACCATGCCCGACAGCACGATGGCGACCGCGACATAGAGCACCGTGACGATCGCCAGCGACCCGAGGATGCCGCGCGGCACGTCGCGCTGCGGGTTCTTGGTCTCCTCGGCGGTGGTGGCGACGATGTCGAATCCGATGAAGGCGAAGAACACGATCGAGGCGCCGGCGAGCAGGCCGTACCACCCGTAGCTGCTGCCCTCGGCGCCGGTGATCAAGGAGAACAGGGACTGCTCGGCGCCGCTGCCACCCTCGGCCGCCTCGGCCGGCGGAATGAACGGCGAGTAGTTGCTCATATTGATGTAGCCGGCGCCGACGATCACCACGAGCAGCACGACCGCGACCTTGATCACGGTGATGACCAGGCTGACGCCGGCCGAGAGCTTGGTGCCGCGCGCGAGCAGCAGCGTCACGAACGCGATGATCAACAACGCGCCCCAGTCCACCTTGAGGCCGCCGACCTCGGCGATGCCGCCGCCGAAGTTGAACACCGTCCCCAGGTAGCTCGACCAGCCCTTGGCCACCACGGCCGCTGCGACGGCGAACTCCAGGATCAGATCCCAGCCGATGATCCACGCGACGAACTCACCGAACGTCGCATAGGAGAACGTGTAGGCACTGCCCGCCACGGGCACGGTCGAGGCGAACTCGGCGTAGCACAGGGCCGCGAGCCCGCAGGCGATCGCGGCCAAGATGAACGAGATCGAGATGGCCGGACCGGTCAGGTTGCCCGCGGTGGACGCGGTGATGGTGAAGATCCCCGCGCCGATCACCACGGATACGCCGAACACGGTGAGGTCCCACCACGTCAGATCCTTGCGCAATCGGGTGCTCGGTTCGTCGGTGTCGGCGATCGACTGCTCCACGGATTTGGTGCGCCATCTGCCGGTCATGACGAATTCCTTTCGGATCCGGTGCGGGACAGATTCTCGCCCGGGTGTGCGAAATCTACCGGCTACTGTGACCCGATGGGGCGGAGTACTAAACACGCAATCGTCATCGGGGGGAGCATCGCCGGGCTGTGTGCCGCGCGGGTGCTCTCCGACTTCTACGAGCACGTGACCATCTTCGAGCGCGACGAGTTGCCCGACGGTCCGGCCAACCGCGCCGCCGTCCCCCAGGGCCGGCACGTGCACCTGCTGATGGCCCGCGGGGCCGCCGAGTTCGAGAGCCACTTCCCCGGCCTGCTCGACGACATGGTCGCCGCCGGCGTGCCCATCCTGGAGAACCGGCCCGACTGCATCCACTTCGGTGCGGCCGGTCATGTGCTCGGCACCCAGCACACCCTGCAGGACGAGTTCACCGCGTACGTGCCGAGCCGGCCACAGCTGGAATGGCAGATCCGCCGGCGGGTGAACGCGATACCCAACGTCGAGATCATCCGCCGGTTGGTGTCCGAACCGACGTTCGACGCCGCCGCCCAGCGCGTCACCGGGGTGCTGCTCGACGACGGCGAAGCGGTGTCCGCGGACCTCGTCGTCGACGCCACCGGCCGCGGAACCCGGTTGCCGGTGTGGCTCGCGCAGTGGGGTTTCGAGCGTCCCCGCGAGGACACCGTCGACGTCGGCATCGGCTACGCCAGCCAGCGGGTGCAGGTGCCCGACGGCCTGCTGGCCGAGAAGGTCGTGGTGGCGGGCGCGTCGGACGGTCTGCCGCTCGGTGTGGGCATGCTGTTCTACGAGGACGGCCTGTGGAACGTCACCACCTTCGGCGTCGGCAAAGTGGATCCGCCGAAGGACTTCGACGGGATGTGCGCGCTCGCCGACGAAATCCTGCCCTCGCACGTCGCCGCCGCGCTGCGGGCCGGGAAACCCGTCGGCGAGATGGCGTTCCACAAGTATCCGACGAGCCGGTGGCGCCGCTTCGACAAGCTCGACCGCTTCCCGGCCGGGATCGTGCCGTTCGGCGATGCCGTGGTCAGCTTCAATCCCACCTACGGCCAAGGCATGACGATGACGTCGCTGCAGGCCGGTCACCTGCGCCGGGCGCTGGAGAACCCCGGTGAGAGCCTGGCCCGCACGCTGAGCAAGGCCACCGCGAAGTCGACCTACCCGGTGTGGCAGATGAACGCGGTCGGTGACCTGACGCTGCACCGGGCCAGCGGCCCGATGCCGTGGTGGTACTCGCCGGTGGGCGGGCTGTTCGACCAGTTCCTCGGCGCCGCGGAGACCGATCCCGTGCTGGCCGAATGGTTCCTGCGACGGTTCAGCCTGCTCGACAGCCTCTGGATGGTGCCTTCGCCGCGGCTCGTGGGCCGCACGATCAAGCACAACATGAAACTGTGGCTGGCCGAGCGGCGCGCCGCGCGCGAACCCGTCCCGGTCGCCTGAGCGGGAACGGGCGTCAGAGCCCGACGGTGACCCGGAACAGCTTGGTCGGTTCCTGCGCCATCAGCCGGATCGGGCCGTCGTCGGCGGCCACCCATGCCGCCGCGCCGCGCTGCAGCGTCAGCGACGTGCTCTTGGCATGCACCACGGTCACACCCTCGGTGCACAGCAGCACCTGCGGGCCGTCGTACCGTGACGGCGCGTCGACCTCGTGGCCGCACTGGTCGCCCGCGACGCTCAACACCGACACCGCGAACTCCGGCGCCGGCGTGCGATAGACCAGTTCCATTCCGTCGCGGCTCATCTCGGGCCGCAGCTCGTCCTCGGGCGTCGGCGTGAAGTCGAGCACCCGCAGCAGCTCGGGCACGTCCACGTGCTTGGGCGTGAGACCGCCGCGCAACACGTTGTCGGAGTTCGCCATCACCTCGACGCCGATGCCGCGCAGGTAGGCGTGCAGATTTCCGGCAGGCAGGTAGATCCCCTCGCCGGGCCGCAGCGAGATGCGGTTGAGCAGGAGGGCGGCCAGCACTCCGGCATCGCCGGGATAGCGCTCGCCGAGTTCGAGCACGGTCTTGGCCTCGGCGGCGAAGCGCTTGTGACCGGAACGGACGTATTCGATGGCACCCTCGAGCACCGCGGGGACGAGCAGGTCGAGGTGGGGTTGCGGCGCCGTGATCCAGGTGGTGAACAACGCCCGCAGCCCGTCGGCGTCGGGCTGGCCGGCCAACAGGTTGAGGTAGAGCTCGAGTTCGGGAACGGCCAGCGCGCGGATCAGCTCGATGGTGTGGTCGACCGGGGCGAATCCGGCCAGTGCCTCGAACTGGTCGAGCGCCACCATCAGCTCCGGCTTGTGGCTGCGATCGCGGTAGTTGCGCATGGGCGCCGACACCGGGATCCCAAGCCGGTCCTCGCGTTCGAAACCCTCTGCGGCCTGCGCCGCGCTCGGATGGGCCTGCAGCGACAGCGGTTCGTCGGCGGCGAGCACCTTGACCAGGAATGGCAGGGCGTCGCCGAACTGGCTGAGCAACCCCGTCCCCAGCTGGCCCTCCGGGTCCTCGCGCAGCGCCGTCAGCAGTGACTGCTCGCCGTCGTCGGTCTGCAGCCAGGCCGGATCGCCGGGATGCGCGCCGAACCACAGCTCCGCCTCGGGATGCGCTGTGGGACTGGGCCTTCCGGTGAACTCGGCGATCGCGGTGCGCGAACCCCACGCATAGGTCCGCACCGCGCCTCGTAGCAGGTGCACGTGTCTAACCCCGAACCAGTCTCAGGTACACAGCCGTCATCTCCAGTCGTACGGCCAGCGTGGCCAGTTGGTGTTCCGGCCGACTGCTCGCCCCCCTCGCCGCGCCGTCACCGGCGTCGGGCACATCCTCGGCACTGACCACGTCGACGCCGTCGAAACCCGCGACCCTGGCCAGTATCACCGGGCGCTCGAGGTCGGTGGTGAGGACGAAGGCGCGCACCCGTCGCGGCAGCGGCCCGTCGAACTCGTCGTCGTGGAACAGCGATGCCTCGTACGACGTCTCGCCACGGCGACCGGACGGCCTGCTGCGCAAGCCCACCAGCAGGTCGGCCAGTCCCACGGCGGCCACCGCCTCACCGGCCGCCCGCAGCAGCACCGCCGCGCCGTGCCGGCAGAGCGCGAGGGTGGCGGCGTTGTCGCCTGCGAGCACGACGTCGCGCCCGGAGATGCGGTCGGCCAGCGTCTTGGCGGGGTTGGTGAACAGGTCGCGGCCCGCGCTGTTGCGCAGCGCCTCGGCGTCGAGCTCGTCGGCCAGTGCGGAAAGGTCGGCAGGCAGACCCACATCCACGGTGTGCAGTGTGGCCAGCCCGACCGCGAGGTAGCGGGCCAGGCCGAAGTCGTCGGGTACCCACACCCGCGGCGCCAGCGCCACCGCCCGGCCGGCGGTGGCATCCCGCAGCGGACCTTCGTACGGCGCGGCGATCACCACCCGCGCGCCACGGCGCACACCGGTCGCGGCTGCCGTCACCAGCGCGGGGTCGGCCGCGTCGTCGCCCGCGACCACGATCACGTCCAGCGCACCGATCCAGAGCGGCACCTGCGCGGTGACGACGATCGGCGCAGCGGCAGACGGTCCCATCGTGGCAGCGAGCATCGCCCCCGCGGTCTCGGCGACGCCACGGCCGGCGACCCACACGACGGTGCGTGGCGGCTGGCCCGACCGCAACGGCTCGAGCACTCCCTCGTCGAACGCCGCCGCGGTGGCGCGGACCTGGGCGCCTGCCATCGCCGTCGCCCGGAGCAGACCGTCCCGGTCGGCGTTCAGCAGTCCGTCGGCGTCGTCGAGGTCGATGACCGCCTCGGTGGCCCTCACGACGAGTCCCCCGCGACGGTGACGCTCTGGGCCTCGACCGTCTGCGATACCTGGCCGACCACCTCGTCGACCTCTTCGGCGGTGCGCGCCTCGACGTTCAGCCGCAGCAACGGCTCGGTGTTCGACGTGCGCAGGTTGAACCAATTCCCGTTGCCGAGATCGACTGTCACGCCGTCGAGGTGATCGATGGAGTGGATGCGGGGGCCGAACGACTTGAGCACCGCCTCGACACAGGCCGCCGCATCGCCGACGGTGAAGTTGATCTCCCCGGACGCCTCGTAGCGCTGGTAGTCGGCCATCAGGTCCGACAGCGGCCGGTCCTGCTCACCGAGCGCGGCGAGCACGTGCAGGGCGGCCAGCATCCCGGAGTCGGCGCCCCAGAAGTCGCGGAAGTAGTAGTGCGCGGAGTGCTCGCCGCCGAAGATCGCGCCGGTCTCGGCCATCAAGGTCTTGATGTAGGAGTGCCCGACCCGGGAGCGCACCGGTGTCCCGCCCCGCTCCACCACCAGTTCCGGCACGGCCCGGGAGGTGATCAGGTTGTGGATGACGGTGGCGCCGATCTCACGCTGCAGTTCGCGCGCGGCCACCAGGGCCGTCACCGCCGACGGCGACACCGGGCGACCGAGCTCGTCGACGACGAAGCAGCGGTCGGCGTCGCCGTCGAACGCCAGGCCGATGTCGGCGCCGGAGGACACGACATGGGCCTGCAGGTCGACGAGATTGGCCGCGTCCAGCGGGTTCGCCTCGTGGTTGGGGAACGTGCCGTCGAGTTCGAAGTACAAGGGCGCCATCGTGATCGACGGGATGTTCCCCAGCACCGCCGGAGCGGTATGACCCGCCATGCCGTTGCCCGCGTCGACGGCGACGCGCAACGGGCGGCGACCGGCCAGGTCGACCAGTGAGCGCAGGAAGTCGCCGTAGTCGGCAAGCACGTCGCGGTCGGAGATGACGCCGCGCGGCGCGTCCGACGCGGGCACACCGGCGATCACCTCCTCGGCGATCACCGACAGTCCGGTGTCCTTGCCGACGGGTTTGGCTCCTGCGCGGCACAGCTTGATGCCGTTGTAGGCGGCCGGGTTGTGGCTGGCGGTGAACATCGCGCCGGGACAGTCGAGCAGACCGGAGGCGAAGTACAACTGGTCGGTGGACGCCAGCCCGATCCGGGTGACGTCGAGTCCCTGGGCCACCACGCCCTCGGCGAACGCCGCGGCCAGCGCGGGCGAACTGGCGCGCATGTCGTAGCCGATCACCACCTGGTGGACCGCCGGGTCGGCGGCCATCAGCCGGGCGAACGCGCCGCCCACGTCGGCGACGAACGCCTCGTCGAGTTCGTCACCGACCAGGCCACGCACGTCATACGCCTTGATGACGCGGTTAACCGCCGCAGCCGGCCGGGACATAGCACTCCTCGTGACGGGATCTTCTGCGCCAGCCTAGCCGTCGGAGGATGACGGATCTGCGTCTATCGCCCGGCTCGTTTGCTCCACCGGCGGCCGCCGGCCTCCGGTTTACTCGCCGGGGTCCGGCAACACCCGCAGGTGTCCGCGCCGGCGCCCGCTCGAATCGGGCCGACGGGCCGGGGGCGCCATCAGCGCACCACCCGCGACTCCGGTGGAGGGATCGGAGAAGCCCGCCACCACACCGTTCATCGGGGCCGCCACTTCACGTCCCTCGCGCACCGCGTCGGCGAGGGCGACCAGGTCGTCCTCGTCCGGATGGGTGGGCAGCGGGCCGGCGTGGCGAACGAGCTCCCACCCCCGCGGCGCGGTGATCCGGCTGGCATGGCCGACGCACAGATCCCAGGAATGCGGCTCGTTCACAGTGGCCAGGGGCCCGACCACGGCGGTGGAGTCCGAGTAGACGAAGGTCAGCGTCGCCACAGCATAGTGAGGGCACCCGGGCCGGCAGCAGCGACGGGGAACGTTCACGATCGAGAGGCTATCGCGCACCGCGGTCCCGTGGCACCGGACACGCGCAGCATCGGGGCGGCCGATCTCGAACCGTTACGATCGGTGACCGTGGCCGAAGGGAACCGGTGGCGATCACGCCGCCGCCGGGATATGCGCGGCCCGCTGCTGCCGCCGTCGGTGCCGGGCTGGCGCAGTCGCGCGGAACGGTTCGACATGGCGGTGCTGGAGGCCTACGAGCCGATCGAGCGGCGCTGGGCCGACCGGGTCTCCGCCCTCGACGTCGCGGTGGACGAGATTCCGCGGATCTCACCGAAGGATCCCGACAGTGTTCAGTGGCCGCCCGAGGTGGTGGCCGACGGGCCGATTGCGTTGGCGAGGCTGATACCCGCGGGCGTCGATGTCCGGGGTAATGCCACCCGGGCGCGAATAGTGTTGTTCCGCAAGCCGATCGAGCGCCGGGCCAAAGACACCGACGAACTCGCCGAGCTGCTGCATGAGGTGCTGGTGGCGCAGGTCGCCACATTCCTGGGCGTCGAACCCACAGTCATCGACCCGACGATCGAGGACGAGTGAGGCCCGGCGCGGGCCAGGTCGGTGCTAGATGATGCCGCGCTTGAGGCGTCGGCGCTCCCGCTCGGAGAGCCCGCCCCAGATGCCGAACCGCTCGTCATGGGCCAGCGCGTAATCGAGGCACTCGTCGCGCACCTCGCAGCCCAGGCAGATCCGCTTGGCCTCGCGGGTCGAGCCGCCCTTCTCCGGGAAGAACGCCTCGGGGTCGGTCTGAGCGCACAGCGCGCGCTCCTGCCATTGATCCTCGGTAGTTGCCGGATCAACTTCCCACTCGTCGCCCTGGTCGGGGACCAGGCTCAATTGCGGCCGGTTTGCGGCCGCCGTCGGCGCCGGCCTGATATCGGTGTGCGGCATGCTGCCGACAGCGCCGAGCAGCCGGTTGTCGAACCGGACTACTCGATCGAAATCGCTACTCTCAAAAGACATTTCCCGCCTCCTCACTCGGTGTCGTAGATGGACTCGGAGCCCCACGATGGAGATGTGCGACCAATCAATTCGAACAAGTGATCGAATCTCGGTCTGCGACACCGATTTCGGCCGGCCAACCGGGAATGACACTGATGTGATTAGACACGCGTTAGCTGCCGGGGTCAAGCGCTGGAACAGAAATTCATACCATCCCGTGACCCGCATACGGCGCGCCGTGACGTCGGCGTGTCTCGTTTGTGATCTTGGTTGTTCGCGCCGGGGCCGCAGGCGGTCGCGGCGGCGATCGCGGCAGCGCCTAATCTCGATCGATGTGAAGGTCACCGTACTGGTCGGCGGAGTCGGCGGCGCGCGCTTCCTGCTCGGTGTGCAGCACCTGCTCGGACTCGGGCAGTTCGCCACCGGCGAGACGTCGTCCGGACATGAACTGACCGCCGTCGTCAACGTCGGCGACGACGCCTGGATGCACGGCGTGCGCATCTGCCCCGACCTCGACACCTGCATGTACACCCTGGGCGGCGGCATCGACCCCGACCGCGGCTGGGGCCACCGCGACGAAACGTGGCATGCCAAGGAGGAACTGGCGGCCTACGGGGTGCAACCCGACTGGTTCGGACTCGGCGACCGGGACCTGGCCACCCACCTGGTGCGCAGCCAGATGCTGCGGGCCGGCTATCCGCTCTCCCAGGTCACCGAGGCGCTGTGCGCGCGCTGGGCGCCCGGCGCGCGGCTGCTGCCGGTGAGCGACGACCGCAGCGAGACCCACGTCGTGATCACCGACCCCGGCCCGGGCGAGACGGCCGGAGAGCGGCGCGCGATCCACTTCCAGGAATGGTGGGTGCGCTACCGGGCGAACGTGGAGACGCACAGCTTCGCCTTCGTCGGCGCCGATAAGGCCACCGCCGCCCCCGGCGTCACCGAGGCGATCGCCGACGCCGACGTGGTGCTGCTGGCGCCGTCGAACCCGGTGGTGAGCATCGGACCGATCCTCGCCGTGGGAGGCGTCCGCGCCGCCCTGCGCTCGACATCGGCCAAGGTGATCGGCTACTCCCCGATCGTCGCCGGAAAGCCGTTGCGCGGCATGGCGGACCGCTGCCTGTCGGTCATCGGCGTCGAATCCACCTCCGAAGCCGTCGGCAGACACTTCGGGGCGCGCTCCGGTGTCGGCCTGCTCGACGGCTGGCTGGTCCACACCGGTGACGACGCCGCGATCGAGGGCGTCGACGTGCGGGCCGTTCCGCTGTTGATGACCGACCCGGGCGCCACCGCCGACATGGTGCGCGCCGCGCTCGACCTGGCCGGGCTGACGCTGTGACCGAGCACGGATCCGCCGCGGCGGTGGAACTGCTGCCGGTGCCCGGGCTGCCGGAGTTCCGCACCGGTGACGACCTCGCCGCCGCACTGGCCGCGGCCGCGCCGTGGCTGCGGGACGGCGACGTCGTGGTGGTCACCAGCAAGGTGGTGTCCAAGTGCGAAGGCCGCATCGTCGCCGCACCTGCCGACCCGGAGGAACGGGATGCGCTGCGGCGCAAACTGATCGACGACGAAGCCGTGCGGGTGCTGGCCCGCAAGGGCAAGACGCTGATCACCGAGAACGCCATCGGCCTGATCCAGGCGGCGGCCGGGGTCGACGGCTCGAACGTGGGCTCGACCGAACTCGCACTGCTGCCCGTCGACCCGGACGGCAGCGCGGCGGCCCTGCGGTCCGGACTCGCCGACCGGCTCGGCGTGCGCGTCGCCGTGGTGATCACCGACACCATGGGACGGGCCTGGCGCAACGGCCAGACCGACGCCGCGATCGGCGCTGCCGGGCTTTCCGTGCTGCACGGCTACGCCGGGGCCCGCGACGTGCACGGCAACGAACTGCTCGTCACCGAGGTGGCCGTCGCCGACGAGATCGCGGCGGCGGCGGATCTGGTGAAGGGCAAGTTGACAGGCATCCCGGTCGCGGTGGTGCGCGGGCTGTCGCTGCCCGACGACGGGTCGACCGCACGCGACCTGCTGCGGCCCGGCGAGGACGACCTGTTCTGGCTGGGCACCGAGGAGGCCCTGCACCTCGGCCGCACCCAGGCCCAGCTGCTGCGCCGCTCGGTCCGGCACTTCAGCGCCGACGCCGTCGAGCCGGAGCTGATCGAGGCGTCGGTGGCCGAGGCGCTCACCGCCCCCGCACCGCACCACACCCGGCCGGTGCGCTTCCTGTGGCTGCAGGACGCCGACACCCGCCGCCGCGTGCTGGACCGTATGCGCGACCGCTGGCGTGCCGACCTGACCGGCGACGGGATGCCGGCCGACGCCGTCGAACGACGCGTCGCTCGCGGCCAGATCCTCTACGAAGCACCCGAACTCGTGATCCCGTTCGTGGTGCCCGACGGCGCGCACGACTACCCGGACGCGCAGCGGACGGCCGCCGAACGGACCATGTTCACCGTCGCCGCAGGCGCCGCCGTCCAGGCGCTGCTGGTCGCCCTCGCGGTCCGCGGCGTGGGCAGCTGCTGGATCGGCTCCACCATCTTCGCCGCCGAACTGGTGCGCCACGAGCTGGAGGTGCCCGACGACTGGGAGCCGTTGGGCGCGGTAGCCATCGGTTACGCCGCCGAACCCACCGGCCCGCGTGATCCCGCGTCCGTCGACGGGCTGCTGGTGCGCCGGTGACACTGCACGCCTCGGCGGTCGAGGTGCTCACCGAGTGGGTGGCGCCCGACCCCGCCCAGGACAGCCTGCGGCACTCGGTGCTGGCGTTCCTGGCCGCCCGGCCCGACGCGTGTGAGCGGTCCTGCGCTGCAGGCCACATCACCGCCTCGGCACTCGTCGTCGACCACACCGGCACCCGGACGCTGCTCACCCTGCACCCGCGGGTGGGCCGGTGGCTGCAGCTCGGGGGGCACTGCGAGGAGGGCGACGCCAGCATCGTCGCCGCCGCACTGCGCGAGGCCGGTGAGGAATCCGGTGTCGCGGGCCTGACCATCGACCGGTCGATGGCCGCCCTGCACGTGCACCCGGTGACCTGCTCGCTGGGCGTGCCGACCCGCCACCTCGACATGCAGTTCGTGGTGCGCGCGCCGCGCGACGCCGAGATCGCGGTCAGCCGGGAGTCACTCGACCTGCGCTGGTGGCCACTCGACGCGCTGCCCGACGGCACCGACTTCGGCCTGGCGCAACTGGTGACCGCAGCGTTGCGCCGGAACGGCATTCCCGGCTAGCAAGCGCGCGGCTCGATGACCGGGAATGCAGTTCCGTGGAAGAGGCGGAAGAGTCAGACGTCGGTGGAGTAGCGCAGGCCGCCGTCGGGGATGGCCACGCCCGGCCACACCCGCGCGCCGCGCAGCAGCTCGCAGCGGGCGCCGATGTCGGCGCCGTCGCCGATCACCGCATCCCGGATCAGCGCGCGCGGCCCGATCCGGACGCCGAAGCCGAGGATCGACCGCTCGATCACCGAACCGGCCTCGACCCGCACCCCGTCGAAGATCACCGCGCCGTCCAACCGGGCGCCCGCCCCGATCTCGGCGCCGCGGCCGACCACCGTGCCACCGATCAGCAGTGCGCCGGGCGCCACCGCGGCGCCGTCGTGCACCAGCGATTCGCCGCGGTGACCGCCCAGCGCCGGCGACGGCGCGATACCACGCACCAGGTCGGCCGAACCACGCACGAAGTCCTCGGGCGTGCCCATGTCACGCCAGTAGGTCGCGTCGACGTAGCCGCACACCCTGAGTCCGTCGGACAGCAGCGCGGGGAACACCTCGCGCTCCACCGACAGCGCACGCCCGGCCGGGATCCGCTGCTCGATCACCTCGCGCCGGAACACGTAGCAGCCGGCGTTGATCTGGTCGGTGGGCGGATCCTGCGTCTTCTCCAGGAACGCCGTCACGACGCCCTCGGTGTCGGTGGGCACGCAGCCGAAGGCGCGCGGGTCGCCGACACGCACCAGGTGCAGCGTGACGTCGGCCTCCCGCTCGGCGTGGGAGTTCAGCAGCGCACCCAGGTCCGCGCCGGACAGCACGTCGCCGTTGAAGACCATCGCGGTGTCGTGGCGCAGCTTGTCGGCCACGTTGGCGATGGCGCCGCCGGTGCCCAGCGGTTCGGTCTCGGTGACGTAGTCGATCTGCAGGCCGAGCTTGGAGCCGTCGCCGAACTCGGCCTCGAACACCTTCGCCTTGTACGAGGTGCCCAGCACGACGTGCTCGATGCCTGCCTTGGCGATCCGGGACAGCAGGTGGGTCAGGAACGGCAGCCCGGCCGTCGGCAGCATCGGCTTGGGCGCCGACAGCGTCAACGGTCGCAGCCGGGTGCCCTGGCCGCCCACCAGGACGACGGCGTCCACCTCGGCCGGGTTCAGCGGATTCGCCACGCTAGTGCCCTTTCCTTCGCCGCGACTTCCTGACCACCAAACCTGCGCGCACGGCGAGGGCTCCCCGGAACGCCCCGCGCAGCGGGGCCTGCCACCACCTCGGGTAACGGTCAGCCAGGAAAGTGTAGGTGCTGCGATGATGCGCGGCCAAGTTGCGGGCCGGGTCGCGGCCGGTGGAGTGGCCCTTGTGGTGCAACACCTCCGCCGACGGCACGTACACGTTCTGCCAGCCCGCCTTGGCGAGCCGATCACCCAGGTCGACGTCCTCCATGTACATGAAGTAGCGCTCGTCGAAGCCCGATACGTCGTCGAAGGCGGACCTCCGCAGCAACAGGCACGCCCCGGACAGCCAGCCGACGACGCGTTCGCTGGGCTCCTCACGGTCCTGCCGGTAGGCCGCCGTCCACGGGTTGGACTTCCAGAACGGGCCGACCACCGCGTGCATGCCGCCGCGGACGATGCTCGGCTGGTGGCGCGCCGACGGGTAGACGGTGCCGTCCGGATCGTTGATCAGCGGCCCCAGCGCGCCCGCTCGCGGCCACCGGGCAGCCGCCTCGAGCAGGGTGTCGATCGAGTGCGGTCCCCACTGCACGTCGGGGTTGGCGACGACGAAGAACTCGGGGTCGCGCGACGGGTCGGCGTCGCGCAGGTATTCGGAGACGGCGCGGTTCACCGCGGTGCCGTAGCCGAGATTGCCGCCGGTCCGCAGCAGCCGGGTGTTCGGATACCGCTGCAGCGCCTCCTCGGGCGAGCCGTCGGTCGACCCGTTGTCCGCCATCACCACCGTGACCGGGCGTTCGGTCGCGTGTGGCAGGGACGCCAGGAAGCGGTCGAGGTGCGGGCCCGGCGAATACGTCACCGTCACCACCACCAGCTCGTCACCCACGTGACATCACCATCACGGCGTAGAGGGTAACCGGGCCGTCACGGCGCCTCGTCCAGCGCGCTGGTCAGCGCCTCCCGCCACGGCCGCAGCGGAGTGAGTCCGGCCGCGGCGGACCGCCTGCCGGACAGCACGGAGTACGCCGGCCGGGGCGCGGGCCGCGGGTGCCGGTCGGTGCCGACGGGACGGACCCGCTGCGGGTCGGCGCCGAGGAGCTCGAACACCGCCTTGGCCTGTTCGAACCGGCTGGCCTGGCCGTCGTTCGCCGCGTGCAGCACCGGTGCGTCGACAGTGCCGTCGGCCACCTGGAGCAGGGCGGTCACCAGGTCACCGACGTAGGTGGGGGCGCCGACCTGGTCGGCCACCACGTCGACGGTGGCGTCGCCGGCCGCCATGCGCCGCATGACCGCCACGAAGTCCGTTCCGCCCGCGGCGCCGCGGTAGATCCACGCGGTGCGGACCACGTGCGCGGTCGGCAGCGCGTCGAGCACGGCGCGCTCCCCCGCCAGCTTCGTCCGGCCGTAGACGCCGAGCGGTCCGGTCTCGTCGTCGACCTCGTAGGGCTCGCGGCGGTCGCCGCTGAAAACATAGTCGGTGGAGATGTGCACCAGGCCGGCGCCGACGGCCGCGCAGGCGCGCGCGATGTGGCCGGGGCCGACTGCGTTGACCTCGTGGGCGCGCTCGGGCTCCGATTCGGCGGCGTCGACCTTCGTGTAGGCCGCGCAGTTGATCACCACATCGCCGGCGCGCACGACGCGCTGGGCGGCGGCGGGATCGGTGATGTCCCACTCGGCGGAGGTCAGCGCCGCGACAGTGCGCCCCTCGCGGCGGGCCTGAGCTGCGAGAACGGTGCCCACGAGGCCGCCTGCCCCGGTGATCACGATGCGCTGCGCCATGGCCGCGAGTCTGACATGGCGGCTGGCACGCCGACGAGCGCTACCTCGATGCGGCGCCACTCGCAAGTAACCTGGGCTGATGCCCGCCCGTGTACTTCGTGCTGTCGCCGTGACCACCGCGCTGGCGGTGGTGCTGGGGACGGGTGTGGCGTGGAGCCGGATCCGCTCGTTCGAGTCCGGCATCAACCACATCAGCTCGGCCACACTGGGCGGCGGCGGCGAGGACGGCGCGATCGACGTGTTGCTGGTCGGGTCGGACAGCCGCACCGACGCCCACGGCAACCCGCTGTCGGCCGACGAGCTCGCAACGCTGCGCGCCGGTGACGACGTCGCGACCAACACCGACACCATCATCTTGATCCGCATCCCGAACAGCGGCGAGTCGGCCACCGCGATCTCCATTCCCCGCGACTCCTACGTCGAGACGCCGGGCATGTACAAGACGAAGATCAACGGCGTCTACGGCGAGGCCAGGTTCGAGACGCTGAAGCAGCTCGTCGAGGTCGAGGGCATGGATCCGGCGCAGGCTGAGAAGCAGGCCGTCGAAGACGGTCGCGAGGCGCTGATCAAGACCGTCGCCAATCTCACCGGTGTCACCGTCGACCACTACGCCGAGATCGGCCTGCTCGGCTTCTCGTTGATCACCGACGCCCTGGGCGGTGTCGACGTCTGCCTCAAAGATGCGGTCTACGAACCCCTTTCGGGTGCCGACTTCCCGGCCGGCTGGCAGAAGCTCAACGGCCCCCAGGCGCTGAGCTTCGTGCGGCAGCGCCACGACCTGCCGCGTGGCGACCTCGACCGGGTGACCCGCCAGCAGGCGGTGATGGCGTCACTCGCCCACGAGGTGATCTCCAGCAAGACGCTGTCGAGCCCCGCCACGCTGAGCCGGCTGGAAGCCGCGGTGCAGCGCTCGGTGGTGCTCTCCGACGGCTGGGACATCATGGATTTCGTCGACCAGCTGCAGAAGCTGGCGGCGGGCAACGTCGCGTTCGCCACCATTCCCGTTCTGCGGGAGGACGGTTGGAGCGACGACGGTATGCAGAGCGTGGTGCGGGTGGACCCGGTCCAGGTGCAGGAGTGGGTGTCGAGCCTGTTGCACGACCAGGACGAGGGCAAGACCGAGGAACTCGCCTACACGCCGAGCAAGACCACCGCGGAGGTGGTCAACGCGACCGACATCAACGGGCTGGCCGCCGCGGTGTCGGGAGTGCTGGCGGAGAAGGGATTCACGCCCGGCCCGACCGGCAACCACGAACAGGGCGTCCAGGTGAGCGGCAGCCAGGTTCAGGCCGCCACGGCCGACGACCTCGGCGCGCAGGCGGTCGCCAAGGATCTCGGTGGGCTTCCGGTCGTCGAGGACGCCTCGGTGCCGTCCGGCGCGGTGCGGGTGGTGCTGGCCGGCGACTACACCGGCCCGGGCTCGGGTCTCGACGGCGCCGACCCCGCCCTGCTGGCCGCAGACCCGGCGGCCGGCGGGTCGACCGAGGAGTCGACCGGGGTGCCCCCGACGCCTGCGCCGGTGATCACCGCGGGCTCCGACGACCCGGAGTGCGTCAACTGACATGACCACCGTCTCCGGTGCGGTGCTCGACCCGCTGCTGGCGGCCGACCCCGTCGGGCCGCGCATCACCTACTACGACGACGCCACCGGCGAGCGCATCGAGCTGTCCGCGGTGACCCTGGCCAACTGGGCGGCCAAGACGGCCAATCTGCTGCGCGACGAACTGGGCGCCGGACCGGGCAGCCGGGTGGCGGTGCTGCTGCCCGCCCACTGGCAGACCGCGGCGGTGCTGTTCGGTGTCTGGTGGATCGGCGCCGAGGTGGTGCTCGACGGCGAGGCCGACGTCGCGCTGTGCACGCTCGACCGGCTGCCCGAGGCGGACGCCGCGGTCGGCGTCGGCGAGATCGCCGTGCTGTCACTGGATCCGTTCGGCAAGCCGGTGCCCGATCTGCCCGTCGGGATCACCGACTACGCCACCGCGGTGCGCGTGCACGGCGACCAGATCGTTCCCGAACGCAGCCCCGGGCCCGCCCTGGCCGGGCGGTCAGCCGACGAGGTGATCACCGCGGCGCGGGAATCCGCTACGGCGCAAGGAATCACGGCCACCGACCGGGTACTGTCCACCCACGCGTGGGCCACCGCCGACGACCTCGTCGACCATCTGCTCGCGGTGTTCGCCGCCGGCGGATCGCTGGTTCAGGTGACGAACCCTGACACCGCGGGGCTGCCACGCCGCCGCGAGATGGAGAAGGTCACCCGCGGCTGACGGTCACTTCAGCAGTGCGCGCGACATCACGACGCGCTGGATCTGGTTGGTGCCCTCGTAGATCTGGGTGATCTTGGCGTCGCGCATCATCCGCTCCACCGGGAAGTCGATGGTGTAGCCGGCGCCGCCGAACAACTGGACGGCGTCGGTGGTCACCTCCATCGCGACATCGGAGGCGAAGCACTTCGACGCCGCGGAGATGAAGCCGAGCGCCGGTTCGCCGCGCTCGGCACGGGCGGCGGCGCTGTAGACCATCAACCGGGCCGCCTCCACCTTCATCGCCATGTCGGCGAGCATGAACTGCACACCCTGGTTGTCGCTGACCGGGCGGCCGAACTGCTTGCGGTCCTTGGTGTAGGCGATCGCCGCGTCCAGTGCACCCTGCGCGATGCCCACCGCCTGCGCACCGATCGTCGGGCGGGTGTGGTCGAGGGTGGCCAGCGCAGTCTTGAAGCCGGTGCCCGGCTCGCCGATGATCCGGTCACCGGGAATGCGGCAGTTCTCGAAGTACAGCTCGGTGGTCGGCGAGCCCTTGATGCCTAGCTTCTTCTCCTTGGGCCCGATGCTGAAGCCTTCGTCGTCGAGGTGCACCACGAACGCCGAGATACCGTTGGCGCCCTTGTCCGGATCGGTCACCGCCATCACGGTGTACCAGTCCGACTTGCCGCCATTGGTGATCCACGCCTTGGTGCCGTTGAGGATCCAGTCCTCGCCGTCGGCCTTGGCGCGGGTCCGCATGGCGGCCGCATCGCTGCCCGCTTCGCGCTCCGAGAGCGCATAGGACGCCATCGCCCCGTCGACGAGGTCGGAGAGCACCTTCTTCTTGAGGTCCTCCGAACCCCGCAGAATCAGACCCATCGTGCCCAGCTTGTTCACCGCCGGGATCAGCGACGCCGACGCATCGACGCGCGCGACCTCCTCGATCACGATGCAGGCCGCGACCGAGTCCGCACCCTGGCCGCCGTACTCCTCGGGCACGTGCACGGCGTTGAAACCCGAGGCGTTCAACGCCTGCAGGGCCTCCTCCGGGAAGCGCGACTGCTCGTCCACCTCCGCGGCGTGCGGTGCGATCTCCTTCTCCGCGAGTGCGCGGATCGCGCTGCGCAACTCCTGATGTTCCTCAGGCAACTGGAACACGTCGAACGACTGATTACCGGCCCAATGAGCCATCGCGGCCTCCTAGCTACTCACCGGTAACTTTACCCGCTGTCAGCCGTCGCCCAGCAACCGGTCCCGCAACGCGGCGTCTTTGGCGAGGACCATCTGCTCGAGATCGGCCTGGAACGCGGTCATCCGGTCGCGCAGCGCCACATCGGCGGCGCCGAGAATCCGCACCGCGAGCAGGCCCGCGTTGCGTGCTCCACCGATCGACACCGTGGCCACCGGCACGCCCGCGGGCATCTGCACGATCGACAGCAGCGAGTCCAGCCCGTCGAGTCGTGCCAGGGGCACCGGCACCCCGATGACCGGCAGCGGCGTCGCCGAGGCCACCATGCCGGGCAGGTGGGCGGCACCGCCTGCGCCGGCGATGATCACCTCGACGCCCCGCTCGGCCGCGGTGCGCGCGTAGTCGAGCATCCGGCCCGGTGTTCGGTGCGCCGAGACGACGCCGACCTCGAAGGGCACCTCGAACTCGGCGAGCGCCTCGGCGGCTTCGGCCATCACCGACCAGTCGCTGTCGCTGCCCATGATCACGCCAACTCGCGGCGCGGGTGCTGCTTCCCGGGTCGCTTCGCTCCTGCCCTCTGGTGCTGCTTCCCGGGTCGCTTCGCTCCTGCCCTCTGGTGCTCCGGAACTCATCTGTGCGGGTCCCATCCGTCGGTCCATTCGGCGTGCGACAGCCAGTGTGCCGCCCGTTCGGCACGCTCGCGCAGGTACTCCGCGTCGCGGCCGGGGATGTTCACGTGGCCGATCTTGCGGCCGGGCCGTTCGGTCTTGCCGTACAGGTGCACCTTGGCGTCGGGCAGCCGGGCGAACAGGTGGTGCAGACGTTCGTCCATGCCCATCGCCGGAGTCTGCGCGGCGCCCAGGACGTTGGCCATCACCGTCACCGGGGTGAGCAGACCGGTGTCGCCGAGCGGATAGTCCAGCACCGCCCGCACGTGCTGCTCGAACTGACTGGTCCGTGCGCCGTCCATGGTCCAGTGCCCGGAGTTGTGCGGGCGCATCGCCAGCTCGTTGACCAGCAGCCCGCCCTCGACGGTCTCGAAGAGCTCCACCGCGAGCACCCCCACCACGCCGAGCTCCGACGCCAGACTCAGCGCGAGTTTCTGTGCCGCCGAGCTCGTCTCATCGGACAGCCCGGCTGCGGGCGCGATCACCGTCACGCAGATCCCGTCGCGCTGCACGGTCTCCACCACCGGCCACGCCGCCCCCTGACCGAACGGTGACCGGGCCACCAGCGCGGCGAGTTCGCGCCGCATCTGCACCCGCTCCTCGGCCAGCACGGCCACTCCGTCGGCCAGGTAGCGGGCCACCACCTCGCGGGCGTGCCCGGCGTCGCGGGTCAGCACGACCCCGCGTCCGTCATAGCCGCCGCGGACCGTCTTGATCACCACCGGCCCACCGACGGCGCGCGAGAAGGCTTCGACGTCGTCGACCGACTCGAGCGCGGTGTAGCGCGGTATGGGAGCGCCGAGCGCCTCGAGCCGGCGGCGCATCACCAATTTGTCCTGCGCGTGCACCAGCGCGGCGGGCGGCGGCGCGACATTGACGCCCTCGCCGATCAGCGTGTCGAGCAGTTCGGTCGGCACATGCTCGTGGTCGAACGTCAGCGCGCTGGCCCCGGCGGCGGCCCGGCGCAGCGCGTCGAGGTCGGTGTGGGATCCGATCACCACGTCAGGGGTGACCTGGGCGGCTGGCTCGTCGGGGGCGGTGGCCAGCACGCGCAGCGACTGACCGAGGGCGATTGCCGCCTGATGGGTCATCCGGGCCAGCTGGCCCCCGCCGATCATTGCCACGACGGGCGGCGAGGAGGAATTCGTCGGCACGCCGCCTATCGTGTCACGATCCCGGCCAACGCCCTGACCTGGGGCGCAGCCGCGGATTCCGCGTCGTCACGGGCCGTTACGTAGACTGCCTCCTTGTGTCCTTTGCCGATGCGACGATCAAGCGCCTTCCGGGGCCGATCCGTCCCTACGCCGAGCAGCACCACGAACTGATCAAGTTCGCCATCGTCGGTGCGACGACGTTCATCATCGACTCGGCGATCTTCTTCACGCTCAAGCTGACGATCCTCGAACCCAAGCCGGTGACCGCCAAGATCATCGCCGGCATCGTGGCCGTGATCGCGTCGTACATCCTCAACCGGGAATGGAGCTTCCGCGACCGGGGTGGCCGCGAGCGCCACCACGAGGCGCTGCTGTTCTTCGGGTTCAGCGGAGTCGGCGTGCTGCTGAGCATGGCGCCGCTGTACTTCTCCAGCTACGTGCTGGGCCTCCGGGTGCCCGAGGTGTCGTTGACCATCGAGAACATCGCCGACTTCGTCTCGGCCTACATCATCGGCAATCTGCTGCAGATGGCGTTCCGGTTCTGGGCGTTCCGGCGCTGGGTCTTCCCCGACGAGTTCGGGCGCAACCCGGAGCGGGCGCTGGAGTCCACCCTCACCGGCGGCGGCTTCGCCGAGGCGATGGAAGATCATCTGGAGCACCACGAGCAGGGGCGTCTCGGCAAGGGCGCCGGGAACGGCCTGCAGCACGACCCCGCAGACGGCACGGTCACGCCGCTGCGCCGACGCGCCCGGCGAGGTCAGCTGGGCGACTCCTCGGAACCGAGGGTGTCGAAGACTTCGTGATACAGCAGTGAATGCACCCGCTCCACGCGGGGGATGTCGTGGAATTCCAGTGGGTCCTGAGCCGCCGACTCGATGATCAGCGTCCCGGTGCGCAGAATCCGGTCGAGCAGGCCGTGCCGGAACTCGACGCTGTTGATCCGCGCCAGCGGGATGTCGATGCCCGAGCGGGTGAGGACACCGTGCCGGAACATCACCCGCCGGTCGGTGATCACGAAGTGCGTCGTCCACCAGTTCAGGAACGGCCACGCCGTCAGCCAGCCGATGAGCACGGCCCAGATCGCGGCGATCACGCCCAGCACGACCGTCCGGGCGGTGGGATCCCAGCCGAGGGTGTTGACGTAGCCCGCGCCGAAGGCCGCCACCGCGGTGGCCAGCAACAGCACCAGCACCGGTCCGATCAACCGCTTCCAGTGCGGGTGCCGGTGCAGCACCACCTGCTCGTCGTTGGCCAGCACGTTCTCCGGGTAGCCCACGGCAGCACTCTACGACTCGACCGGCCGCAGATGGGTGATGTCGCCCGCGGACACGGTGACCAGCTCGCCGGGCGTCCTGATCTGCAGCCGCCCCACGCCGTCGATGCCCTCGGCCACGCCTTCGACCGCACGGTCCCCTGGCAGTGTCGCGCGCACCCGGCTGCCCAGGGTCCGGCTGCGGGCACGGTAGTCGGCGGCGAGCGCGTCGTCCCGCCCGTCTGCGCGACGCCACCGGGTGGTCACCTCCGCCAGGTGGCGTAGCACCGCTGCGGCCAGCCGATCGCGGTCGACGGCATCCACCCCGAGCATCGCCAGCGAGACGGCCACGGGATCGGGCGCCTCGTCGGCGGTCATCGTGGCGTTGATGCCGAGCCCGACCACCACCGTCCGGGCCGGCGCGGCGACCTCGGCCAGGATGCCGGCCAGCTTGCCCGGCGAGTCCTGCGGGCCGACCTGCACGTCGTTGGGCCACTTGAGGCCGGCGGCCACGCCTGCGACCTCGGCCACTGCGTCGACGACCGCGACCCCGGCGGCCAGCGGGAGCCATCCCCACGCATCGGGGGCCACGTCACCGACATCGACGCCGACCGACAGCGCGAGCTGCGAGCGCGGTGGCGCGGACCACCGGCGGCCGTGCCTGCCGCGCCCGGCGCTCTGGTGCTCGGCGATCAGCACCGCACCGGCGATGTCCTCCCCCGCCGCGGACCTGGCCAGCAGGTCGGCATTGGTGGAGCCCGTCTCCTCGACGACGTCCAGCCTCGTCCACGGCGGCGCGGTCAGCCCGCCGCGCAGGAATTCCGCGTCGAGCGCGGGTCGCGTCCGGTCTGTGTTCACCGGTACAGGCTAGGGGCTCCGGTGCCGCCCGCACGCCCGCGGCCATCATACATTGCCAAATCTGCACGAACGTAACAAATGGCAATGCCATGGCCTGATGGTGACGACTGAACCGCCCTGCTGCACAATGTGACGGTGACGTCACCGCGCCTGTTGGCAAACACACGGTCAGGTGAGTCATTCATTGCTGCAATCGTCGTGCTCGTGTGTGCGACGGGAGTCGCGTTGTGCGGGATCGTGGCGACCGCCGGCGGCGTCGACCAGCAGGGCTTCCATCTGCCTGCGGTCCGGCACTTGCTGGCGACGGCGCCCGCGCTGGACGTGGTCGGCCTGCCGACCGCGACCGGACCGCTGTACCACCTCCTGGTGGCCGCCGTCGCCGGACCGGCGGGTGTCGGCGACGCAGGCATCCAGATCGTCGGCGCGCTGTTCGCCGCGGCGCTGGCGGCGCTGGCGCTGTGGCACGTCCGGGCGCTCCCGAACCCGGCGCACCGCGTCCTCGCCGTCGCACCGTTGCTGCTGTCTGCATATTTCTGGCAGTCGGCGCTGTGGATGCTCACCGACGACGCCGCGGTGCTGTTCGGGCTCGCGGCCGTGCTCGTCGCGCTGTCCGGCTCGACGACAAGACAGCAGCTGGCCGCGGGATTGCTGATCGCCGCCGCGATCGCGACCCGACAGAACTTCGTGTGGCTGCTGGCTCCGGTCTGCGCTCACTACCTCCTCCCGCTGGCCGACCGGCCCGCCGCCGTCCGCGGCGCGGCGCTGGCCCGGGTGGGCGGCCCCGGCGTGGCCACGCTGGCACTGCTGATCTGGCTGTGGGGCGGACTGACGCCTCCCGCCGGTCGGGAGTTCAACGCGGCCGCGCTCAGTCCGACGGCGCCCGCCTTCGCCGCCGCGGTCACCGCCGTCTTCGCCCTGCCGATCCTGCTGGCCGTGGTCGACGGCTGGGCGCCGCTGCGGCGCCACCTGCCCGTCGCGGTGACGGTCGGTCTGCTGGCCGCCGCCCCCGCCGTCGTCTTCACCAGCAGCGCCACCGTCGCGCCCGACCAGTCACGTCGCGGTGGACTGGTGTGGTCGCTGGTCGCAGTGGCACCCGACGTCATGAACCGCTCCCCGATGCTGGTCGCGCTGGCCTTCACCGGCGGCGCGGTGACCACGCTGCTCTGCGTCGCCCTGCCGCGCTCACTCGCCGTGCTGCTGTCGGTGTCGGTGCTCGCCCTCGCCACCGTCACCGTCGCGGGGGCACAGCTGTACCAGAAGTACGTCGAGCTGCCGCTGGGCATGCTCGCGCTCGTCATCGTCGCGCAGCTGTTCGCCGCGGGACGGATACGGCGCACCTGGCCGCTCGTCGCGCTCGCGGTGCTGCAGGCCGTGATCACCGCGGCCGTCGTCGGCCTGCCGATCCTGCGGGCGGTGGCATAGATGCGGGCGAAACCGTTGCAGCGCAGGCCTTTCCGTACGGCTTCGGGTAGGGGGCTGCGATGTGTGGCATAGCCGGTGTCCGCAGGTTCGACGGCGCACCCGTCGACCTCGGGCTGCTGAAGGCGATGGCCGGGCACCTCGAGCACCGGGGACCTGACGGCCGCGGATACCTGGTGGACGGCTCCCTGGGCCTGGCCCACACCCGGCTGTCGATCATCGATGTCGAAGGGTCGCCCCAGCCGATGAGCGGCGCCGGCGGTCACAACCACCTGGTGTTCAACGGGGAGATCCTCAACTACCGGCAACTGCGCACCGGCCTGTCCTACCCGTTCCGCACCGACGGAGACACCGAGGTGCTGCTGGCCCTCTACGACAGACACGGCGCCGACGGCGTCACCCGGCTGCGCGGCCAGTTCGCCTACGCACTGTTCGATTCGCGTACCGCCGACCTGCATCTGTTCCGGGACCGCCTCGGAATCCTGCCGCTGTACTACTACACCGACGGCCGGTTCTTCGCGTTCGCGTCGGAGATCAAGGCCCTGCTGCCCGCGATCGCCTCCGTGCAGGTCGACGAGGCGGCGTTGCACGGCTACCTGACGCACCGCTCGGTTCCGGCGCCGCACACCTTCATCGCCGGGGTCCGCAAGCTCAGGCAGGGACACCACCTGGTGGTCGGCGCCGACGGCACCGTCCGCGAGCACCCCTACTGGACGCTGCCCGCGGCACCGCAGCTGACGTCGTGCCCGCCCGAAGAAGCCGTCCGACTCGTCGGTGACGCGCTGACCGCGTCGATGCGCGAATCGCTGGTCTCCGATGTGCCGGTGGGCGCGTATCTGTCGGGCGGCCTGGACAGCAGCCTGATCGCGGCGCTGGCCGCGCGGGAGCAGGGCGGCACCGGGTTGCACACCTTCGCCGCGGGATTCGACGATCCGCGGCTCGACGAGACGGCGTGGGCGCGGCGCACGGCGCAGATCGTCGGCAGCACCCACCACGAGGTCCGCATCGGCGCCGAGGACTTCGAGCAGAACTGGAGTCGACTGAGCTGGCATCGCGACGCGCCGCTGTCCGAGCCGGCCGACGTCGCGGTGTTCCGCCTCGCCGAACTGGCGCGCCGCGACGTCAAGGTGGTGCTGTCCGGCGAAGGCAGCGACGAACTCTTCGGCGGTTACCCCAAGCACCGCTTCGCCGCCGCGACCCGGCTGGCCGGCGTCCTGCCGTCGCGCCTGTTGCGCCACCTCGAACGCCGGTTGCCCACGGGCCAGGCCAGACTGGGCATCGCACTGCGCACCTTGTCCGAGGCCGGCTACCCGGAACGGCTGCGCGGATGGTTCTCACCGTTCACCGCCGCCGAGCGGACGGAGCTGGTGGGCGGCCCGCCGACCCGGGACGCCCCGCAGGCCTACCGGCTGGGCGGCGGCGACGCCCTGCACCGCATGCTCTACGCCGACGTGCACACCTGGCTTCCCGACAACCTCCTCGAACGCGGTGACCGGATGTCGATGGCGGCCTCGCTGGAGATGCGCCCCCCGTTCCTCGGACTTCCGCTCGTCGAGTTGGCGTTCAGCCTGCCGAGCAACGTCAAGGTGCGTGGTTCCGTCGGCAAGTGGGTGGTCAAGGAGGTCGCCCGGCGCCATCTGCCGAAGGAGATCGTCGACCGGCCGAAGGTCGGCTTCAAGGTCCCGCTCGATCAGTGGTTCCGCGGCAGTCTCCACGACCTGGCCGCCGATCTGTTGACCGACAGGTCGTCCTTCGTCGCCGCCGCGCTCGACCCCCGCGCCGTCCGCGAGCTGCTCGAGTCGCACACCTCCGGGCGGCGCGACGAACAGATGCGGATCTGGACGCTGCTGTCACTGGAGGTGTGGCACCGCGAGCTGGTCAGCCGCCGGACGCTGCCGGAAAACACCACATCACGTTAATTTCGCGAAAGATCACGGATTCGCCTCTAAATCACCGCGCTGACACTGCACAGTCGCCCTCTATTTTGCGACTGATGCCTCTGACGTCGACAAAGTCACACATGCCGGCTCGACGTGGCGCCCGGATCCGTTGTATGGTGACGACCGAGTTCGTTTGCGGATGTATCTTCAGCAACGTTTTGTCCGCTCCCAACCACCGGCGAAGGCGACAGACCTTGAACCCCAGCTTCAGACTCCGTCTCGAAGAGATCCGGCGTGGCAAATGGGTCATCATCGCCGCGACGGTCATCACGATGCTGTCGACGGCGCTGCCCTCCGTGCTCGCCGATCCGACGTATCTGGCCAAGTCGGCGCTGGTTGTCTCCTCGCCGGACCGGGCCACCGATCAGGACGCACTGCTCGCCGTCGGCTACGCCACCCTGTTCAACGACCCGGCGAACAACGTCCGGCTGCGCGCCATGAAGAACCTCCCGGACGACATCATGTTCGAGGCCCGCACGGCCGCGGCCAGCCCGATCGTCACCGTCGAGGCGATCGCCGCGGACCCGAAGGAGGCGCAGGACGCCTCCGAGGCGATGGCGGTGGCGCTGCGCGACGACATCAACGCGGTTCGCAAGAAGGAGAACGAACGGCTGATCGCCGATCTGACCCGCCAGCTCAACGAACTGTTCGCTCTGCCCGGCGCGGACGGCGCGCCGAACCTCGGCATCGGACCGCTGCAGGAGCGGATCGGCGACATCCGCTCGGATTCGACCGCCCAGCTGCGCGACCTCCAGCTGCGGGCCGGCGTCATCCGGCAGGCTCCCGACGTCGTGCTCAACGTCGCCCTCGGTGCGGTCGGCGGCCTGCTGCTCGGTGTGCTGATCGTCCTGCTGTACTCCCGCGTTCTCGGCCGGCCGACCGCGACCGAGCTGCAGCAGCGCACCGGCGTGCGTGCGCTGGTCGAGGTGCCCAGCGGCGGCGACCCTGACGGTGACTCGTTGCGCGCCGAGCGGCTGCGCACCCTGGCCAACATCATCCGCCTCGGCGATCAGAACCGTGCGCAGGTCGTGGCGCTGACTGACGTCGCCGGCGCCGGCCGCGCCACCGAACTCGCCGGTGCGATGGCGAATCTTTCGGCGCAGCAGGGTTACCGGACTGTGCTGGTACACGCCAACGAGGCAACACGACTGGCAGGCCAGGCCGGTTTCACCGATGCGCTGGCCGACCGGCGCACCGTGCGTTCCCTGCTCGTCGACGGGGCGGCCGAGACGTTGCGCATCATGCCCAGCGGTAGCGAAATCACCGACCGGTACGCCACGGTGACCAGGGAACGGGTCGCGGCGGTGCTCGACGAACTGCGCTCCGATGCCGATGCGGTGTTCGTCGCGGCGCCTGCGATCGACGAGAGCTCCGAGACACAGGTGGTGTGCGCCGCCGCCGATGCCACCATCCTGGTGGTGAGCGGCCAGTACTCCCGCTCCCGCGACGTCTCAGCCGCGGCCGAGACGCTGGCCCAGTCACACGTCACGCTGCTGGGTGCGGTCGTCGTCGACGGTGAGGTGGCCGGCCGTCCGGTCGCCGTCCCGGCCGGCTCTCCGCGGACGTAGAACCTCCATGGCGACAGCACCGACTCAGGTGCGTGAGGTTGCTCGGCGCCGGTCTCGATGGCCCGCGGCTGTGGCGATCATCTGCGGAACGGTTCTCATGGCGTCCGGCCTGTTCTTCGGCGCACAGGCCGGGACCTTCCTGTTCGCCGGCGTGGTGGCGTTCACGCTGGGCGTGTGGGGGCTGAGCGACCCGGTGGTGGCGACGATCTTCCTGCTGGCGGCGATGTTCCTCCGCTCGGCCCTGTTGCCGCAGTTCGGCGGCGCCCCGTTCCTGTTGGCGCTGGCCGTGCTGGTGGCCGCAACGGCGTGGTGGATCAGCCGCTCGGACATCACCTTCCGGTTCGGAGCGGTCGAATGGGCGATGGCCGGATTCGTGGCCTGGAACGTCTGCTCGGCCCTGCTCCCGCACAAGTACGGACCCGGTGACCAGTTCACGCTCGACGCGCGCTCGGTGCCGCACTTCATCCTGATCCCGACGGTCATCCCGTTCGTCGCCTACATCGTCGGGCGCGTCGTCTTCACGCGGGCATCGGCGGTGCGGGCAGCCATGTGGGCGCTGATGGCGTTCGCGGCGTACTCCGCGGTCGTGAGTGTCCTGCAGTTCACCGGTCCCTCCGAGCTGATCTGGCCTCGCCACGTCGCCGAAGCACCCGAATGGGCGGGCCGTGCGGTCGGTGTGGTGAACCAGCCGGTCGCCAACGGGATGGTGCTCGCACTCGGCATCGCGATCGCGGCGCTGCTGGTCAGCCGGCGGTCCGAACCCACCTGGTCGCGGTGGCTGGCGCTGGCGGTCGGATTGGGCTGCGGCTGCGCGCTCTACCTCACCTACACCAGGGCCGCCTGGCTCAGCGGCCTGCTCGTGCTGGTCATCGGCGCCGTCCTCGCCAAGGGGTATCGCGGCGGATTCATCGCCGTGCTCGGAGTCATCGGGGCTCTCGCCGTGGTGAATTGGGCGACGCTGACCAGTGCCGACCGCTCGGCCGGAGGCGTCGGTTCCACCCAGGAGGTGGATGACCGGTTGAACACCATCGCCACTGCGCTGTGGGCCGCCGAGCAGAAGCCGATCGTCGGGTGGGGGGTCAGCCGGTTCTGGTCGGTCAACACCTACCACCACCAGCAGTGGTCGACCGACACCCCGTGGATCCGCGGCTACGCGATCCCGGCCCACCAGAACGAGCTGGGGATCCTGGCCGAACTCGGCGTCATCGGACTCGGCCTGTGGCTGGCGGTGCTGGTTCTCATCGCTCACCGCCTGTGGAACGCCTACCGCACGCTGCCCACCGGCGATCTGTGCGGCAAACCGCTTGCGGTGGTCGCCATCTCGGCGTTCACGATCCTGGTGTGCACCGGCATCACCGTCGACCTGCGATTCTTCGACTTCCCGCTGATGGCGGTGTTCCTGGTGGCCGGCATCGCCGCAGGATGGGCGGAGCGGCACCGTGCCGGGTGAGCGCCGGGCGGTGTGGGCCGGCACGGCCGCTCCAGGGGGCATCGCCACCTACATGCGGGTCATGCAGCGCACGCCGCTGTGGGAGGACTGGAACGTCACGCTGGTCATCACGCACCAGGAGGGCCCACCGTTCACCAAGATCGCGGTCTTCGCCTGGGCGCTGGTGCAATTCGGCTACACACTCGTACGCCGCAGACCCGAGGTGGTGCACCTGCACGCCGCCTCGGACACCAGTCTGCTGCGCAAAGGGATCCTTCTGGTGATCGGCCGCCTTGCCCGGGTGCCGGTGATCCTGCACATCCACGGCAGCAACTTCTTCGACTACTACAACGAATCACCGCCGCGCCGGCAGCGGTTGATCCGGGCGATGCTGCAGCGCTCAGCGGCGGTCGTCGCACTCGGTGACACCTGGTTGCAGCGGCTGCGGTCCGTCGCACCGTCGGCGCGCGTCGAGGCGATCCCCAACGCGGTTCTGCCGCAACGCTGGATCACCGGCCCCGCCCCCGGCGAACCGGTACACGTCGTGTTCCTGGGGCGGATCGGCGACCGGAAGGGCACGCTGCGGCTGCTCGACGCGTGGCAGCAGGTGTCCCACCTCGGCTGCCGGCTCACCATCGCCGGTGACGGCGACGTGGACGGCGCGCGGGAGCGGGTGCGAGCGCTCGGGGTCGAGGACACCGTGACGGTGCGGGGGTGGCTCGACGAACAGCAGGCCGGCGAATTGCTCGATGCGGCGCATGTGTTCGTGCTGCCGTCGCGCAACGAGGGCCAGCCGATGGCGGTGCTCGAGGCGATGTCGCGGGGTCTCTGCGTGATCGCCGGCGACGTCGGCGGCATCCCGGACATGATCGGCGGCGGCTGCGGGCTGCTGGTCGACCCCGACGACATCCACGGCATCGCCGAGGCCCTACGGGTGGCCGTCACCGATCCCGTTGCGCGGGTGACCTATGGCGCCGCCGCCTACGCCCGGGTGGGCGAGCAGTTCGACGTGCGGGCGGTCGCCCGCCGGCTCGACACTCTGTACCGCGAGGTGTGCCGATGAGTGACAACATGATCCGGCCGCTGTTCATCGTGCCGGACCTTCGCATCGGTGGGGCCGAGCGGCATCTGGTCACGCTCGTCACCCGGATGGACGCCACCAGGTTCCGCCCCGAGGTGGTGTGCATCGGCGAGGAGGGCGAGTTCTTCTCGGCGCTCACCGACGCGGGGATCCCGGCACACGCGATGCGGCTGCCGAAACGGCATGCGCTGCAGGCACTGCGGGGCCTCGTCGAAACGATGCGGCGCATGAGACCCGACGTGGTGGTGTTGCGCGGATACAACGCCGAGGCGCTGGGCCGCATCGCCGCCCGCATCGCCGGGGTGAAGCACGCCGTCCTGTGGGTGCACAACATCGGCGACGCCGAGCCGCGGGGCAGGGCGCGCAGGCTGACCGACCGCATCCTCGACCGCTGGACCGACCGCTACTTCGGCGTCGCCGAGGCACAACGGTCCTACCTCACCGACGACCTCGGCTATCCCGCCGACCGCATCCGCATCATCCACAACGGGGTCGACCCGGTGCAGTTCGGCACCGGCACCGACCGGCGGGTGCTCACCGACCTCGGGATCGCACCCGGCCTACCGGTCGCCGGCGTCGTCGCCGCGCTCCGCCCGGAGAAGGACCACGTCACCTTCCTGCACGCCGCCCGGCAGGTGGTGGACGCCCGCCCCGGCGCGCAGTTCCTCGTCATCGGCGACGGCCCCGCCCGCGCTGGGCTCGAAACGCTCTGCGCCACCCTTGGTCTCGCTGACAACGTGCACTTCACCGGCGCTCGCCGCGACATCGACCGGTTACTGCAGGCCGTCGACGTGTTCGTGCTGAGCTCACGCACCGTCGAGTGCTTCCCGGTGTCGCTGCTGGAGGCCATGGCCTGCGCCAGACCGGCCGTGTGCACCGACGTCGGCGGCGTCGCCGAGATGCTCGTCGACGGAGTGACCGGTCATCTCGTGCCCCCCGGCGACCCCGGGCAACTGGCCGGCCGGCTGGAGCAGCTGTTCGCCGACCCGGCCGCCGCACGACGGATGGGCCTGGCGGGCCGGGCCCGTGTCGAAGCGATGTTCAGCCTCGACCGCAGCGTCGCCGCCGCCGAGGACGCGATCGAAGAGGTGTGTGCGACCGCCGCACACGCGCAGATGGAAGTGGGCAGATGAGGCAGCGCAAGTGAGCAGGCACATCGTCGTCCTGGTGGAGAACCTCTCCGTGCCGTTCGACCGCCGGGTGTGGCAGGAGAGCCGGGCGCTGGTGGACGCAGGTTTCCGGGTGACGGTGATCTGCCCGGCGGGCGTCGACCGCGACCGGGAACCGGAGGCGGTGATCGACGGTGTGCGCATCCTGCGGTACCCGTTGCGGCCCGCGACGGGCGGCCCACTGGGATACCTGCGCGAATACGGGCTCGCGCTGTGGCACACCGCGCGCCTGGCCCTTCGGGTCCGCAGGGCCGGGCCGATCGACGTGGTGCACGCCTGTAACCCGCCCGATCTGCTGTTCCTCGTCGCGCTGATGCTCCGCCCCGGCGGCACCCGCTTCGTCTTCGACCACCACGATCTCGTCCCCGAGCTGTTTCAGTCGCGGTTCCCCGGTGGCGGCCGTCCGCTGTACTGGCTGACCCGTCTTCTCGAGCGGCTCACCTTCGCCGCGGCCGACTCGGTCATCTCCACCAACGAGAGCTACCGCCGGGTGGCCATCCAGCGCGGCGGGATGGCGCCCGACCGGGTGACCGTGGTGCGCAGCGCGCCTGACCTGAGCCGGTTCGTACCACGCGAACCGGACCCGGAGCTACGCCGGGGAAAGCGGTACCTGCTGGCATATCTCGGTGTGATGGGCCCGCAGGACGGCGTCGACTACGCGCTGCGGGCGCTGCGGATACTGCGTGACGATCTGGGCCGCGACGACGTGCACTGCGTGTTCATGGGCGCCGGCGACGCCTACGACGACATGGTCGCGCTCAGCCGGCGGCTCGGGATCGACGACATGGTCGAGTTCCCCGGCCGGGTCCCCGACGAGTTCGTGCAACGGTGCCTGTCCACCGCCGACGTCTGCCTGTCGCCCGATCCGCTCAACCCGCTCAACGACGTGTCCACGATGAACAAGGTCGTGGAGTACATGGCGATGGGCAGGCCGATCGTGTCGTTCGAGTTGCGTGAGGCCCAGGTGTCCGCGCGCGACGCGGCCGTCTACGTGCCCGCCAACGACGAAGCCGCGTTCGCCAAGGCGACCGACGACCTGCTCGGCGACCCCGAGCGGCGCGCCAGGATGGGCGCGTTCGGGCGGCGCCGGGTCGAGCAGGACCTCTCCTGGGCCGTCTCCCGCCGGACGCTCGTCCGGTTCTACAACCGCCTGCTCGACCGGGGAGTTAGCTGACCTCCACTGCTCGACAGGTCGTGCGCACCCGGCAGAACCGTTGCCTCGAAACGATCTTTTCGGCATCCGTTGCAAGATTCGCCAGACCTGCCTTTTGTTACTGCTGATTGCTAGAGAGAAGGGGATTCACATGGGTAAACAACGTACGTATGGACATCTGTTTGTGATGCCTTATTATTTGCCATATGTCGACGATTCGTGCCGGCGCCACAGCTCGGACAACTCTGGTGAGTGACATCGTGACCAAGCTGTACGAGGAACCGGACGCCGACACGTCGGCCCCGGTCAGCGTCTTCGGACTGGGATATGTCGGCTGCGTGAGCGCGGTGTGCCTCGCGGCGCGCGGCCACCGCGTCGTCGGTGTCGACGTCAACGCCGACAAGGTGGCCGCTCTGCGTGGCGGCCAGGCGCCCATCGTCGAGGCGCTGATCGGCGAGCTGACCGCCTCGGTCGTCGGCAGCGGCGCGCTCACCGTCACGACCGACGCCGCCGCCGCCGTCGCACAGTCGGAGATCTCCCTGATCTGCGTGGGAACGCCGTCGGGAGCAGGGGGCCGGCTCTCGACCGCGCATCTCGAGAACGTCGCCGACGAGATCGGCGCGGCCCTGGCCGCCAAGGACACCTGGCACGTCGTCGTGTTCCGCAGCACGATGGTGCCCGGCACCTGCGAGCACCTCCTCATCCCCCGGCTCGAGGCCGCCTCCGGCAAGCGCGCGGGCATCGACTTCGGCGTGTGCGTGAACCCGGAGTTCCTCCGCGAGGGAACCAGCGTCCGCGACTTCATGGACCCGCCCAAAACCGTGGTGGGACAGAGTGATCAGCGCAGCGGGGACATCGTGATGGAGCTCTATCGCGGGCTGCCCGGCCCGCGCTTCCAGGTGCCCGTGGCGGTCGCGGAGATGACCAAATACGTCGACAATTCCTTCCACGCGCTGAAGGTGGGCTTCGCCAACGAGATCGGCGCCATCTGCGCGGCGCTCGATCTGGACTCCCACGAGGTCATGGACGTGTTCCTCGCCGACACCAAGCTCAACCTCAGTGCCGCCTACCTGCGTCCCGGCTTCGCCTTCGGCGGCTCATGTCTTCCGAAGGACGTCCGCGCCCTCACCCATACCGCCCGCCGCCACGACGTCGACACGCCCTTGCTGTCTAACCTGCTGACGTCCAACGAGACCCATCTGCGCCGGGCCGTCGACATGGTGATCGCCCACGGCAGGCGCAGGATCGGCATCTTCGGCCTGTCCTTCAAGGCGGGCACCGACGACCTGCGCGAGAGTCCGATGGTCGAACTGGCGGAACGCCTGATCGGTAAGGGTTTCGACGTGAAGATCTACGATCCCACCGTCGTGCTCTCCCGGCTCGTCGGCGCCAACCGCGCGTACATCACCCAGCAGTTGCCGCACATCGGCGACCTGCTGACCGACGACGTCGACGTCGTCCTGGACCACGGTGAGGTGCTGATCGCGGGATCGCGCTCCCCGGAGGTCGTCAGGGCGGTGGACCGGGCCGGCGACAAGCGGCTGGTCATCGATCTGGTGCGACTGCCGGGCGCCGAACGACGCCGGGCAGGCGCCGGCTACGAGGGAATCGGTTGGTGACCACGCCACGTCCCTTCATCAGCTTCCTCACCACCGCGTACCGCACCGAGGAGCTGATCGGCGAGACCATCGAGTCGGTGCTCGCCCAGACCCGCGGCGACTGGGAGCTCGTCGTCGTCGACAACGGGAACTCCGACGAGATGGCGCGGATCGTCGGCGCTTACACGTCTGACCCACGAATCACGTTGCTCCGCAAGGTGAACGAGGGAATCCGCAGCGGAGTGAGCGCCGCCGCGGCGGCCGCCACCGGCCGCTATCTGTCCGTGCTCAACAGCGACGACATCCTGCATCCGGAGTTCTGCGCCCGGGTCGGGCTGCTCATCGACGCCGATCCCGGCATCGACGCGGTCGGCTGCGACGCCGAACTGTTCCACGATCCCGACGACGGCACGCCGCCGAGCGGCTGGTACGACACCATCGGATGGCGTTCGGTGCCCCCGCCGTCGCAGCCCGTCTCCCTCGCCGAGATGCTCGACGACGGCGTTCCGCAGTACGTCGGGGTGTTCCGCCGGGAACGGTGGGATGCCCACGGCTCCAACGATCCCGCGGTCGTCGACGTCGAACCGGATCTCGACCTGTGGCTGCGGCTGGCCGCCGCGGGCGACGACGTGCGCATGCTGCCCGACCGCCTCGTCCGGATCCGGGTACACCCGAACTCCGAGTCGAACAACCCCGCGGGCATCGAGGCGTTCGAGCAGCGCTATGTGCAGACCTTCCTCGCGGTGGCGCGCTACCACCCGCGCAGTGAGTCCGAGATCGCAGGCAGCCGGGTCGTCCGGAGACTGCGGTACCGCCAGGGCATGCGGCGATCCCGGGTCGCCCTGCTGCACGACGACGTCCCCGCCGCCCGCAGCGCGGCGCGTGAAGCACTGCGTCAGTGCCCCACCCCGGTGTCAGCCTTTCGCGCCGCCGTCGTCGTCGCGGCGCTGTCGGTGAGTCCCGAGGCGTTGCGGGCGATCCGCCCCGCGAAGAACCGGGTCCAGAACGTCGTCGCCCGCCGTCGGCGCCGTCCGGCGGACAGTGCGCCACGATGACACTCACCGAGCCCGGCGTCCCCGCCGGCGGGATCGGCCGCGCCGTCAAACGCGGCGCCGCGATGGCCGGCGGGGCGGTGATCCTCGTCCAGTTCGTCTCGATCGCGCAGACGCTGGCCCTCGGCCGGTTGCTCGGCCCGGAACTGGTCGGCCTCTACACCGCGGGCGCCGTGCTCGTCAGCTTCGTCATGACCGTGGCCCAGGGCGCCCTGTCGCAGGCACTGATCCACCGGGAGCACGACATCGAGGACGCCGCCAACACCGTCATGGTGGTCACCGCCTGCACCGGACTGCTGTTCACCCTGGCGAGCCTGGCCGCGGCGCCGTTGCTCGGTGAGGTGTTCAACGACCACCGGGTGGCGCTGGTCGCCGCCGCGGTGCCCGGGGTGATGCTGCTGCACTCCCTCACGATCGTCCCGGACGCGTTGATGCAGCGCGCATTCCGGTTCGCCCCGCGAATGATCATCGCCCCCGCGGTGTCCATCGCCTTCGCCGCGACGGCCGTCGTCCTCGCGCTGCGCGGATTCGGCGTCTGGTCGATGGTGATCGGCCACTACGTGTCGATGGTGGTGTGGGTGGTGCTCAGCTGGTCGCTGGCGCGCTGGCGGCCGTTCCGCGGGCGCTTCGACTTCCGGCTGTGGCGGGAGATGGGCAGGTTCTCACTGCCGCTGGCGTTCGACAACTTCGCCGAGCGCCTCCGTGAGCTGCTGGAGCAGCTGATCATCGGCCGCGCGCTCGGCACCACCAACCTCGGTCAGTTCCGCTACGCGTTCCGGATCGGCTCCATTCCCACCATCGGCATCGTGCAGGGCGCTTCCTACGTGCTGTTCCCCGCGTTCGCGAAGATCGCCGGCGACGCCGAACGGTTCCGGGCGGCGTTCCTGCGCGCGCTGAGCTGGCTGTGGCTGGCCGCGCTGCCGGTGTGCGCGCTGATGCTCGTCGTCGGCGAGCCCGTCGTGGTGCTGCTGCTCGGTCAGGAGTGGCGGCCCGCGGGGACGGCCACCCAGGCGCTGGCCGGGATGGGGCTCGGCATCGCGCTGGCCACCGTCGGCGCCGAGGCGGCCAAGGGCGCCGGGCGCTCATCGCTGCTCACCTGGCAGGCCGTGCTGCAACTGGTGCTCGGACTGTCACTCGTGGTGCTGCTCGTCCCGTACGGACTGGTCGGTGTCGGCATCGCGATCTCCTCGACCCAACTGGTGATCGGCGTGGTCGCGATCATCTCCGTCCGGTCGGTCGTCGGGGTGTCGTTCCGCGACATCGGTGCGGCACTGGCCCCTGCCACCGCCGCGGCGGTGCTGGCGCTCGCCGCTGCGGCGCCGCTGCGGCTGACCTTGCTCGACGGCGACAGCCACGGCGTCCTGCATGTCGTTGCGGTGGTGTGCGGCATCGTCGCGGCGTTCCTCGCGGTCTACCTGGTCACCGTGCGCGTCCTCGACCCTGAGAAATTCCGCGCCGTCGGCCGCGTACTCGCCCGGCGCAAGGGCGCGGGAGTCACGTCATGAGGATCCTGATGGTCGGCACGTACCCGGTGGAGCCGGGCGTGGTCAACGGCGGGATCGAGTCCGTCACGAGCACACTGGTGCCCGCGCTGGCCGCCCGCGACGACGTCGAGAGCGTCACGGTGCTGAGCCTGCACAACAGCACCGCCCGCAGCGCGTACCGGCGCGAGGGACCGAAGGTGGAGGTGCACCACATGCGCGGGCAGCGCAGGCTGCGCAGGCTCACCGGGTCGTTCCTCGACGTCCGTCGCGCCCGGCAACTGGCCGCCGCGATCCGTCCCGATGTGGTGCACGGACAGGAGATCGGCTTCAACGGCGACATCGCGACCCGGTGTAGCGACTCCGCGGTGGTGACGGTGCACGGCCTGGTACACCGCGAGATGCGGATGGGCGCAGGCGCGGGCTGGCGCGACCGGCTGCGGGTGTGGACGACCGACCGCCTGGTCGCCCGCGTGCTGCAGCGGGCGAAGATCGTCATCTCGATCTCCGATTACGACCGCAGCGAACTCGCGTTCATGATCCACGGCAGACAGGTCGCGATCGCCAATCCCACTGCGGCGGAGTACTTCGCGCTGGCGCCGTCGCGGGCCACCACGCAGCGGCTGCTGTTCGCCGGCGTGCTGACCCCGCGTAAGGACGTGCTCGGCCTCGTCAACGCGTTCGCCCAAGCCCACCGGGGCCGGCCCGCGGCACGACTGGTCATCGTCGGCCCCCAGCCCGACCCGCAGTACGCCCGGGCCGTGCGCGACCGGGTGGACGCGCTCGGCCTCACCGGCTACGTGAACATCGTCGGGCTGGTCGACAACGACCGTCTGCGTGCCGAGATCGCCGCCGCACGTGCGGTCGTGCTGTTCTCCCGCGAGGAGACCGCACCGACGATCATCGCCCAGGCGATGGCGGCCGCTAAGCCGGTGATCGCGTCCCGGGTCGGCGGCGTGGCGGGCATGGTGGCCGACGGCGTCACCGGGTTCGTGGTGCCCGCCGGCGACGAGCTGGAGCTGGCCGACCGCATGGGTGAGTTGCTCGACGACCAGCCACGCTGTCTCGACATGGGCTCCGCCGCACACGAAGTGGCCGTCGAGCGGTTCTCGCCGGACGCCGTCGCGGAGCGCACGGTCACCGCCTACCGCAGCGCCGCCGGCCTGCCCTCACCCGACACCGCCCACACGAGGAGACCCTGACCATGACCTTCGACTGGACCGGCCGGTCCGTCCTGGTGACCGGCGGCGCCGGCTTCATCGGATCGCACCTCGTCGAACTGCTCGTCGACGCCGGCGCCGACGTGACGGTGGTAGATCTGCTGTGCTCGGGCTCGGCGACCAACCTGGCCGCCGTCGCGGATCGGATCACGTTGCACGAAGCTGACATCCGCGAGCTCGACTGGCGGGAACACCTGGCGGCCGACGTCATCTTCCACTTCGCGGCCAATGCATACGTGCCGCCGTCGGTGGAGTCGCCGTCGTTCGACTACGAGACGAACTTCGCGGCCACCTTCCGGCTGCTCGAGACCCTGCGCGAGGCGAAGTGGCCGGGACGGCTGGTGTTCGCGTCGTCGGCAGCGGTGTACGGCAACGCCGTTCGGGTGCCCATCGCCGAGACCGACGCGACGGTGCCCATCTCGCCCTACGGCGTCGGCAAGCTGTCGGCGGAGCGCTATCTCAATGTCTACGCCCAGCTGTACGGCCTCCGGATGGCCGCGGTGCGCTTCTTCTCCGCCTATGGCCCCCGGCAGCGCAAGCAGGTGGTGTTCGACCTGCTGTCGAAACTGGACCACGACCGCACACAGCTGCCGATCCACGGCGACGGCACCCAGGTCCGCGACTTCCTCTACGTCCTCGACGCCGCACGATCGGCCATGGTGGTCGCCGCCGACGGCGAGCTCACCGGTGAGGTGTACAACGTCGGCGCCGGCCGCGAGTACACGATCGACACGCTCGCGAAGTCGCTGTGCGCGCTGCTCGGTCTGAGTCCCGAGTTCCGCTACACCGGGGTCAACAGGCCGGGCGATCCGGAGAAGCTCGTGGTCGACATCGGCAGGCTGGAGAGTCTGGGGTATCGACCGGAGTTCGAACTCGACGACGGCCTCGCCGAAGTCGTTCGCTGGTACGACGAGGTGACGGGGGCCCGGTGGTGACGACGTCCGCTACAGCGGCTGCAGACCCGATTCGGTTGTCGCCGCGGAGAATCCATCATGATAGACCGCACCGGGCGCGGTGATCGCCGGATCGCGGTAGTAGCCCTGCTTGTAGTAGATACCGCCGCCACCGGGCATCAGCGTCCGCACCATGCACCGTGTCTGGCCGTTGCACGGCTCCGCGGTGAAGGTCTGCGGCGCCCCGTCGACCCAGAGCTCGACGAATCCCACGTCGTCGCGCGCGGACCACTTGATGTGCAGCTTCACGTCCGTCCACGCTCCGCGGGTCACCGGTGCGCTCCACGGCGTGTAGGTGGGTCCCGGCTCACCCGGCGCATTCCAGGTCGACAGCACGACGCCCCATCGATCCGAGGCGACGTTCACGGGTCCGGCGTTGATCGCCACCGGCGGCGACCCGTCGAGATCGGCATGCCACTGCCCCAGCACCGTCCAACCCTGATCGGCCGGGAACGCGGCATCGGGCATGGTGCTCCACTGGTACCAGCGCTCGTCGCCTTCCACGGCCGAGCTGGCGTCGTCCCCGCTGACCTCGGCGCGGTGGCCGCAGCACGGTCCGGCCGCCCGATCGCCCGGCCGAAGTTCGAAGCGCGCCGCGTACCGGCCCTGCCGCACGACGTCGCTCTGCACCCGCATGTTGCGGTCACCGAGGGCCGCTCCTGCACACGTAGCGCTGCCCACGGCGGGGTCCTGACAGATCGGCCACTGATCGAAGTTCCCCGTCTCGTAGTCGCCGACGAAGGTGGTCGACGCGGCAGGCGCCCGGCCACCGAACACGAGCACCGACGCGGCGACCGCCACCACCACGGTGACGACGCCGACGCCGAGGCGCAAGCCAAACTTCCGCTGCCTCAAGGAATTCACTCCTCGAGACTACCAGCCGGCCCCATCGGCGGCCTGGTGGACAGCAACGCAGCGCAGACCCCCAAAGGTGGTGAATTTTGTTTGTTTTCCGGGCGGTCCGTGCCGCACACCGCGGTTCTGGTAAACATTGCGACATGAAGCAGTCGATCGCCGGTCTCGGTGTGCTGGCCTTCGTCGTCACCGGGTGCGTGAAGGAGGAGGGCGTCGTGCTCCCTCCACGCTCCGAGCCGGTCGCCACGTCGTCGAGCGTCACCTCGTCGGCACCCGCCGCGGACCCGTCGCGGCCGCAACCGCTGGGCACCAAGCTCGACCTCGGGAAGTCCGGCGCACCACTCGAGGTGACGGCGGACGAGATCAACCAGAACAGCGCTCCGACCATCATGCCGCCGGGTGGCGGCCACTGGGCGAGCGTGCGGGTCGAAACCTGCGCCAAGAAGGACGCTTCCGGCCCGCTGACCGTCGGTTCCTCGGAGTGGTCGGCCGCCGATGCCGCGGGCGTGGTCTACAACGCCAGCACCCTGACCGAGGTCGGCTTTCCCGACGGCCAGTTCCCCACCGCGGCGACGATCGCGCCGGGGGACTGTGCCCGGGGCTGGTTGATGTTCCCGGCCGGCTTCCGCGCGATGCTCACCACGGTCACGTACACGCTCAACAGTGCGACCAAGGCGACGTGGACGGCGCCCGTTCAGTAGGCGCCGGTGGCCCGGAAGATTGCGTTCGCGGTCTTCATCGCGATCGCGAGATCGCCGAGCATCGACCAGTTCTCGACATAGGACAGGTCGAGCCGCACGGAATCTTCCCACGACAGGTCCGATCGTCCGCTCACCTGCCACAGCCCGGTGATCCCCGGCCGCACCAGCAGCCGGCGCCTGACGTGGTCGTCGTAGGCCTCGACCTCCGTGCGCAACGGGGGCCGGGGGCCGACGACGCTCATCTCACCGGTGAGGACGTTGATGAACTGCGGTAGCTCGTCGAGGCTGTACCGGCGCAGGAACCGCCCCACGGAAGTGACGCGCGGGTCGCGCCGGATCTTGAACAGCATCGCGCCGCCCTCGTTGAGGTGGGCGATGTCGGCCAGCCGGCGGTCCGCGTCGACGACCATGCTGCGGAACTTGATCATCTGGAAGGGCTTGCCGTCGATGCCGATTCGTTCGGACCGGTACAGCACCGGTCCGCGGCTGCCGGCCTTGACCGCCAGGGCCGCCGCGAGCAGCACCGGCGAGGTGAGCAGCAGCACCATCAGCGCGAAACCGACATCGAAGGCCCGCTTCTGGAACCGCTTGGCACCGTCGTAGCGCGGCTTGTCGACGTGCAGCAGCGGCTGACCCCCCACGAGGCGGACGGTGAGGCGCGGACTCGCCACATCGGCCATGCCGGGCGAGACCACCAGGTCGACGTCCAGTTTCTCGAGTTGCCAGGACAAATCGCGGATTTCGTCGGCATCGAGGTGCCCGGAGGTCAGCATGACGGTGTCGGCGCCGGACATGGCGACCGCCGTAGCGATGTCGCTGTCGTACGGGTAGGCGGGCACCGGGCCACTCGGCGAGAGGTCCAGGCTCTGCCGGGCCATCAGGCCGGGCACGCACACCGCGACGAGGCGGTATCCGTCGCCGGGGGCTCGGGCGAGCGACTTCGCCAGCGCCCGCACCGATTCCGGTCGGCCCACCGCGAGGACGGTGTGCATGAAGGCCCCGCGTCGCCGGTGGCGCACCACGAATCGGCGTGACAGCCATCGGCTCATCGTGAGCGCGAGCAGTCCGAGGGGGAAGGCGATGGCGAGGTAGCCGCGTGCGATCTCGATGCGCAGCAGGATCGACGCGACGGCGATGACGCCGAAGACCGACAGCGTGGCCATCCACACCCGGCGGTACTCCTCGATGCCACTGCCCAGGATCTGCGTCGACCGGGTGCGGTGCACGGTCAGCGCCGCGATCCACAGGGCGGCGATCGAGGCCGACACCAGGATGTAGTCGATGGAACCGAGGCCCACCAGGCTGGTGGCGGTGAGATCGCCGAACCGCAGCACCTGGGCCAGCGCGACGACACCGATCACGATCACCGCGTCCGACGACATCAGCCAGCGGGCGTAGTGCACCTGCCATTGACGCAGGCCGGGCCACGCGGCCGCCGTGGTGGTCGGGGCTACGGAGTCAGACGTCGTGGTCTGAAAACTCATCGGCCAGAATCGCCTTTTCTATTCGCCACTCGCAATACTGGCTAATAGTTACACAGGCTGACTTGCCTGCCAACCAACGACACCGTCGTGTTACCTATGTCACTCCAATTCGACGCCTCCGTCATTTGCGCCGCGGCATGTCAGCCGCCGGATGACCCGAACTGACGCCCGTGAAAGCGCTGATCAGCGGCAGGGGGTGGATTGCGGAGTCAAGCTATCCACATCGTGGGACGGGGCGGGCCGGGCAGCGCTGTGACCACGAAACTTGTCGCAGAGATGCAGATCTAGCAAACGAACTGGTCGTCGCCATAGCGCGCGGTGGCCGCTGCCGGCCGACCACGAGCGCGGTGGGGACGTCGCCGACGCAGGACGTGCCGATAGCATCGACACCCATGACGAGCGTTACCGAGCCTTCCCAGACGCCCACGGACGGGTCAGCCGGGCACGAGCCGGACATCCACACCACCGCGGGCAAGCTGGCCGATCTGAAGAAGCGCGCCGAGGAGACGTTGCATCCCGTCGGGGAAGCAGCCATCGAGAAGGTGCACGCCAAGGGCAAGCTCACCGCCAGGGAGCGGATTCTCGCCCTGCTGGACGAGGACTCCTTCGTCGAACTCGACGCGCTCGCCAAGCACCGCAGCACCAACTTCGGCCTGCAGCAGAACCGGCCGGTCGGCGACGGCGTGGTGACCGGCTACGGCACGGTCGACGGCCGCGACGTGTGCGTCTTCAGCCAGGACGCCACCGTGTTCGGCGGCAGCCTCGGCGAGGTCTACGGCGAGAAGATCGTCAAGGTGCAGGAGCTGGCGATCAAGACCGGTCGCCCGCTGATCGGCATCAACGACGGCGCCGGGGCGCGCATCCAGGAAGGCGTCGTCTCGCTCGGCCTGTACAGCAAGATCTTCCACAACAACATCAAGGCCTCCGGGGTGATCCCGCAGATCTCGCTGATCATGGGCGCCGCCGCAGGCGGGCACGTCTACTCCCCCGCGCTGACCGACTTCGTCATCATGGTCGACCAGACCAGCCAGATGTTCATCACCGGACCGGACGTCATCAAGACCGTCACCGGCGAGGAGGTGACGATGGAGGAGCTTGGCGGGGCGCACACCCACATGGCCAAGTCCGGGCTCGCGCACTACGTCGCCTCCGGTGAGCAGGACGCATTCGACTATGTCCGCGATCTGCTGTCGTACCTGCCGCCGAACAACTACGCCGACCCGCCGCGGTACCCGTCGCCCAACCCCTCGGGCCCCATCGAGGAGACCCTCACCGACGAGGACCTCGAACTCGACACGCTGATCCCGGATTCGCCGAACCAGCCGTACGACATGCACGAGGTGATCACCCGGATCCTGGACGAGGACGAGTTCCTGGAGGTGCAGTCCGGCTACGCGACGAACATCATCGTCGGGTTCGGCCGGGTGGACGGCCGTCCGGTCGGCATCGTCGCCAACCAGCCCACCCAGTTCGCCGGCTGCCTGGACATCAACGCCTCGGAGAAGGCCGCACGGTTCATCCGCACCTGCGACTGCTTCAACATTCCGATCATCATGCTGGTGGACGTACCGGGCTTCCTGCCGGGAACCGACCAGGAGTACAACGGCATCATCCGCCGCGGCGCCAAGCTGCTCTACGCCTACGGTGAGGCCACCGTCGCCAAGATCACCGTCATCACCCGCAAGGCCTATGGCGGCGCCTACTGCGTGATGGGGTCCAAGGAGATGGGCGCCGACGTCAACGTCGCGTGGCCGACGGCCCAGATCGCGGTGATGGGTGCCTCCGGCGCGGTCGGGTTCGTCTACCGCCAGCAGCTCAAAGAGGCCGCGAAAGAGGGCAAGGACGTGGACGCCCTGCGGCTGCAGCTGCAGCAGGAGTACGAGGACACGCTGGTGAACCCGTACATCGCCGCCGAGCGCGGTTACGTCGACGCGGTGATCCCGCCGTCGCACACCCGCGGTTACGTCGCCACGGCGCTGCGGCTGCTGGAGCGCAAGATCACCCAGACACCGCCGCGCAAGCACGGCAACATCCCGCTGTGACGTCCAGGAAGGCGAGGGTATGAACCACGACGCGGACATCACCGAGGTCAGCGATCCCCGGCAGATGACGATCGACCGGCCTGCGCCGGCTGCCCCGGAATTCCATGTCGTCAAGGGCTCCCCGAGCGAGGCGGAGATCGCGGCACTGGTGACCGTGCTCGCCGGCGCCTCGGGCGCCCCGGTCGAGCCGGGCCCCCAGGAGCTGAACCCGTGGGGCCACCCCGTCGACAAGCTGCGCTACCCGGTGTTCAGCTGGCAGCGCGTCACCCTGTTGCAACGAACCCACATGAGGCGCTGATGAGCGCTTGCGCGAAGAACATCGGGCACTGATGAGCGCTCGCGCGAAGAACATCGGGCGCTGATGAGCGCTTGCGCGAAGAACATCGGGCAGTGACCCGGGTCGTCCTGGGTTCCGCCTCGGTGGGCCGGCTCGGTGTGCTGCGTCAGGCCGGCGTCGACCCGCTCGTCATCGTCTCGGGCGTCGACGAGGACGCGGTGATCGCCTCGCTGGGTCCGGCCGCCGCGCCGGCGGAGGTGGTGTGCGCGCTCGCGGACGCGAAGGCGGCCGACGTGGTGGGCCGGCTTCCCGAGGACGTCGCGGCGGACTGCGTGGTCATCGGATGTGATTCGATGCTCGGCCTCGACGGACGCCTGCACGGTAAGCCGGGCACCGCCGACGCCGCCCGCATGCAGTGGCAGGCGATGGCGGGCCGCGCCGGCGCGCTGCACACCGGCCACGCCGTGCTCCGCGTCCGCGACGGTGCGATAGTCGAGAAGGCCGTCGAATCGCGTTCTACAACAGTGCATTTCGCGACACCGAGCGAGGCCGACCTGGACGCCTACGTCGGTACCGGCGAACCACTGGGCGTGGCAGGCGCGTTCACCCTCGACGGGTACGGCGGGTGGTTCGTCGATCGCATCGAGGGCGACCCGTCGAACGTGATCGGTCTCAGCCTTCCGCTGACCCGCCGGCTGCTCGACCGCGTCGGAATACCCGTCACCGCACTCTGGTAGCGGTCATCGCTTCGGTTCCGCATCGAGCCGGGGCACGACGTTCCCCGGCTTCGCGGGCGCGAGGATCTCGCCCTTGACGTCGACGATCGACGAGTCGGTGACGATCGGTGCCGCCGGATCCGGGCGCTTGAAAAATTGTCGGGCGATGCTGAAGCCGGGCTCGGCCACCCGGTCGGCGGTGCACTTGTCGTACGCGCCCTCCGACGGGGGTCGTTCCGGCGCCCACGCCAAGCCCGGATTCAATTGCACCGCATTCGTTTCGGTGTTCCGGACCCCGACGCTGTGCAAGCAGTCCCACAGGTCCCTGTCGTCGATGTATTTGCCGCTGGCCGGGAAGGTGTCGCGTGGCGCCAGGTAGTAGAGGTCGTAGAACTCCCCCCGCGGCGTCTGCCTCACCGTGTACCCGATGACCGGCAGGGGTCCACGGTTCTCCGGAGGCGGGGCGACGTAGGCGTCGATCGCCGCCTGCCGGTCCGCGCGGGCCTGCTTGTCGGCCTCCTGCTGGGCGATCAGGTTCTTGTAGTCGCTGTCGGCCGACCAGAACATGATCCCGCCGAACACCACGGCCGCGATCACGCCCAGCCCGCCGAGCGCCGTCATCAGGTAGGCGGCATCGCTGGGCTCGTTGGCCTCCGGGTTGCGGAACTTCCACGACTCGAACAGCCACCACATCTTCCTGGGCTGCAGCAGCATGAAGAGGCCGATCGGAACGCCGATCAGCATCACGACGATCGCGAATCCCACGGCTACTGCGCTCCGGGGAGGTGCGGCACAGGGTTGCCGGCGGCGGCCGGCGCCAGCACGGTGCCGTCCGGACGGACGACGGCACTGTTGGTGACGATCGACGCGTCCGGCCTGATCGTGCCGATGCGGATGGTCGCGACGCCGGGCGACCAGGCGTCGGTCACGCGGCACGTCGACTCGCCGGCGAGTGTGGCCTTCAGACCCGGCGTCCAGCCCAGGCGCAGATCGGCGGTGATCCGGTCGGTGCCGATGCCGCGGACCTGCCGCATGACCTCACACCCCTGCTCGGTGAAGAAGTTGAAACCGCCGGCCACCGGCGCCGATCCCGCGGGCACGAGGTAGGACAGGTCGAGCATCGTGGCGCCGCCCTGCTCGGCCAGCCGGTACCCGACGATGGGCAGCGCCCCCCGATCCTGCGGGCGTGACGTCAGGCCGGCCCGCGGCGGCGGGGTGCGCTTGGTGGTAGTCGTGGCCGGCCCCGAAGGCGCGTCGTCGTCGTTCGACCCGCCGCTGGTGAAGGCGAGCAGCGCGACGACGACCGATGCGACGATGACGAGGACCCCGGTGAGCGAGGACATCCCGTAGGCGGCCTCGCTGGGTTCGTTGGCCTCGGGGTTCTTGTATTTCCACGACTCCGTGGCCCACCACAGCTTGTCCGGGTTGCGGAACAACCACACGCCGATCGGTATCCCGATCAGCAGGACGAGGATTCCGAGTGCCACCGGAAAATCGTAAAGTCGCCGGGGGGCCACTAGGCGCAGCAATTCCCGGTGCGGCGGTAGGCTCGCTGACGTGCCGCTTCCACCAGATCCCAGCCCCGCGCTGCAGGACTACGCCCACCCCGAACGCCTGGTCACCTCCGACTGGCTGGCGAGCAATCTGGGCAGGCCCGGCCTTGCCATCGTCGAGTCCGACGAGGATGTGCTGCTCTACGACACCGGTCACATCCCCGGCGCGGTGAAGATCGACTGGCACACCGATCTCAACGATCCGAACGTGCGCGACTACATCGACGGCGCGCAGTTCGCCGAGCTGATGGACCGCAAGGGGATCGCCCGCGACGACACCGTCGTCATCTACGGCGACAAGAGCAACTGGTGGGCGGCTTACGCGCTGTGGGTGTTCACCCTGTTCGGCCACCCCGACGTCCGGCTCCTCGACGGCGGGCGCGACCTGTGGGTCTCCGACGGCCGCGACACCACGCTCGACGTCCCCAACCGGCGCTCCAGCGGTTATCCCGTCGTCGAACGCGACGACGCGCCGATCCGGGCGTTCAAGGACGACGTGCTGGGCATCCTCGGCGCCCAGCCGCTGATCGATGTCCGGTCACCGGCGGAGTACACCGGTGAACGCACCCACATGCCCGACTACCCGGAGGAAGGCGCCCTGCGCGGCGGGCACATCCCCACCGCCCGGTCGATCCCGTGGGCCAAGGCCGCCGACGACAGCGGACGCTTCCGCAAGCGTGCCGAACTCGAGGATCTGTACGGCTTCCTCCAGGAGGCCGGCACGGACCCCAAGAGAACAGTTGTGTACTGCCGCATCGGTGAGCGCTCCAGCCACACGTGGTTCGTACTGACCCACCTGCTCGGACTGCCGGGCGTGCGGAACTACGACGGTTCGTGGACCGAGTGGGGCAACGCCGTGCGCGTGCCCGTCGCCGTCGGGGAAGAGCCCGGCGAGGCGCCGTGACGTCGACCGCCGGGATGCCGGCCGCCCTCGCCGAGGTCGTCTCCGACTTCGCGGAGGTGCAGGGGCAGGACAAGCTGCGGCTCCTGCTGGAATTTGCCGACGACCTGCCGCCGCTGCCGGCCGGGCTCGAGCAGGCCGCGATGGAACCGGTGCCCGAGTGCCAGTCCCCGTTGTTCCTGCATGTCGACGCAAGCGACCGGGAGCACGTCCGGCTGTACTTCAGCGCGCCGGCCGAGGCGCCGACGACCCGCGGCTTCGCCTCGATCCTGGCCACCGGACTCGACGAACTGCCCGCCGAGGAGATCCTCGCCGTGCCTGACGACTTCTATTCCGACCTCGGCCTGGCCGCACTCATCAGCCCGCTGAGACTGCGCGGCATGTCGGCCATGCTGGCCCGGATCAAGAAGCGGCTGAGAGCCTGACGTCAGTTCGGTGCTTCAGCTAGCTGTAGCACTCTTCGCCGGCTCTGGTGATACCCACCCCGTACCACGCGTCTTCCGACATCGGCTCACCCGCCTCGGGCGATTGCCAGCACACCTTCCAGAACTTCTCGACCAGTTGCTGCTGGTCCGCGCTCTTGATGTTCTGTGTATTGAGGACCAGATCCGGGTTGCCGGAGGCTGTGATGACTTCCTCCTGGGCCTCGTCGAGTCTCATGTCGACGACATCCGGCATCTCCGGCGGTTCCTGCGCCGTTGCGACCGGCGCAGCGAAACCGCCTGCAGCAACCAGAATCGCCGAGCTTACGGTGACCAGATGTATCCGCTTGATCCGCATGAACTCCCCCTTCGCCCCGCCCGGGAGAAAGATTACAGCAACGGGCGGCCGGCCATCCGGGTTGTTCGTAAGCCGTCATAATCGCGCCGTCACCCGTCGGTGCAGCTACCGGCGGTAGGCGTCAGGTGCGGCTCAGCACTCTTCGCCGGCCCTGACCACACCCACTTCGTAGGATTCGTCTTCGGCAATCGGTTCACCCGCGTCAGGCGACTGCTCACACACCTTCCAGAAGATGGGAACCAATTGCTCCTGCTTCGGTCCCGTGATGTTCGAGGACTCCAGGACCAGCTCCGGGTTGGCGGCGGCTTCGGCGAACTCCGCCTGCGCCTCGTCGAGGGTCATCTCGACCAGATCCGGCATCTCCGCCTCATCCGCTGTGGCGACCGGAATCGCGACGCCACTGGCACCGATCAGAATCATCGACGAGATACCGATGATGTGTAGCGGCTTCCTCCACATGACTTCCCCCTTCGCCCTGCACCAAATCCGTTGTCTCTGCACCGGAAAGGTACCGCGGCGCCCGGCCGCCGGCATCTCGAGAGCACACTTCCGATATTTGCTGCGCCCCCCGGTATCCGCAGCTTGTACACGCGGTGAACGACCGGAATTGCACGCCTACAGACCGGGATCGCGACGCCCCCCTGAACCTACTTGCCAGTAACCGGCACCGCCTCGCCGAGACCTCAGGTGCGGCGCTTAAACTGCCCGGGATAAGTTCTTAAAGACGTTCTTAGAGACGCCAGCGCAAGGCGATCCAACAGGAGGCGAAGTGGCCAGTCACGCCAGCTCGAAGATCACGAAGGTGCTTGTAGCCAACCGCGGCGAGATCGCGGTCCGGGTGATCCGAGCGGCGAAGGACTCCGGGCTGACCAGCGTGGCCGTCTACGCCGAACCAGACGCCGACGCCCCGCACGTCCGGCTCGCCGACGAGGCGTTCGCCCTCGGCGGCCAGACCTCGGCCGAGTCCTACCTGGTCTTCGAGAAGCTGCTCGACGCGGCGCAGAAGTCCGGCGCCAACGCCGTCCACCCCGGTTACGGCTTCCTCAGCGAGAACGCCGACTTCGCCCAGGCCGTGCTGGACGCCGGCCTGATCTGGATCGGCCCCAGCCCGCAGTCCATCCGCGACCTCGGTGACAAGGTCACCGCCCGCCACATCGCCGCCCGCGCGCAGGCCCCGCTGGTGCCGGGCACCTCGGATCCGGTCAAGGACGCCGACGAGGTGGTGGCGTTCGCCGAGGAGTACGGCGTGCCGGTCGCGATCAAGGCGGCGTTCGGCGGCGGCGGCCGCGGCATGAAGGTGGCCCGCACCCTCGAGGAGATCCCCGAGCTGTACGACTCCGCGGTGCGCGAGGCCGTCTCGGCGTTCGGCCGCGGCGAGTGCTTCGTCGAGCGCTACCTGGACAAGCCCCGCCACGTCGAGGCCCAGGTCATCGCCGACACCCACGGCAACGTCGTCGTCGCGGGCACCAGGGACTGCTCACTGCAGCGCCGCTTCCAGAAGCTCGTCGAGGAGGCCCCCGCCCCCTTCCTCACCGACGCGCAGCGCAAGGAGATCCACGAGTCGGCCAAGCGCATCTGCAAGGAGGCCGGCTACTACGGCGCGGGCACGGTCGAGTACCTGGTCGGCCAGGACGGCCTCATCTCGTTCCTCGAGGTGAACACCCGCCTGCAGGTCGAGCACCCGGTCACCGAGGAGACCTCGGGCATCGACCTGGTCCGCCAGCAGTTCCGGATCGCCAACGGCGAGGCGCTCGACATCACCGAGGATCCGACGCCGCGCGGCCACTCGATCGAGTTCCGCATCAACGGCGAGGACGCCGGCCGCGGGTTCCTGCCCGCCCCCGGCCCGGTCAGCAAGTTCGAGGCGCCGCAGGGCCCCGGCATCCGGCTGGACTCCGGCGTGGAGACGGGCTCGGTGATCGGTGGCCAGTTCGACTCGATGCTGGCGAAGCTGATCGTCACCGGCGCAACCCGCCAGGAGGCGCTGGAGCGGTCGCGGCGCGCTCTCGACGAATTCACCGTCGAAGGTCTGGCCACCGTGATCCCGTTCCATCGCGCCGTGGTGTCCGATCCCGCGTTCATCGGCGACGAGAACGGTTTCACCGTGCACACCCGCTGGATCGAGACCGAGTGGGACAACAAGGTCGAGCCCTTCACCGGCGGCGATCCGATCGAGGAAGAGGACACCATCCCGCGGCAGACCGTCGTGGTCGAGGTCGGCGGTCGCCGGCTGGAGGTGTCGCTGCCCGGCGACCTCGCACTGGGCAACGGCGGCTCGGTCGGCGGCGCCAGCGGTGTCGTCAGGAAGAAGCCCAAGCCGCGTAAGCGCGGCGCGGCCGGTGGGGCTGCCGCCTCGGGCGACTCCGTCACCGCGCCGATGCAGGGCACCGTGGTGAAGGTGGCCGTCGAGGAGGGTCAGCAGGTCTCGGCCGGCGACCTCGTCGTGGTGCTCGAGGCCATGAAGATGGAGAACCCGGTCACCGCGCACAAGGACGGCACGATCACCGGCCTCGCGGTCGAGGCCGGTGCCGCCGTCACGCAGGGCACCGTCCTCGCCGAGATCAAGGACGCCGGCGCCGAGTAGCCGTCAGGACCGGATGAACTCCAGCAGGTCGGCATTGATGGTGTCGGCCTGCGTGGTGGGCATGCCGTGCGGGAAGCCCTCATAGGTCTTCAGCGTCGCGTTGGCCAGCAGTTCCGCTGAGCGCGGCCCGGAGTTCTCGTACGGCACGATCTGGTCGTCGTCGCCGTGCATCACGAGCACCGGCAGCTGGATCTTCTTCAGGTCCTCGGTGAAATCCGTCTGCGAGAACGCCACGATCCCGTCGTAGTGGGCCTTCGCGCCGCCCATCATCCCCTGCCGCCACCAGTTGGCGATGATCGCCTCACTCGGCTCGACCCCGTCCCGGTTGAACCCGTAGAACGGACCCGACGGCAGCGCGCGGTAGAACTCCGAGCGGTTGGCCGCGAGCTGGGCCTGCAGGCCGTCGAAGACGTCCTTGGGCAGGCCGCCCGGGTTGGCGTCGGTCTTCACCATCAGCGGCGGGACGGCGCTGATCAGCACGGCCTTCGCCGCGCGGTCCTCGCCGTGGCGGGCCAGGTAGTGCGCCACCTCTCCCCCGCCCGTCGAATGACCGACGTGCACGGCGTCGCGCAGGTCGAGGTGATCGACGACGGCCTTCAGGTCGTCGGCGTAGTGGTCCATGTCGTGGCCGTCGCCGGTCTGCGTCGAGCGGCCGTGGCCGCGACGGTCGTGGGCGACGACGCGGTAGCCCTGCGCGAGGAAGAACAGCAGCTGGGTGTCCCAGTCGTCCGACGAGAGCGGCCAGCCGTGACTGAACACGATGGGCTGGCCCGACCCCCAGTCCTTGAAGTGGATGTCGACACCGTCGTTGCTCGTGATGAAAGGCATCGGCTCATGCTACGCAGCGGACGCGAACGTTACAGTGCGCGGATGGAACCGATCGAGATCAACGCCGGCAGTTGGTATCTGCGCGCTCTGCGGGCCGACGATCGCATCGACGACCGGCCCTCGCTGGCGGAACTGGGCGAGACTGACCAGGACTACGTCGCACGCGCCGCGGCCGGTTGGGCCGCCGACGTCCGCTACACGTGGGCGGTGGCCGAGCCAACCACCGGCGAACTGCTCGCCGAGGTCGCGCTGACGCCGGGCACCGGGTCCGTCTCGCAGCGTGCCCGGCCGGGCCATGCCGAGGCGGCCAGGAGCGCGGCCGACGCCGTGCGCCGCTTCGCCGCCTCGCTGGGCGGCTAGTCAGCGCTCGTCGATGTCGGCGCCGGTGGCCAGATCGGCGCACTCCACCGTCACCACGTCGGCGCGCGAGCGCAGGAACGGGCCGGCTCCGCGATCGCCGACGAGACTCTGCTGCAGCTGCGGCCAGTGTCGCCGGTGCACCACGACGGGGTGACCGGGTCGGCCGTCGTACACCGCGCGCGCCAGGCCCGACCGCGACCCGAGCGCGGCGGACAGCACCCGCCGCACCACGTCGGCGCCGACGTCGGGGGTGTCGACGGTGTGCAGCACCGCCAGATCCGCCGATCCGATCGCCGCGATACCCGCCCGCACCGACGCGCTCATGCCGTCCGCCCAGTCGGAGGCGATCACGGCCCGCGCGGGCTGCGGCACCTCCACCAGCGCCGCACCCAGAACCACCACCACGTCGCCGCATCCGCCCTCAGCCAGCGCGGTCACGGCCTTCTGCAGCCATTCACCCTGCGCGGCAGTGACTTTCGGCATCCCGTAGCGGATGCCGGCTCCGGCGGCCAGCACCACACCCGCGGCATTCGGCATGCGAACAGTGTGAACCTGGCCGATCCTGGAACGGTGGCACCCCCGCCGAGCGCCGGGCTGGCCGAGTTCAACGGCCTGCCCGGACCACAACGCGTGCGACTGCTGACCGGCGTCTGCGCCTCCGCGGTGTGGGCGGAGCAGGTGGCGGCAGGCGCGCCGTACCCCGACGTGGACGCGCTGCTCGACGGCGCCGACCGGGTGCTGGGCGAGCTGCCCGAGGTCGAGATCGACGCGGCGCTGGCCGGGCATCCCCGCATCGGCGGCCGGGCGGACAACGCCGCCTCGGCGCGCGAGCAGGCCGGCGTGCTGGCCGCGGGCGACGACGTGCGCGCGGAGCTCGCCGCGAAGAACCAGGCATACGAACGCCGGTTCGGGCACGTGTACCTGGTGTGTGCGAGCGGCCGGTCGGCCGAGGAGCTGCTGGCGGTGCTCACCGACCGGTTGACCAACGACGCGACCACGGAGCGGCGGGTGCTGCGCAAGGAGCTGGCCGAGATCAACCGGCTGAGACTTCGGCGGCTCGTCGGCGTGCAAAGGTGAGCCCATGAGCCTGTCCACCCATGTCCTCGATGCGACCACCGGCAGGCCCGCGACAGGCGTGCCGGTCACCCTCACCGACGCAGGCGGCGCAGTGCTCGCGTCGCAGACCACCGACGACGACGGCCGCATCGCCGGCCTCGCCGATCGCCTCGAGGCGGGGATCTACCGGTTGCGCTTCGACACCGCAACGTATTTCGCGGCCGCACAGGTGACCGGCTTCTACCCCGAGATCGTGGTGGCCTTCGAGGTCACCGACGCCGCGGCCAAATATCACGTGCCGGTGCTGCTGTCCCCCTACGCCTATTCGACCTATCGAGGGAGTTGAGCCGTGTCCGGCATCATCCTGGGCGACAACCAGTACGGCAAGGCCGAGAACCGGGTCGTGCGCATCTACCGCGACACTCCGCGCCACGAGATCCACGACGTCAACGTCTCGACCTGCCTGCGGGGGGACTTCAGCGCCGCACATCTGATCGGCGACCAGTCCGATGTGCTGCCGACCGACACCCAGAAGCAGACCGTCTACGCGTTCGCCAAGGAGAAGGGCATCACCTCGATCGAGGACTACGGTCTGGACCTGGCGCGCCACTTCGTGGCCGAGATCGCCCCGGTCACGGGTGCCCGCATCGAGATCGAGCAGTACGCGTGGCGGCGGGTGACGGTCGACGGCCGCGAGCACGACCACACCTGGGTGCGAGCCGGCGAGGAGGTCCGCACGGCCGCGGTCACGGTCTCCGGTGACGGCGACCGGGCCGGCGAGTGGGTGGTCGGCGGCCTCAAGGACCTCGTCCTGCTCAAGTCGACGGGGTCGGAGTTCGCCGGGTTCCTCACCGACCCGTACACCGTGCTGGAGCCCACCCACGACCGCGTGATGGCCACCTCGCTGGTCGCACAGTGGCGGTTCGCGGGGACGGCCGGGATCGACTGGGACGCCGTCTATGCCGGCGTGAAGTCCCACCTGCTGACCCAGTTCGCCACCGTCCGGTCGCTGGCGCTGCAGCAGACGCTCTACGAGATGGGCCGTGCGGTTCTCGAACACCATCCCGAGATCGTCGAAGTGCGCATGTCCGCCCCCAACAAGCACCATTTCGCCTACGACCTGTCGCCGTTCGGCCTCACCAACGACAACGAGGTGTTCCACGCCGACGACCGGCCCTACGGGTTGATCCAGGCCACGGTGACCCGTGCCGACGCGCCGCCCCCCGGGCCCGCCTGGGACCCGCAGCGCGGCTGGCTGAGCTGAACCGCCGAGCTGCTGAGACATCGCTGAGCATTCGGTGAATCGATTGTCCAAGGCGCGAGTACCGGCGTAGGGTCAGGCCAGGTTGAGTTCACAGCCAGCTGGATACGTCATCGGCGCGGCCGAATCTCGACCGTGACGCTGAAGGCTTTGAGGACGCAGGGCCCGATCAAGTGACGTGACTCAGCGCGAACCGCGCACACCCATCCACGGGAGTCACAATGTCATCATCACTTTCTTCTTCGTCGTCACCCACGTCGCCGCCGGATGCGGGCCGGGCGGACGAGCACACCAGTCATGGCGCCACCTTCGGCACCCGGTGGCCAGAGCCCAACTGCGTCCTGATCACCGCCCGCGGTGACCTCGACGCCGCGAACTCGAACGACTTCGTCGACTGGGCACTGCAGCACTCCGACCGGGCCTCGCGGCTGGTGCTGGACCTGTCGGGTGTCGAGTTCTTCGGCACCGCAGCGTTTTCGGCGCTCCACACGTTCAACGTGCGGTGCGCTGGCGCCCGCGCCGATTGGCTGATGGTGCCCGGACCTGCCGTGCTGCGCCTGCTGCGGATCTGCGACCCGGACGCCATGTTCCCACTGTGCGCCGACGTCGACTCCGCGCTGGCCTGGATGCGGGGCGAAACGCCCCGGCTACTGCAGTTGGTCGCGGAGCCGCGTTAGCGACTTCGCGAGCAGCCGCGACACGTGCATCTGTGAGATGCCGACCCGTTCGGCGATCTGAGTCTGGGTGAGCGACTCGAAGAACCGCAACAGCAGCACGGTGCGTTCGCGCTCCGGCAGCGCGGCCAGCAGCGGCCGCAGCGCCTCACGGTTCTCGATCTGATCGAGACCCAGGTCCACGTCGCCGAGCGTGTCGGCGATCGCAGGTGCATCCTCGTTGCCGCTGTTGCCGCCGCTGTCGATGGACAGGGTGTTGTAGGAACTGCCTGCGACGAGACCCTCGACCACTTCGTCGCGGTCCATCCCGAGTTCCTCGGCCAGTTCTGACGCGGTCGGCGCGCGGCCAAGCCGCTGGGACAACTCCGCGGTGGCTGCGCCGAGCCGCAGATGCAGTTCCTTGAGCCGCCGGGGGACCTTCACCGACCAGCTGTTGTCGCGGAAGTGCCTGCGCACCTCGCCCATGATGGTGGGCACGGCGAACGACACGAAGTCCGATCCGGCGTCGACGTCGAACCGGATGACCGCGTTCACCAGGCCCACCCGGGCCACCTGGACCAGGTCGTCGCGCGGCTCGCCACGGCCGTCGAACCGGCGGGCGATGTGGTCGGCGAGTGGCAGGCATCGTTCCACGATGCGGTCTCGATGCCGCTGGAACTGCGCGGAACCCTCCGGCAGCCCCTGGAGTTCGCGGAACATCGCTGCCACATCCGCGTATTCGGAGTTCGATCGAGACGACGAACCCTTCGACGAGGATCGAGTCACCGCAGTGAGCTCGCTCTCCTCGTGGTCATCGAGATCCCGAAGATCTGTCCGTCCGCCGCTTCATTACCGTTCTGCTGGAAGGTCTGCACGTCGTCGGTCAACGAGCTGAGCACGTGCCAGCTGAAACTGCCCTGGGCGAGCACGTCGGTGGTCTGACAAGTGGTGGATGCGTCGACGACGACCTCGGTGTCGCGCGGGTGGACGGCGACCACCAGCGTCGAGTCGGGCACCGCGGAGCGGATCAGCCGGGTACACGCCTCGTCGACCGCGAGGCGCAGGTCGGCGACGGCGTCGAAGTCGAGGTCTTCGAACGTGCCGACCGCGGCGACCAGGGTGCGCAGCACGGCCAGATTCTCCAGCTTGGCGGCCACCCGCAGTTCGACCGACCGGTCGGCGCTGAGGTGCCCGTCGTCTGGAATGTCCGAATCCACCATCTGACCTCCCGGCAACATCGAAGCGAGACTACCCCAGGACGAATCCCAGCTAACCACCGGCGGCCCGGGATCCCGCGAAAACACACGTGTGACCGGTGATTCGACCGGGTAACTGCAACGCATGCCAGCCGCCGTCCGGGACTTGCGATGACACCGACACTCTGTGCGCCGTCCCTGTCCTCACCATGGTCCACGTCCAGTACCCCGGCGTCGGCCGGCGCCAAACACAGGAACCCCACATGCGTCTTCGCCGCAGCGTAGTCACCGGGCCCGGACTGCGCCGGGTCCGCCGGGGCAAGGGCTTCTCCTACACCGACAACGAGGGCCGGCCGATCACCGACAAGAAGACGCTCGAACGCATCAACGACCTCGTCATCCCGCCGGCGTGGAAGAAGGTGTGGATCTCACCGCACGCGAACGGTCACATCCAGGCGCTCGGGGTCGACGTGGCGGGGCGCAAGCAGTACCTCTACCACCAGCAGTGGCAGGAGGAGCGCAACGAGGAGAAGTTCGACCGGGTGCTGGAGATGTCCAAGGGGCTGCCGGACATGCGCCGCCAGATCGCGGCCGACCTGCGGGGCCGCGGCCTGGAGCGCGACCGGGTGCTGGCGCTGGCCCTGCACCTGCTCGACCTCGGATACTTCCGCGCCGGTGGTGAGCAGTACGCCTTGGAGAACAACTCGTTCGGCATCGCCACCCTGCTGTGCGAACACGTCACCGTGCAACGGGACGCGGTCGCGTTCGACTTCCCCGCCAAGAGCGGAGTGCGCCGGACGCGGGTGATCGACGACCCCGAGGTGGTGCGTTCGGTGCGCGCGCTGATGCGCAGGCCGGAGCGCACCGATCGGCTGCTGGTGTGCCGGAACACTGCGGGCTGGCGCGACATCCACGCCGACGACCTCAACGCCCGGTTCAAGGAACTGGTCGGCGCCGAGTTCAGCGTGAAGGACCTGCGGACCTGGCACGGCACCGTGCTGGCAGCGGCGGCCTTCGTCGACGCCGACCCACCCGTCAACGAGAAGGTGATCAAACGGGTGGAATCGGCGGTGATGAAGGAGGTTTCGGAGGAACTGGGCAACACCCCGGCGGTGGCGCGGGCGTCCTACGTCGACCCGCGGGTGCTGAAGGCCTACGAGGGCGGCACCACCATCGCGCCCGCCGTGCGGCGCGCCGACCGCACCCGCCGAGCCGACGAGAAGCAGGCCATCATCGAGCGCGCAACCGCGAAGATGATCCGCAAGGTCGCCAGAAGTCAGTAGCCCGCGGCTGCGGGGTCGTGGAACACCGCGTTGATTCCAAGGAGACGCACGCGAGCTCCCTAGATTCTCGAACCCGATTGCAGTACGACGGATCCGTCGATGGCATCGAATTTCTGGCGACGGAACCAGTCGACGGTGCGGGCCAGGCCCGCGCGGTAGCCGACCTCCGGCTGCCAGCCCAGCATGTCCCGGGCCGCGCTGATGTCGGGGCAGCGGCGCTGCGGGTCGTCCTCGACGGCGGGCAGGAAGTGGATCTGCGACTCGTCAGCGGCGAGGTCGCGGATCAGTTCGGCGATGTGCAGCACCGACAGTTCGTGGGAATTGCCGATGTTGAAATTGCCGGCATGGTTCGAGCGGGCCAGCGCGATCAGTCCGGCCACGGTGTCGTCCACGTAGCACAGCGAGCGGGTCTGTGCGCCGCTGCCGGTGACGGTGATCGGTTCGCCGGCCAGCGCCTGACGGCAGAACGTGGGCACCATCCTGCCGTCGTCCGGACGCATCCGCGGTCCGTAGGTGTTGAAGATGCGTGCCACCCCGACATCGGATCCGCGTTCCCGGTGGTAGGCGAACGTGAGCGCCTCGGCGTACCGCTTCGCCTCGTCGTACACGCTGCGCGGCCCGATGGGATTGACGTTCCCCCAATAGGTTTCGACCTGCGGGTGTTCCAATGGGTCGCCGTAGACCTCGCTGGTCGATGCGAGCACCAGCCGGGCGCCGCACCGCTCCGCGAGGTCGAGCGCGTTCGCCGTGCCCGTCGCGCCGGTGCGCAACGTGTGCACGGGAAGCCGCAGGTAGTCGGCGGGCGACGCCGGGGACGCGAGGTGGAACACCGTGTCGACGTCGGGATCCAAGGCGGTCAGCGGCTCGTTGATGTCCGCGCGGACGAACCGGTACCCGGGCCGGTCCCGGAACAGCTTCTCCGCCTCGTGCGCGCTGGTCGACAGGTCGTCGACGCAGATCACCTCGGTTCCCTCGGACAGCAGGCGCTCGCAGAGATGGCCGCCGACGAAACCGATTCCGCCGAGCACCACCACCTTCTTCAATTCACGCATCAGGCGCAGTCACTCCCGGTGAGGCGCTGCGCCGGCGCCCGCGGTGCTGCAGCGGCGCCGGCCGCTGCCCGCCCACGTCGAGGAGGCGCCGGCGGTCCTGGAGGGCGGCTGACTCGGTCATCCGGACGACATGCTCGAGGTGGTCGGAACGGAGACCGGCTTTGCAGGCGCCGGGACGAGCCGGTCGTAGATGCGCGCGGTGTCGCCGGCGATGCGGTCCCACGAGTAACGCGCCTTGGCCCGGTCGCGGCCCGCCGCGCCGAAACTCTGCCGCAGGAAGTCATCGTGCAGAAGGTGATTGACCGCGTCGGCCACCTCGCCGGGCCGCTTGGGCTGTATCAGCCGGCCGGTGACGTCGTGCACGATCGTGTCGAGCATGCCGCCCACCGCCGAGGCGACCACCGGGATGCCGCATGCCATCGCCTCGAGCGGCACGATGCCGAACGGCTCGTACCACGGTGTGCACGCCACCACGTCGGCCGACCGCAGCAGCGCGGGCATGTCCTCACGTGCCACCGCGCCGTGGAAGTGCACCCGGTCGGCGACCCCGAGCTCGACGGCGAGCGCACGCAGTCGACGAACCTCGGGGTCGGCGTCGAGGCCCGACACATCCGGGCCGCCGACGATCACCAGTTCGGTGTCCGCAATCGCCGGCAGCGCTCGCACCACCACGTCGAAACCCTTGCGTGGCACGAACCTGCCGACGCTGACGATGCGGTGCCTGGCGCCCTTCTGGGCGCGCGGGCCCTCCGGGGTGAACAGGTCGAGATCGACGCCGCAGGGCACCACCGAGATGCGGGATCGCGCCCGGCCGAGCCTCATCAGCTCGAACACCTCGTCGGTGCAGGTGGCGGCCACCCAGGTGGCGGTGCGCGCGACCATCGCCTCGAGCTTGAGCCGGTCCGGCGGACTGGTGTCCTGGACACCCTGGTGCCTGCGCTTGACCACCCCGAGCGCGCGGAAGGTCTGCACGGCGGGCAGGTCGAGGTGGCGGGCGGCGAGCTGGGTCGCGATGCCGGACATCCAGAAGTGGGCGTGCGCGACGTCGGGCCGATCGGTCGACCACTGCTCGTCGAGGTACTGCGCGAAGGGACCCATGTGGGCCAGCAACTCGTCCTTGGGCAGCCGCTCCGGCGGACCGGCGGGTACGTGCACCACGGTATAGCCCTGCGGCGTCTCGATCCGTTCGGGCAGGTGCGGGTCGTCGCGACGGGTGTACACCGTCACCTCGTGACCGCGGCGGCACAGCGCCGCCGACAACGCCGCGACGTGGACGTTCTGACCGCCTGCATCCACGCCGCCGAGCGCGGCCAGCGGGCTGGCATGTTCGGAAACCATCGCGATTCTCATCGCAGGCCCCTGCCGTCGGCGTCCTTCGCGGGGCTGACGGGTATCAGGTAGCGGTGCGGGCCGGCCACCAGCGACTGGGTCCACGATCCGTGTACGTGCCAGACGAGCAGCACGCGCGCACGGTCGGTCATGCGGCGACGGTTATCCGAGCCCAGAGGGCCATAAACGTCGAACGTTAGAGATTTCGCAAAGCGACCGGGGACCGTTCGCAAAGTGGATTTCATAGGCGCGACTGGCCGTTTCGACCGGCCGGAGACGGATACCCGGTGGGCGCCGACATGCATGCCACGAAGCGAGGAGACGAGGCACGTGACTGAACCCGAGGGCGTCATCGCCTATCCCGGCCACACCGCCGACATGGACCGGGCGCCGCGCGACGAGATGCGCGAATACGTCGGCCGTGACCTGCTCGCCGGTAGGCGCGCACTGATCACCGGCGGCGACTCCGGCATCGGTCGCGCCGTCGCCGCGGCGTTCGCCAAGGAAGGCGCGGACGTCGCCATCGCCTATCTCGACGAGGACGACGACGCCCGGCACACCGGGTCGCTGGTGGAGGCGGCGGGCCGGCGCAGCGTGCTGCTGCCCGGCGATCTCGGCGACGCACAGCACTGCCGAGATGTGGTGGCGCGCACCGTCGAGGAACTCGGCGGACTGGACATCCTGGTGAACAACGTCGCCTACCAGAACCCGACCGAGGACTTCACCGACATCAGCGACGAGCAATGGCGGCGGACGTTCTCGGTCAACATCGACAGTTACTTCCGGGTGACCAAGGCGGCGCTGGCGCACCTGCCCGACGGTGGGGCCGTCGTCAACACCGGTTCGATCAACGGCCTGCGCGGCAACAAGACGCTGATCGACTACTCGGCCACCAAGGGCGCGATCCTGGCGCTCACCTACTCGCTCGCACAATCGTTGGCCGACCGGCGGATTCGGGTCAACTGCGTGGCGCCCGGTCCGGTGTGGACACCGTTGATCCCGGCCACGATGGATGCCGAGAAGACCGAATCCTTCGGCGAGCAAACACCTTTCGGGCGTGCGGCCCAGCCCGACGAGATTGCGCCGTCCTACGTGTTCTTCGCCTCGGGCACGATGTCGTCGTACTACAGCGGTGAGGTGCTGGCACCGATCGGTGGCGAGACGCTGCCCGGCTGACGGAGCGATCCGGCCGCTGGCGCGCCGGGAGCAGGCGCGCCAGGGTTTACCCGGAGCGGTCCTCGGGAACACTGCCTCCGTGGGGACGTGCCCCGTCGTGAACACTCACGATCAAGTTGGAAGGTGAGTATGACCGAGAAGAACAGTGGTCCCGAAGAAGGCATCAAGGGCGTCGTCGAGGACGTGAAGGGCAAGGCCAAGGAAACGGTCGGCACCGTCACCGGACGCGACGACATGGTCCGCGAGGGCAAGGCCCAGCAGGACAAGGCGGACGCTCAGCAGGACGCCGCGAAGAAGGAAGCCGAAGCAGAGGCGGCCCGCGCAGGCGCCAAGACCGCCGAAGAGCGGCAGAAGTCCGAGCAGTAGAACGACACACAAAAGAGGCCCAGCCGACCGGCTGGGCCTCTTTTGCGTGCCTGGCTCGAGCGGGACTAGCCGCTCGGGGTCTGCCGCGAGGTGTCGGGGTGCTCGGCGTGCCAGCGCTCCTCCATCCCCCGCACCCGGCGGTGCTCGATGAGGAACCAGACGCCGGAGACGATGAACACCACCGCCGAGATCGACCCCAGGATCACGCCCACGTCACCGTGGCCGCTGGCGGTCGCGGCCAGCGCACCGACGAACGCGGCCAACGCGATGCCGAGCAGGATCAGGGCGGGCAGGTTCTTGGTGTCCTTCATCGTCTCGCCGGCATGCGGACGCGTGGTGCGGGCGTGGTCTACGGGGTCTTCGGGGCTCTTCATGGTGACTCCTTCTTCAGAATGCGATGGCGGCACACGAGGTGGCGTGCCGTTTCATCAGCCGAACACCGGTCCGGCCAGCGCCGGCATGCTGGTGGTCAGCACCAGCAGCATCAGCGTGAGCAGGATCCATCCGGCGCCCTGCCAGGCCCACGACGCCTCGTTGCGCCGCCAGCTCTGGTAGGTGCGCACGAAGGCGCGCAGCCCGCCGAGTAGCAGGATGGCCGGCGCGCCCATGGCGAGCATGGTGCGTTGCGGCGCTCCGCAGGCGAGGGCGTCGGCGACCGAACCGCTGCAGGTACTCACCCAGACGGCGGCGACGGCCAGGAACCCCGCAGCAACCACCGCGACGACGAGCGCGAAGCGCAGGGCATCACGGACGCCGGCGTCGGCGGAACGCAGTTGGTTGGGGTTCTGGAACACGCCGGGGATATTCCCTGACCAGCGCCGGGGTAAACCTCAGGACGGGACGCGCAGGTGTGCCGTCAGCAACAACCGGTCGTATTCGGCGCGCGCCGGCAGCGCCTCGTCGTACTGCAGCGCGAGGAAGTCCTCGGCAATCTGCTCCGACAGGGTCCGCAGCTTGACGTTGGTCTCCTGGGAACGCCACTTCAGCAGCTCGAACGCGGAATCGGCGGTGATCCGGTAGACCACCATGAGCATGCCCTTGGTCTGTTCGATCGCGCCGCGGGCCTCGGCGATCTCCGCCACCGCCTCGGTGATGCCCTCGTTGTGCGACGGGGTGACGTCGACGTAGAAGCCGTGCGTGCCGATCACCGCGCCGAACTCGCCGTGCAGGTGGTCGCCCACCACCACGACGTGGTGCACGTCGCCGTGCGTGTCGATGATGCGATGCCGCGTGCTGAATACGCCTGCTGTCCGCCGGATCTCGTCGAGGGTGGCCGCAACCTGCCGGTAGTCGTCGGGATGTTTGTGCGACAACACCAGAGCGGTGGTCGGCTCGGCGGTGCCGGGTTCGTATCCGTACATCCGTTCGACCTGTGGTGACCACTCCCAGCGTTCGTCGTCGAAGTAGAACCGGAACCAACCGACCCGCTGTGACTGCCCGCTGGCGAAGGCGTGCTCGAGAGGTGCCAACCTCCCGTCGCCGTCGGCCAGTCGATCGGTCATGACCTGCAGATTATCGCTCGGTGCGGGCCCTGATTTTCGTTCTGAAAGCCAGAAAGCGCATCGTTTTGTGGATACACGCCAGTTGCCCGGTCGCCATGCGGACCGTGTGGCGCGTGACTACCGTCGATGAGTGGACCTGAACACCGTCGGGGTCGTCGACCTCCCCACCGCCCGCGATCAGCTCTGGCCGCTCGGCCTCGGCGACGCGGTGCTGGCCGGCGGCACCTGGCTGTTCTCCGAGCCGCAGCCCCAGTTGCACCGGCTGGTCGACGTGACGGCGCTGGGCTGGCCGTCGATCACCGTGGGCGACAACGGTGTCGAGCTCGCGGCGACGTGCACGGTCGCCGAGGTGTCGGGGCTGGGCGCACGGCTGGCGGCGGACCGGCCTGACTGGTCGGCGGCGCCGCTGCTGCACCAGTGCTGTACCGCGCTGCTGGCGTCGTTCAAGATCTGGAGCGCGGCCACGGTGGGCGGCAACATCTGCCTCGGCCTGCCCGCCGGGGCGATGATCTCGCTGGCCACCGCGCTGGACGGCGTCGCGACGGTGTGGCGCGCCGACGGTCACGACTACCGGCGCCCCGTCAGTGAGCTGGTGATCGGTGCCGGCAGCACCGCCCTGACGGTCGGCGAGGTGCTGAGGTCGGTGCACCTGCCCGCCGCGGCGCTGCGCGCCCGCACCGCCTTCCGCAAACTCGCACCGGCGCCGCTCGGCCGCTCGGGCGTGGTGGTGATCGGCCGCCGCGACACCCGAGCCGACGGTGGCGGGTTCGTGCTGTCGGTCACCGCCGCCACCGTGCGCCCGTACGTGTTCCGGTTCGACGGCGTGCCTGACCCGGAGTCGCTGGCGGCGGCGCATGCCGGCATCCCAAAGGCGGCGTGGACCCGCGACGCACACGGTGACCCGGACTGGCGGCGCGCGATGGCGTTGCTGCTGGCCCGGCAGGTCTGCGCGGAGCTGGCATGAGGTTCGACGTCAACGGCGACCCGGTGGACGCCGACCCGCGGCCCGGCCAGTGTCTGCGGACGCTGCTGCGCGAACACGGCCGCGTCGAGGTCAAGAAGGGCTGCGACGCCGGCGACTGCGGAGCGTGCACGGTGCTGCTCGACGGCGCTCCGGTGCACTCCTGCGTGGTGCCGGCGTTCCGGGCCGCGGGCCGGCACGTCACCACGGTGGCGGGCCTCGGCACCCGAGCTGACCTGCATCCGGTGCAGCGCCGGTTCGTCGAGGCGGCCGGATTCCAGTGCGGTTTCTGCACCGCGGGCATGGTCACCACCGCCGCCGCCCTCACCGAGGACCAGTTGGCGGACCTGCCGCAGCACCTGAAGGGGAATCTGTGCCGGTGCACGGGCTACCGCGCGATCACCGACGCCCTGGCGGGTCGCGTCAACACCGACAAGTCGGCGGGCCACGGTGACGCCGGCCGGTCCATCGGTGCGCCTGCGGCCGTCGGGGTCGTCACCGGCACCGAGCGCTACACGATGGACGTCACCCCGGCGGGACTGCTGCACATCGCCGTGCTGACCAGCCCGGTGCCGCACGCCCGCATCGAGGCGATCGACACCGCGGCGGCGGTGGCGCTGCCGGGCGTGCATCTGGTGCTGACCCACCGTGACAGTCCGCCCGTCGCGTTCAGCACCGCCCGCCACGAGAACCGGCTCGACGACCCCGACGACACCCGGGTGCTCGACGACACCGTGCGTTTCGTCGGCCAGCGGGTCGCCGCGGTGGTCGCCGACAGCCCGGCGATCGCCGAGCAGGCCTGCCGGCTGATCGCCGTCGAGTACCGGGAGTTGCCCGCCGTGTTCGACCCGGAACAGGCCAGGACGCCCGGCGCGCCGCTGGTGCACGGGGATAAGGGCGCCGACGCGCGGATCGCCGACCCGGCGCGCAACACCGTCGCCGAGTTGCACGGGATCGCCGGCGACGTCGAGGCCGGGGTGGCGGCGGCGCGGGCCGGTGGCGGCGCGGTGGTGCGCGGCCGGTGGACCACGCAGCGGGTCCAGCACGCGCATCTGGAGACGCACGGCTGCACCGGCTGGACCGACGACCGGGGCCGGCTGGTGATCAGGACGAGTTCTCAGGTGCCGTTCCTGGTGCGCGACGAGCTGTGCCATGTCTTCGGGTTGGCACGCGAGCAGGTGCACGTGTTCACCGGCCGGGTCGGCGGCGGCTTCGGCGGAAAGCAGGAGATGCTCGCCGAGGACCTGGTGGCGCTGGCGGTGCTGCGACTGGGCAGGCCGGTTCGCTACGAGTTCAGCCGGGCCGACGAGTTCACCATGGCGCCGTGCCGGCATCCGTTCCGCGTCGACGCGACGGTCGCGGCGGGCGCCGACGGTGTGCTCACCGCCCTTGCCGTCGACGTTCTCAGCGACGCCGGCGCCTACGGCAACCACAGCATCGGTGTGCTGTTCCACGGGTGCAGCGAGTCGGTGGCCGTATACCGCTGCGCGAACAAGAGAGTCGACGCCCAGGCGGTCTACACCAACAACCTGCCGTCGGGGGCGTTCCGCGGCTACGGCCTGGGCCAGGTGATCTTCGCGATCGAGTCGGCGCTCGACGAACTGGCTCAGCGGCTCGGCGTCGATCCCTTCGACCTGCGCCGGCGCAACGTCGTGGTGCCCGGCGACACCTTCGTCGACACCAATGCCGCGCACGACGACCTGACGTTCGGCAGCTACGGACTCGACCAGTGCCTCGACCTCGCGCAGGCGGCGCTGGCCGCGGGCAACGGAGTGGCGGCGCCACCGGGCGCCCAGTGGCGGGTCGGCGAAGGCATAGCGGTGGCCATGATCGCCACCATCCCGCCGCGGGGGCACTTCGCCGAGGCGTCGCTGGGCGTCGACGCCGACGGAACCTACATGTTGAGCGTGGGCACCGCCGAGTTCGGCAACGGCACGTCGACCGTGCACACCCAGTTGGTGGCCGACGAGATGAACACGACTGCCGACCGGGTGCTGTTGCGCCAGTCCGACACCGACGCCACCGGTTACGACACCGGCGCGTTCGGTTCGGCCGGGACGGTGGTGGCGGGCCGCGCCGTGCTCGACGCATGCCGGGAGTTGCGGGCCGCGGTGCTTGCCGCGGCCGCCGGGCGCACCGGCGCGGACGTGTCGGCATGCACGCTCACCGCGTCGGGTGTGCAGTGCGGCGAGCACTTCGTGTCCTTCGCGGGTCTCGGTGACGCGCCGGCCGGTGCTCTGGTCGGGTACGGCCGCCACGACGGGACGCCGCGGTCGGTGGCCTTCAACGTGCAGGCGTTCCGGGTGGCGGTCGACGTCGAGACCGGACGGGTGCGGATCCTGCAGTCGATCCAGACCGCCGACGCCGGCGTGGTTCTCAATCCCGAGCAGTGCCGCGGGCAGGTGGAAGGCGGTGTGGCGCAGGCGATCGGCTCTGCGCTCTACGAGGAGATGCACGTCGGGCCCAACGGAACCGTCCTGACCCGCGAACTGCGCAACTACCACATCCCGCAGCTGGCGGACGTGCCGGAGACCGAGGTGTACTTCGCCGACACCTACGACACGCTCGGCCCGCGTGGCGCGAAGTCGATGAGTGAGTCGCCGTACAACCCCGTGGCCCCGGCGCTGGCCAATGCGATCGCCAGGGCCTGCGGCGCGCGGCCGCACCAGCTGCCGATGACGCCGGCGCGGGTGTGGCGGGCGCTCCAGGACGGCGGCGGCGAGAATACTTGCATCCCAGGGACGGATGGCGAACGGCAGCAGCCCGACACCGAGCGCGAGTAGTCGACCACTGAATCGGCGTGGGCGCGCAACACCGGGGTTGTCGGCGACCGCTCCTACGATTCAGCCGTGGCGCGCGTCAAGTGGTCCATGCTCCTCGCCGCCGTCGCGGCCGCGGCCGCCTTCCTGTGGGGCCTCGACCCGGCGTGGTGCCTCGTCGCGGGGGTCGCCGCACCCGTGGTCGCGGCGGCCGCGGTGCACTTCCTGCGTGGCGCGGTCACCGGAATCGGCACGCCTGGGCCCAGAGAGGATCCGGCGGCGGCGATGTCGGGCACCGAGTTCGAGGACCATATCGCCCGGATCGCCAGGTCATGCGGGGTGCCTGTGATCATGACCGCGATCACCGGCGACTGGGGCGTCGACATCATCGTCGGACACCGCCCCAATCGGCTGGCCATCCAGTGCAAGCGCCAAGCCAGGCCGGTCGGCACCGCCGCCGTTCAGGAGGTGGTCGCCGGCGCACCCATGCAGGACTGCGTCCGCACGATGGTGGTCACCAACCACGACTTCACCCCTGCCGCACGACGACTCGCCGAGCGGCACGGCTGCGAACTCGTCGGCCGTGATGAGCTGCCCCGGCTGCGCTCGATCATCCGGCGTGCGACGAGCTGAGCGCGGTGCGCACCGCCGCCAGCGCGGCGTCGATTTCGTCGCGGGTCACGGTCAGCGGCGGGCGGAAGCGCACGGAGTCCGCTCCGCTGGCGAGCATGATCACCCGCAGCTCCCACAGCCGTGCGATCAGCGCGTCGCGCTGCGCGGCCGACGGGAGGCTGAACGCGCACATCAGCCCGCGGCCGCGAACGTCGCCGACCAGGCCCGGGAAGTCGGACGCCAACCGGTCGAGTTCGTCGCGTAGATACCTGCCCGCCTTGCCGGCCCGCGCCATCACGTCTTCGGACTCGATCACCTCGAGGATGCGGCGGGCCCGCACCATGTCGGTGAGGTTGCCGCCCCACGTCGAGTTGATCCGCGAGCCGACCCGGAACACGTTGTCGGCGACCTCGTCGACCCGCCTGCCCGCCATCACGCCGCACACCTGGGTCTTCTTGCCGAAGGCCACCACGTCGGGCGCCACGCCGAGTTGCTGGTAGGCCCAGGCGGTCCCGGTCATCGCGCAACCGGTCTGCACCTCGTCGAAGATCAGCAGCGCGTCGTGCTCGTCGCACAGTTCGCGCATCGCCGCGAAGAACTGCGGCCGGAAGTGCCGGTCGCCGCCCTCGCCCTGGATGGGCTCGGCGAGGAAACAGGCGATGTCGTGCGGATGCGCCTCGAAGGCGGCGCGGGCCTGCCGCAGCGACTCGGCCTCGAGCACGGTCATGGCGTCGTCGTCCATACCCGGGCGCAGATACGGTGCGTCGATCCGCGGCCAGTCGAACTTCGGGAACCGCGCCACCTTGTTCGGGTCGGTGTTCGTCAGCGACAGGGTGTAGCCGCTGCGGCCGTGGAACGCTCCGCGCAGGTGCAGCACCCGGGTCCCTAGGGCGGGGTCGATCCCGCGCGCCTCGTTGTGCCGGCTCTTCCAGTCGAAAGCCACCTTCAGCGCGTTCTCGACGGCCAGCGCGCCGCCGTCGACGAAGAACAGATGCGGCAACGCCGGATCTCCGAGCACCCGGGCGAACGTGTCGACGAACCGGGCCATCGCGACGGTGTACACGTCGGAATTGCTCGGCTTGTTCACAGCGGCCGCCGCGAGCTCGGCGCGGAACGCGTCGTCGTCGGCCAGCGCCGGATGGTTCATCCCCAGCGCCGACGACGCGAAGAACGTGAACATGTCGAGGTAGCGGTCCCCGTTGCGGGCGTCGACGAGGCAGGCCCCGCGGGAACGCTCGAGGTCGAGGACGAAGTCCAGACCATCGGTGAGCAGGCTGCGGCCGAGCACTTCGCGGACGTCGTCGGCGGCGAGGCCGGGGCGCATCATCAGGTCGGTCATACGGGCATCGTAGCGTAATATTTCCGCTCTGCTAGCCGATCAACCGCAAGTATTCCTATTGACGCGCGCGTGTGGCGCAGGTGGGCAGCGGGTACCGAGAAGGGATGCTCAAACCCCTCGGCCACGGACTGCTGACCGCTCCGTTCCGCGCCGCCGAGACGGTGACCCGCACCGCCGCCGCCGTGGCCCTCGAGGCCGTCGGCGGCCCG
>NZ_JACKSJ010000255.1 GCF_025821665.1 [Mycobacterium] manitobense
ATACGGGCCGACCGCTGCATGCGTTGATCAACAACGCCGGGATCATGGGTGGGCCGCTGGTCCGCGACGGCCGCGGATATGAGGCACAGTTCGCCACCAATCATCTCGGTCACTTCCGGCTGACCGATGGACTGCTGCCCGCGTTGCGGGCGGCGTCCGGCGCGCGGGTCGTGGAAGTCTCGTCGTGGGGCCATCACCTATCGGACATCCGTTGGGGCGATCCACATTTCGAAGATGGCGCCTATGACGGCATGGTGGCCTACGGTCAGTCCAAGACGGCCAATGTGTTGTTCGCCGTCGAATTGGACCGGCGCTGGTCCAACGACGGCATCCGCGGCTACGCACTGCACCCCGGCGGCATCATCGACACCAACCTCGCACCGTCGATCACCGACGAACAGTGGCAGCTGATGGGGTTGATCGACGAGCACGGCAAAGTGGTCAACGACCCGGACCGTGACCTCAAGACCCCGATGCAGGGCGCTTCCACCAGCGTGTGGGCCGCGACCAGCCCGCTGCTCGACGGCATCGGC
>NZ_JACKSJ010000256.1 GCF_025821665.1 [Mycobacterium] manitobense
CTCCGGGCCCCGCGCAGCCCGCTGCCGCCGCGAGCCTGCCGTGCCGGACCACGGCGAGATGCCCGCCACTGCCGTCGGCGCGGGCAGCGACGACGAGTTCGGACTGGGCGGCCAGGGCGTGCAGCCGCTGGCGCCACAGCACCTCGATGGCCGCCGCGGCGTGGTCGCGCAGCCGGGCGGCGATCTTCTCGTAGCGGCCCGCGGCGGCCAGCCCGGTGAGGTGGGCCAGCATCGCGGCCAGCGGGGTGTTGTCGCGCCCGGCGATCAGGTCGGCGGCGCGACGGGGGGTGGCGGCGTAGTCGGCCGCGGAAAGCTCGCGCGGCGCCGGGCAGGGGGAGAGTTCGCGCTCCGGGCACGACGGACCGTGCAGCGCGGAGCGCGCCAGCCGGGCGGTGCAGGTGCGTACGCCGGTGAACCGCGACAGCAGATCCGCGGTCTCGACGGCGTCGGCGCGGGACCGGAAAGGCCCGACGGCGCAATCGGTTCGGGGCGAGCGCACCACGGAGAACCGCGGGAAGGCCTCGTCGGTGAGCACCAGCCACCACCACCGGTGCGGGAACTTCGACCGGCGGTTGTAGGGCGGTGCGTGCGCGGCGAGCAACCGCAGTTCTCGGACCCCTGCCTCCAGGTCGTGGGCGCACTCGACGTGGTCGACGGCGGTGGCCAGCGACGCCATCTCCTTCATCCGGGTGCGCGGATCGGCTCCGTTGAAGTACTGGCCCACACGGCGGCGCAGGTCGACCGCGGTGCCCACGTAGAGCACCTCGCCGCCCGGTCCGCGGAACAGATAGACCCCCGGCCGGTGCGGCAGCGGATCGGCCAGCGCGCGGTTGCGCCGCTGCGCCGGCGTGACGTCGGGCAGGTACGCCTTCAGCTCCGCGTAGGTGTGGATGCCCTGGTTGCCGACGCGTTCCATCAGTGCGTGCAGGACGTCGACGGTGGCGCGCGCGTCGTCGAGCGCGCGGTGGGTGGGGGTGGTGGCGGCGCCGAACAGCCGGGCCAGCGCGGACAGCTTGACGCTCGGGGCCTCGTCGCGCGTGAGCACCCGGCGCGCCAGTTTCACGGTGCACAGCACCGGCGGCCGCGGCCAGGCGAGGCCGCAGCGTTCGGCGGCCGCCCGCAGGAAGCCGATGTCGAAGCCGGCGTTGTGGGCGACGAGCACGGCCCCGCGGGCGAATTCGAGGAAGGCGGGCAGCACGGACTCGATGCGCGGCGCCGCGTAGACCATCGCGGAGGTGATGCCGGTCAGCGCGACGATCTGGGGCGGGATCGCACGGCCGGGGTCGACCAGGGTGGCGAGTTCACCGAGCACGACCCCGCCGCGCACCTTCACCGCGCCGATCTCGGTGATCATGTCGCAGTTGTCGCCGGCGGCGCGGCCGCCGGTGGTCTCCAGGTCGACCACCACGAACGTGGTCTCCCGCAGCGACAGGTCAGCCTGCGGATCGACGTCGGCGAAGCTGAGCTGCCCCATGGGCGTCAAGGTAGGCAATCGCACCGACAGCGGGCGGTTGCCACGCGCAGCGCGGCGAACTTGTCGGGGGGCGCCGTTACCGTGCCGACAACACCCCGAAAGAGGAGGGCCCACGATGGGACAACCCCTGGTTCCCGACGGCACCCCGTCCAACCGGCTCGAGTCCGCCCGAACCGACGCGGACGGCACCGTGGTGATCGACTGCGACGACTGCGCGGTGCGCGGCCCTGGCTGCCAGGACTGTGTCGTGAGTGTGCTGCTCGGGGTGCCGGAGACGTTGCTGATGGACGAGCGCCGCGCCCTGGAAGTGCTGGCCGACGCGGGACTGGCGCCGCGGCTGCGCCTGGTTCCGATTCACCGGCAAAGAGATTCGGGCGTTGCCTGACGACACGCATCACCACCGGCCTGGAAAAAATTCCCCTGACAGCTGTTAAATTTGCGTCTCCTGTTGGACAAGCCCGATGCCGTTTCGTAACCTATCTGAGACCTGAGAGCAGTTCGAGGCGGCTCGTTACGCCAGTTTAAGGACGCAAAATCTTGAGGCTCGCTCGCGCGCACTGGAGAAATCGTGCTGTCACTCGACTTCTTGCCGGTGCAACGATCGGTGTGACGATGTTCGCCGCCGCGCTGACCTCGAGTGTGCAGGCAGACCCGGCCGCCGATGCGCTGGCAAAGCTCACCGAGCTGTCCCGGCAGGCCGAGCAGACCACCGAGGCGATGCACGCCGCGCAGCTGGATCTCAACGACAAGCTGGCAACGCAGCAGACAGCCGAGGCGAAGCACACCGCCGACGTCGCCGCCGCGGACGCCGCCGAGAACCAGCTGGCTACCTTTCAGGGTGCCGTCAACCACGTTGCTGCGGCGCAGTACATGGGCGGCCGCACCGACGGTATGAGCGCCATCCTCACGGCGAACTCCCCACAGCAGTTCATCGACCAGCTCTCGGTGCAGCGCGTGGTTGCCACCGAGATGTCGGCGCAAATGAGGAACTTCAAGACCATCAGTGAGCAGGCCGCCACCGCCCAGCTGGCGTCGGCGGAGTCGGCGGCGGCCGCCAAGACCGCCGCCGAACAGGCCGCCGCGGTACGCGCTGACCTGCAGAACAAGCAAAGTCAGCTGCAGGTCCAGATCGCGATCGTCAAATCGCAGTACGAGGCGCTGACGCCGGGTCAGCGGGAAGCGCTCGCGGCCGCCCCGCCCGCGCCCGTCCCGCCGCCGCCCGC
>NZ_JACKSJ010000257.1 GCF_025821665.1 [Mycobacterium] manitobense
GGCCCGCAGGGCGCGTCCGGCGCCATCCCGGGTGGACCCGGGGGCGTGGCAGGCCCGCAGGGCGCCACCGGCGGCATCCCGGGCGGACCCGTCGGATCGGCCGGACCGCAGGGCGCGTCCGGCTGCATCCCCGGGCTGCCCTGCGCGAGCATCCCGGCGCCGTAAGTCACACCAACCGCCGGCGGCCGTCAACATGTGTTGACGGCCGGCTGACGGCACGGTGTCAGAGCCGCGTCAGAGCCGGTTCAGCGCCGCCGCCCGATCCGGCACCGCGAACGACGCGCCGGTGCGTACCGGTGCACCCGGTCGCGACACGTACGGCAGCACCCGGAAGTCGACCCGCATCTCGTCGGCCGTCACACGGGCGCGGACGTACCCGCGCCGATTGTTGAAGTACCGGATGTGCGGGTTCTCCGGCAGCACCGCGTCAACGTCTGCCCTGCTGTCCGATCCGTCTCCGCCGGAGCTGATCGACGTCGTCACCAGTTCGGTCGCCACCACCGGTGACGACACGTCGCCTGGGCGCTCGTGCACCTCAGCCGCCCAGTGGCTGTGCACGTCGCCGGTCAGCACCACCGCGTTGCGCACCGCGGGGCCCTTCAGCCCCGCGACGATGCGGTCGCGGTTGGCGGGGTAGCCGTCCCACGCATCGGGGTTCACACCGAGGCCCGGGCCCGGGGTCAGCTCCACCTGGGAGAGAAAGACCTGCTGTCCCAGCACGTCCCAGCGCGCTCGCGACCGCTGGAAACCGTCGAGCAGCCAGCGTTCCTGCTCGGCGCCCGTCAGTGTGGCGAACGGGTTGAACCGCTCGGCACAGTCGGTGCGGTATTCGTCGCGGCACGGCTGATCGGTGCGGTACTGCCGGGTGTCGAGCAGGTGGAACGTGGCCAGCGCGCCCCAGCCGATCCGCCGGTACAGCTGCATGTCGACACCGCGCGGTTGCGAGAACCGTCGCAGCGGCATGTTCTCGTAGTACGCCCGCATCGCCGCCGCCCGCCGGGCGAGGAACTCGGGTTGCGGCTTCTCCGGAGTCTCGTCGGCCCAGTTGTTGTCCAGCTCGTGATCGTCGTAGACCGCCAGCCACGGCGCGACGGCGTGCGCGCCCTGCAGGTCGGGGTCGGTCTTGTACTGCGCGTACCGCTGCCGGTAGTTGGCCAGCGTGACGGTCTCCGGCCCGGCGTGCCTGCGCACCCCGCCCGGCCTCGCCTCGTATTCGTACTGGTAATCACCCAGGTGCACAACGAGATCGGGCTGTTCCCCGGCCAGTCGCCGATAGGCGGTGAACCAGCCCTGTTCGTAATGCGAACACGACGCCACGCACATCGTCAGGGCCGTCGCGAGGGCATCGGGCGGCGGCGCGGTGAGGGTCCTGCCCGTCGGCGACAGGTACCCCGCGGCGCGGAACCGGTAGAAGTACTCGGCGCCCGGCCGCAGTCCCCGCAGCTCCACATGCACGCTGTGCCCGGCATCGGGCGTCGCCGTGGCGACACCGCGCTGCTCGACGCGAGTGAACCGCTCGTCGGCCGCGACCTCCCACTCCACGTCCACCGGTCGGGCGGGCATACCGCCGAATCCGTCTTCGGCCAACGGGTCCGGCGCCAGCCGCGTCCAGATCACCACTCCGTCGGGCGCCGGGTCGCCGGATGCCACGCCGAGGGTGAACGGGTCGGCGGGCACCAGGTTGGTGCTGCGCGCGACGGCGCAGCCGGCGAACGGCAACACCCCGAGCGCGACCGCTCCCCGCAGCACGGCCCTGCGGCTCAGTTGGGACACGGCGCAGTGTCTGCGACCCGGTTGTCCTGCCGGTGACCGCCGGCTGTACGGCGCCCCGCCGCGACGATGCCGTTGCGCGAACACCGGATACTCTCGGGGCGTGCCGCTGTCATTCGATCCGGAGATCCTCGCCGCGCTGCTCGCTGCGCCCCAGCCAGCCGACCCGACACCCCCGCGGGTGGGTGACGTCGCCACCCGACGGCGGAACACCACGGCGACCTTCGACCTGATCGCCGAGATGGTCCCGGCCGTTGACGGCGTCGATGTCAACCGGCACGCGCTCACCACCGCCGACGGCGCGGAGCTGCCGCTGTGGTGGTACCGCCCGGTCGGCGTGCCCGAAAACGGCAGCGCCGCACTGTATCTGCACGGCGGCGGGATGATCCTCAGTCTCGAGGAGACCGGCTGCGGTTACGACGCGATCGTGCGCCGCTACGTGGCCGAGTCGGGCGTGCCGCTGCTGATGGTGGACTACCGCGCGGCACCCGAGCACCCGCACCCCACGCCGGTGGAGGACTGCTACGCCGCGCTGCAGTGGTTGGCCGAGCACGCCGCCGATCTCGGGGTGGATGCCGGGCGGCTCGCGGTGATGGGTGACAGCGCCGGCGGCGGGCTCGCTGCAGGCGTGGCACTGCTGGCCCGCGACCGCGGCGGCCCCGCGCTCGCCCTGCAGCTGCTGATCTACCCGATGCTCGACGACCGCAACACCACACCCGACCCGCAGATCCCCGCCGAGGGCATGGTGTGGAGTTACGACGACAACGTCACCGGCTGGGGCGCCCTGCTCGGCGACCGCGCAGGCGGACCGGACGTGCCCGTCTACGCGGCGCCCGCCCGCGAGGAGAACCTGGCCGGGCTGCCGCCCGCCTACCTCGACACCGGCGACCTCGACATCTTCCGGGCGGAGATCGTCGACTACGCGCACCGGCTCGCCGCCGCCGGTGTTCCCGCCGAACTGCACGTCCACCCGGGCTGCCCGCACGGTTTCGAGATGATCGTCACCGACGCGGACGTATCCCGTCGCGCAGTCGCCGACCGGCTGCGCCGGCTACGCGCGCTCTGACGCGCTGACACGCACACCTAAGCTGAGGTGGTGTCCGACGAGATCTCGACCGCGCTGATCATCGGCGCGTTCCTGGCCATGGTCGTCGCCTTCATCGCCGGCCGTGCGCTCACCCACAAGCCCGAACTCGGCCGCCGCGTCTACTGGGGCGGCTGGGCGTTGGCCATCCCGCTGTTCGCGCTCGGCATGGCCGCGCCGTTCTGGCCCAACGTGGTGGCGGCGGTGTCGATCCTGGGAATCGCGTCGATCGGGCTGGCGTATGTCATGACGCCGTACCTCACGATCAGCGGCTACACGTACACGATGCAGGACCGCTTCCGCTCCGGCGAGTAAGCCCGGTGGCGCACCGCGCGGCCCTTTTGCGCTGCCGTCAATGTGACCCATGGCCACTCTGTTGTGTGCTACATCTTGGACCGGCACTGCACGGGCATGAACGATGAAGATCAAATCCTTTCCGACGGCAGAGAACATCACCGGGCGGGATTTCCGGAAGGCGGAATCATCGGTCCGAAAGGCTGTTCGCCATGAGTACCTTGTCCGCGGTGGTGAACTCCTGGAACGAGTGGGATCCGCTCGAGGAGGTCGTCGTCGGCTCCGCAGACGGCGCGTGTTTCGAGCCCACCGAGCCCGGCAGTCGCCCGCAGATCCGTAATGCGTGCCGTGGCACGCCTTTTCCCAAGGGACCGAAGCCACCTGAAGCCATCGAACGTGCGAATGAGGAGCTGGCCGGGCTTCAGGCCCTCCTCGAGTCGCACGGAGTCAAGGTCCGCAGGCCCACGCCACACGACTTCAGCAGAAGTGTCGCCACTCCGCACTTCTCGGTCGCGAACCAGTATTGCGCGGTGTGCCCGCGCGACGTGATGATCACGATCGGGAGCGAGATCATCGAAGCACCGATGTCACGCCGGTCGCGATACTTCGAGTTCACCGCCTACCGCGACCTCGTCTACGAATACTGGAAGGCCGACCCACGCGTGGTCTGGACGACCGCGCCGAAGCCGTCGATGGGCGACGGTATGTACCGCGAGGGCTTCTGGGACTGGTCCGACGAGAAGCGGCATTCCGAGATGCACGCCTTCGAGTTCTGCGTGTCGCAAGACGAGGTGGTCTTCGACGCGGCTGACATCAGCAGATTCGGCCGAGACCTGGTGGTCCAGGAGTCGATGACATCGAACCGGGCGGGCATCAACTGGCTGAAGAGGCATCTCGAACCCAAGGGCTTCCGCGTGCACCCTGTGCACTTCCCGCTCGACTTCTTTCCGTCGCACATCGATTGCACGTTCGTTCCCTTACGCCCCGGACTCATACTCACCAACCCCGACCGGCCGCTGCGTGCCGGCGAGGAGAAACTCTTCCTGACCGATGACTGGGAGTTCGTCTCGGCCCCGCGGCCCACATCGAGCAACTCCGAGATGCCTGACTACTGCCAGTCGTCGAAGTGGCTGTCGATGAACGTACTGAGCATCTCGCCGACCAAGGTCGTCTGTGAGGAACAGGAGCGTCCGCTGCAGGATCTGCTGTCCGGGCTCGGCTTCGAGGTGTTCACCATCCCGTTCCGGAATGTCTTCGAGTTCGGCGGATCTCTGCACTGCGCCACCTGGGATGTGCGCCGCATCGGAGGGTGTGAGGAGTACTTCTCGGCCGGCGACTACCGCCCGCTGGTGACGTGAAGATCGGCCTGATCTGCGGCGACGGCCTCCCGGTCTCGGGACTGTTGACCGTGTTCCGCAGCGTCTACCACCTCGGACGGTCGATGGGCGTCTTCGACCACACGGTCGCCGCCGACCTCGGCTACTCGTGGCGGTCGGACAAGACGCGGTTCTTTCCGAACGGACCGGATCCACACCCCTATCCGCCGTGGCTCAGGCCGACGGTCAACGACTCGATTGCGGGGCTGAACCGAGCCGAGCTGTCGGCAGAGCTCGAGGACATCCGTCGATGCGTCGCCGTCTTCGATGGCTTGGAAGAAGCCGAGCGGCAGTCACTGGTCGACCGGATCGAGACTTTGCAGAAGGTGTACTTCGACCACTTCGCGACATGGCTGGAGCGCCACGACCCGGACTGGGTCTTCGCGGTGAATCTCACTCTCCCGCATGCGGTGAGCGTGACGTCCGCGCTCTACATGGCCGCAGAACGCCGCTACCGCGGGCGCCGGGGCGGGCTGGTGATCTGGGATCACGATCTGTGCGGCTCGAATGGGCGCTGGGACATAGCAATTGACCGACGGTTCTATCCGTCCGTTCCCAATGACGTGACGCCGCTGCCGGCCGAGGCGGCACACGTCAACTGGATCGTGGTGTCCAAGGGGCTCGCGCGAGAGGCGGAAAGCTATGACACCGCATCGCGACCGAAGGTCATCGCCAACCTGCTTCCGGTGATCCCACCGGGAATCGACGACCGCCATCACGAATTTGCGCGACAACTCGAGTTGAGCCCGGAACGACCGATACTGCTGAGCCCGGTGCGGATCTACCGGGTGAAGGGCGTGAATCAATCGCTGCGATTTCACGCAGAAGTCGTGGCCGAGTGCCTCCGCCGTTCACTTCCGCCGCCCTACCTGCTCGTCTTCGGCGACCTCGACGAAGATCCGGATTACGGCGACGAACTCGTCGCACTGCGCGACGAACTCGCGACGGAGAAGTACGTCCGATTCCTCGGCGGCGTCCCTCTCGAATCGGTGCGAGAAGCCGACGGAAACTGGCGGTTGGACGAAGTGGACCTTCTGCGGCTCGCGCGAGCGACCCACGGCGGGGTTGTCTTCACGCCCAGCGTCAGCGATTTCGAGACGGTGGGCCTGGGTGCCGGTCTGGCTGCTGCCGCAGAGATTCCCGCCGTGTCGACTCGATACAACGCCTTCGACGAGGTCTACGGTGCCGCAGGCCTCAGCTGCACGACGTTCGAGACCGACGGGACGGGTATGACCGAGGCGGCGGTGGAGTTCGTCGATGTGCTGGCCGGGTTCGCTCGGCGCGATGCGGAGCTGATCGCCGGCCTGAAGCGCAATCGCCAGGCCGTGGAGTCGCTGTTCCCGACGGATCCGTGGAGGACACTGCTCGGCTCGCTGAACGACGGCATCGCCAGGTCCGATCCTCCTGTAGAAGAGCGAACGATGTGACGTCCGAACACCTCAGAGTGGTTCTCGTCGCGCCGCCGTACTTCGAGGTTCCGCCTAAGGATTACGGCGGAACCGAGGCCGTCATCGCGGACCTGGCCGATGGCCTCGTCGCGCGCGGCCACACCGTGTTCGTCCTGGGCGCTGGGCATTCCAGGACCGACGCGCGCTTCGTCGCGATCTCACCTGAGGCCGTCCCCGAGCGACTGGGTCAGGTTCGTCCCGAGATCGTGCACGCCATCGAGGTACGCCGGGCGATCGCGCGGCTGGCGCGCCGGGAAGGCGTGGACATCGTCCACGATCACACCATGTCCGGCGCCCTCAACGCGTCGAGCTACGGCAGCCTGGGCGTCAAGACGGTGTCCACCGTGCACGCCACGATCGACGTCGACATGCGTCGCTACTACGCGGCTCTCGATCAGGACCTCGGGCTGGTGGCCGTCAGCCATCGTCAACGAAGCTCATCACCGGATCTCAACTGGGTGGGGACCGTGCACCACGGCCTCCGGGTCACCGATTGGCCCTTCCGCGCGACCAAGGACGACTTCGCGCTGTTCCTGGGTCGGTTCTGTCCGGAGAAGGGGCCGCACTTTGCGTTGGATGCCGCTCACTCCGCGGGCATCCCGCTGGTCCTCGCCGGAGCGTGCGTCGAACCCGGCGACCGCGGCTATTTCGAGCAGGAGGTCATGCCCCGAATGACCGACGGCGACAGGGTGATCGGGCGCGTTGGCGGCCTGGCGAAGCGTGATCTTCTCGCCGCAGCGCGGTGCCTGGTGTTCCCGATCCGTTGGGAGGAGCCCTTCGGGCTGGTGATGATCGAGGCGATGGTGACCGGCACACCCGTCGTGGCGCTGCGGGCCGGGTCGGTTGACGAGATCGTGGTCGACGGCAAGACCGGATACGTCTGCAACGATCCGTCAGAGCTAGCAGCCGCCCTCGAGGCTGTCGGCGACATCGATCCCGACGTGTGTCGCTCCCACGTCCAGGAATTCTTCGGTATCGAGCGCATGGTCGCCGGCTACGAGGAGGTGTATGCGTCCGTTGCGGCACCGACGAAGTGACATGCGGCAGCGGGCTGACCCGCGCCGCGAGAATCGACATCAAGGGAGAAGCGTCATGACCATCACTCGCGGGCTGCCGGCAGCCCTCATCATCGCCGCCGGCGTGGCTGTCGGATCGGCGGGCACCGGCTGGGCGGGCGGGCCCACACAGGTTGTCCCGGTTCCTCCGAACCCGACTGCGGCGGGCGGTGAGCCGTTCCAGGGCGTCTATGACCTGCGGTACACCCGGGCCTCCGGTCAGGTCCTCACCGGAACCTGGACGGTCGCTCCGTGCGGGCCCGGATGCGCCAATGTCACGGCGGCCGTCGAGATACTCGTGCCGTACAGCGGCAACGCGCGGCTGACCGGCAACCAGTGGGCGATGACGATCAACAGGCCGGACGCCGTCATCTGCCCCGACGAACGCCGGCTACCCGGCACCACGACCTACACCTGGGACAGCGCGACACTGGCCGGGGGCACGAGCACCAGCGCACCCGTGAACTGCGAGGGCGTGCCGCAGGGACCCAACAGGCCCGGAACGTTCACCCTGACGAGGCGCGGATAGCGCTAAGTCATTCGGCTCTGGAGCCGACTCCACCCGGGTGGTGAGCCGGCGTAGCCTCGAGCGCTTCGAAATACGGTTTCATCGACGGGTAATAGGCATCGAAGTCCGGTAGTGGCGCCTGGTCCCTGGCGGCCACCAGGTTGTCGAGGTAGTACTCCCAGCCGGGTCCGACGTCCTCGATCCCGCGCACCTTCTCCAGACGCTGGATCAACCGCAGTTCGGTTGTTCCGCCCGACTCTTCGAGGAACAGCGCGAGGTGCCACGAGCCCGATTCGTCGATCATCGTGAGGGCGAGACGGCGCGGCGGATCGCATGCCTCGATCCGCATGTCACACCACGGCGCGCCTTCTTCGAAGCCCAATTGGACTTCGATGGTCAAACCGGGCGCGCCGTCGCCTTTCCAGATTCCGAACCATCTCGCAGTCCGGTCGGGTTCGGTCACGCTCGCCCACACGTCGTCGGCGGATGCGCGAAACGTCCGGGTGAAGGTGAGGTCGTACCCAGCGGAGGTGGAGAAGAGCCGGGCTGTCGGTGATGGCGGTTTCATGCGGTGGCCTCCCTTGTCGTCGGATCTCCGCGCCGTTCGCGGCGCGTGCGGTGGACCTCCGTTTCGAGCGCGTCGAGGTGCGCTTCCCACGTCACCGGAGTCGCGAGGCCGGCCAGCCACGTCATCAGGGGCGTCAGAGCCTCCGGGTCGAGGGTGTAGATCCGCTGCCTGCCAACGACTTCAGCCGTCACGAGGCCACTGTCCCGCAGTACTCGCAGGTGACGACTCACTGCCGGTCGGCTGATCGGGAACAGCGCGCAGATCTCGCCGACCGGCATCGGCCGATCGCGCAAGGACTCGAGGATGTCGCGGCGCACGGGGTCGGCGACGGCCCCGGCGATCTCGTCCACGGACAAAGCGTAACAGAGTGGTTACGCATTATTTCTGGCGACCGGGTTTCGGCGGCCAAAGCGCACGCGGCATTGCGTGACCTGCAGCATCGGCCGTTTGCTGACGACCGGAACAAGATCGACTACTTGCACCGTTGACAAGGCTTCGCGGTACCCCCAGTCTTCGCTGTTGTGGCGCCGCGGCTGCCTCTAGGCTTCCGCTGACTGAGAAGAACCTGAGAGCAGATCGGGTACGGATCAGCGGCACGGCCCTGCCCGAGATTCACCACGACCGAAAGTGCAGCAATGTTCTCACGTACAACCTCGCTTCTCGCTCTTGTCCTGGGCGCTGCCGGAACCGGCGTCATCATCGCCACCGCCCCGACCGCGGCGGCGTGTGACCCCGGCTGGTACCCGACCGACACGGCCGGTGTCTGTACGGACATGCCGCCCGCCATGCGACCGGCACCCGCCCCGCTGCACCCCATCGCGCGAGAAGGTCAGAACGCGATCATCAACGACATGTTCGAGACCACCCCGGCGGACTCCGACGGGGACGGCTGGATCGACAGCCTGGACAAAATGCCCTTCGATCGCGCCTGGCGCTGAACGGCGAAACAACCACGGTCCCCGAACGCAAATCAGCCCCACTCGAAAGTGGGGCTGATTTGCGTCATCGCATCGCCACTAACACCACGCGGACAACCCGATCCGCTGTTGACCGACAGTCGCAAATAGCTAAAAAGCTGTCGGCTTGAGGCAAGACCTGCCGGGCGCGTACCAGGCATGGTTGCGGGACAACAGCGTTGGCGACTGCTCCTGAGTCCCCGCACTGTCGTCGCCGACCCGGCGACTCCTGCCGAACTCAACCCGAAGGACACCACCATGCGGCGCCTCACCAGCCTCGACGCATTCTTTCTCGCCACCGAGGACCAGCGCACCGTCGCGAACGTATCCGCCCTCGTGATCCTCGAACGCAAGCGTGCGAACGGCCGGCGCCTGACCCGCCATGCGGTCACATCGCTGTTCGCACAGCGGCTCCATCTGCTCCCACCACTGCGCTGGCAGCTGGCGGAGGTCCCGTTCGGCGTCGGCCACCCGTCATGGGTCGACGGCGAGGTCGACCTCGATTTCCACATCCGGGAAACCACGCTGCCGACACGCGGTGACGACACCGCGCTCACCGAGCTGGTGGCGCGACTGGCAGCCGAACCGATGAACCGTTCGCGTCCGCTCTGGGAGGCATACCTGATCCACGGACTTTCCGATGATCGAGTCGCGCTGCTGTTGAAGTTGCATCACGCCGCCGTTGACGGGGTGTCGGGCGGCGACATCCTGAGCGTTCTGCTCGACGACGCACCGCAGGGCCGCGACGTCCCGCCCGCCACCACGGTGCGGACCGAAGCCGTTCCGAATCGACTGAATATGCTGATGCGAGGCGTCGCCGACATCCCCCGCCAGCAGCTCGCTGCGGTCGGCGCGGCCCGACCCACGCTGACTCACCTGGACAAGGTCGCCACGATCCGGTCGCTGCCCGGAGTGACGGCGGTCGCCGGCTGGGCGGGAAGGCTCACGCCGGGAAAGCGATCCGACTCGGCGCCACTGGTTGCTCCGCGCACCGCATTCAATGCCCGCATCACGCCGCATCGCCGGTTGGCCCTTATCAGCCTTCCGCTCGTCGACGTGCTGGCCGTCAAACAAGCGCACGGCGCCACCGTGAACGACGTCGTGGTCGCCCTGTGCGCCGGGGCGCTGCGTACCTGGCTCACCACCAAGTCCGAGTTGCCTGACGAGCGACTGCTCGCGATGGTCCCGATCTCGACTCGAGAAGCCGACGAACGTGGCACGTTCGGCAACAAGGTCGCGACCATGGTCGTGCCACTACCCACCGATGTGGCAGAGCCGGTCGGCCGCATCCGTGCGTGCCGCGACGCGCTGCTGGACGCCAAGCAGCAGCACAAGACCCAGCCGCCCAACCTCATGCAGCACGCCAACGACCTGGTACCGCCAGTCGTGTTCGGTCCTGCGATGCGGACGGTGCTGCGGCTCGCGAGTGCGAAATCGGTCCGTCCTGCGGCGAATGTCATCATCTCGAACGTTCCCGGCCCCCGGAAACCCCTGTACTGTAGCGGTTCTCGCGTCCTCGCCAACTATCCCGTCTCGACGATCGTCGACGGAATGGCGTTGAATTTCACGCTTCTGAGTTACCTCGACCATCTGCACGTCGGACTCACCGTCGACAGCGGGCTGGTACCCGATGTCGACGTGCTGGCGCAGGCGCTCCGAGGGGAGCTGGAAATCCAGGTCGGTCTGCTGAAAGCGGTGAAGACCAAACGCCGCTGAGCCAAGCGAGCGGGCGGGCCTCAAGGCACGGTCACCGCGGCAGCCGCAACGAGCCCAGCTGATCGGCTCGGTACTGCCGCGGTGTCTGGCCGAACCAGCGGCGACACGAGCGGTTGAAGGTGCTCTGTTCGGTGTAACCGAGCAGAGAGGCGATCTGACTCAGGTGGAACCTCGGTTCGGCGAGGTATCTCGCCGCCTGATCGCGGCGTTCCCGTTCGATGAGGTCCTGGCAGCGCACGCCTTCCAGCGCCAGGTTCCGTTGCAGCGTCCGGGGATGCAAAGCCAGTTCATTGCCGATCGCTTCCACGCTGCACTGTCCCGTCGGTAGCAGCCGGCGGGCCAACGCCGCCACCCGTTCGGACAGTGTCGCGGTGCTCGGGAGATAGTGGGCCTCAAGGTACTTGGTGGCGATGCGCCTGGTCTCGGGATCCGCGCTCTCGATGCGTCTGCCTGCCAACGGGCGGGGCAGATCGAACCCACACCACGTCCGCCCGAAGCGCACGGGGCAGCCCAGCGCTTCGCGGTACGCGGCGTCTGGACCCCGCTGTTCGTGCATGAAGGACATCGAGCGCGCCCGCGCCTGCGACCCACCCATCAGGCGGATCATCCGTGCGCCGTTCGCCATGCTCAGTTCGTACGCCTGCAGCATGTACGGCAAGCCGGACTCGACCACCTCGAAGGTGAACCTGACGTCGGTGTCTGCGGCGGCGGCGGCGACACTGAGCTTCAACGCCGGGCAATGGACATAGAGGTAGCTCGCGATCGACTCCAGGCCCCCGAGCACGGTCTGGGCGTTCCGCGCGATCACCGCGATCGGCCCGAGGATGTCCAGACCCTGCCAGTGCGACAGACGCAGACCGAAGTCCGGGCAGTTCAACTCTTCGGCGCTGGCCTCCAGCATGCGTGCGACGGCGGAGAACGAGACGAAGGCGTCGTCCTCGTGCTCGATACCCGCCGGGATGCCGAACCGCGAGAGGAACGGCTCCGGGTCGGCACCGAACTCCCTGATCAGGTCGGCGTACCCCCACAGATTGGTGGCCCGGATCAGGCTTGTCATCCGATCAACTCCCCGTGTCGGGAAATGCTAAAAGTACGTCGGAAAGTGTCAAGACCCGCGGCGGCTCCCTCGACGATTCTGTTTCTACAGCGTCCTGCGATCACAGCAGGCAAAAGCCCCGAGGAAGCCATGAATGCACAACATTTCGACGTCCTGATCATCGGCGCCGGGCTCTCCGGCATCGGCACCGCCTGTCAGTTGCGCGCCGAGCACCCGCACAAGAGCATCGCCGTGCTCGAGCGACGCGAACGCCTCGGCGGCACCTGGGACCTGTTCCGCTATCCCGGAATCCGTTCGGACTCGGACATGTACAGCTTCGGCTACAGGTTCCGGCCCTGGCAGGAGCTGAAAGTCCTGGCCGACGGACCGTCGATCCGCGAGTACATCGCCGACACCGCAGCCCAGTTCGGCATCGACAAGATGATCCGCTACGGCCTGAAGATCGTCACCGCTGACTTCTCCACCAGCGCGGGCCGCTGGACGGTGACGGCGCTGCACGAGGCCACCGGCGAGACGCGCACCTACACCGCCGGCTTCCTGATCAGCTGCACCGGATATTTCAACCACGACAAGGGCCACCTGCCCGCCTTCCCCGGCATCGACCGGTTCACGGGCCGCACCGTCCATCCCCAGCACTGGCCGGAGGACCTCGACTACACGGGCAAGAAGGTCGTTGTGATCGGCAGTGGTGCAACGGCTGTCACCCTGGTTCCGACGATGGCCCCGGATGCCGAGCACGTGACCATGCTGCAGCGCTCTCCGTCGTACATCTTCTCGATCCCCGCGTTCGACAAGATCTCCGAGATCCTCGGTCGCTTCCTCCCCGACGATTTGGTGTACCGGTTCGCGCGCAAGCGCAACATCGCCTTTCAGCGCTACCTCTACCTGGCCTGCAAGCGCTGGCCGCGCCAGATGCGCCGGTTCCTGCTCTGGCAGGTTCAGCGGCACCTCGGCCCGTCCGTCGACATGCGGCACTTCACCCCGAAGTACATGCCCTGGGACGAGCGGTTGTGCGCCGTTCCCAACGGCGACCTGTTCAAGGCACTCGCCTCCGGCGAGGCGTCGATCGTGACCGATCACATCGAGACCATCACCGAGACCGGCATCCTGCTGAAGTCCGGTCGCGAACTGGAGGCGGACATCATCGTCACCGCGACCGGCCTGGAGATCCAGATGCTGGGCGGGATGGAGCTCTCCGTCGACGGGGAGACGCGGGAGTTCCACAGCCAGATGACCTACAAGGGCGTGCTCGTCGAGAACATCCCCAATCTGGCGTGGGTGTTCGGCTACACCAACGCACCGTGGACGCTGAAGTCCGACATCGCCGGCGCCTACCTGTGCCGCCTGTTGAAGCACATGGACGACCACAACCACACGGTGGCGACCCCGCGCGACGTCGAGGGTTCGGCGATGGACATCGGCATGGTGGACCAGCTGGAGTCCGGCTACGTGCAGCGCTCCAAGGACCTCTGGCCGCGGCAGGGCTCGAAGAATCCCTGGAAGGTGCTCATGCACTACGGCAAGGACTCCAAGATGCTGCTCCAGGATCCCGTCGATGACCACCTGCTGCAGTTCAGCACCACGGCCGCGGAGGCGGTGGCGGTCTGAACCCGTTGCCTCGCAGTTTTTTCCAGCACCAACAACTTCCTGAAAGGTCCATCATGAGCATCACCAGACACGTCGTCCGGGCCGGGCTGAGAGCATCCCGACCACTCTTCGCCTCCGAGCGCATCTCGGTCGAGGGGAAGCGCGCCCTGTTCGAGACGCTGACCCGCGCCGCCCGCGCACCGAAGGGGAGCCGGTTCGAGCGCAGCACCATCGCCGGCGTGCCGGTCGAACGGGTCACACCGCCGACGGGGGCAGCCGCTGGAACCCTGATCTACCTGCACGGCGGCGCCTACGCGCTGGGCAGTGCCACCGGGTACCGCGGGATGGTCGCGCACCTGGCCGGCGCGGCCCACATGACGGCGATCATCCCCGACTATTCGCGGGCACCGGAGGCCCGGTATCCGGTGGCACTCGAAGAGATGGTCGCGATGTACTCGCAGTTGCTCGACGACGGGCTCGATCCACGAAGCACGGTCATCGCGGGCGATTCGGCCGGCGGCGGCTTGACGCTGGCGCTGGCCATGGCGCTGCGTGACCGCGGGATCCCGGCGCCGGCGGCGCTCGGCTTGATCTGCCCGTGGGCGAACCTCGCCATCGACATCGATCGGTTGCGACCCACACTGCGGGATCCGCTGATCCTGCCCTCCATGACGGCCGAATGGGCTCCCCGCTACGTGGGCAGTGCCGATCCGATGACTCCCGGAATCTCGCCGGTCTACGGCCACATGGCTGACTTGCCACCGATTGTCATCCAGACCGCGGGCGACGATCCGATCCGCGGCGATTCGCGTGACATCGCCACCGCGGTATCCGCGCTCGGGACAGGGATCGTCGACCATCGCGTGTTCGACGGGCTGTGGCACGTCTTCCACCTCCAGGTCAGCGTGCTACCCGAGGCACGGGAGGCGATCGCCGATCTCGGCGCGAAGCTGCGCTCGCATGTCCGGTCGTCATCGGACGCCGACGCGGGGGTCGCAGGGAAATGAACCGATTCGAAGGCAAAGTCGCCGTCATCACCGGAGCCGGATCCGGCATCGGCCGTGCGTTGGCCGTTGATCTCGCGGCGAAGGGCGCCAAGCTCGCGCTCTCGGACATCGACACCGAAGGACTCGCCGGCACAGCCCGAGAGGCCGAGGCGCTGGGCGCCACGGTGAGAGCCGACCGGCTCGACGTTGCCGAACGGGAGGCCGTGCTGGCCTACGCCGACGACGTCATGGCGCACTTCGGTGCGGTCCACCAGGTGTACAACAACGCCGGTGTCGCCTACAACGGTGACCTGGAGAGGTCCGAGTTCAAGGACATCGAGCGGATCATGGACATCGACTTCTGGGGCGTCGTCAACGGGACCAAGGCGTTCCTGCCCCACGTGATCGCCTCCGGGGACGGACACATCGTCAACATCTCCAGCGTGTTCGGGCTGATCGCGGTGCCCGGCCAGAATGCCTACAATGCCGCCAAATTCGCCGTTCGGGGATTCACCGAGGCTGTGCGCCAAGAGATGCTGGTCGCCAAGCACCCGGTCAAGGTCACCTGTGTACACCCCGGCGGCATCAAGACTGCCGTCGCCCGCAACGCCGCTGTCGCCGAGGGCCAAAACGCCCAGAGCTTCGCCGAGTTCTTCGACAAGCACATGGCGCTCCATACGCCGGAAATGGCTGCGGAGACGATCATCAAAGCTGTTGCCAAGGGCCGTGCCCGAGTGGTGGTCGGCTGGGATGCGAAGGCCCTCGATGTGCTGAGTCGCGTCATCGGCCCCGGCTACCAGCGCCTCATCGCCATCGCGGTGTCGCGGTTCTTTCCCTGGGCGAAGTAGGCGAACACCGCCGACAACGCCCCGAGAAGGGTCAGGCCCCCTCGAAGAAAGGGGGCCTGATCAGCGTGGCAGGTGCAGGATTCGAACCTGCGTAGGCGTAAGCCGACGGATTTACAGTCCGCCAGATAGTGAGTCTGGGCGTGTCACCGCATGTCGGATCGGGGACTTGAGCTGCAGCAACCGTGTCACTGTGTGTCAGCGTGTGCCGCCGCGAGTCGCACGCGTTGTGACAATCGCGTGACAATCCGCGTCTGGTAGTCGACCCTCGCGGATACGATCGCCGCATGGGGGATGTGAGACGGTGGTTGACCATCTGGGTGGGAATACTCGCGGTCGGCGTCGCGATGGCGGCGCCGGCCAGCGCCGACGTTGAGACCTACGTCCGTGCGCTCGACGCGGCCGAACTCATCGACCACGACGACGACCCGTACCACTGCCGAGCGGATGGCCGTTGTTTCGGACAGTTCGACGACGGCCCGTCTGCCCTGCAGACCGGGAACTGGGTGTGCGAACAAGTGCGCCAGGTCGGGAAGCCCCGGGATCTCGTGGTGGATTGGCTGAGCAACGGCGAGGGTTTGATGCCGTCTCCGGTGAGCGCGCCAATCATCGTCGATGCCGCCACCACCCACCTCTGCCCATGAACTCGTGCAGCCGCAGCTACGATTTCGGCATGGGGAGGATCTTCGCGGCGATCGCCGCAGTACTCGTCATCGCGGGGTGCGGCGGACCGGATCGGCCGCCCAAGTCAACGACCGTCTCCTATGGCGCACCGCTCGTCACCGAACCGGCTATCGAGCAGCCGGTGACGACCGTATCGCCGGCGGCCAACTGCACTGAGGCGCCCACCGCGATCGTCGACATGATCAACGCGGCGTTCACCGACGGAGAACAACTCGAGCACACTCAGGCGGTGAACGCGCCGGACGCGACGACGTACGTCGGGGGGAACATCTTCGGTGCGGACGGCACGAAGGCGTCCAGCCAGGACACCTGGTTGGTCAGCAACGGCGCGGTGTTCGCGATCACTTCGGACGCTCGGCGGCGCACACTGCTGCCTGACGGCCGGGACATCGACCCGGCCTGGGGGCAGTACAACGCCGCGGTGTACCAATGTGTCGGCCAAGTCGAGCGGGCGGCGAACCCGGGACGATGAGCCGCAGCGTAGAGGATGTCGACCAGGACTTGCGCGTGGTCGCCGTGGTTCGTGCGGCGTGCGTCGGCGAGGGCGGGCCTGGCCGACGCCCGCAACGAACGCGGCGACGGCATGATGCGCCTCTCGGACGTCCTGCGTGTCCGCCGAAGCAAACCGCGCCACGCGAGCTGACCCACGCTCAAGACCCCGACGAAGTGGTGGAGTTTGCCCGAACTGCGATGTGCTCGGTCAACTGCGGGCCTGATCCGCTGTTCGACTCAATGGACCCGCTGTACGAACTCAAACCTGCTTGGTTGAACGTAAGCCCCGAATTATCCGGCGATCACGGACGCTCATCATTGGTCTGGCTGCCGGGATAAGGGTCGGGTACTGAAGGGTCGATACCGTCCTTTACGCCGTCGTCGTCCCAGTCAGCGTCGGACGGGTGCGGATCCGCAATATTCGAGATTCCGTCGCCGTCGCTATCGTTTGCCCTCGGGTCCTGCGTTCGAGCTGGCGTCTGATACTGACCGGTGGGGTAGGTGGTTCTTGGGCTGGGTGGCGCTTCAGCCGGGCGAGAGGCGACATATGCCCACAAGAGGAACGCACCGAGGCCCACTACGAAGGCTACGATGCCCCAGTTTTGCCGGGTTTCACGCCTTCGGTGTTCCTCAATCATCTGTTGTGCTTCTAAAAAACTCCGCAACGCAGCATTCTCATCATCGCTATTCGGCATCTGTGAATCGCGCCTCCCCAACAGTTCCCCCGGTTCGGCGATTATGCCCAGATCAAGGTCCGTACGGTGGGGAAACCTTCTCCGCGACAGTGCTATTGGTTGCGCGATCAAGAATTGACGCCTGTTGGGTCCGTCCCACCGCCTTTACACCGTTCCTGGAGACCTGCCATCGATCGGCCGCTTCGGGTACTCACCAACTGGCGCTTCGCACTCCCGCAACATCTTTTGACAGTTCCTCGCGAATCGCCGACTCCCACTTATCCATAGACCGCGTTATCAATTGGGGCGGTTGGCTTCTGCCACGTCAAGCGCCGGTGGAAAGGACATGTCGACCACCGTGGTCGACGACTCGAGCGTGTGAGTCACCATTTCCTGCAAGTGACTCGATAGTGCGACCAGACTGTTCACGGTGAAGAGCATCGCCGACGAGTGAAGGTCGCTGGCAGAAGCTGCTTCCTCGGCGATCAGGCCGAGCAGCTGTTCGCGCGCCACCGTCGACACCGGAACCTTACGGCGCTTGGCGATCCGCTCGAGCGCCTCCATCTCCTCCGGGCTCAACCGCACCTGCAGCACCCGGCTCGTCGAGCGGTTCGGCCGCGACACCTTTACGTGCGCCTGGCCTCACTCACTGCAAGCGCGGCCATAAGCTAACCCCCGAGAACACCCAGCAGCACGGCGATGACACCACCCGCGCCAACGGCAACAGGCGAACCTGCCTGGCATGCCGACGTGAACGGCAGGCCCTGTACAACTCTGGGCAGCGGGTCGTTCCCGAAGGCTTCTGCCCGAACGGCCATCCGAAGACCCCCGAGAACCGGATCAGCAACAGACCTGGTCGAACGCGGTGCAAGCCGTGCGCCAGGGAGTCGGTCCGCAGGCGCACCGCCCGGCCGTAGACGGTGCGGTCAGCCATCAGATACCGAGCCGCCCGGCGGCAAGGAGGCTGCGATCGACGAGCAGCTCGGGCTGAAGGCGGTGCGGTACTACCAGCTGCTGAACCGTCTACTTACCCGGGAGGCCGCGTTGGCGTATGCACCGGTCACGGTGAACCGGTTGCGACGTCTCCATGTTTCCAGTTCCCGCTTATGACCAGCGAACTGGCTGTCCTCGCTTACCCTCACGCTATGGGGGTATCACTTCGTAGCAAAACGCTCGGCGGTTGCTTCGCCGCCATCGTCTTAGGGTTATGCGCTTCAGGTTGCGACGCGGAGGGCGACCAGCGCGAGGACGCTAGAGAACGTTGTCTGCGGTACGTAGCCGACAGATTGGTATCTCCGTCGAGCGCCGAATTCGGGGATGTCACCGTATGGCAAGTAGAACTCTCCGATGCGGACATCACCCACATGAAGAGCCAGTTTCCTAAGTTCAAGCCGTCTGGTGTGACAGCGGTTTACTCGATCGTCGGCAAAGTAGATTCGCAAAACACCTATGCGGCGATGATCAGGAGCAGTTTCGAGTGCCGTGCGATCTACCAAGAGGATTTTAGTGATGCTGTTGTCAATGTCTGGTAGCTACCGCGCCGTAGTCGAAACCAGCGCCTGATGACTCACGCGTCCCGTCGGCAGTTGCCGCCGCAGATCAAGCGCGTCGAGCTGGCGCAGCGCGCCGGTGGCCGCCCGGTGGTGCGCTACCAGCTGACGGTCGACGTCGGCCTGGTCGACGGGAAGCGCAAGCAGTTCCGGAAGCGGTACCCGACGGAGGCCGCGGCGCGGCGCGCGCTCGATGAGATCCGCGGCGAGGTCGCCCGCGGCACGTACGTCCAGCCATCGAAGGTGACGCTGGCCCAGGCGTGCGAGGACTGGCTGGCGGCGAAGCACGGGTTGAAGGCGTCGACGCTGCACGGTCACCGCGTGAACCTGGCCGCCGCCATCGACGTCCTCGGCAACGTCGAAGTGCAGCACCTGACGAAACGCCACATCGACGACCTCGTCACCGCGCTGCGCACCGGCGGCCTGCCCTCCCCCACCGGCAAGGTGCGCAAGGCGTGGTCGCCGCGGTCGGTGAATTACATGCTCGGCTTGCTCACCGCGGTGCTGAAAGATCAGATGCGTCAGGGCCATGTCGTGCGCAGCGTCGCCGAGCTCGTCGACCGGATCCCCGCCGACGCGAAGGCCCCGGACACGTTCACGTCGCTGGAGTTGCAGAAGGTGCTCGACCACATCACCGGCGACCGGTACGCCGTGGCGTGGCAGCTCGCGCTCACCGGACTGCGCCGCGGCGAAGTGGCCGGCCTCCGGTGGAGTGATGTCGACCTCGAGGGCCGGACGATGACGATCGCCGGGACCCGGTTGCGGTTCGGAGCCAACCTCGTGGAGGAGACGCCGAAGTCCGGTGCCAGCCGCCGGACCCTGCCGCTGCCCGACCACCTGGCCGCGGCGCTGCGGTCGGCGCGCGCGATCCAGGCCACCGACCGCCTGGCCCTCGGCGAGACGTACCAGGCCAGCGGATACGTCGTCGTCAACGAGGCCGGCGAGGCCCTGAGTCCGCACGCGCTGACGTCACGGTGGTCCCGGATGCTGAAAGCAGCAGGCGTGCGCCACATCCGGTTGCACGACGCCCGCCACACCTGCGGGACGCTGATGCACCTCGAGAACGTGCCCATCGCGCTGATCTCCGCGTGGCTGGGACACGCGTCGAAGGCGTTCACGATGCAGACCTACGTCCACTCTCAGCCGGAAGCCTTGATGCTGGCGGCCCAAAGCTTCGGCCGACTCGCCCACCAGTTGGCTAATTCGTGACCTAGAGTCGACGACCTCGCGCCCCACTGAACGCCCGACTGGTTAATGTGACCTGGATCACACTTTGATGTTAACAATCGGAGTGTTTTCTAACAGGTTTCTACTTCGTAGGAAGTTTCTTTCCATACGGATCCGGTTCGCCAAGTGGCTCCCGTCGGGTCAGTAGCTGCAGGAACTCTCGGTTGATGAAGAGACGGTCGCGCCCAATCTTCACGGTCTGAAGCATCTTCGCATCCGCAAGGGCGTTCAACCACGAAGTAGCGGTCGGTCGCGAAACGTCGCATCGCGCCATCACGGTAGCTATACGGCAGTAGGGCTGTTCGAAGAGCACCGATTGAAACTCCGAGTCTGCTCCACCCCGTGACGCCGCCCGTGCCCGCTGATGAAAATCATCTTGCAACGCGCGGATCGCACCGATCTTCCGCAGTGTGTATCGAGACGTCACTTCGATCCCGGCCAAGACGTAGAGCACCCACTCTTCCCAGGCGGACTCAGCGGTGACTGCGAGAAGCAATCGGTAGTAGTCATTCTTCGTGTCGATGATGTACCGCGACAGATACAGCACCGGCAACCGCAGCAACTCAGCATCCATGAGCATCAGCACATTCAAGATGCGTCCGGTTCGGCCGTTGCCATCTGTGAACGGATGGATCGCTTCGAACTGATAGTGCGCGGCAGCCATCCTCACGAGTGGGTCGAGCCCATCATCCGCATGGATGAACCGCTCCCATTCGGCGAGCTTCTCGTTGATGACATCGCGCCCCTCGGGGGGGCTGTAGATAACCTCACCGGCTCCGGGCCGGCCGATTCTTGTACCAGGCAGCGCGCGAACCTTCATTTCGCGACCCTTGATGATGCTGCAGACTGCCGAGGCGGTGGACGTGGTTAGCCCTCGCTCGAGGGTGTGATCGAAGCCTGCCCTGAGGGCTGTGCGATATCGCAGGGTCTCTCGCGTTGCGGGATCAGCGTTAGCGTCGTCGTCCAGGTGCCGGAACAGCTCGTCGGTGGTCGTAACGATGTTTTCAATCTCGGAGCTCGCCTGCGCTTCAAGTATCGGAATGGAGTTGATCAGCACCGTGGGATTCGGGATAGACACAACCGCCTGATCAAGTTGCGCCAGTGCGGCGTTCGCGCCTATGGCAGCCTTGAGCACACGCCTGGTCTCCAGATCCTCGGCGCTCGGAGGCGGGGGCAGCTCGTTGTACGGCCGTTCCGGATCCCAGTTCGTCACGACACACACGATGACAGACTTTCCACTGACATGTAAAGATTCTATCGAATTCTTTACATGTTTCTACTATGTTCCAGGTTCCTTTGCATGAGGCTTCGGAGGCCTTCCGCGCCGAGTTCCGCGCGGGTTGTGACAATCCGTGACAACTCCGGCCCCACGAACGCAAACAGCCCCACTCGAAAGTGGGGCTGAACAGCGTGGCAGGTGCAGGATTCGAACCTGCGTAGGCGTAAGCCGACGGATTTACAGTCCGCTCCCATTGGCCGCTCGGGCAACCTGCCGGGGTGGTCGCACCCTGGAATTTGGTGCGAGTAGCAGGGTACAACGAGGATGGGCCAACAACGAAAACGGGCCGAACACTTCAGGGAGGGAGCAAGTCCATGGCGGATTCCAGCTTCGACATCGTCAGCAAGGTCGACCGCCAGGAGGCCGACAACGCGCTCAACCAGGCCGCCAAGGAGCTGTCCACCCGCTTCGACTTCCGCGGCACCGACACCACCATCGCGTGGAAGGGCGAGGAGGCCGTCGAGATCGTCAGCTCCACCGAGGAACGCGTGAAGGCCGCCGTCGACGTCTTCAAGGAGAAGCTCATCCGCCGCGACATCTCGATGAAGGCCTTCGACGCCGGTGAACCGCAGGCCAGCGGCAAGACCTACAAGGTGTCCGGCTCGATCAAGGAGGGCATCACCAGCGAGCAGGCCAAGAAGATCACCAAGCTCATCCGCGACGAGGGCCCCAAGGGCGTCAAGGCGCAGATCCAGGGCGACGAGATCCGGGTCAGCTCGAAGAAGCGTGACGACCTTCAGGCCGTCCAGGCGCTGCTCAAGGGCGCCGACCTCGACGTCGCGCTGCAGTTCGTCAACTACCGCTGACGCGGCGCGTGCCCGTCGACCTGCGCTCCGACACCGTCACCCGGCCCACCGCGGCGATGCGTGCGGCGATGGCCGACGCCGAGGTCGGCGACGACCAGTACGGCGAGGACCCGACCACCAATCGGCTGCAGGCCAGGCTCGCCGAGCTGCTCGGCATGGAGGCGGCGCTGTGGCTGCCGTCCGGCACGATGGCCAACCAGGTGGCGCTGCGGGTGCTGACGCGCCCCGGCGACGAGGTGATCGCCGCCGTGGAGTCGCACGCCGCGTGGCACGAGGCAGGCGGCGCCGCGCTCAACGCGGGTGTGCAGATCGTCGAGATCGGCAGCCGAGGCGCCTTCACCGCCGACGAGATGCAGGCCGCGATCAAGCCCTCGGGGCTGCCGGTGTTCCCGATCACCACGCTGCTGCAGATCGAGAACACCCACAACCGCGCCGGCGGCGTCGTGTTCCCGCAGGCCGACGTGGTCGAGCTGTGCACGCTGGCCCGCGAGCGAGGCCTGGCGACATTCCTCGACGGCGCCCGGCTGTGGAACGCCGCCGTCGCCACCGGCGCCACGCCCGGTGAGCTGGCCGCGCCCTTCGACCTGGTGTCCGTCGCGTTCTCGAAAGGTCTCGGCGCGCCCGGCGGGTCACTGCTCGCCGGCAGCGCCGACCTCATCGCCCGCGCCGACCGCCACCGCAGGCGAATGGGCGGGGCGATGCGGCAGAACGGCATCTTCGCCGCCGCCGCGCTGCACGGCCTCGACCACCACCTCTACCGGCTCGCCGACGACCACGCGAACGCCCGCGCGCTGGCCGAGACCCTGGCCGGCGTCATCCCCATCGACCTGAAGACGGTGCAGACGAACATCGTCGTCTTCCGTCTGCCCGCCGCCGTGGAGCTCGACGCCGCCGGGCTGGTGAGCCGGGCCCGCGACCGCGGCGTGCTGCTCAACGCGTTCGGTCCGCGGACCGTGCGCGCCGTCACCCACCTGGACGTGACTGCCGAGCAGTGCCGGCACGCCGCGCAGACGCTGGTCGAACTGCTCAGCTGACCGGTGCGACGGCGCTGACGTCGGTGTGCACCGGCGTCTTCTCTCCCTTGTCGTCGACGATGAGCAGGCCGACGGGCTCGCCGGCTTCGAACGCCGACGGCTCCAGCGTCGCGGTGACACCCGGCCCCACGTCGAGGATCTGCAGCGCGGCACCCTGCAGCGTCGGGTAAAGGCTCAGCCCGCGGACCTCCGACACCGCCGGGAACCTTCGGATCTCCGGGTCGGCGCAGTTCCACTCGACGTGGCTGAGTTCCGGCGTGATGCCCGTCCACCACAGGTACAGCACCCGGTCGCCCACCATGGGGTCGCGCGAACCCACATTGATCGTGCGCGGCGCCGCGTCCTCCAGCGAGACGATGGTCAGCGTCGCCGAACCGCAGCCGCCGCCCGACTCGCGGAACACCGCGTAGGCAAGGCTGTTGCCGTCCGGGCTGATCACCGCCCGCTCTATCGGCGTGTTCGCGTTCGTATCACCCAGCGGCTTCGGCGGTCGGCCGGCACGGACCGAATACAAGATGTGCGGGCCGTTCGAGGGCGGCGGCTGCGCCTCGGCCCGTGCCACCACCGCGGTGTCCCCGCGCGACGCGACCAGCAGCGGCGGACCGGACGGGGCCACCGTTGCCGGCAGGTCGAGCGTCCGGCGCAGCGTTGGCACCGGGTTCGCCACGGCCAGGTCGAGTTGCATCAGCCGGTCCGGCTCCTCGACCCACACGACGGTGCTGCCACCACCGTTGCCCACCCACGGGCCGACCGGCACCTCGATGGTCCGCGGATACGTGCTCTCCGTGTCGAGCACCGCAAGCCGGCCGTCGTTGCGGGCGAACACGAACCGGCCGTCCTCGGTGAGGATCGGCTCACCGGTGGCGGCGAAGTCGCCGGGCTCGGTCGCGAGTACCGTGCCCCCCTGCGCCAGCCCGATCTCGCCGGCGGCCCGGAAGGCAAGCATCGGCCCACTGATCTCCGGCTCGGCCTGCGGCGCCTGGCACGCCACCAACAGCGCCGTCGACGCCAGACCTGCGAGCAGAGTTCGCACCATCACGGGAGTCGATTATCCGGGCGTCGGCGCAGACTCTCGCAGGGCGTCCAGGAGTGCGGGAAGCGGGACGGCGGCGAATCCGATGGCCGAGTCCCCGATCCCGTAGGGGATGACCAGCGTCTCGCCGTGCACGAGCGCGCCGCACGAGTAGACGACGTTGGGCACGTAGCCGTCCTGCTCGTCGGCGCTCGGGCTCAGCAACGGATGGCGGAGCCGACCGATGACCCGGGTCGGGTCGTCCAGATCGAGCAACAGCGCCCCGATACGGTACGTGCGCATCGGACCGACGCCGTGGGTGAGCACCAGCCACCCGTCAGGGGTCTCGACCGGCGGGCCGCAATTGCCGAGTTGCAGCACCTCCCAGGCCTGCTCGGGCACCTGGCATGGTGACGCGTCGGTCCACACACACCGATGGTCGGAGAAGGCGATCGAGTTGGTCTCCCGGTCCGACCGCGACATCGCCGCGTAGCGGCCGGCGATGCGCCGGGGAAACAGGCCGAGGCCCTTGTTCGCTGCGGCGGCACCGACCATCGGCGTGGAGGTGAAAGTCTGGAAATCCGTTGTCGCGAGCAACTGTTGGCTGATCAACGTGCCGCTGTAGGCCGTGTAGGAGGCGTAGTAGGTGACGGAGCCGTCCTCGTCGACGAAGCGGAGGAACCGCGCGTCCTCCATACCGCCCGCCTCGGCGCCCATCGCCGGGACGAGCACCCGCTCGCTGAGAGGCACCTCGTCGGAGAATCGGATCCCGTACGTGCGTTCGGCGATGACCTGGATGGCGTCGATCGTCTTGCGTGCATGCCCGCGTGTGCTCAGATGCGTGTTCAGCCGATCCAGACGCTCGCTCAGATCGGCACGGGTGAAGCTGTCGCCGAGCGCATCGAGGACGTAGTCGGCGGCCTCACCGGCCTCGTCGAGCCGGGTCAGCTCGCTGCGGAACACGGCGGACTCGAGCAGGGTGGCGTCGGTGATGCCGACGGAAGCGTAGGCCGGCGGGGCGTCGAGCAGCACCCCGCCCGCGGCGTCGACAGTCCCGGTGCGGAACCCGATCGAGGACCGGTGCCCCTCGCCGATGCCGCGGACACTCATCACGAATCGCAGGCTGCCCGCGGGCACATCGGTCTGATCGGGGTGCGCGACCATGCTCGGGTTGCACAGCGCCGCCCCTTCGATGGCGTACTCGCTGGTGAACGCCGCACCGACGAGCAGCACCCGCTCCGGGGTGAGTTCCACGTCGCGATCAAGGCGGTCAGCGAGTTCCCGGGCGTGCCGGCGGAATGTCCCGACCATGTCTCGGTGCCGTCCCTGGAAGCGGGTCAGCACATCGTCGAGGGTCGACCGGACCTCGTCCTCGTCCAGCGCGAGGATCCGGCGCAGCACCACTCCCGCTCGGGACTCCTGATGTTCGAACCCCTCCTGGCCCGGCACGAACAACTGGGTGATCACCCGTGACCTGTCCGGCGTGAGTCGTACCGGACTCCGAGTGGCGAGCGGACTCGCCACCGAGGTCATTGGGGCACGGTCGCGAGCCGGCGAGCGTGTTGGAACGTCGAGAGCACCGCCAGTGTCGACTCGGCGCCTCTGTTGAGGTTCACCCCGTCGGCGTGCAGACCGTCATAACCGCCACCGGTCGCGGGGTCCCACATCACCTGCGCCGAGTCGTTGTCGCCCTCGAACCAGGCCGCCGCGCGGCGGACGCCGTCGGGCCACGCCGCGTCGGGGTCGACGGTAGCGGCGCGCGCGCACGCGTCGGCGAGTGTCGAGACCTCGATGGGCTGCTGGTCGAACCCGGGCCGCGCATCGCTGTTGTCCCGGCCGCCCACCGGTGTGGGTGAGAAGTGACCGTCCACCGTCTCGTAATCGACCAGCCAGGCAAGCAGATCGAGTCCGCGTCGGCGAAGCCCGGAGTCGTCGAGCGCGTCGCCCGTCGCGATCATCGCCTCGGCGAGAACGGCATTGGCGTAGGCCAGTCGAGCCTCCGGCCACGGCCAGGCCGGATCACCGCTCGGTGCGGGAAGGGATTCCCGATAGTCGGTCAGCAATCTGCGGGCCGCTGCGTGATCGGGTTGGACACTGAGCAGTTCGGCCGCACCCAGGGCCGCGAAGGCCATCGCTCGAGGTGATGTCGACCGCGCCTGAACGGCACGCTCGAACTGCATGAGGGCGGACTGCTTCGCCCATGCGACCGGACTGTGCGCCGCCGCCGTTCCCGTGGCCCAGACGCATCGGCCCCATGGGTCGTCGAGACCTGGCTCGTCGGTCCAGCGGCCGCTGCTGTCCATCCGGTTGCGGCAGGGGCCGGTCAGCGTCTGCGCCTCGCCGAGGAAGCGCAGCGCGAGCCCGGCCAGACCGTTGAGCGTGCGGTCCACCTCGGGTTGCCGGACGATCACTACGATCACCCGCGCCATGTCATCGGTGCAGTAGCCGTGTTCGGGCCGCGGAGCATCCAGGCAGGCGTGCTCGAAAGTGCCGCGACTGTCCGTCATCCGGCGCAGATGGTCGAACAGCGGGACGGGTGTCTCGGTGTTCATGCAGCGGCCATCCGTTCATGGAGAAGTCGTTGAGCCAGTGTGAGATACGCATCCGCCACGATGGACCACGACATCGTCGGCGCCAGCCTGCGCGCCTCAGCGGCCATCGACCCAGCGAGCCTCGGTTCGGTCAGCACCCGCCGCAGGGCTGATGTCAGTGCGTCGGGGTCACCGTGGTCGACGATGATGCCCGCCCCGGTACCCAGGAGTTCGACGGCGTGCGGGAATGCGGTGGCCACGACCGGACGGCCGTGCGCGATGGCGTCGACCAGAACCCCGGAGGTGACCTGATCGGTGGAGTCGTAGGGCAGCACCACGGCGGCCGCCGACTGCACCAGCGTGGTCAGCGATGCCGCGTTCCGGTAGTCGTCGTCGAATGACACCGAACCCGCCAGACCGTGTCGCCTGGCCTGCTCGCGCCGTGCATCGCGGTAGGCCTCGCCGTCGTTCGCCAGTACCTTGGGGTGGGTTCCACCGGCAACCAGATACCGCGGTTGACCTGTGAGGTCGTGCAGTGACCGCATGGCCTCGATCACCCGCTCGATGCCCTTGCCGGGACCGATCAGACCCCAGGTGAGCAGCGTCGGTCTGCCGGAACGCTTGGTCGACACCTGCTGCGGGATCCGCGCGCCATGCGGGATCGTGATGACCTTGCGACTGTCGACGTCGAATCCCTGACACAGACGGACCTTGGCGGCATCCGACATCACGACCACCCGATCGGCCAGTGTCGCGAGCCGTTCCAGGACCCAACGTTGATGCGCCGTAGGTCTTTTGAGGACCGTGTGCGTCACCACGATGGACGGGATGTCGAGTTCACCGACGATGTCGACGACTTCGTCGCCGTCGGCACCGCCGTAGAGGCCGTACTCGTGCTGGATGACTGCCACGTCGCTCTGGTTCAGCAGTCCGGCCCCGGCGCGCACCGAGGACGCCGAGCCGTTGACGACCTCGCCGATGACTCTCGGACTCGAGGTGGACGGGTCGCCGGCGACCCGCACGATGTTGATGTCCGAGCCGTGCTCACTCAGGCCGTCGGCAAGCGCCGCGGTGAAGGTGGCCAGGCCACATCTGGTCGGTGGGTAAGTACTGAGGATTCCGACACTGGGACGCGGGAACGACTGCGCTGCATTGTCGAAAGTCGAGGTGCGAAAAACGGACGAAACGGTCAAGGTGATCCCGGCTTTGCGGTTGCCACCGGCGTGTCCGGCGTGAGCGATTGCTCGGGTGATCGGCGGTGAGACGGCCGACCCTTCCCGGACTGGCTGGTTACCCAACTCATTCGACCGTACACCCAATGCCGCCGCTGCGGTGCATGCGGCGGTCCCGACGGGGACGGTTTCAACCGTGAATTGCCCTCCGATCAGAGACGTCCGCCCTACCCTGATCGGATGGCACCGGCTCAGCGCGAACCCAATGTCGTCGTCCTCGGCGGAGGCTCCTGGGGCACCACCGTCGCTTCCATCTGCGCCAGGCGCGGACCGACACTGCAGTGGGTGCGCTCGGAGGAGACGGCCAAGGACATCAACGCGAACCACCGCAACACCAAGTATCTCGGCGACGAGGTCGCCCTGACCGAATCGCTGCGCGCCACCACCGACTTCGCCGAGGCCGCCAACCAGGCCGACGTCGTCGTGATGGGCGTGCCGTCGCACGGATTCCGCGGCGTGCTCGAGGAACTGGCCGGCGAGCTGCGGCCGTGGGTCCCGGTGGTGTCACTGGTCAAGGGACTCGAGCAGGGCACCAACATGCGGATGAGCCAGATCGTCGGCGAGGTGCTGCCCGGCCACCCCGCCGGAATCCTGGCCGGGCCGAACATCGCCCGTGAGGTCGCCGACGGCTACGCCGCCGCCGCGGTGCTCGCCATGCCCGACCAGCACCTGGCGGCACGGCTCGCGGAATTGTTCCGTACCAAGCGATTCCGCACGTACACCACCGACGACGTGGTGGGTGTGGAGATGGCGGGTGCGCTGAAGAACGTCTATGCGATCGCCGTGGGCATGGGCTACTCGCTGGGCATCGGCGAGAACACCCGCGCGATGGTGATCGCCCGCGCGGTGCGAGAGATGTCGAAGATGGGCGAGGCGCTCGGCGGGCACCGCGACACCTTCGCGGGACTGGCAGGCATGGGCGACCTCATCGTCACCTGCACCAGCCAACGGAGCCGCAACCGCCACGTCGGCGAACAGCTCGGCTCAGGCAAGTCGATCGACGAGATCATCGCGTCGATGAACCAGGTCGCCGAGGGCGTCAAGGCCTCGAAGGTGATCATGGAGTTCGCCGACGAGTACGGCCTGAACATGCCGATCGCCCGCGAGGTGGACGGCGTGATCAATCACGGCTCATCCGTCGAGCAGGCCTATCGCGGGCTGGCCGCGGAGAAGCCCGGCCACGAGGTGCACGGCCAGGGCTTCTGACGTCAGTTGAAGTACGGGCTGGTGCCCTCGGGGCGGTCGACCAGCGGGTTGCCGCCGACGACCCAACTGGCCGTGGGGCTGATGACGAAGCCGTTCTGGGTCCGGGTGTCGACGCACGACGTGATGGTGCCGTCGGTGCCGCAGCTGACCGTCTGGAAGCTGAGCCGGGTGTTCGGGGGCAGCGGCTTGGGTGCTTCAGTCGCCACATACAGCGGCGCCGAGGTGCTCGAGAACCCCGGCGCCCCGGGGCCGCCGCTCACCAGGTTCGCGCCGCCGGGCGCACCAGGCAGTGCGCCGCTGCAGCCGTAGCCGCCGTTGCGCTGCAACACACAGGTGATGCCCTCAGGCGTGGCGAAGGCGTACCAGCTGCCGTCCGTCACGGCGTAGTCCGGCAGCTTGGCCGGGGCCCAGGCGTTGACGTTGGGCAACGGGGGTGGCGGCGGCGGCGCAGGTGGTTGGGCTGCCGCGGTCCCCGGCATTCCGACGAAGACCGCCCCCACGGCACTGGCCGCGCCGATCAGCATTCTGCTCAGCACGCGATCACCCTAACGTGGTTGCGCAGCCGGCGGGTACCGATGGCCGTCAGTACCGGCCCGGGATGCCGAGTTCTACAGGAGGGTCGCAAATGCGCCGCGGTCACAGCCCTCGCGTAGAACTCGCGTGAGCCGGCGGGCACCGATGGCCGTCAGTACCGGCCGGGGCCGCGGCCTGCCATGTCCTCGAGCCGGCGGATCCGCTCCTCGATCGGCGGGTGCGTCGAGAACAGCTTGCCCATCTTCTCCCCTGCCCGGAACGGGCTGGCGATCATCAGGTGCGCCTGGTCGGCCAGTTGCGGCTGGGGCGGCAGCGGGGCCGCCTCGACCCCGCCGGCGATCTTGCGCAGCGCCGACGCCAGCGCCAGCGGATCACCGGTCAGCTCGGCGCCCGACTGGTCGGCCTGGTACTCCCGCGACCGGGACACCGCCAGCCGCACCACCGTCGCGGCGATCGGCCCCAGTAACGAGACCAGAAGCAGCGCAAAGGGATTGGCACCGTCGCGGTTGCCGCCGAACATCGACGCGAACATCGCGATGTTGGCCAGCGCGGTGATCACCGACGCCATCGCGCCGGCCACACACGAGATCAGGATGTCGCGGTTGTAGACGTGCGACAGCTCGTGGCCGAGGACCGCGCGCAGCTCCCGCTCGCTGAGGATGTGCAGGATCCCGGTGGTGCAGCAGACCGCGGCGTTGCGCGGGTTGCGCCCGGTCGCGAACGCGTTCGGGTTGGCGGTGTCGGAGATGTAGAGCCGCGGCATCGGCTGACGGGCCGCGGTCGCGAGCTCGCGCACGATGCGGTACATCGCCGGCGCCTGCATCTCGTTGACCGGCTGGGCGTGCATGGCCTTCAGTGCCAGCTTGTCGCTGTTGAAGTAGACGTAGACGTTCATGCCGACGGCGAACAGCACCGCCAGGAACATGATCGACCGGCCGAACAGCGCACCGACGAACACGATCAGCGCGGACATGCACACCAGCAACAGGAACGTCTTGAACCTGTTGGCGTGTGGGTTCCAGCTCATCGCGGACTTCCTCCTGTCGCAGATCTGAGAGGTCTTCGCCGGTTGAACGCTCCGGACCGCCGTCCGGGTTCCGTGATCTCAGCCGTGCCGGTTCACGGTGTAGTCGACCAGCGACGCCATCGCATACCGGCCGGGCCCGTCGGGCAGCTGATCGAGCTCGTCGCGGGCCTGCGCGGCGTAGCGCGCCACCGTCTCCTTGGCCGCCGTCATCCCTGGTGAGCGACGCAGCAGCCGCAGCGCCTCGGCCAGGTCGTCGTCGTTGTCGATCGGGGCGGCGAGCAGTTCCCGCAGCCGGTCGGCGTCGGCGCCGGTTTCCCTCAGGGCGTAGAGCACCGGCAGCGTGTGCACGCCTTCCCGCAGGTCGGTGCCCGGCACCTTGCCCGACTCGTCGGGGTCGCTGTCGATGTCGATGATGTCGTCGGAGATCTGGAACGCCGTGCCGACGATGCCGCCGAGCCGGCTGAGCCGCTCGATCTGCTCGTCGTCGGCGCCGGAGAACGTCGCACCGAACCGGCCGGAGGCGGCGATCAGGCAGGCCGTCTTCTCGTACACGACCTTGAGGTAGTGATCGATCTCGTCGACGCCCTCGGCGGCGCCCCGCGTCTCCCGCATCTGGCCGGTGACCAGCTGGGCGAAGGTGTCCGCGATCACCCGCACGGCGTCCGGGCCGAGCCGCGAGACCAGCCGTGACGCCGTCGCGAACAGGTAGTCGCCCGCCAGGATCGCGATGTTGTTGCCCCACCGGGCGTTGGCCGACGGCGCGCCGCGGCGCATCTGCGCCTCGTCCATCACGTCGTCGTGGTACAGCGTCGCCAGGTGCACCAGCTCGATGACGGCGCCGGCCACCGAGACCTGCCAGCCGTCGGGTTCGGGCCCCAGCTGCGCCGAGAGCACGGTGAACAGCGGACGGAACCGCTTGCCGCCGGCCTGGAAGAGATGCTGCACGGCCTCGGCCATCAACTCGTCGGCTCTGCCCAGCTCAGAGGACATCAGCTCCTCGATGCGGGCCACGCCGTCGCGGACGTCGGACGCGAACGTCGCATCGCCGAAATCCACGCCTGCCACCACGGTCGCCGGTGTCCTCACCTCTCCAACATACTGGGGACGATGAGAACCAGGGCAGACGTGGTTGTGGTGGGCGCCGGACCCGCGGGGTCCGCGGCCGCGGCGTGGGCCGCCCGCGACGGCCGCGACGTGCTGGTGATCGATTCCGCGCAGTTCCCCCGCGACAAGGCCTGCGGCGACGGCCTCACCCCGCGCGCGGTCGCCGAGCTGGAGCGGCTGGGCCTCGGGCCGTGGCTGGACGGCCGGATCCGGCACCGCGGGCTGCGGATGTCCGGCTTCGGCGCCGACGTCGAGGTGCCGTGGCCCGGGCCGTCGTTCCCGCCCACCGGCAGCGCGGTGGCGCGCACCGAACTCGACGACCGCATCCGGTCGGTCGCGGCCGACGACGGCGCAAAGATGCTGCTCGGCGTGAAAGCCGTTGCGGTACGCCATGCTTCGTCGGGCGCCGTCGAGGCGGTGGTGCTCGACAACGGCGACGAGGTCGGCGTGGGCACCCTGATCGTCGCCGACGGAGCCCGGTCCACCCTCGGCCGCGTGCTGGGCAGGCAGTGGCATCAGGAGACGGTGTACGGCGTCGCCGTGCGGGGATACCTCGCGAGCCCGCGCAGTCACGAGCCGTGGATCACCTCGCACCTGGAACTGCGCTCACCGGAAGGCAAGGTGCTGCCCGGCTACGGGTGGATCTTCCCGCTCGGCAACGGCGAGGTGAACATCGGCGTCGGCGCGCTGGCCACTGCGAAGAGGCCCTCCGACGCGGCGTTGCGGCCGCTGATGTCGTACTACACCTCGCTGCGCCGCGAGGAGTGGGGCTTCGACGGCGAGCCACGCGCGCCGCTGTCCGCCCTGCTGCCGATGGGTGGGGCGGTCTCGGGCGTCGCCGGACCCAACTGGATGCTCATCGGCGACGCCGCCGCCTGCGTCAACCCGCTCAACGGTGAGGGCATCGACTACGGCCTGGAGACCGGCCGGCTGGCCGCCGAGCTCCTCGGTGCGGCGGACCTGTCGACGGTGTGGCCGGCGGTGCTGCGGGAGCACTATGCGCGCGGATTCTCGGTGGCGCGGCGGCTGGCGCTGCTGTTGACGCTGCCGCGCTTCCTGCCCCTGGCCGGTCCGGTAGCGATGCGGTCGACGACGCTGATGCGGATCGCGGTACGGGTGATGGGGAATCTCGTGACCGACGAGGACGAGGACCGGATCGCGCGGGTGTGGCGGGCCGGCGGATTGGCGTCGCGGAAATTGGACGCGCGCAAGCCGTTCAGCTGAGCATTGGCCGGAAATGTTTGCTGCGGACGTCTTTCCGCTGCCGGGCCGTCGTCTGCCATTCAGTTCGGCCGGTTATCTTCGACGGCATGGCCGTTGTCGAACACGAGCTGCCGAAGCCTCCGCCGCCGATCGACAGTGCGCCGCCGAGGAAGACCCGCACGCCCGAGGAGCGGCGCGTCGAGGTCTGCCCCGTCTGCCATACGGCGCTGCCCGCCGTGACCGCCCGCTGCTTCTTCTGCGAGTGACGCGGCGGTCACTCTGACGAGCTGAACTCCTCGTCGGAATCGCGCGAGGCGCTCCTGCGCCGTGCGCTGGCCTGCTCGATGAGTTGCGCGGTGGACAATTTCGGCTTCTGCTCGGTCATGCTCCGCTTGGTCAGCCCCAGCGCGATCAGCACCTCGAAGAAGACGATGATCAGGCCCGCCCAGTAGGCCCACTTCATCGTCGGATCGGGCCGTGTGGTGAAGAACAGAATCAGGAAGATCGGCCCGACGATGCCGAACACGAACACCACGAGCTGGATCTGGACGTAGCGCCAGAACGTCTGCATCGCCAATCTCCTCGTCGCCCGGATGGACGCGTGAATGCTATCCCGCCGGGCCTGCAACGGGACTACTCTGGAGTCCACGCGGGTTGTTCACTCTGACAGCGAGGAGATCCGCGAATGATCGCATCGCACAGGCCGGCCCGCCTGCTCTGGGTCGCCACCGCATCAGCCGTGATGGCGCTCGGGCTCAGCGCCCCCGTCGCCGCGAAGCCGATGGGTCCGTGCGGGGACGTCACCTACGTCGGGAAGTGCGAACCGATCAGCGAGCGGGACACCACGCCGCCACGCCAGGGCCACCCTGACACGCCGATCCTGCCGCAGGGCACCGGCGGCCCGCTCGGCTGAGAAGCCGGGCTAAGTACCAGGTTTGACCGCGGCGTGCAGGGCGACGATGCCGCCGCTGAGGTTGCGCCACCGCACCTGTGACCACCCGTTGTCCTCGATCCGCTGAGCCAACGCGGGCTGGTCGGGCCAGGCCCGGATCGACTCGGCGAGGTAGACGTACGCGTCCGGGTTCGACGACACCGTGCGGGCCATCCTCGGCAGCGCCTGCATCAGATACTCCTTGTACAGCGTCGCGAACGGCCCGTATGTCGGAGTGGAGAACTCGCACACCACCAGTCGCCCGCCCGGCCGCGTCACCCGCGCCATCTCGCGGAGCCCCGCGGCGTGGTCGACGACGTTGCGCAGCCCGAAGCTTATGGTGACCGCGTCGAACACACCGTCGTCGAACGGCAGCCGGGTCGCGTCGCCCGCCACCTTGGGGACATCGCGGCGCGCACCGGCGCCCAGCATGCCGACCGAGAAGTCCGCCGCCACACACCACGCGCCGGACGCCGCGAGCTCGACGGTCGAGACGGCCGTGCCCGCGGCCAGGTCGAGCACCTTGTCACCGGGGCCGATCTGCAAGGCCGCGCGGGTGGCCCGGCGCCAGAACCGGTCCTGCCCCAGCGAGAGCACCGTGTTGGTCAGGTCGTAGCGGCGGGCGACGCCGTCGAACATCGACGCCACCTCGTGCGGATTCTTCTCCAACGACGCCCGGCTCACGATGCCGACGCTACCTGTGCGTCCGTGGAGGCCGGGAATGATGGCGCCGCGACGGCGCTTATACGGCGACATGAGTGCAAAAGTCTGGTTCATCACCGGCACGTCGCGCGGCTTCGGGCGCGAGTGGACGATCGCCGCCCTCGACCGCGGCGACCGCGTGGCCGCCACCGCCCGCGACACCTCGACGCTCGACGACCTGGTCGGGAAGTACGGCGACGCCCTGCTGCCGATCCGCCTCGACGTCACCGACCGCGACGCCGACTTCGCGGCCGTCAAGCAGGCCCACGACCACTTCGGGCGGCTCGACATCGTGGTCAACAACGCCGGCTACGGCCAGTTCGGCTTCGTCGAGGAACTGTCCGAGCAGGAAGCGCGCGACCAAATCGAAACGAACGTCTTCGGCGCACTGTGGGTCACCCAGGCGGCGCTCCCCTATCTGCGGGCCCAACGCAGCGGCCACATCCTCCAGGTGTCGTCGATCGGCGGGATCACGGCGTTCCAGAACGTCGGCATCTACCACGCGTCGAAGTGGGCGCTGGAGGGGTTCTCGCAGGCGCTGGCGCAGGAGGTCGAGTCGTTCGGCATCCACGTCACCCTCATCGAACCGGGCGGCTTCGACACCGATTGGGCCGGTTCGTCGGCCAAGCGCGCGACCCCGCTGCTCGCCTACGAGGAGGCGCACGCCCAAGCCGACGCCGCCCGCAGCAAGCGCACGGCGAAGTCCGGCGACCCGAAGGCGTCGGCCGCCGCGGTGCTCAAGATCGTCGACGCCGAGAAGCCGCCACTGCGGGTGTTCTTCGGCGAGCTGCCGCTGCAACTGGCCAGGGCCGACTACGAGAGCCGCCTCGCGACGTGGGAGGAGTGGCAGCCCGTCGCCGTCGAAGCCGGCGGCTAGAGTCCCGCGGTACTAGGCGGTCAGGCGGCTTTCAACCGGCGCAGGCCCTGCACCGCTTCGTAGTGCCCGAGCAGCTCGTCGCAGATGGCGGGCCAGGTGCGGCCCAGCACACTGCGGCGGGCGGCCACCGAGTAGCGCTGCCGCTCGGCGATCAGGTGGCCGACCGAGTCGGCGAGCTTGGCCTCGAACTCGGCGACGGGCAGCAGCAAGCCGGTGCGGTAGGGCGCGACGAGGTCGCGCGGACCGCCCGCATCGGGCGCGACGACCGGCAGGCCCGAGGCCATCGCCTCCTGCACCGCCTGGCAGAACGTCTCGTGCTCACCGGGGTGGACGAACACGTCCATGCTGGCGTAGGCGGTCGCCAGCTCCTGGCCGTACAGCGCCCCGGTGAACAACGCCGACGGCAGCACCGCCTGCAATTTCGCGCGGTCGACGCCGTCGCCGACGACGACGAGCTGCAGATCGTCGCGGGCGGCCAGTACGGCCAGGCGCTCGACGTGCTTCTCAGGCGCCAGCCGGCCGACGAAGCCGACGACCGGCCTGCCGTCCGGCGACCACCGCTGCCGCAGCGCGTTGTCGCGGGCCGACGGCGCGAAGCCGGTGATGTCGACGCCGCGGGCCCAGCGGTGTACCCGCGGGATCCGGTGCGCGGCGAGATTCTCCATCGCCGAGGTCGACGGCGCCAGCGTGCGGTCGGCCTTGCTGTGCAGCCTGCGGGTCCACGCCCAGGACGCCCGCGACAGCACGCCGACACCGTAGCTCTCGGCGAAGCCGGCGACGTCGGTCTGGAACACCGCGACCGTCGGCACCCCGAGATAGCGGGCCGCGTGCACGCCGCCCCACCCGAGCAGCGCCGGCGACGCCAGGTGCACCACGTCGGGATCGAAGCCGCGCAGCACCTGGACGATCCGGGGCCGCGGCATGCCGAGCGGCAGTGAGTTGATCTTCGGGAACATCCGCGACGGCACCCGGTGTACCCGGACGCCGTCGTGCACCCGGTCGGCGGGCGGTTCGCCGCGCGGGGTGTCGGGGGCGATGATGAGCACCTCGTGTCCGGTGCGGCGGAGGTGCTCGACCACCCGAAGCACGGAGTTGGTGACACCGTTGATGTTCGGCAGAAAGGACTCGGCGACGATAGCAACGCGCACGTCGTGATCGTTTCAGCGTGCGCTTTCCCGCAGGTTGCGTGCAGGCATACGCGACACGAAAACCCGGGATCGCCCGAAGTCGAGTGCGCGGTACCGTCGCCTCCATGACCGCGAGCAGGAAAATGGTGGCGCTCGGGCTGGCGGTGCTGCTGCTGTTCACCGCCGGCTGCAGCCGCGACATCGCCGGCGCCGCCAAGCGTGATCCCGTCGAGCCGGGGACCGCCGTCACCGAGGACGGCTACGGCATCGTGATCGGCTTTCCCGAGGCGCCGGTGCGCATCGAGGTGTTCACCGAGCCGCAGTGCCCGCACTGCGCGGACCTGCAGGCCGACTTCGGCGCCGACTTCGAGCGGTACGTCGACATGGGCCAGCTGGCGGTGACCTACCGTCCGGTGACGTTCTTCGACCAGGACGGCAACGACCACAGCGCCCGGGTGAGCAATGCGATGTTCCTGGCCGCCGGCCCCGGCACGTCGGCCCCCGACTTCCAGAACTTCGTCGAACAGCTTTGGGCGCAACAGGATTCACCGGAGGCGCCGTCGAACGCCGCCCTGGCGAAGCTCGCGACCGACAGCGGCATCGGCGGCGAGCGGGCCGGCGAGATCTCCGCTGGCAGCGAGGCCGTCGACACCGCGGAGATGACCGCGCTGAACACCGAATTCCTCTGGGAGATCGACCCGCTCGACGCGGGCACACCCACGGTGTACGACCTCGTCAACGACGAGAAGCTCGACATCTACGACGACAACTGGCTGGCGAAGCTGCTGTCCTCGGTGTGAGCATCACGGCCGAAGCGCGACCCGGATGCAGTTGTCCTGCTTGTTCTTGAACATGTCGTAGGCCCGCACGCCCTCTTCCAGCGGCAGGTCGTGGGTGATCAGCTTCGCTGGGTCGAGGTCGCCCTGCTCGACGTAGTCGAACAGCCGCTTCATGTATCGCTGCCCGTGCTGCTGAGATGTCCGCAGCGTCAGCCCCTTGTTGGTCAGCACACCCATCGGGAACTTGTCGGTGAGCCCGTAGACGCCGAGCACCGAGACGACGCCGCCCTTGCGGCAGGCCAGGATCGCCTGACGCAGCGCGCTCGCCCGGTCGGTCTCCATCCGCAGCAGCTGCTTGGCGCGGTCGTAGACCTGCTGCACACCGGTGCTGTGGCCCTCCATGCCCACCGCGTCGATGCACGCGTCGGGTCCACGGCCGCCGGTCATCTCACGCAGCATCTCCTGCACGCTGTCGACGGAGCTGTAGTCGATCGTCTCGAGACCGAAGCCGTCGCGCGCCAGCGCCAGTCGTTCGGGATAGCGGTCGATCACGATCGCTCGCTCGGCGCCAAGCAGCAGGGCACTGCGGGCCGCCATCAGCCCGACGCCGCCCGCACCCCACACCGCGACGGTGTCGCCGCCGGAGACGTCGCAGAAGTCGGCGCCCATGAACCCGGTCGGGACCGCGTCGGAGAGGAACAACGCCTGCTCGTCGGTGACGTCGCCGGGAATCGGGAAACAGTTGGTGTCACCGAACGGCACCCGGATGTACTGGGCGTGCGATCCGGCGTAGCCGCCGAATTCGTGGGTGTAGCCGTAGATTCCACCGGACGGATAGCCAAGCACCGGTTGCTGCAGTTCGGCATTCGGATTGGTGGTGTCGCAGCAGGCGTACAGCTCGTGCTCGCAGTACCAGCACCGGTCGCATCCGATGAACGACGGCACCACCACCCGGTCGCCGACCTTGATCTTGGTCACCTCGCGACCGGTCTCGATGACCTCACCCATGAATTCGTGGCCGAACACGTCGCCTTCCCGCATCCCCGGCAGGTAGCCGTCGATGAAATGCAGGTCCGAGCCGCAGGTGGTGGTCAGCTTCACCGCGAGTATCACGTCGTGGGGGTTGAGCAGTTCCGGGTCGTCGACGGTCTCGACCGACAGGTTGTTGACACCGTTCCAGCACAGTGCACGCATGGTTGGCCTTTCGTCAGCGCGCGGAGTCGCGCGCGCTCGGATTGCATCGGATGGTCGGCACCTCACCGGTCTGCAGCAGCGCCCGCACCCGGTAGAGCACCTTGAACGCCAGTGCGCCGGTGAGCAGGCCGGGAGCCGGACTCTTCGCGTGCACGGTCACCTCGGTTCCCAGGCCGCGGGGCGCCTCGCGATAGGTGACGACGAGCTCGTTGCGGTCGTCCTCGGTGCCGACGAACCGGACACCGGCGATGTCCTCCTGCAGCCGCGATTCCCACGTCGTCTTCACCGGGCCGGCCTGCAGCCGCCACCGGTACCGGTCGGGGCCGGTGACCTCGACCTCGCCGACGTCGCCGAGCACCACCGAGAGCTCGTCGGGGTTGCGCCAGAACTGCTCGACGCGCTCCAGCGGAACGGCGATCGTCACCGACTGCGTGGCCGTTCGTTGCGGCAGCTGGTCGGCCAGCTTCCCGGCCACCTCGGCCGCCTGCTTCTTCGCGGTGTCCAGTGCACTCATCGCCCGTCCCCTTCCGATGCCGTCGACGGGTCGCGATACCCGCGAAGGGAGCGGCCAAACGGCGCGCGGGCAATACGATGACGCCCATGATGCGGTCGGCCGCCGTGGTGCTCGCGACGTGCGTGCTGGCGCTGTCCGCCGGCGTGGCCGCGCCGGCGCGGGCCTGCGGCTGCGGCGCCTACATCCCCGCGCAGGAGGGTCCGGCCGTGACCGACGAGCGCGCGCTGGTCGCCTGGGACGGCACCAGCGAGGACGTGCTGATGTCCTTCGACGTGCAAGGCAGTTCGGCGTCCGCGGCCTGGGTGATGCCGGTGCCGTCGGCGGCGCGGGTCACCCTCGGCGAGCCGGAGGTGTTCGACGAGATCGACCTGCTCACCGCGCCGCGCATCGAGTACCGCGACTCGTGGTGGCCCACGTTCGACTGGATGAAGGGCTTCGCGAGCGAGGCGCCCGACACCGCCGGCGCGCAGGCCCCGACCGGTGTCAGCGTGCTCGCCCGGCAGCGCATCGGACCGTTCGACGTGACCCGGCTGACCGCAGGCGATCCGGCCGCCCTGGCCGATTGGCTTGCGGGCCGGGGATTTCCGCACCCGCCAGGCCTGGATCGCAACCTTGCGCCCTATGTGCGGGACGGCTGGGAGATCGTGGCGGTGCAGCTGGTTCCTGGCGCCGCCGGCGAGTCGCTGACCGGTGACCTGCAGCCGCTGCGGCTGTCGTTCCGCTCCGACGAGGTGGTGTACCCGATGCGGTTGTCACAGTCGGCGACGACGCCGCAGACCGTCGACCTGACCGTGCTGGCCGATCACCGGATGGACCCGTCAGAGGTCCCCGTGGCCGGCGACGACCCGTCGCTCGCCTTCGCCGGCCGGATCGAGGCGCTGCCGCCCGCGCTCGCCGAATACGCGGGCGAGGCGGCGTTCCTCACCCGGTGGAAGAACACCATCGACGATCCGTCCGCGATCGACGGCGACTACGTGTTCGTCCAGGCGTCGGCCGACACCCCGTTCCAGGAGGTGATCTACCGGCACCGCGACCGGGGCGACATCACCGGGCTGGCGCTGGTCGCGCTCGTGGCCGTCAACGGGTTCGTCGCCGTCGTCGCGCTGACCGCGGGTGCGATCGTCCGCTCGAGGCGCCGCGGTCAGCCGACGCGCGGCTGATCCGCCACTTCGGGGCGGGCCTCGCCGGCCTGCTCCACGTGCAGCCGTTTCTGCAGGTATGCCAGCCCGAGCAGCGCCGCCCCGGCCGCCAGCCAGCCGACGACCGCGATCGAGCCGGCCGGGATGATGGACAGCGACGCGTCGCGGTCCTGCACCCGGACCAGGTCGGGGTTGTTCACGTCGTACTCGACATAGATCCGCATGCCCGCCTCCAGCTCCGACGGGTACAGCACACCGAGTTCGGGACGGTAGGTCACCCGGTCGGGTGTGACGAACTCGATGGTCGACCGGCGCGGGCCCGCGCTGAGGACGTTCGCCTCGGCGACACCCATGTGGCCTTCGATCTGCCGGTCGTTGCGCCACGCGCCGAGCACCATCAACGTCGACTGCAGCGTGACCAGGCAGGCGGCGATCACCACTCCGATGCGGACCCGCCGGATCACCCGCTCGGCGCGGGTCTCGGTGCCGTCGCCGTACAGGTGTGGAATCGCGATGCGCCACAACACTTTCAGCCGCTCGATCAGACGGTGCAGCGCTGGGGGCAGCGTCACAGGGCGGCCCTGATCGACGCGTGCAGCGCCCGCAACGACGACCGGTCGGCCTTCACCTCCAGCACCCGCATCCCGTCGTGCGGTTCGTCGAGCACCCCGGCCAGGTCGTCGACCTCGATCTGGCGGCTGTCCACGTGGTACGCCCGGCACAGCGCGCCGACGTCGACGTCGTGCGGGGTGCCGAAGACGCGCGCCGACACGTCGGAGAACCGCGGGTCGCCCTGCTCGAGGAGTTCGAAGATGCCGCCGCCGTTGTCGTTGGACACCACGATCGTCAGGTCCCGCGGCGTGGGCTCGGTGGGCCCGATGAGCAGGCCGGAACTGTCGTGCACGAACGTCAGGTCCCCGAGCAGGGCGATCGTCCGCGGCACCTCGTCGCCGCTTCCGGTCTGCTCGTGCGCCAGCGCGGCGCCGATGGCCGTCGACACCGTGCCGTCGATACCCGCCACCCCGCGGTTCGACCGCACCGTCACCCCGCGCGGGGTCAGCCCGACCAGCGCGGCGTCGCGCACCGGGTTCGACGCGCCGAGCACCAGCTGGTCGCCGGGCCGCAGCGCGTCGGTGACCGCGGCGGCCACATGCAGGCCGGTGGTCAGCGGGTGGGCCGCGAGCTGGTCGCGGACCGCGTCGACCGCGTGCCGGTGGGCGTCGGCGCACCGCCGCAGCCAGGCCGGGTCAGAGGCGCCGGAGATGACCGCCCGGGTGCCGGTGGCCTGCGAGTTGCCGGAGACGTCGGGCCAGCGCGGCCCGGTGGTCAGCGCGTACACCGGCACCGACGGGTCGGCCAGCAGGGCCGACACCGGCCGGTGCAGCGTCGGCCGGCCGAGCATGATCACCTGCTTGGGCCGCAGGAGCCGCAGGGCAAGCGGGTGCAGCGGGTTGGCCGCAGGCGGAGCAGTGGGTTCGGCTACCGTCGGCAGGCCGGCGAGGTTCTCCTGCACACCGGCGCCGTGGCCGGCGATGACGACGGTGTCGGGGGCGAGGTCGATGTCGACCGGCTGGTCGAACGACACCGGCGGCGTGTGTGTCCACGGCCTGCCGTCCGGGCGGCCGGGCGGGACCGGGCTTCCATCGTGGGCGTCGGGCACCAGCGGCTCGCGCAGCGGGATGTCGAACTGCACCGGACCGGCGTTGGCGCTGCGCGCGCCGGTGGCCGCCACCAGCACGCGGCACGTCGCTGACCGCCACTGGGCGTTGAGCGAGTCCATCCGTTCCGGGTTGTCCTCGGCGAGGCCGAGGCTGATCATCGCCCGCACCTGCGTGCCGAAGTAGCCGAGCTGCTCGAAGGTCTGGTTGGCGCCGGTGCCCAGCAGCTCGTAGGGCCGGTTGGCGCTCAGCACGATCAGCGGCACCCGGGCGTAGTTCGCCTCGACGACCGCGGGACCGAGGTTGGCGACCGCGGTGCCCGACGTCATCGCCACGCACACCGGCGCGCGCTCCGCGACGGCAAGGCCGATCGCCAGGAAGCCGGCGGTGCGTTCGTCGATCCGCACGTGCAGACGCAGCCGGCCCGCGCGGTCGGCGTCGTTCAGCGCGAAGGCCAGCGGCGCGTTGCGCGACCCCGGGCACAGCACGACGTCACGGACGCCGCCGCGAATCAGTTCGTCGACGACGACACGGGCCTGCGTCGTCGAGGGGTTCATCGCTACAGCTTATCGGCGAAGAAATCGAGCGCCGCTTTGTTGACGGCGTCGGGCTGCTCGAGGAAGCCGAGGTGGCCGGTGTCCGGAATCTCCAGGTAGCGGCCGTTGGGCAGCGCGTCGGCGACCTCGCGGCTGAGGTGGGCGGGCAGCAGGACGTCGTCGGCGAAGCCGATCACCAGCGTGCGCTGCCGGATCGCCCCGTAGGCCGGCAACCGGTTGGTGGTCGGGGAGGCGTTGAACTGGCTGCGCGTCCCGGGCGTCGACCTGTTCGGCCACATGGTGAACATCTCGAACCAGTCCTGCACCACCCGGTCGTTGTTCAGCGTCTTCGGGGAGAAGTTCTCGATCAGCCGGATCTTGGCGTCGTAGGCGGCGGGCAGCTCGATGCCCGAGGCCTCGAGATCCAGCTCGGCGCGGCGGAACAGCTCGCGGGCCTTGTCGTGGCGACCGCGGGTGGCCATCAGCACCGCGCTGTCGACCAGCTCCGGGCGCGCCAGCATCAGCTCCTGGGCGATGTAGGAGCCCATCGACACACCGACCAGGCGTACCGGCGCCAGGTCGAGCTTCTCGATCAGGGCCGCGGTGTCGGCGACCATCTGCTCGGTACCGAAGCCCTCGGCGTTCGAGGTCGCGCCGATGCCGCGGTTGTCAAAGGTGATGGTCCGGTAGCCGGCCCGGGCGAATGCCGGCACCTGGTGCAGATGCCAGGTCCGTCCGGCGCCGCCGTGACCGGCGATGAACAGCACCGGCTGTCCCTTGCCACGATCGTCGTAAGCCAGATTCACGCCGACGACGCTACCGCCTGGCGATCTGTGGAACATCAGCCGCGGTGTGCGCGGCCGAGACTCCACAACTCGCTAGGGGGCGGGGGTGAAGGCGATCACCGGGATGGTCCGGTCGCCCGCGAGCTGCTCGTAGCCGGCGTAGCTGGGGATGAACTCGCATGCCAGCCGCCACAGCCGGGCGCGCTCCTCACCGGTGACCTCCTCGGCGACGTAGTCGCCGGTGTGGCCGCCGGCCGACAGCGTCACCCGCGGGTTGGCCGTGATGTTGAAGTACCAGGCCGGGTGGCGGGAGCCGCCGTAATTCGATGCGATCACGATGACCCGGCCGCTGTCGGTGAAGTAGGTGAGCGGCGTGGTCCGCCGCTTGCCCGTCCTGGCGCCGGTGTGGATCAGCAGCACCTCGGGCGTCACCATCGCCGAGGACAGCCGCCCGTTGGACAGCCGGAGCAGCGGCCGGTCGATGCGGTGCGCGACGTGCTTGAGTGCCCAGCGCACGGGCTTGGGACTGGTCAGCCGCGCGCCGATACGCAGCATCGGCGAACCTGCCGTCGGATCGACTTCGGGGATACCCACCGGGGCATCGTAGGCGAGGAACGGCCGCACCGAACTACGCTTCGAGGCGTTGCGCCAAGGGCCGGAGGGGAAATGGTCACCACCGAGGAGAACGACGTCGCCGCGCTGCCGCTGGTGCCGGCGAATCCACTACCGCTCAAGCAGCGCCTCGACGAGGTGCGCAAGACCCACACGTGTCAGGTGACGTTCCGCGAGGCGGGCGGTCAGGTCACCCGGGTGACGCTCGGCCCGAAGTGGTTCGCGCCGCCGATCGTCTGGGTGATGTCGCCCGCCGGTGCGCGGGACGTGCTGAGCCGCAAGGACGGTGCGTGTGACCGGACGGCCGTGCACCACGAGATGCGAATGCTGATGGGCGACAACCTCGCCGATCTGCCCAACGAGCCGTGGCTGCCCCGCAAGCGCACGCTGCAGCCGCTGTTCACCAAGCAGTACGTGCGCCGCTTCGGCGACCACATGTCGCAGGCCGCCGCGATGGTGGCCGACGGCTGGCTCGCCGCCGCCGCGGGTTCCGGCGACGGGGCGGAGGTCGACCTGGACGCCGACAGCCGCCGGCTCACGATGCGGGCGCTGGGCCGCTCTGTGCTCGGCATCGACCTCGACGAGCGTTCCTATGCGTTGGCCGAGCCCCTCAACATCGCGCTGTCGCACATCGCCGACCGCGGGATGCGCCCGATCAATCCGCCACGCTGGCTGCCGCTTCCGTCGCGGCGGCGCGCCGTCGCCGCCTACAGCTCGATGCACCGCCTCGCGGAGGACATCCTCGCGGCGTGCCGCGCCGACCCGGACATCGACGCACCGCTGGTGCACGCGCTGATCGGCGCGACCGACCCGGAGACCGGGAAGACGCTGTCCGACGACGACATCTGCAACGACCTGATCGCGTTCATCGTCGCGGGCCACGACACCACGGCCACCACCATCGCCTACGCGCTGTGGGCGCTGGGCCACCACCGCGACATCGCCGACCGGGTGGCCGCCGAGGCCGCCGCGCTCGGTGACCGCACCCTGACCGCCGACGACGTCGGCCGGCTGCCCTACACCACACAGGTGGTGCACGAGGCGCTGCGGCTGTGCCCGCCGGTGTCGGTGGCCGGCCGGACGGCCATGCGCGACATCGAGGTCGCGGGCTGCCGGGTCGAGGCGGGCAGCATGGTGCTGGTGGGCATCTACGGCATGCAGCGCGACCCGGATCTGTGGGACGACCCGCTGCGATTCGACCCGGAGCGGTTCAGCGCGCAGAACTTCGGGCGCCTCGACCGCTGGCAGTACATCCCGTTCGGCGGCGGGACGCGCACCTGCATCGGCGACCACTTCGCGATGCTCGAACTGGTCCTCGCGGTCGCGACGGTGCTGCGGGACGTCGAGATCACCTCCACCGGAGACGATTTCCCGCTCGCCGTGCCGTTCACCACCGTGGCCGACGGCCCGATCCCTGCGCGGGTGCGCGCGCGGCGGTGATTTCGGCGCGGTTTCGTTCGCTCCGCGGCGGTCAGCGCGCCGAAGTCGCCGACTTGGAGCGGCGGGACCGGACTGCGGCCAGCGCGCGGTCCCACAGCAGCATCGTCGACTGGCCGAGCTGGCGGTGGGTGAACACGGTGTCCTTGGCCAGTTCCGCCGCCGCGGCGGCCTTGGTCGACGCCGACGCTTTGGACATGTGACCGCTGTCGAACGGCGGCTGGGGGTCGTACTCGATGATCAGCTGGGTGACCTTGGCGTGCGCCTCTCCGGCGATCTCACCGGCCAGCCACATCGCCAAGTCGATGCCCGCCGAGACACCGGCCGCGGTGACCACCTTGCCCTCGCGGACGACGCGCTCGTCGGAGACGGGGATCACCCCGAAGGTCTTGAGCATCGGCACGATCATCCAGTGCGAGGTCGCCCGAAGGCCCTCCAGCACACCGGCTGCCGCAAGGATGAGCGAACCCGAGCACACCGACGTGGTCCAGGCCGTCGTCTCGTGCGCGCGGCGGATCCAGTCCAGCAGCTTCTCGTCGCGGGCGTGCTCCACCGACGTCATGCCACCGGGCACCAGCAGGATGTCGGGCGACGGTGTCTCGTCGAACGAGTGGGTGGCGCCCACGACGAGCACGCCGCTGTCGGCGGTGATCGGTCCGGGCTCGTGCCACACGAAGCGCACCTCGGCGTCGGGCAGGCTGCGCAAGACCTCGTAGGGTCCGATGAAGTCCAGTGCGGTGAAACCGGGATAGACGACGATCGCGATCTGCGGCATGGTGATTCCTTCTCTTCTCAGGCGAATGTTCTGCGGTAGTGGTCGGGCGAGACGCCGAGGCGCCGGACGAAGTTGCGGCGCATGGTCTCCGCGGTGCCGAACCCACAGCGGGCGGCGATGGCGGTGACGGTGTCGTCGGTCTCCTCGAGTTGACGGCGGGCCGCGTCGGTTCGGATCCGCTCGACATAGGTGCTTGGCGGCACGCCGACCTCGTCGGTGAAGACCCGGGTGAAGTGCCTAGGACTCATGGCCGCCCGCCGCGCCATGTCCGCGATGCGATGCGCGGCACCGGGTTCGGCGTCGATGGCGTCCTGCACCTCGCGGATGGGCGTCCGCCTCGCCCGCGGCATCCACACCGGCGCGGCGAACTGTGTCTGCCCGCCGGGCCTGCGTAGGTAGAGCACCAGCCAGCGGGCCACCGTCTGCGCGATGTCGGTGCCGTAGTCGTCCTCGACCAGCGACAGCGCCAGGTCGATCCCCGCCGTCACCCCCGCGGCCGTCCACACGCGCTCGGAGCTGCGCACGAAGATCGGCTCCGGATCCACGGCGACAGCGGGGTATTCGCGTGCCAGCTGTGCCGCGAACGCCCAATGCGTGGTGGCCGGGCAGCCGTCGAGCAGTCCCGCCTCCGCGGCGATGAACGCGCCCGTGCAGACGCTGACGACGCGGCGTGCGTGTTCGGCCGAGGCGCGGACCCAGGCGACGGCGGCGCTGCCTTGCTTCAGCGACGTCGTCCCCCACCCGCCGGGCAGCACCACGGTGTCGACAGGGTGGCGCGCGTCGGGCAGCGGTTGCGCGGCGAAGGCCAGGCCGGTGCCCGTCGTCACCGGTTCACCATCCACCGAGACGACCACGACGTCGTAGCCGTCCTCGTCCCGCCCTTCGGCGGCCAGTGCCAGCGTCGCGCCGGTGAACACCTCGAACGGTCCCACCAGGTCGAGCGCCTGCACGCCCGTGAACCCGAGGAGCACCACCGACCGCCGCATGCTCCTCAGTGTCGAGCACCCGGCGCGTGGCGTCTACGCCATGCATCCCACACTTCAGGACACGGCGGTGTGCCCGTACCCGGCTTGGATCCGGCTCGGCTCGACGCGCTCCGGCAGCGCCCACGGTTGCAGGGCGGCGACCGGACGGCCGTGGTGCTCGATCGTGATGGTCTCGCCCGCCGCGACCCGGCCGAGTAGGCGACCGGCGCAGGCGCGCAGGTCTGCCAACGAGACCTTGTTGCCGTGCACGTGCTGCGAGTGGTCGACCTTGCGCAGTCGGGCGACGGGCTTGCCCCGCCGGAGCACCTCGAACACCTCGCCGGACTCGGCGCGATCGAGGTAGCAACGGGTGTCGCTGCGCAACTGGCCGATGCCGATCGTCGTCACCGAGATGTGCATGGTGATTCCGCCCTAGTGCGGCCGCCGCCGCCGAACCAATATCGCTCAGAACTTCTTGCTGACAACAGATGTCCAGTCCACCCGACCATGCACCGAACTCTACAGGTGAATGATCGTTCCGGATGGATCAGCGGCGACTGGCGGCGGAACCGAGCAGGGTGGTGAGCACCAGTTCCCGCACCACCGCCTGGGACGACTCGGACTCGACATACTGCACGAGGCGGCCGAGATCCACCACCAGGGCGAACGCCGCGTGGACCGCGAATCGCGCCTCACCCTCGGCGAGGTCGGGCCGTGCGGCGGTCAGCTGGCGGACCCAGGCCTCCACGGTGGCGCGCTGCATGTTGTGCAGCGCCACCCGGTCGGACGCAGGCACGTTCACCCGCTCCGCGTAGTAGACGTAGGCCACCTCGGGACTGGCGAACGACCGGCGCACGTAGGCGTCCACCAGACCGCCGACCGCGTCGTGACAGTCGACCGCCGCGGCGAGGACGGCGGACACGTCGCCGGAGACCCGGTCGGCCGCGCGGCGGTAGGCCGCGGCCAGGATCGCGCTCTTGCCGGTGAAGAACCGGTAGATGGCCGACGTCGCCAGTCCCGTCGCCTCGGCGATGTCGTCCATGCCGGTGTCGCGGTAGCCGCGGTCGTTGAAGAGCAGCATCGCCGCGTGCAGGATCTGCTCGTATTCGCCTGCGGCGGCGCCCACCGTCCTTGCCGGCGCCGCCGCGGGTACCGGTGCCTCGGCGGGCAGTTCCGCGTCGCGCACCGCGCGGGTGATCGCGGCCAGCGTCGCGCGCACCCGTTCGTTCGGCAGTCGCGCGCGATGGTCGGTGATGCTGCCGATGACGCTGAGCACCGCGGAGGACAGTACCCAGCGCTGACGTGAGTCCAGTTCCGGTCGCAGCGACGAAAGTGGTTGCTGCAGGCGGCGGTTCACCAGCTTGATCTGGCTGTTGAGCGTCAGTTGGTCGTGCGGTTCGAGGTAGCGGCCCTCCCAGCGGTACAGGCCGCCGCTGGTCCGGTTCTTCAGCGTGGTGTCCACCAGGGCCTCCACCGCGCGGTCCCATGTGCGCTCCGGCGGCCCGGTGGTGTCGGAGTCGATGAACGCGGTGCACTCGTCGAGTTGCTCGCCGAGGCCCAGGACCGCCGCGCGGAACAGGTCGTACTTGCGGGAGTAGTGCCGGTAGAGCGAGGCCGCGGTGACGCCGACGCGGCCGGCGATGTCCTCCATGCTGACGCCGTGGTAGCCGAGTTCACTGAAGGCCTCCGCCGACACACCGGCGATCTGCTGCTTCCGGTCCTTGGGTCGCTTGCGGCGGTCCGCGCGGACTCCGGCGGCGGGAGGCATGAAAGCACCCTATCCGCCGGTCGCCGCCGGCAGAACAGTCATCAGGTTAGTGCTGCGCGAATCACACCTCACCGGTGCTGATCCCACACGGCGACGACGAACGAGCGTTAACATCATCCCGGTCCTCGACATGTTGCGTCGGTTTCTCGCCCTCGAGGTGAGCATCGGCAGGCTGATCGAGGTGGCCGTCTGGGCCGCGTTGCCGTACCTGCTCGTCGGGGCGGTGAGGCGTCAGCGGGTGAGCGGTAGGCATTCGGTGATCCGGCGGATCCACCAGTCCCGCCGCTCGGGCGACGCGGCCAGCGCCGCCAGCCGCGCGGACTCGGGATCGACGGGACGGGCAGGCAGCCGGCCGTCGACCGGGATCAGTGCTTCGGCCACGTCTTCGACGAACAGGCCGCCGGTTCCCAGCCCGCAGGCGTGTGTGAGCGTCGGCAACGCCGCGGCGGCCAGCAGACCGCGGGAGATGCCGACCGCGGAGTCCAGGGCGCTCGACACCACGACCGGTATCCCGAGTTGCCCGGCGATGTCGAGCATCCGGCGCACGCCGCCCAGCGGGGCGACCTTGACGACGGCGATGTCCGCGGCGTCGGCGCGCACCACCCTCAGCGGGTCGTCGGCCTTACGGATGCTCTCGTCGGCCGCGACCGCGACGTCGATACGGCGCCGTAGCTCGGCGAGTTCGGGCACTGTGGCACAGGGCTGTTCGAGGTACTCCAGCAATCCGTCTGCGGTGAGGGCCGCCGCGGCGGCCACCGCTTCGTCCACGGTCCATCCGCCGTTGGCGTCGACGCGCACCGTGGGCACCGACGCCCGCACCGCGTTCACCCGCGCCACGTCGTCGGCCAGAACCTGGCCTGGCTCGGCCACTTTCACCTTCGCGGTGCGCGCACCCGGGAACCGGGCGAGCACCTCGGGCACCTGCGCCGCATCGACCGCGGGCACCGTCGCGTTGATCGGGATGGACGACCGCCGCAGCGCCGGCCGGTCGCCGTAGGCGGCCTCGAGCGCCGCGGACAGCCAGGCGGCAGCCTCCGGCGGCTCGTATTCCGGGAAGGCGCCGAACTCACCCCACCCCGCGGGGCCGTCGATCAGCGCCACCTCCCGCACCGTGATGCCGCGGAACCGCACTCGCATCGGCAGCGCGACGACGTGCAGGCGGTCGAGGACGTCAGCCAGGTCGGGCACGTTCCCATAGTGCCCTCAAGGCCACCGTGCCGGCTCAGGCACCGCCGTATTCGGGACGCAGGATCGGCGCCAGTGCGGCGAGCGGGATGTGGGCCTGCACCGTGCCCCCGTCCATCGCCCACTGCGGCAGGCCGGGCGAGAAGTTCAGCGGAGTGTCGTGGGCGACCGGGTAATCGGGCATGTAGAGGATCAGTTCACTGCCGCTCAGCGCCCACGCCTTGTATCCGCCCGAGTAGACCTTGTCGGGCGTCCAGCGGTCGGCCACGAACGGGTACGTGCCGGCTTGATGTGGTGGCGGGGCGACCGCGAGTGCCTGTTCGACGAACGGTTGCGCCAGTGGCGGAATCGCGGTGAGCGGGTCGACGCCCGGCCGCACCAGATCCGTCAGCTGCAGTCGCCGGCCGCCTGCCGTGTCGAAGGTGAAGGTCCGGTAGGCGTTGTTGAAGTCGGGCCCGTCGGCGTGATACGTCTCGCGGAACACCGCCGACACCGTGTCGCCGCGGCGCAGGATCTGGTAGTTGCCCTCGCCGAAGCTGTCGGCCGCCATGTGCTCGCCGACCCGCCGCCAGTTGTCCACCAGGGTGGTCAGATAGTCGCGTATCACGGGGCCCGCGAGGGGGTCGGCGACCAGTTCCTCCGGGATGGCGACCTTGATGTCGCGGACCGCCTTGCGTTCGGAGAGCACCGAGGTCTGGCAGTACTGTCCGGTCCACGCGCCGCCGAGTTCGCCGCAGAACGAAGCGGCCGACGCCGCGGCGCCCGGCGCCGTCAAGACCGCGGTCGCCGCGACGGCCGCCCCGATGAGTGCGCCGAGTCTCACGGCCGTCAGGGGAGTTCGACTTTGCTTGTGCGCCATGCGCCGTCGACATGCTCCATCGTCATCTTGATGCGGCTCCGGTCGATGCGCGGGTCGGGCATGCTGGTGTTCGTCACCGACTGGTCGACGAAGAGCAGCACCACCACCCGGTCCTTCGACTGTGACTGGACGGCCGACTCCAGGACGACGCCGTGCGCAGTGGCCTTGTTGTCGATGAGCAGTTGGCGCAGCTGCATGCTCGACTGCGAGTACATGTCCTTGAACTCACCGGTGGCGCCGCCGAGCACCTGGTCGAAGTTCTCGTCCACCTTGTTCGCGTCGATGCTGGTGAGCACCTGCGCGTACGCCACGGCGGCCTCGCGGGCCTGCTCACCCGCCCGGGTCGTCGCCCGGTCCTGCCACACGGTCCAGCCGAGGTATCCGCAGCCGGCCAGCGACGCGACGACGACCGCCGCGGCCGCGCCGGCGAGCAGCTTCTTGCGCCAACGCCGTTCGGGTGCCTCGGAGGCTTCGTCGACCGCGCCCTCGTCGGCGGTGGTGTCCTCGTCGGCTTCGGTATCGGATTCACCGTCGGTCGTCACGGTCACGTCGACCTCCTTCTCGTCGGGTTCAACGGGGCGGCTCTATGGGCAGCACGGGACCGCCGTACGGGGTGGGAATCGTGAAGCGGCCCTTGGGTGTCGGGTCGGTGGTCCTGCCGAGGTCGGCGCCCGGTGGCGGGCCCGCGGTGTCGTCGCCGGCCGGGCGCGGCGCGTTCTTGGCGCCCCGCACGAGGACGCCGGGATGGTCGTCGCGGCAGTAGGTGTACATGAACGGCTCGGGATAGTCGGCCGCCGACGGTGGCCGGCGCGGCGTGCCGTAGTCGCAGGCGTAGCGCGGGTAGGCGTCGCCGGTGGCCCAGATGCCGTTGTCGTGCATCACGCTGCCGAGTGCGTCGAGCACCGATCCGCGATGCGCGGGGAACAGCGCGTTGAGCGCGGGCACCCGCAGATACAGCAGCTGCGACGTGGTGGTCAGGTTGCCCAGCAGCTGCACCATGGTGTCGGAGTTGTCGGCGAACAGGTTGTCGACGCTGGCCAGCGCGGGCGGCGCCTGTTCGGTGAGCCGCCGGTAGCCCTCCCGCATCCGGTCGATGCCTGCGAGCGTGCTGGCGAGGTTCTGGTTCGCGACGGCGATTCCGGCGTTCTTGTCGGCCGCCAGCGTCAGCACCACCCGGCTGCTGCGCAGCATGCTGGTGGTCTCGGGCAGCACCGAGTCGAGCGTCGACAGCAGGAACGTGCCGCCGTCGATGATGTCGGTGAGCTTGCGCGGGCCCTCGTCGCTCAGGCTCAGCTCACGGCGGATCAGCTCGAGCTTGCCCGGATCGACCTGTGCCAGCATGCCGTCGGCATCGGCGAGCAGTTGAGCGAGCGGGACCGGAACGGTGGCGTGGCCGATGACACCGCCGTCGCGCAGGTACGGGCCGCTGTCGCTGTCGGCGGCGAAGTCGATGTACTGCTCCCCCGCCGGCGACAGTCCGGACACCCGCACATCGCTCGACGAGGGGATGTCCACCGTCGACTTCACCGCCACCACGGCATTGACTCCCGCCGGGGTGATGTCCAGTCGTTCCACCCGGCCGATCGGCACGCCGCGCAGGGTGACGTCCTGGTCGGGCAGCAGTCCGCCGGATTCCGGGAGTTCGATGGTGAGCCGGTAGGTCGAGGCGAGCGGGTCGATCCGCAACGCACCGATCAGCAGGTAGCCGCCGGCGATGACCAGGGTGAGAGTGAGCGCCGCGGCGGACAGCCATGCCCGGCGGCGGTGGCCGGCGCGGACCAGCCGCACGGCGCGGTCGGCGATCGCGCCGATCATCGCGGCGGCTCCGGTCCGGCGGGCGGCGGCGGTGGCGGTACTGTCACGATCTGGCCGGGTTCGGTCGGGCTGGGCATCACCGGGACCTGCGGCACCCCAGGGCCCTTGCCCACGATGCGCTCCTGCAGCCGCCACAGCGTGTATTGGAACGTCCCGACGAGCTGATGCCAGTTGTACCGCTTCGGGCCGTGCAGGCCGACGTCGCCCTCGAAGCCGATGTCCGGGATCGATCCCAGCACCAGCCGGTCGATGCTGACGCGGGTCGAGATCGCATTGCTAGACGTGGATTTCACCAGCGGCGGCATGAGCCGGTTCAGCGAGTGCAGGGTGGCGTCCGGTGTCAGCACAACGTCGTTCCACGCCCTGGCGATGGTGTTGGCGTCGCCGATGACGCTGCGCCCGCTGGTGTCGGTGCCGGCGATCGACGGGAACTTCCTGAGCTGCTCTGTGGTGTCACCGACCTGTGCCACCAGGTCGGCCACCTGGGTGGTGTGTGCGGCGAGCGTTTCGGTCGCCGGCCCCGCCGCCGCCATCACGTCGGTGATCGTCTGGTTCTTCGCGTCGAGCTGGTCGGCCAGCGCCGACAGATCGGTCATCGCGGTGGAGAGCTGGTCGGATCGTGAATTGAGCTTGGCGAGAACGCCGTTGGTCCGGTTGATCAGGTCGCCGAACGCCTGGCCCTGGTCGCCGGTGGCCTTGCCGAGGCCGTTGATGATGTTGGTGAAGTTCCGCACCGCGCCGCCGTTGACGAGTATCGCGGCCGAACTCAGCACCGATTCGACGGTGGCGGCCGCCGTGGTGGCGTCGAGGCCGATGGTGTCCCCGTTCTTCAGCAGCGGCACGCCGGCGCCTGTCCCGCCGGGCGGCTTCACCGCGACGAACACGTCGCCCAGCGGTGTGGCGGACCGCAGTTCGGCGGTGCTGCCGACCGGCAGCCGCACGCCGTCCATGATGCGCAGGGTGGCCACGGCGGTGTAGTTGCGCGCGACCATCGACTCGAGCTGTCCGACGTCGGCGCCGGCCAGCTTGACCTTGGCGTTGGCCGGCAGGTTGAGCGCGTTGGTGAACACCGCCGTCAGCGTCCAGCCGCCGGAGGTCACACCCGGCGCGGGCAGCGGCAGGCTGGCCAGCCCTTCGGTCGCGCACGCCGAGGTGCTCAGGCACAGCGTCAGCGCCAGCGACGCCACGAACCCGCGACGGCCGGCGGTCACTTCTGTCCCATCGCGGCCAGGCCGTCGAGGACGTAGGTCAGCCCGAAGTCGGGTCCGAAGTCCTGCAGTGTTCCTGTGCTGCAGCCGAGTTGTCGCAGGCCCATCATGTTGCAGACCTCTTTGATCGCCGCGCTCTCGAACAACACCCGGTCGGTCATCACGCGGACGCGGACCGACCCGTTGACCTGGTCGACGGTGTTGTAGAGGTTGTCCAGCGTCATCGGCGCCACGTCGAGGAACTCGGCGAGGTCACGCTGGTGTTCGACGGCGGTGGTCACGGTCGTGTCGCCGTTGCGCACGATCTGCTTGATCGCGTCCCGGTGGGTGTCGAGCACCTCGCCGGCCTGTTTCAGCACCTCGTTGAGCTGACGGCCGGTGGTGCCGGTGCCGAGGTTCTCGTCGGCGAGGATCTGGCTGAGCTGACCGATGGTGCTGCCGAAGTCGCGCAGGGTCGCGTCGTTGCGTGCGGCGGCGTCGAGGAGCGAGCTGACGTTGCGCACGATGGTGGTGAGCTGGTCGCGCGTCTGTTCGCCGCCGCTGGCGCTGAGCCGCAACGCCTTCGACAGTTCGTCGAGCGCGGTCTTCATGTCCTGGCCGTTGCCGTCGGCGATCGCGGCACTGGCGTTCACCACGTCGGCCACCGGGCCGCCGCCGCGGCCGTCGCCGCGCAGCGAGGTGGACAGCTTGTCGAGGACGTCGAGCACCCGCGCGAATTCCACCGGCGTCTTCGTCCGGTTCAGACCGATGGTGTCGTGGTCCTGCAGGGTGGGGCCGTCGCGGTAGGGCGGGGTGAGCTCGATCTGGCGGTCGGTGAGGATCGAGTTGGACACGGTGACGGCCATCGCGTCCGCGGGCACCTTGACGTCGCCGTCCACGGTGAAGCGCACCTCGACGTAGCCACCCTTGGGGGTGATCTCGGTGACCTTGCCCACCGGCATCCCGAGCACCGCGATCGAGTTGCCGACGTACACCCCTGCCGCGCTGTCGAACTGGGCGGTCACGGTGATCGCGTCGCTGCGGTCCTTCAGGTAGGTGACGCCGACCGCGGCGACGATCAGTGCCAGCACCAGGCCGGTGACGGCGACGCTGAGCAGTTTGGCCCTGCGGCTCATTTGCAGTCCTTGAAGTATTCGATCATGCCGAACTGCTTGGCCCGGCCGCTGATCGCGCACATCCACGAGTCGACGACGAGGCCGTTGGCGGCGTTCAGGTCGACCGCGTTGCCGGTTCCGGTGGCGTTGGCCAGGCCCCTCAGCGCGACCGGGCCCGCCTGCAGCGTGCTGCGCAGCAGATCGTCGTGCTGGCCGAGCATGTCGGAGAGCGCCCGCACGTTGCGCAGCAGGTTCTCCAGCTCGGGCCGGTCGTCGATGACGATGCCGCTGAGCGTCTCGACGAGGTTGGTGAGCGCCTGCATCATGGCGTGGAAGCTGGCACGCCGGAGCACGAACTCGCCGATCAGCTCCTGGCCCTGGCGGACCATGTTGGCGATGTTGGCGTGCTGCCGCTCCAGTGTGCTGCTGACGGTCTGGGTGGTCTTCAGCAGCGACCCCAGCTGGTCGCGACGTTCGGCGACGATCGAGGACAGGGTGTGGATGTTCTGCACGGCCTGCGGTACCACCGGCGGCAGGGTGTGCAATTCGGCGCCGAGCACGCTGAGCGATTCGGCGAACTGGTCGGAGTCGACCTGTTCGTAGGTGGTGGTGACGTCGGCCAGCGCCTCCTGCAGGTCGTAGGGCACCTCGGTGTGCCGGAGGTCGATGGTGCGGTCGGGCAGTTCACCCGGCCCGGCGGGTTGCAGTGCCAGATAACGGGATCCGAGGATTGTCGTGATCTTGATGATGGCCTTGGTGTCCTCCCCCAGCACCACGTTGTCGCGCACCCGCAGGCGTGCCTCGACCCGGTCGCCGACCAGCTCCATGTCGGTCACCTCGCCAACCTGGATACCGGCGATGGTGATCGGGTTACCCGGCTGCAGCGCGGCGGCCTGCAGGAACTGCGCGGTGTAGGTGCGGTAGCCGGCGCCGGACAGTTTCACCAGCAGCATCGCCCCGACCAGCACCGCGATCACCGCGATCGCGATGGCCCCCAGCCACGGCTTGCTGTAGTCCTCCAGCGCTCGGCGCCTGCGTGTCTCAGCCATCGGCCATGTTCCTGCACCTCGGGGTGTGCCACGCCCGGTTACCCGGGGTGGCCGCGTTGACGATGATCGGCACCACGTCGTTGAGCCCCGGGAAGAATCCGGTGGCGTTCAGGTCGCACGCATACGCGTTCGCGAAGGCGCCCTCGTTGGTGATGCGGCCGAATCCCTTGAGCAGCAACGGCAGGTTGGCCCCGGTGAACGCGAGTTGCGGTTCGATGCCGACCATGTGCTGCGCGAAGCCCGGTTCGCGAAGGACGAGTTCGTTGAGCGCCGGGTACACCTCGTCGGTGACAGTCGAGAGCTGCTGCGTCACACGCGAGATCGATCCCACGGAGTCCACGAGTTCGGGCCTGCGGTCCTCGAAGGTGGTGATCGCCCGTTGCGTTTGCGCCAGCACCTGGTCGAGGTTGGCGTTCTGAGCCGCCAGGGTCCCGAACACCCGGTCCAGGCTGTCGATGACGTTGCCGAGCACCTGATCCCGGCCGGCGAAGGCGTCTGTGAGTTGTGAGGTCTGGTCGACGAGTGTGGTGATGGCGGACTCGTCGCCCTGCAGCGACTGCAGGACGCCCTTGGTGAGGTTGTCCGCGTCGCGCGGGTTGAGCACGCTGAACAGCGGCTCGTAACCGTTGAGCAGTGTGCCGACGTCGAAGGACGGATCGGTGCGCTCGACGGGGATGACACTGCCCGGCGGCAGTGCACCGGGCTCGCCGAGGGTGCCTAGTGTCAGCCCGAGATAGCGCTGGCCGACGATGTTCTGGTACGTCACCGAGGCGACGGTGGTGCCGAGCACCTGCTGTTCGGTCTGCACGACGAACGACACCTTGGCCCGGTCGCCCTGCAGTTCGATGTTCTCGACGCGGCCGACCCGCACTCCGGCCATCCGGACGTCGTCGCCCACCCGGAGGCCGTACACGTCGGAGAACATCGCCGCGTACGGCGCGGTGGTGCCGGCGACGTCGCGCCGCAGCGTGACGTACACCAGCAAGGTCAGGGTGACGGCCACGACCATGAACAGTGACAGCCCCACCAGTGCGCCGCGGTACTTCATCCGGGGCTCCCTTCCGGTGCGAGCGAGACGGTGGTGCCGCGGGCCATCGGCCCGAGCAGCAGTTGGGTGGCGGGCGTGGCGGGCCGGCCGGTGATCAGGCTCAGTTGCTCGCGTTCCTGGGTGCTGCCAATGGGCCCGACATTGCCGCCGAACGACGCCGGGGCCGCCTCGGCCGGCAGCGGCGGCGGGCCCGGCGGTTCCGGCCAGATCGGGGCGCGCGGTGCGACCGG
>NZ_JACKSJ010000258.1 GCF_025821665.1 [Mycobacterium] manitobense
GCGCTCGCCGAGGCCGGCCTGCAGGCGCCACACTGGCCGCCGCCGCACGGGCGCGGGGCCGGTCCGGCCGAGCAGCTGCTGATCGACCAGGAGCTGGCCGCGGCCGGGGTCGACCGGCCCGACCTGGTCATCGGCTGGNGGGCGGCCCCGACGATCCTCGAGCACGGCACCCCCGAGCAGGTCGAGCGGTTCGTGCCGCCCACCCTGAGTGGCGAGCTGATCTGGTGCCAGTTGTTCTCCGAGCCGGGCGCCGGCTCCGACCTCGCGGCCTTGCGCACCAAAGCCGTTCGTGCCGAAGGTGGTTGGAAGCTGACGGGACAGAAGGTGTGGACGTCCTCGGCGCACCGGGCGCAGTGGGGAGTCTGCCTGGCGCGCACCGATCCCGACGCTCCGAAGCACAAGGGCATCACCTACTTCCTCGTCGACATGGCCTCGCCCGGCATCGTGATCCGGCCGCTGCGCGAGATCACCGGCGACGAACTGTTCAACGAGGTGTTCTTCGACGACGTGTTCGTGCCCGACGAGATGGTGGTCGGCTCGGTCAACGACGGCTGGCGACTGGCGCGCACCACCCTCGCCAACGAGCGCGTCGCGATGGCAGCGGGCACCGCGCTGGGCAATCCGATGGAGGAATTGCTGCGCACCGTCACCGAACTCGACCTCGACGTCGCCGAGCAGGACCGCCTCGGCACCCTGATCCTGTCCGCCCAGATCGGCGCGCTGCTCGACCAGCGGATCGCCCAACTCGCGGTGGGCGGTCAGGATCCCGGTCCGCAGTCCAGTGTCCGCAAGCTGATCGGGGTGCGGCACCGTCAGGCGCTGGCGGAGTTCAAGATGGACCTGTCGGAGGGTGCCGGCGCCGTGCACAGCCCCCAGGTGTTCGAGTTCCTCAACACCCGCTGCCTGACCATCGCGGGCGGCACGGAGCAGATCCTGCTGACGCTCGCCGGCGAGCGCCTGCTGGGCCTGCCGCGCTAGTTGAACGAGGCCTGCGCGCAGGCGTCCGGCGACGTCAAGTTGACGCCTGCGTACACGACTTGGATGTGGGCGCACACGATCAGCGGGACGTCGTTCCTGTGCTGTCCCGTCCGCCAGTCCGTGGGCCAGGTGTTGCCCTGCACAGTGAACTTCTCGGGCGGCCCGCCGCCGAAGTAAACCGTCGACAACTCGACGTAAGTTTGCGACTTGAACAGCCGGGTGTTCGGCGAAACGAACTGAGTCTCGACCCAGACCCCGCGGTCCATGGTTCGCACCGTCGTGGTCTGGCGGCCGTACGCGTCGCCGGGAAACCCGATCACACCCTCGGGGGAGCGCAGGTTGGCGGCAGTGTTCCACAGGCAGTTCGATTCGGCCGCAATGCAGTTCGCGGTGACGTGCATCTCGAGCGTGGTGGTGGGGTTCACCGGAATAGAGGAGTGGGCCGTGTCGATCGCAGCGGATGCGGCCGGATTCGGTGCGATGAACATCAACGCCGATATCCCCGCCAGCCAGCCTGTCAATCGCTTGGTCACGTTGTTCCCTTCGGTGCGGCGAATGATAGCCCTTCGCTACTCGTCGTAAGTGACTTCAACCGATTCCGAACGCGGCAGCGCCTGGCATCCCAGGATCAGGCCCTCGTCGAGATCGGACTGCTCGAGCACGTCGTTGATCGGCATCTCGACGTCCCCGCTCTTCTTGAGCACCGCGCACGCGCCGCAGTGGCCCTCGCGGCAGGAGAACGGCGCGTCGAGTCCCTTGTCGAGCAGGACGTCGAGCAGCTTGGCCTTGCGCGGCCACGTCACCTCGTGAGTGGCGCCGTCGAGTGTCACCACCGCGGTCGCGGGGCCTTCGTCGCTGTCGTCCTCCTCGATCACCACTGCGGCGAACGGGTCGGATTCGAGCGACTTGAACACCTCGAGATGGATGCGGTTGTCGGCGGCGCCTGCGCTGCGCAGGGCCTTCTCGGCGGCGGTCATGAACGGTCCTGGCCCGCAGATGTACGCGTCGTGGCCGGCATAGGGCGCGATGAGGCCCGCCAGCGCGGCCGGGTCGGGCAGGCCCTGCACGGTCTCGAGCCAGTGCACGACGGTCAACCGGTCGGGGTATTCGGCCGCCAGGTCGCGCAACGCGCCGCCGAAGATCACCGACTTCTCGTCGCGGTTCGCGTAGAGCAGGACCACCCTGCCGCTGCCCTTCACCAGCGCCGACTTCAGGATCGCCAGCATCGGCGTGATCCCGCTGCCCGCGGCCAGCAACAGGAAATCGCCGTCCAGCGTCTTGGGCACGAACGTGCCCGACGGCGCCAGCACGTGCAGCTTCATGCCGGGGTGCGCGTGGTCGCACAGCCAGTTCGACGCGTAGCCGTCGGCGGTGCGCTTGACCGTCACGGTCAGCGGATCGTCGGTGAACGGCGAACTGCACAGCGAGTAGCAGCGGGCGACGGAACCGGTGCGGTCGCTGGGCACCCGAAGGGTCAGGAACTGCCCCGGCGCGTAGCGCAACCGCTCGGCGGGAATCTCCGGGTCACCGGGCCCGTCTGGCACCTTGAACACCAACGAACGTGCGTCGGCGGTCTCCTCGACCACGTCGGCCACTTCGAGCTCGAGCACGTGGCTGCCGAGCGGCTCGTCGGTCACGTCGCCTCAACCCTTCCGTCGCGTAGAATTAGAACAGGTTACAGAAATGCATGTGCGCAGGTCCAGCCGCCACAGGAATACGCTGCTCGACACAAATCGTAACGTGTTCTAATCTTTGTCCAGCCCTACTTCCGGGAGGCACTCCAGTGACGTCCATTGAACAGCGTGACGTGCAGTCGGTCCTAGCCGGCATCGACGATCTGCTGCCGCTGATCGCCAAGCGCGCCCAATCCGCCGAGGAACTGCGGCGCCTCCCCGACGAGACGATCAACGAACTCGACGAGGTCGGTTTCTTCAAGCTGCTGCAGCCCGAGCAGTGGGGCGGCCTGCAGTGCGACCCGACCGCCTTCTACGAGGCCGTCCGGCGGATCGCCAGCGCGTGCGGTTCCACGGGCTGGGTGAGCTCGATCATCGGCGTGCACAACTGGCATCTGGCGCTGTTCGACCAGCAGGCCCAGGACGAGGTGTGGGGCAGTGACCCGACGGTCCGGGTGTCGTCCTCGTACGCCCCGATGGGTGCGGGCACCGTGGTCGACGGCGGCTACCTGGTCAACGGTGCGTGGCAGTGGTCGTCCGGATGTGACCACGCCACCTGGGCGTTCCTCGGCGGCCCGGTGATCAAGGACGGCAGGCCGGTCGATTTCGGCAGCTTCCTGATCCCGCGCAGCGACTACCGCATCGACGACGTCTGGAACGTGGTGGGGCTCAAGGGCACCGGCAGCAACACCGTCGTGGTCAAGGACGTCTTCGTCCCGCGCCACCGGTTCCTGTCGTATCGGGCGATGAACGACGGCACCGCGGGTGGCTACGAGAACAACACCGCGCCGGTCTACAAGATGCCGTGGGGCACCATGCATCCCACCACCATCAGTGCGCCCATCATGGGAATGGCCTACGGCGCCTACGACGCGCACGTCGAGCATCAGGGCAAGCGCGTGCGTGCGGCGTTCGCGGGCGAGAAGTCCAAGGACGACCCGTTCGCCAAGATCCGGATCGCCGAGGCGGCCAGCGACATCGACGCCGGCTGGCGTCAGCTGATCGGCAACGTCCGCGACGAGTACCAGCTGCTGCAGGCCGGCCAGGACATCCCGTTCGAGCTGCGCGCCAGGGCCCGCCGCGACCAGGTGCGCGCCACCGCCCGCGCCATCGCGTCGATCGACCTGCTCTTCGAGGCCTCGGGCGCCACCGCGCTCAATCTCGACCAGCCCGTCCAGCGGTTCTGGCGCGACGCCCACGCCGGCCGGGTGCACGCCGCCAACGAGCCCGAGCGTGCCTACCTGATCTTCGGCAACGACGCATTCGGGCTGCCACCGCAGGACACGATGGTCTAGATGACGTCGTACATCAAACAGGTCGAGACGCAGGCCGAGGTCACCTTCGAGTCGACGTCGCGCTACGCGCAGGTGGCCGACGACATGAAGCTGCACTACCACGAGGCGGGCGTCGGCAACGGCGAGACGATCGTGCTGCTGCACGGCGGCGGTCCCGGCGCGTCGAGCTGGTCGAACTTCGGCCGCAACATCGCGGTGCTGGCCAGGCACTTCCACGTCCTGGCCGTCGACCAGCCGGGCTACGGCCACTCGAGCAAGCACACCGAGCACGAGCAGTACAACCGTTACAGCGCCAACGCGCTGCTCGGCCTGTTCGACCACCTCGGCATCGAACGCGCTGCGCTGGTGGGCAACTCGCTCGGCGGCGGCACCGCTGTGCGCTTCGCGCTGGACAATCCGAAGCGGGCGGGCCGGCTGGTGCTGATGGGGCCCGGGGGTCTGAGCGTCAACCTGTTCGCCCCTGATCCCACCGAAGGCGTCAAGCTGCTGGGCCGCTTCACCGCGGATCCCACCCGCGAGAACATGGAGCGCTTCCTGCGCATCATGGTCTTCGACCAGAAGATGGTGACGCCCGAACTGGTCGACGAGCGGTTCGCGATCGCGAGCCAGCCGGAGTCGCTGGCCGCCGCGCGGGCGATGGGGAAGTCGTTCGCCGGGGCGGACTTCGAGCTCGGCATGATGTGGCGCGAGGTGTACAAGCTGCGCCAGCCGATACTGCTGATCTGGGGCCGGGAGGACCGGGTCAACCCGCTCGACGGCGCCCTGGTGGCGCTCAAGCAGATCCCCCGGGTGCAGCTGCACGTCTTCGGGCAGTGCGGCCACTGGGCCCAGCTGGAGAAGTTCGACGAATTCAACAAGCTCACCATCGATTTCCTGGGAGGTACACGATGAGCATCCGTTCTCTGGGGTACCTGCGCATCGAGAGCGCCGACGTCGGCGCCTGGCGCGAGTACGCGTTGAAGGTGCTCGGCATGGTCGAGGGCAAGGGCCCCACCGAGGGCGCGCTCTACCTGCGGATGGACGAGTTCCCGGCCCGCATGGTGATCGTGCCCGGCGACCGTGACCGGCTGCTGTCGTCGGGTTGGGAGACCGCGAACGCCGCTGCGCTGCAGGAGATCCGCAACCGTCTCGACATCGAGGGGACGCCGTACAAGGAGGCCACGGCCGCCGAACTCGCCGACCGTCGCGTCGACGAGATGATCGTCTTCGACGACCCGTCGGGCAACACCATCGAGGTGTTCCACGGGGTGGCACTGGAGCATCGCCGTGTCGTGAGCCCCTACGGCCACAAGTTCGTCACCGAGGAGCAGGGCCTCGGCCACGTGGTGCTGACCACCCGCGACGACGCCGAGACGCTGCACTTCTACCGCGATGTGCTCGGCTTCCACCTGCGCGACTCGATGCGACTGCCACCGCAGCTGGTCGGCCGTCCCGCCGACGGCGCGCCGGCGTGGTTGCGGTTCCTCGGCGTGAACCCGAGGCACCACAGCCTGGCGTTCATGCCCGGCGAGACCCCAAGCGGCATCGTGCATCTCATGGTCGAGGTCGAGAACGCCGACGACGTGGGCCTGTGCCTGGACCGGGCGCTGCGGCGCAAGGTCAAGATGTCGGCGACCCTGGGGCGGCACGTCAACGACAAGATGCTGTCGTTCTACATGAAGACTCCCGGCGGCTTCGACGTCGAGTTCGGTTGTGAGGGGCTCGAAGTGGAGGATGACGCCACGTGGATCGCTCGCGAGAGCACCGCGGTCAGTCTGTGGGGGCACGACTTCAGCGTCGGCTTCAAGTAGCGATGAGCGTCCGCGCGAAGAGCCGAGGACACTGATGGCCGCCGAGCCCATCGACCCGCGCACATTCCGGCATGTGCTCGGCCAGTTCTGCACTGGCATCACGATCATCACGACGGTGCACGACGACGAGCCGGTCGGCTTCGCGTGCCAGTCCTTCGCGGCGCTGTCGCTCGACCCGCCACTGGTGCTGTTCTGCCCCACGAAGGTGTCGCGGTCCTGGCAGGCGATCGAGGCGAGCGGCAAGTTCTGCGTCAACGTGCTGCACGAGAAGCAGAAGGACGTCTCGGCGCGGTTCGGGTCGAAGACTCCGGACAAGTTCGCCGGGATCGACTGGCGGCTCTCGAAGCTCGGCTCGCCGGTGATCGACGGCACGCTCGCGCACATCGACTGCACGGTGGCCTCGGTGCACGACGGTGGCGATCACTTCGTGGTGTTCGGCGCGGTGCACTCGCTTTCCGAGGTGCCGAAGAAGAAGCCGCGGCCGCTGCTGTTCTACCGCGGCGAGTACACCGGCATCGAGCCCGACAAGAACTCGCCGGCGCAGTGGCGCGACGACCTCGAGGCCTTCCTCACCGCCACCACCCCCGACACCTGGCTCTAGCGCACCCGTTTTCCGCGAGGGTGCGTGTCTGCCGGCGACACGCCGCGCGGACTCCAGCAAATGTGCACGCTCGCGCGGCGCCGGCGATCGGGGCCGGCAAATCCGTCGCCGGCGCGGCGTTGATTGATTCGGCACACTGCTGCCCTTAAGGGAAGCCGTCCCTGCTGGGGCGTCGCCACGGTGACGCTTGCGCGTAACCGCGCTGTCATACGGATCTACGTGCCTGGGCGAAGCGCTCGCTCGGTCCAGCGGTCATCCACATGCTGGATGGTGCAAACACCAACGGCCAGTGGTGCTTCTGTCGCTTGTGCCGACTTCACGCTGCTGTCAACCTTGGTGCGACAGGAGCGGCGACACGACAGCGCGGGGGACACGAAATGACAAGCATCACAACTCGATCCGAGGAGCCGGGCGAAGTCGACGACACCGTCGAGTTCCCTGCCGTCGCCGCGATGCCGGTGCTCATCACAGAACAGCAAGTGCGATTCGCAACGGCGGCAGCCGAGGTCGTCGTGTCGCGCCGGCGGCCGTGGTCCTGGCTGGCCACGATGCGGACGCCGCGCAAGCCGCATCGGCGCCACCGCCCCTCTCGGCGTGCGGATTACATGGAGCACGCCGCGATGTCGCGGGAGATGCACCGGCTCTGATGCCGACTAAAGCTGCGCGTCGATGAAGTCGACTATCGCCGCCGCCACCTCGCGGTGCGCGGTCTCGTTGAGGATGTCGTGGCGACCCGGGAACTCTTGCAGCTGTAGCGGATCGATCTGTTCGGCATACGCCCGGACAGCGCCGATCGAGGCGATCGGATCGGCGGTGCCGTGCACGGCCAGCGTCGGCACCTCGAGGCCCGGTAGGTCCGCGCCGAATCTGTCCCAGCCGCGGTCGAGTTCGCGGGCCAGCGCTGTGGTGTCGGCGTCGATGAACGCGAGCGGATCGTTCTCCAGCGTATCCAGATAGAACGGGTCGGCCGACAGCCAATCCGGGTCCAGCTGCACGGACGTGTCGGCATCGAGCAGTTCGGCGACGGGCACGAGCGGTGCGCCCGAGATCACCGCTGCGGCCGCACGGGCGTCACCGCCCAGCAGGCGGAACAGGGTGACGATCGCGCCGAACGAGTGGCCCTGCGCGATCACCGGCACACCGGCCTCAGCGGCCAGTGCGGTCAGCGAATCGGCGAGGGCCGAGCTGTCCTCGATCGAGCCGAAGTCACCACGGTCGCCCGGGCTCAGGCCGTGACCGAACTGATCGACCGCCCACAGGTCGATGCCCGCGGCATTCAGGGCGAAGCCGTAGCGGTGGTAGACGCCGGTGTGCTCGCCGAAGCCGTGCAGGAAGACGACGGCCGCCCGGGGCTCGTCAACGGCCCAGTGCCGGTAGTACGCGCGGCCGCGATCGTGGTCGAGGAAGGGCATGGCTGACTGCACCACGCGCGCAACCGTGGGCGCAAGGTGTCGTCAGTGCCGCTGTGCCGTGTCGAGGATCAGCTGCACCGTGTCGTGCGGTCGGTCCCAGTGCGGAAAGTGCCCACAGTCGTCGAACCAGTGCATCGTGGCATCGGGAAAACGCTCCTGGGCGCGGGCGGCCTGACTCGGTGGCGTCACCCGATCCTTTCGACCCCAACCGATCACCACCGGAGCCCGCAGCGTTCCAGCGGGTGCCCCCTGCTGCCTCGGCCCGTGCACCAGAGCATGCATCGCCGCATCCAGGCTGGGGGAGCGCTTGAACGCCCGCAATTCCGTGCGCACCAAATCTGCGGGCAGGCGCCAGGGTCTGGCGGAGAACTGCAGCAGCAGCGCCGTTCGGGTCAGCGGGGTAGCGGCCAACGCGGGGATGAGTGGGTCGATGGCACGCACCAGCTTCAGCGACGGGCCGACCGTCGCGCCGAATATCCGCGCCTGGGCGTCGGTCCAGAACCCGCCCGGGTTCAGTGCGACCACCGCACCACCGTGACCGCGCCGCGCCATCTCCAGTGCGATGCGCGCGCCCATCGAGCTCCCGACGACGCTGACGTCGCCGAGGTCCTGTTCGACGACGAAGTCCTGCACGGCATCGGTCAGCGCCGCGACGGTGACCTCACCGGGCAGCGGGGCGCTGGCGCCGAAGCCGGGCAGATCCACGGCGACCACCTCGCGCCGGGCGGCCAGCGCCGGGACGACGGGATCCCAGTTGTGCAGCTGCGAGATGCCGTGGACCAGCAGCAGTGGCGGACCGGAGCCATACCGACGGAAATGCATGGAGGTGGTCTACCCACACCGCCGGACACGGCGGTGACGATCCTATGAACGTCCCAGCAGCACGTCGCTCTGCTCGGTGACCCGGGCCCGGATCGCGCTCACCACGGCCGAGACCTCGGGCCGGCGCATCGTCTCCGCCCGAGTCACCAGCCAGTAGCTCAGCCGGACGGCGACGGCGTCGGGCAACACCCGCACCAGGTCGTCGTGGCGGTCGGCCATGAAACACGGCAGCAGTCCGAGGCCGGCGGCCGCCCGGGTGGCCTCGACGTGCACGAACACGTTGGTCGACGTCACCGACTCGCGCATCGCCGGAGCGAAACTGGTGGCCACGTCCAGGTCGTCGACCTGGAGCATCGAGTCGATGAAGTACACCAGCGGATAGTCGGTCAGCGCGTCGATGCCGCGCGGCGTCCCGTGCTCGGCCAGATAGGAGCGTGCGCCGTAGAGCCCGAGACAGTAGTCGCCGAGCCGGATCGCCTCGGCCCGGTGCACCTGCGGCTCACCGACGACGACCTCGATGTCCAGGCCCGATCGCTGCTGGGTGGCCCGCCGGGTGGCAGCGACGATCTCCACCGCCACCCGCGGATGGCGCCGCTGCACCTGGGCCGCCGCGGGCGCGGCGATGTAGGCGCTGAAGCCGTCGGTCGCCGACAGGCGCACCACGCCCTCGAGTGCCCGCTCGCCGCCGGGATCGGCGTCGAGTGAGCGCACCGCCGTCTCGACCGCCTCGGCCGCGGACAGCGCGGCCCTGCCCAGGTCGGTGAGTTCCCAGCCGCCTGCCACCCGAGTGAGCACCCGGCCACCCATCGACTGTTCGAGCGCGGCGATCCGCCGCGAGATGGTGGTGTGGTTGAGTCCGAGTTCCTCCGCCGCGGTGGTGTACCGGCCGGACCGTCCGACGGCCAGCAGCACCAGCAGGTCGTCTGCGCTGGGACGGCGGCCGGGGACGTTCACGTCTGCAGTTTTGCAGATCGAAGCTGCAGATTTGACCATTGCGGCGCGGTCGACGTGCATGAATACTCACCTGCAGAGTGCGGTCGGTCACAGTGCGGCCTCCCTATGTCCTGCGTCATGAACGGAGCGTGCGATGAGCGTGCAGGAACCGGCACAGCCGGACACCAGTACCCCCGGCTCGATCACCCAGGGGCTCAAACGCGTCGTCGTGGCGTCGATGGCCGGCACGGTCGTCGAGTGGTACGAGTTCTTCCTCTACGGCACTGCCGCGACACTGGTGTTCAACAAGATCTTCTTCTCCGAGACCACCAGTGAGCTGAACGCGATCTTCCTGGCGTTCGCGACCTACGCGGTCGGGTTCGTGGCGCGGCCCGTCGGCGGCGTGGTGTTCGGCCACTTCGGCGACAAGTACGGCCGCAAGAAGCTGCTGCAGTTCAGCCTGATCCTGGTCGGTGCGGCGACGTTCCTGATGGGCTGCCTGCCGACGTACGGGCAGATCGGTTACTGGGCGCCGGGGCTGTTGGTGACGCTGCGGTTCATCCAGGGCTTCGCGGTCGGCGGTGAATGGGGCGGTGCGGTGCTGCTGGTCGCCGAGCACAGCCCCAACCGCCAGCGTGGATTCTGGGCCAGCTGGCCGCAGGCCGGTGTGCCGGTAGGCAACCTGTTGGCCACCGTGGTGCTGCTGGTGCTCACCACGACGCTGCCGGACTCCGCATTCCTGTCGTGGGGCTGGCGCGTGGCGTTCTGGCTGTCGGCCGTCGTGGTGCTGGTCGGCTACTACATCAGGACCAAGGTCACCGACGCCCCGATCTTCCTCGCCGCCCAGCAGGAGGTGGAGCGGGTGAAGGCCACCTCGTTCGGCGTGCTCGAGGTGCTGAAGCGTTACCCGCGTGGCGTTTTCACCGCGATGGGCCTGCGCTTCGGCGAGAACATCATGTACTACCTGGTGGTCACGTTCTCCATCACCTACCTCAAGACCCAGGTCGGCGCGGACACCACGTCCATCCTCTGGTACCTGCTGGTGGCGCACGCTGTGCACTTCGCGGTGGTGCCGCTCGTCGGCTGGCTGTCCGACCGGTACGGCCGCAGGCCGGTGTACATGGTCGGCGCGATCACCGGCGCCACCTGGGGGTTCTTCGCCTTCCCGATGATGAACAGCGCGAACTACGTGGTCGTCACGGCGGCCGTCACCATCGGCCTGGTGTTCCATGCGCTGATGTACGCCCCGCAGCCGGCGATCATGGCCGAGATGTTCCCGACGCGGATGCGGTATTCCGGTGTGTCCCTGGGCTATCAGGTCACCTCGATCGTCGCCGGTTCGCTCGCGCCGCTCATCGCGGTCAAGCTGCTCGACATCTACGGCTCCTCGGTGCCGGTCGCCATATATCTGGCCGCGGCGTGCGCGGTCACCCTGGTCGCGGTGTTCTACACGAGGGAGACCCGGGGCATCGATCTCGAGTCCCTCGACGAGGCCGACCGCGCGGACCTCGCCCGGGAAGCCGAGGCCGCCCGCCCATGACCGATCTCGACGAGCGCAGCGCCCTGGTCACCGGCGGCGCGAGCGGCATCGGCGCGGCCTGCGCACGGGAACTCGCGGCCAACGGCGCGACGGTCACCGTCGCCGACCTCGACGACGTCGCCGCGAAGGCGGTCGCCGACGAGATCGGCGGAAAGGCCTGGGCGGTGGACCTTTCCGATGTCACCGCACTCGAGGGCCTGACGCTCGACGTCGACATCCTGGTCAACAACGCCGGTGTGCAGCACGTCAGCCCGATCACCGACTTCCCGCCCGAGAAGTTCCGCTTCATCCTGGCGCTCATGGTGGAGGCGCCGTTCCTGCTGATCCGCGCGGCGCTGCCGCACATGTACGAGCGGGGCTTCGGGCGGATCGTCAACATCTCCTCGGTGCACGGCCTTCGGGCGTCGGAGTTCAAGTCCGCCTACGTCACCGCCAAGCATGCGCTCGAAGGGCTGTCGAAGGTGACGGCGCTCGAAGGCGGCCCGCGCGGGGTGACCAGCAACTGCGTCGACCCCGGGTACGTTCGCACGCCACTGGTCACCAAACAGATAGCCGATCAGTCCAAGGCGCACGGCATCGCCGAGGATGAGGTGGTGACACAGATACTCCTCAAGGAGGCCGCGATCAAACGGCTCGTCGAACCCGCCGAGGTGGCCTCGCTGGTGGGTTGGCTCACCGGCCCGCAGGCCGGCATGGTCACCGGCGCCTCGTACACGATGGACGGCGGGTGGAGCGCACGATGACCGACGACTCCGACGCGGTCGAACCGCAGTGGGTCCCCACCGACCGGGACGTCGCCGGGTCCGCCATCACCGACTTCGCGGGATTCGTCGCCGCCCGCACGGGACGCGACATGCCCGACTACCAGACGCTGTGGCAGTGGTCGGTCGACGATCTCGCCGGCTTCTGGTCGGTGCTGTGGGAGTACTTCGAGCTGGGCGACGCACCGGCCCAGGTGCTCGCCGACGACGAGATGCCCGGGGCCCAGTGGTTCCCCGGCACCCGCTGCAACTACGTCGACCAGGTCAGGCGGCAGGCGCGCGGTGACCGCACCGCCGTCATCTACGTCGACGAGGACGGCAACGGCACCGAGATGTCGTGGGACGAACTCCTCGGTCGCGCTGCGGCGTTCGCGCAGACGCTGCGCGACCTCGGTGTCGGCCCCGGCGACCGCGTCGCGGGGTATCTGCCGAACGTCCCCGAGGCCGTGGTGGCATTCCTGGCGACCGCGGCCATCGGCGCCGTCTGGAGCGCCTGCGGCCAGGACTACACCGCACGGGCCGCGCTCGACCGCCTCGGCCAGCTCGAGCCGACCGTGCTCGTCGCCGCCGACGGCTACCGGTTCAACGGCAAGGTGCACGACAAACGGGACGAGATCAGTGCGCTGCGAGCCGGGCTGCCGACGTGCAAGGCCGCCGTCCTGGTGTCGCGCCTGGGTCTCGACGCCCCCGACGACTGGCTGGACTGGGCCGCCGTCAGCGCTCCCGGTGACGCCGAGCTGAACACCGAGCAGGTCGAGTTCGGCCACCCGCTGTGGGTGCTGTACTCCTCGGGCACCACCGGCCTGCCGAAGGGCATCGTGCACGGGCACGGCGGCGTTCTGGTGGAGCACCTCAAAGCCGTTGCGCTGCAGTCAGACATCGGCGCCGACGACGTGTTCTTCTGGTACACCAGCCCGAGCTGGATGATGTGGAACTACCAGGTGGCGGGCCTGCTCGTGGGGGCGACCATCATCTGCTACGACGGCAGCCCCACCTGCCCGACACCCGACGCGCTGTGGAAGGTCGCGGCCCGCTTCGGCGTCACGGTGCTCGGCACCAGCCCCGGTTACGTGCTGGCCTGCGCCAAGGCCGGGGCGGTGCCTCGCCGGGACCACGACCTCTCGGCGCTCAAGACGGTCGGCATCACCGGATCGTCGCTACCCGCGTCGTCGTCGATGTGGTTGCACGACAACGTCGGTGAGCACGTGCAGGTGTCGTCGATCAGTGGCGGCACCGACGTGGTGTCGGCCTTCGCCGGCGGGGTCCGCACGGTGCCGGTGTGGCCGGGTGAGCTGTCAGCGCCGTTCCTCGGTGTCGCGCTCGACGCCTGGGACGAATCCGGTCAGCCCGTCCGCGGCGAGGTCGGCGAGCTCGTCATCACCAAGCCGATGCCGTCGATGCCGGTGTCGTTCTGGAACGACGACGACGGAAGCCGCTACCGCGACGCCTATTTCGAGATGTACCCGGGGGTGTGGCGGCACGGCGACTGGATCACCCGCACCGAGCGGGGCAGCGTCGTGGTGCACGGCCGCTCGGACTCCACCCTCAACCGGCACGGGATCCGGATGGGCAGCGCGGACATCTACCAGGCCGTCGAGGGGCTGCCGGAGATCGCCGAGGCGCTGGTGATCGGCATCGAACAATCCGACGGCGGCTACTGGATGCCGCTGTTCGTCACCCTCGCCGACGGCGGTGAACTCACCGACGAGCTACGCGCCACGATCAAGGACACCATCCGGGCCGACGTGTCGCCGCGCCACGTGCCGGACCAGATCGTGCTCGCGCCCGGCATCCCGCACACCCGCACCGGCAAGAAGCTGGAGGTGCCGGTCAAGAAGCTGTTGCAGGGCGCCGATCCGGCGAAGGTGGTCAACCCGAGTGCGGTCGACGACCCGGCGCTGCTGCAGTGGTACGCGCAGCAGAAGCCTTAGCGTCCGGCCAGCCACGGCCCGATCCGGCGCAGCGCCTCGGTGATGTCGCCGGTGGGGCCGGCGAAGGAGAGCCGGACGAACGAGCCGCCGTGCACGGTGTCGAAGTCGATTCCCGGTGCGATGGCGACGCCGGTGTCCGCCAACAGCTTCGAACAGAACGACATCGAGTCGGTGGTGTGGTCGGACACATCGGCGTAGACGTAGAACGCGCCGTCGGTGGGTGCGACCCGGTCGACGCCGATCTGTCGCAGGCCGTCGAGCAATAGCCGCCGGTTGTCGGCGTAGTGCCGCAGCAGGCCGTCGGACTCCGCGATGGATTCCGGGGTGAAGGCGGCGACGGCCGCGTGCTGGGCCAGCGCGGGCGGGCAGATGGTGAAGTTGCCCGTCAGCCGGTCGACCGCGCGCCGGAGTTCCTCGGGCACCAGCAGCCAGCCGAGCCGCCATCCCGTCATCGCGAAGTACTTCGAGAAGCTGTTGACCACCACGGCATCCCGCGAGGTCTGCCAGGCGCAGCTGGTGGCGGGGGCGCCGTCGTACACCAGGCCGTGGTACACCTCGTCGCTGATCAGCCGCACACCTGAGGCGGCGCACCACGAGGCGATGGCCGCGAGTTCGTCGGGGGCGATCACCGTTCCGGTGGGGTTGGCGGGGCTGGCCACGATGACGCCCTGCACCGGCGGATCGAGTTCGGCGAGCTGGCGGGCGGTGGGCTGGAACCGGGTGTCCGGCCCGCACGGGATCTCGACCACCTCGCAGCCCAGCGCCGAGAGGATGTTGCGGTAGCAGGGATAGCCGGGACTGGCGATCGCCACCCGGTCGCCGACGTCGAAGCACGCCAGGAACGTCAGCAGGAAGCCGCCCGACGAGCCGGTGGTGATCACCACGTCGTCGGGCTGCACGGCAAGGCCGTAGCGGTCGTCGTAGCGCTGCGCGATCGCGGCCCGCAGTTCCGGGATCCCCAGTGCGACGGTGTAGCCGAGCTGATTGCCCTGCAGTGCGGCCACGGCCGCCTCGCGCACCGCCGTCGGTGCGCCGGCGCTGGGCTGACCCGCCGACAGGTTCACCAGGTCGCCGTGCGAGCGCTGCCGTTGCGCGGCGGCCAGCCAGACGTCCATTACGTAGAACGGCGGGATGCCTGCCCTCAGTGCCACCCGGTCACTCATTGCGTCAGGCTACTGAAGCGGGTTGTGCTGTTTGCGCGAGGCGGCCGAGCGGGGCGGCCGGTCGCGCATGTGGTCGCGGACCCGGCTCATCAGGTCGCCGAGGGTCTGCACGTCGGAGTCGGAGAGCGCGCCGTAGAGCAGGTCGCGTACCACCTCGATGTGGCCGGGCAGGACCTTCTCCACCCGGCTCCGGCCCGCCCGGGTGATGTCGACGACCGTGGCCCGCTGGTCGTGCGGGCTCGCGGTGCGGGTGATGAGGCCCGCCTTCTCCAGCAGGCCGGCCTGATGGGTGAGGCCGCTGCGGCTGTAGACCACGCCGTCGGCCAGCTCGGTCATGGTGAGTGGCCGGTCGGCGTCGGCCAGTGTGGCCAGCACCTCGAACTGCACGTAGCTCAGGTCGCCCTCGGCCTGCAGCTGCTGCCGCACGGCGTACTGCAGCAAGCTCACCGCCTCGGTGAGCGCGAAGTAGGTCCGCATCTGTGCGGGTCCGAGGGCTTCGGCCATGTCGCCAGCATAGTGCTTCGAGCTCGAAACAATTACTTCTGCGAGTCGGGAATGCTTCGCGTTCGAAGCAAGTTACTCCGGGTGCAACTGCTTCGATATCGAAGCAACCGACGAAGGAGGACATCATGAAGGCTGCGATCTACCACCGGTACGGCGACAGCGGAGTGCTGCGCTACGAGGACGTCCAGCGGCCGACGCCGGGCGCAGGCGAGGTTCTCGTGAAGGTCGCCGCGACCTCGTTCAACCCCGTCGACGCCGGCATCCGGGGCGGCTACCTGTCCGAGGTGTACGCCATCGCGTTCCCGCACACGCCGGGCATCGACGTCGCGGGCACGGTCGCCGAGCTCGGCGAAGGGGTGGACGGCCGGCAGCTCGGCGACGCCGTCGTGGGCATGCTTGCACTCGATGCCGACGGAGCCGCCGCGGAGTACGTCGTCGCACCGGCCGAGGCGCTGACCGCCGCGCCACACTCGGTCGCCCTGGCCGACGCCGCCGCCCTGCCGACGGTCGGGCTGACGGCCTGGCAGGCGCTGTTCGACATCGCCGGGCTGAAGGCGGGCCAGACGATCCTGATCAACGGCGCGGGCGGCGCGGTCGGCGGGTACGCCGTCCAGCTCGCCAAGCGCGCCGGGGCCGTCGTCACCGCGACCGCATCCGCGCGCAGCGCGAGCCGGCTGCGCCGCTACGGCGTCGACCGGCTGATCGACCACATCGACTACGCGACAAAGCCGTTCGCCGTCGACGGGCAACCGTTCGACGTCGTGCTCAACCTGGTGAGCACCTCACCGGAGGAGACGGCGGCGCTGGTCGGCGTCATCGCGGAGGGTGGCTTCCACGTCGGCACCATGACGTCGGGGGAGGAGAACTCCCGGGTGCGCACGCAGCGGGTCTTCGTCCGCAGCGACGCCGCGCAACTCGCCGGCCTCGTCCGCCGCGTCGACGCCGGCGAACTGCACATCGACGTCGCCGATCGCCGCCCGCTGGCCGAGGTCGCCGCGGTGCACGACGAGTCCGACGCCGGACGGCTGCCCGGCAAGACCATCCTCATCCCCGGTACATAGTGATTTCGGCGCGGAAACGCTCGCTCAGCGAACGTTTCCGCGCCGAAATCGCCGCTAGAGGACCTGGGACTCGAGGCGACGCAGATGTTCGCGCGGCGGGCCGAGCAGCTGGGCGCTGCCGTGGGCGCGCTTGAAGTACAGCTGGATGTCGTGTTCCCAGGTGATCGCGATGCCGCCGTGCAGCTGGATCGCCTCGCCCGCCACCGCGCTGAACGCCTCGCTCGCGGTGAACCGGGCCAGCGCCGCGGACGTGGCCGACGGCTCGGCGATCGCCTCGGTCACCACGGCCTTGGCCGACTGCACCAGCACGTAGAGGTCGGCCATCCGGTGCTTGAGCGCCTGGAAACTGCCGATCGGCCTGCCGAACTGCACCCGGTCCTTGGTGTAGGCGACCGTCAGCTCCAGACACCGCGCCGCGGCGCCGATCTGCTCGGCGGCCAGCAGCAGCGCCGCGATGTCGGCCAGCCCCGGATCGGCCCCGACGTCAGCGTCGGCCCGGCCCCGCACCCGCGCCAGCCGCCGCGTCGGGTCCATCGGCACGTGCGCCTCGACGGACACGTCGGCCCACCGCACCAGCCGGTCGCCGTCGAGGGCGATCACCACGTCGGCGACGTCGCCGTTCACCACGTACTCCGGGTCGAACACCACCGCGCCGATGCGGGTGCCCTCGGCCAGCCCCTCGAGGGCGTCGGTGTCCGGCTCGTCGGCGGCGAGCAGCGCGAGTTCGGCCAGGGTCGTGCCCAGCAGCGGCGTCGGCACCAGCGCCCGGCCCAGCTCCTCGATCACCACCGCCGCGTCGGCCAGTTCACCGCCGGCGCCGCCGAGCTCCTCGGGCACCACCAGCGCGGCCGCACCCACCTGCTCGCACAGCAGCTTCCACAGCGACTCGTCGTAACCGCGGTCGGACGCCATCGCCTCGCGCACCGCAACGGGGGAGGCGTGCTTGTCGACCAGTGCGGCGACCGTGTCGCGCAGCAATTCCCGCTCTTCACTCATTCGCCGGCCCCCTCGGTCAGTGCCTCCAGCACGCGCCTGCGGTGCCACGCCGGGTCACCCCACGCCGAGCGCAGCGCCTGCACCCGCAGCAGCCACAGCGACAGGTCGTGTTCGTGGGTGAAGCCGATCGCCCCGTGGGTCTGCAGCGCCGAGCGCGCGGCCAGCAGCGCGGCGTCGGAGGCGGCGGCCTTGGCGGCGCTGACATCCCGTGCGGTGTCCGCGGATCCGTCGCCGAGCGACAGGGCCGCACCGTAGACGAGCGGGCGGGCCAGTTCGACGGCGATGAGCACGTCGGCCAGCTTGTGCTTGATCGCCTGGTACGAACCGATCGCACGGCCGAACTGGTGACGCTGCTTGGCGTACTCCACCGACTGGTCGAGCATCGCCTGTCCGGCGCCGACCAGCTGGGCGGCGGTGGCCAGCGCGCCGAATTCGTAGGCGCGGGCGACGTCGGCGGCGCGGGAATCACCGGTGGCGGTGACGTCGAACAGCTTTCGCGCCGGGTCCACGGACTCGTGCGGTGCGCCGGCGGACCCGTCACGCACACCCGCGTCGTCGGCGAGCAGCACCAGACCCGCGGTGTCGGCGTCGACGGCCCGCGGCACCTGAGGCGGCAGGGCGACGGTCGCGATCAGCTCACCGGACGCCAGCGCGGCGCTGCGCTCGTCACCGGCCAGCAGCACCGGCGCCACCGCGATCGACTCCGTCACCGGCCCCGGCACACACCAGCGGCCCAGCCGCTCGGCGGCCACCACGAGGTCGACCGGGTGGGCGTCGATGCCGTCGAACTCCTCGGCGACAAGCAGCGCCGTGACGCCGAGGTCGGCCAGCTGCGCCCACACCTTGCGGCCGGGTCCGGCGTCACCGGCAGCCCAGGCACGCACCGCACCCGGCACGTCGGCCGCGCCGAGCGCCGCGTCGATACTGGCGGCGAAATCACGCTGCTGTTCGTCGATCTCGAAGTTCATTTGGCCTGCCCTTTCGGCTCGCGGGGCAGACCCAGCAGCCGCTCGGCGATGATGTTGCGCTGGATCTCGTTGGTGCCCGCATAGATCGGCCCGCCGAGCGCGAACAGCAGTCCGTCGGTCCAGGAGCCTGCGAGTTCGGCGTCGGCGCCGTGCAGGTCGAGCGCGGTCTGGTGCAGCTCGACATCGAGGTCGGACCAGAACACCTTCGTCACCGACGATTCCGCGCCCAGCTCGCCGCCACCGGCGACGCGGGTCACGGTGCCGAAGGTGTGCAGGCGGTAGGCCTGCGCCTTGATCCAGGCGTCAGCCACCCGGTCGGCCATCGCCGAAGGGCGCCCACGCTCAGTCCATTCCGAGACCAGTCGTTCGGCCGGCGCCAGGAACCGCGCCGGGCTGCGCAGCGACATGCCGCGTTCATTGCTCGACGTGCTCATCGCGGCCCGCCAGCCGTCGTTGACCTCACCGATCACGTCGGCGTCGGGTACGAACACGTCGTCGAGGAAGATCTCGCCGAACCCGGTGTCGCCGCCGAGCTGGACGATCGGCCGAACGGTGACGCCGTCGGCCTTCAGGTCGAACATCACGTAGGTGAGGCCCTTGTGGCGCTGCGCCTCCGGGTCGGAACGGAACAGCCCGAACGCCCTGTCGCCGAACGGCGCCCGGGAACTCCAGATCTTCTGACCGTTGAGCAGCCAGCCGCCGTCGGTACGTGTCGCCGTCGAGCGCAGCGAGGCCAGGTCGCTGCCCGACTCCGGCTCAGACCAGGCCTGCGCCCAGATCTCTTCCCCGCTGGCCATTTTCGGCAGGATGCGGTCCAGCTGTTCGGCGGTGCCGTGCGCGAATAGCGTCGGCGCCAGCATCGAGGTGCCGTTCGCGCTGGCCCGCCCCGGCGCACCGGCGCGGAAGTACTCCTCCTCGTACGCCACCCACTGCAGCAGCGAGGCGTCCCTGCCGCCGTACTTCTCCGGCCAGGTGATCACCGAGAGGCCGGCGTCGAACAGCACCTTGTCCCACTGCCGGTGCTGGGCGAAACCCTCGGCGTTGTCGTAGGACGTCGTCGGGAACGAATCGCGGTTCGCCGCAAGGAACTCGCGCACCTCGGCGCGGAAGTCCTCGGCGGATTCGTCGAATGTCAGGTCCATTCAGGCTTCTTCCTTCTCGGACATCGCTCGAAGCGCAGGCTTGACCACCTTGCCCCCGGGATTGCGGGGCAGCGCGTCGAGGAACTCCACCGATCGTGGTGTCTTGAAGTTGGCGAGATGCTCACGGGTGTGGGCGATCACCGTCTGCGCATCGAGGGACGAGCCGGGCAGGGCGACGACGAACGCCTTGCCGACCTCGCCGAGCCGCTCGTCGGGCACCCCGATCACCGCCGACTCCGCCACCCCGTCGAGGCGCGCCAGCACCTGTTCGATCTCGGCGGGGTAGACGTTGAACCCGCCGCAGATGTACATGTCCTTGAGCCGGTCGGTGATCCGCAGGTTGCCCGCCTCGTCGACGGTGCCGACGTCGCCGGTGTGCAGCCAGCCGTCGGCGTCGATCGCCGCCGCGGTCGCCTCGGGGTCGTCGAGGTAGCCGAGCATCACGTTCGGGCCGCGCAGCAGCACCTCGCCCTCGGGGCCCTCGCCGTCGATGCGCAGTTCGAAGTCGGCGATCGGCCGCCCGCAGGTGGTGGCGACGGTGATCGCGTCGTCGTCCGGCCGGCACATGGTGCCGAAGCCGGCGGCCTCGGTGAGCCCGTAGCCGGTGAGCACGATGTCGATGTCGAGTTCGGCCTGCATGCGCTCGATCAGCACCACCGGCACGACGGCGGCGCCGGTGACCGCGAACCGCAGCGAGCTCAGATCGTGCTCGGCCCGCCGGGGGTGGTCCAGCAGCGACTGGTAGATCGTCGGCGGTCCGGGCAGCACGGTCACGCGGTGCTCCGCCACGGCGGCCATCGCCCGTTCGGGGTCGAACGTCAGCAGCGGGATCAGCGTGGCGCCGGTCTGCAGGCAGGCCAGGATGCCCGCCTTGTAGCCGAAGTTGTGGAAGAACGGGTTGATGCACAGGTAGCGGTCGTCGCTGGTGAGCTCGCCGCACGCGGCCCACGCGGCGGGTGCGTCGAGGGACTGCCGGTGGGCGCACAGCGCACCCTTGCTGCGCCCGGTGGTGCCCGAGGTGAACAGGATGTCGGACACGTCTTCGGGCCGGACCGCGGCGGCGCGGGCGTCTACCGCCGCGAGGTCGGTTCCGCGGGCGACGAAGTCGTCCCAGGTGCCGTCGGCCTTGTCGACGGGCACCCGGACGATGTGCCGCAGCGCGGGCAGATCGGCACCGTCCAGGGATGCCGCCTTGTCGGCGCCGAGGAACTCCCCCGACGCGAACAGCAGCGGTGCGCCGGTGCGGCCGAGGACATCGGCGGCCTCGCTGGCGGTGTAGCGGGTGTTGAGCGGCACGAGGACGCCGCCGGCGTAGTGGGTGGCCAGGCAGGCCACCACCCAGTGCCAGGTGTTGGGGGACCAGATGGCAACGCGGTCACCGGATGCGACGCCGAGGTCGATCATGGCGGCCGCGGCACGGCGGACGTCATCCCGCAACTGGGCGTAGGTGATCCGCCGGTCGTCGGTGACCAGTGCGTCGTGGTCGGCGAACTGGTCGGCAATCCGGTCGAGGACCTGGGGAATGGTCCTGCCGTCGGACCGGTCTTGCCCGCCGGGCGTCGTCATCGATGCTCCTCTAACAAAGCAAGTGCTTGGTAGGTTAGCCTACAGGGGTGATAGAGGTCCAGGAGTTCCGGGCCGAGGTCCGGCAGTGGCTCAGCGACAACCTGGTCGGTGACTTCGCCGCGCTCAAAGGCCTCGGTGGGCCCGGCCGCGAGCACGAGGCCTTCGAGGAGCGGCTGGCGTGGAACCGCCGTCTCGCCGAGGCCGGCCTGACGTGCCTTGGCTGGCCGGAGGAGCACGGCGGCCGCGGCCTGACGGTGGCGCACCGGGTGGCGTTCTACGAGGAGTACGCGATCGCCAACGCGCCGGCCAAGGTCAACCACCTCGGTGAGGAACTGCTCGGCCCGACGCTGATCGCGTACGGCACCCCCGAGCAGCAGCAGCGGTTCCTGCCCAGGATCCTCGACGTCACCGAATTGTGGTCGCAGGGTTATTCGGAGCCCGGCGCGGGCAGCGATCTCGCCAACGTGTCGACCACCGCCGAGCTCGACGGCGACCAGTGGGTGATCAACGGCCAGAAGGTGTGGACGTCGCTGGCGCACTGGGCGCAGTGGTGCTTCGTCATCGCGCGCACCGAGAAGGGCTCCAAGCGCCACGCCGGCCTGTCCTATCTGCTGGTGCCGCTCGACCAGCCCGGTGTCGAGATCCGGCCGATCATCCAGCTGACCGGCGACTCCGAGTTCAACGAGGTGTTCTTCGACGACGCCCGCACCGACGCCTCGATGGTGGTCGGCGAGCCGGGCGACGGCTGGCGGGTGGCCATGGGCACGCTGACGTTCGAGCGCGGCGTCTCGACGCTCGGCCAGCAGATCGAATACGCCCGCGAGTTGTCCGCGCTGGCCGAGGTGGCCAAGCGCACCGGCGCCGCCGACGACCCGCTGATCCGGGAGCGGCTGACCCGCGCGTGGGTCGGCCTGCGCACGATGCGGTCGTTCGCACTGGCGACGATGGACGTCGAGCAGCCCGGGCAAGATTCCGTCTCGAAGTTGTTGTGGGCCAACTGGCATCGCGACCTCGGTGAGCTGGCGATGGAGATCGTCGGCGGCGAGGGTCTGACGCTGCCCGGCGGCGAATTCGACGAGTGGCAGCGGCTGTATCTGTTCTCCCGCTCGGACACCATCTACGGCGGGTCGAACGAGATCCAGCGCAACATCATCGCCGAGCGGGTGCTCGGCCTACCGCGGGAGCCAAAGGGAACATGACGCTGACCGAAGCGCCGAAGGAGATCGACGGGCACGGACTTCTGACAGGCAGGGTGGTGGTGGTCACCGCCGCGGCGGGCACCGGGATCGGTTCGGCGGTCGCCCGCCGGGCACTGGCGGAGGGCGCCGACGTGGTGGTCTCCGACTACCACGAACGCCGGCTGGGCGAGACGCGCGACGAGCTCGCGGCGCTCGGGCTCGGCCGTGTCGACGCCGTGGTGTGCGACGTGACGTCGACCGCGGCGGTCGATGCGCTGATCAGCACGGCCGTGGACAAGATGGGCCGGCTCGACGTCCTGGTCAACAATGCCGGGCTGGGCGGTCAGACGCCGGTGGTCGACATGGACGACGACGAATGGGACCGCGTGCTGAACGTGACCCTGACCTCGGTCATGCGGGCCACCCGCGCGGCGCTGAGGTACTTCCGCGACGCCCCGCACGGCGGCGCCATCGTCAACAACGCCAGCGTGCTCGGCTGGCGCGCGCAGCACTCGCAGTCACACTACGCCGCGGCCAAGGCCGGGGTGATGGCCCTGACCCGTTGCAGCGCAATCGAAGCCGTCGAGTACGGCGTGCGCATCAACGCGGTGTCGCCGAGCATCGCGCGGCACAAGTTCCTGGAGAAGACCAGTTCCTCGGAGCTGCTGGACCGGCTGGCGGGCGACGAGGCCTTCGGCCGGGCCGCCGAACCGTGGGAGGTCGCGGCCACCATCGCGTTCCTCGCCAGCGACTATTCCAGTTATCTGACCGGCGAGGTCATCTCGGTGTCCAGCCAGCGCGCGTAGCCCGAGTTTCCTCCCCCGTCGCTTCGCTCGCCCGAGCTTCTCCACCGAATCTTTACAATCGCTGCCGGGAAGCCCCACAACCGGCCCTTACAGTCGGACATGTGAAGCGCATCCTGGTGGTCGACGACGAGCCGACCATCCTGGCCCAGGTCGCCACCCGGCTGCGCGCTGAAGCGTTCACCGTGGTCACAGCGGTCGACGGGCCGTCGGCAGTGGAGACCGCCGCCGCCACCGCACCCGACCTCGTGGTGCTCGACGTGATGCTGCCCGGGTTCGACGGGCTCGAGGTGTGCCGGCGGATCCAGGCCGAACGTCCCGTCCCGGTGCTGATGCTCACCGCCCGCAGCGACGAGACCGACATGCTCATCGGGCTGGGCATCGGCGCCGACGACTACCTGACCAAACCGTTCAGCATGCGCGAACTCGTCGCGCGGGTGCGGGTGCTGCTGCGCCGGATGGACCGCGCCGGCGACGACCCGCAGCCGCTGCTGGTGGGCGACTGCCGCATCGATCTGCAGGCGCGGCGGGTGCACCGCGGCGACGACGAGATCCATCTCACCCGGACCGAATTCGACCTGCTGGCGTTTCTCATCGGCCGGCCCAGGGCCGTGGTGTCCCGCGACGTGCTACTAGAACAGGTGTGGGGCTGGGCCTCCGGGGTGGAGACCCGCACGGTCGACAGCCACGTCAAGGCGTTGCGGCGCAAGCTCGGTGCGGAACTGATCAGGACGGTGCACGGCGTCGGGTACGCCCTGGAGACGCCGCGGTGACCGTCCGCGGCCGGGCCGTCGCCTTCTGGGAGCGGCTGCCGAGGCCGTTGGACCCGTTCGCGTCCTTCAAGGTCAAGACCGCGCTGCTGGTGGCGGGCGCCATCACGCTGGCGTCGTTCACGTTCTGGATCGGCGCGAGCTGGCAGTTCCGGTACGCGCTGCTCGCCGCGCTGGTGACCGCCCTGGTGGTGACGCAGTTCCTCGCCCACGGGATGACGTCGCCGCTGCGGCAGATGACCGCCGCGGCGCGGGCGATGGCCCGCGGCGACTACAGCATCCGGGTGCGCGCCACATCGCGCGACGAGATCGGGCAGCTGGCAACGGCGTTCAACCAGATGGCGGCCGACCTCGGGGCGGCCGACGAGTACCGGCGCGGTCTGATCGCCAACGTCTCACACGAGTTGCGGACGCCGATCACCGCGCTGCACGCGGTGCTGGAGAACGTGATCGACGGTGTCGCCCAGCCCGACTCCGACACCATGCGGATGGCGTTGGCGCAGACCGAACGCCTCGGCGAGCTCGTCACCAATCTGCTCGACCTGTCCCGCGTCGAGGGCGGCGCGATCCCGTTGCGCCAGGAGCGGTTCGGCGTCGACGCGTTCCTGCGCGACGCGGTGGCCCATGTGGCGGCGGGTCAGGCGATCGTCGAGGTGCGGGTGTCCCCGCAGGCGTTGACCGCGGTTGCCGACCCGGCGAGGTTACGGCAGGTGGTGGTCAACCTGGTGCAGAACGCCATTCGGCACAGCCCGCCGGGCGGCCGGGTGTCGGTGCTGGCGTGCGCGGCGGCGCCGTCGGGCATCCGGCTCGACGTGTGCGACGAGGGGCCCGGCATCCCGGCTGCAGAGCGCGAGCGCGTGTTCCAGCGATTCACCCGTGGCGCCACCTCCGACGGTGGCACCGGGCTGGGCCTGGCCATCGCCCGGTGGGCCGTCGAGTTGCACGGCGGCGCCATCTCCGTCGCCGACGTCCGGACGGGCTGCCGGATCAGCGTCACGATCCCCGAACCGAGAGAACAGGTGCCCACATGACCTCAGGCATGACACAGATGGTTCCCGGCATGCAGCTGATGCCGCCCCCGCCACCGCTGCTCGGTCCGCTGCTGCCGCGCCACGGTGAGCCCGGCTGGTCGGTGTGGTCGCGCAAGGTCTGGCCGGTCGACCCGCTGGCCGCGGCGCCGCCCCGCCTGCTGGCCGCCGCTACGGTGGCGGCCCTGCTGGGCACTGCGCTGTGGCGTCCGTCGGTGCTCAGCATCGGCTATCTCGTGACCGGGCTGATCGTCTTCGGGGTGGTGTATGCGACGGCGCAGCGCAGGCCCACCCGGCGGGAGTGGTGCGGCATCGCCCTGACGATGGCGCTGCTGGCGGTGCCGGGACTGCTCGCTGCGGAGTGGCTGGGCGTGCTGTGCATCATGACCGCCTGGATCACCGGGTGGCTGACGATCGTCGGCGGACACACCTGGACCGCGGTGTTCACCGGACCGTTCGTGCCGTGGGCCTCGCCCGCGCGGGTGCTGGGCTGGGTCCGGCGCGGTGCGAGTGGCTCGGTGGCGCACGGACGCATCCCCGACATCGGCCGGGTGGCCGTGGTGGCGGGCGTGACCGTGGCCGTCGCACTGGTCTTCGGCGGTCTGTTCGCGGCGGCCGACGTCGCGTTCGCGCACGTGCTGGGCAGCGTCACCCCGGCGCTGCAGGTCGACGAGTTCGTCGCGCGCAGCGGAGTCTTCCTGATCGTCGCGGCCTTCGTGCTGGGCGGCGGGTACCTGCTGCGATTCCCGCCGCGGCTGGACGCGTTGGCGCCCGCGCCGGGCAAGCCGGTGCGGCGCTGGGAGTGGGCGGTACCGCTCGGAGTGCTCGACGCGCTGTTCCTGGTGTTCGTCGCCGTGCAGGCGACGGTGCTGTTCGGTGGGCATGCCCATGTGCTGGAGACCGAGGGGCTGACCTACGCGGAGTACGCGCGGCAGGGATTCTGGCAGCTGCTCTGGGTGTCGGCGCTGACGCTGCTGGTGCTTGCCGCGGTGATCAGGGTGGCGGCCCGGGTGACCGGCGCCGACCGCCGGGTGCTGCGGGTTCTCGTCGGAATCCTGTGCGCCACATCTGTTGTCGTGGTCATCTCGGCGATCCACCGGATGTGGCTGTACCAGGAGGCCTACGGGTTCAGTGTCCAGCGGCTGATGGTGATCACCATCGAGCTGTGGCTGGGTGCGGTGTTCCTGCTCGTGGCGGCCGCGGGTGTCCGGATGACGGCGCGGTGGCTGCCGCAGGCGGTGCTGGTGGCCGGTGTGCTGGCGCTGCTCGGGTTGGCGGCGCTCGATCCCGAGCGGCTGGTCGCCGACCGGAACATCGACCGCTTCGAGCGGACCGGCGAACTCGACGCGGAGTACCTGTCGACGCTGTCGTCGGACATCGACCCGGCCGTGCACCGGCTGCCCGAGCAGGTGCAGCTCTGCGTGCCGTCGCCGCACCGCGACCCGGAACCCTGGTACCTGTTCAATCTGTCGCGGTCGCGGGCGGACCGGCCGATGGACACCGATCGGCCGGAGCTGTGCCTGCAGTACGGATGGGACGAGTACCGGTACTGACGGCGGACTCGACCTAGCAAGTGCTTGGTTGGTAGTCTGCACTGATGGACAGGGTGGCGCCGACGCGTCGCGAGGAGCTGCTCGAGCTCGCCGCGACGATGTTCGCCGACCGCGGGCTGCGGGCCACCACCGTGCGCGACATCGCCGACTCGGCGGGAATCCTCTCCGGCAGCCTCTATCACCACTTCGCCTCCAAGGAGGAGATGGTCGACGAGGTGCTGCGCGGATTCCTGGACTGGCTGTTCGACCGCTACCAGCAGATCGTCGACACCGAACCCACTCCGCTCGAACGGCTCAAGGGGCTGTTCATGGCGTCGTTCGAGGCGATCGAGCACCGCCATGCGCAGGTGGTCATCTACCAGGACGAGGCCAAACGACTCTCCGCGCACCCGCGCTTCTCCTACGTCGAGGAGCGCAATAAGGAGCAGCGCAGGATGTGGATGAGCGTGCTCAACCAGGGCATCGAGGAGGGCTGCTTCCGCCCCGACCTCGACGTCGACCTGGTCTACCGCTTCATCCGCGACACCACCTGGGTCTCGGTGCGCTGGTATCAGCCCGGCGGACCGCTCACCGCCCAGGAGGTCGGCCGGCAATACCTCGACATCGTCCTCGGCGGCATCACCGTCGCGGGCACAACGAACACCACGAAAGAGAGCTGAACATGGCTGAGGCGTACGTCATCGACGCTGTGCGCACCCCCGTCGGCAAGCGCGGCGGTTCGCTCGCCGGCGTGCACCCGATCGACCTCGGGGTGCACGCGTTCCGCGGCATCTTCGACCGGAACGACGTCGACCCCGGCGCGGTGGACGACGTCATCGTCGGCTGCGTCGACGCCATCGGCGGACAGGCGGGCAACATCGGCCGCAACGCCTGGCTGGCCGCCGGCTACCCCGAGGAGGTCCCCGGCGTCACGGTCGACCGGCAGTGCGGATCCAGCCAGCAGGCCATTTCGTTCGGCGCGCAGGCGATCCTGTCCGGAACGGCGGACGTCATCCTGGCCGGCGGCATGCAGAACATGAGCCAGATCCCGATCGCGTCGGCGATGGTGGTCGGCAAGGAGTTCGGATTCACCTCGCCCACCGGCGAATCGGAGAACTGGCGGCACCGCTACGGCGACCAGGAGATCTCGCAGTTCCGCGGCGCGGAGATGATCGCCGAGAAGTGGGACATCTCCCGCGAGGAGATGGAGCAGTTCGCCTACACCAGCCATCAGCGGGCGTTCGCCGCGATCCGCGGCGGTCACTTCGAGAACGAGATCCTCGCCGTGGGGGACTTCCGCATCGACGAGGGCCCGCGGGAGTCGACGCTGGAGAAGCTGGCTTCGCTCAAGCCGCTCGCCGAGGGCGGCCGGCTGACCGCCGCGGTGGCCAGCCAGATCTCCGACGGCGCGAGCGCGGTGCTGCTCGCATCGGAGCAGGCCGTCAAGGAGCACAATCTGACCCCGCGCGCCCGCATCCACCACATCAGCGCTCGCGGCGCCGACCCGGTGTTCATGCTCACCGGCCCCATCCCCGCCACCCGCTACGCGCTGGAGAAGACGGGATTGTCGATCGACGACATCGACGTCGTCGAGATCAACGAGGCCTTCGCGCCCGTGGTGCTCGCGTGGCTCAAGGAGACCAAGGCCGACCCGGAGAAGGTCAACCCCAACGGCGGCGCCATCGCACTGGGCCACCCGCTCGGCGCCACCGGCGCCAAGCTGTTCGCCACGATGCTCAACGAGCTCGAGCGCACCGGCGGCCGTTACGGCCTGCAGACGATGTGCGAGGGCGGCGGCACCGCCAACGTCACCATCATCGAGCGCCTCTAGTCCCGCTCGCCGGGAGTGGTCAGGCCGCGACGGGCATGTCCGCGGCGGCAGCGGCGACGAACTCGTCGATCAGGCCGGCCACCGTCTCGGGCCGTTCGGTCGGCGGATGGTGGTGCACGCCGGGCATGATGTGCAGCCGGCTGTTCGGCAGCAGCCGGTGAGCTGCGCGGGCATGCTCGACGGGGATGACCCGGTCGTCGTCGCCGCTGATGATCAGCGCAGGCATGGTGTCGCACAGCTTGTTCAGGGCGGACACCGCCTGACCGCGGAAGTCCACGACCGATCGCAGGGTCCGTAGGAAGGCCTGCCGGTGATCCCGGTCCGAGAGCGACGGGCGGGCGGTGAAGCGGTCGGAGGATCCCGTCAGCGCACGCACCGCGTTGCCGGCGAAGACAGCAGCCCGTGATGCGACGACCGGCAGGACCAGTTCGGCGCCCGGCAGCGACAGCAGGCGCAGCACGCGGCCGACGTCGTCGCCGAAACCGCCGCTGCTGATCAGCACCATCCGGTCGCAGTACTCGCCGTGCTGATGGGCGAACTGCATCGCGATGCCGCCACCGAGCGAGTGGCCGACGACAGTGACGCGCGAGACGCCGAGTGCGTCCAGGAAATCGCGGAGCAGTACCGCGAAGGCGCCCACCGAGTAGTCGCCGCGCGGCTTGTCGGATGAACCGTGGCCCAGCAGATCCGGCGCGATGACACGGTACTTGCCTGCGAGCAGCGGGATCACCGCGCTCCAGGTGTTGGAACTTCCGCCCATACCGTGCACCAGCAGCAGCACATCGCCTGTGCCCTCGTCGCGGTACGCCAGGCGGTCACCATGCAACGTCATGGTCTTCAGCCGCTCGTCGGCCGCGCTGATCACGGCGGCCGGCTGGGCGTCACGCCCGGGCAGCGACACGACGGCCGGGGCCGCCGCAAAGGCTGCGCACGCGGCTGCGCCGACCAGCAGGCTCTTGATGGCGTTCATGCGGTTGCTCCGATTCGTGCGGGTTCCCCTCGAGGGGAACGCTGTTCGATCAGCTCTCACGCTAAGTGTTGTCCGGCAATGTTTCTCGCTTGTGCGCACTACCGGCCACAAGCAGCGATGTCCGCGTTCTGTGCATTGTGCGCGACGAGCGTCAGGTGCCGCTTCTTCCTGCCTGGCGCGAAATCCGAGGTTGCGCGGCGCATCTCCATGGCGCGGCCGACGACGTCGCTGACGCACTCGGCGGCCTCCTGCAGCAGCAGGTGCCCGGCGGTGGGGTGGTGCAGATGGACCGCGCCCGGGATGGCGGCGGCGATCTCACGGGAGTGTGCGGCCGGGGTGAGGATGTCGGCGCCGCCGCTGATGACGAACGTCCTTGCGGCGATCGACCCGAGGGACCGGGTCACGTCGTAGCTCCGCAGGCTCGGCAGGAAGCCCGCCGCCGTGCTCAGCAGTGTCCGGCTGACGGCGGCAGCGGTCACGCCGCTGACCGTGGTGTGGTCGCCGGCGAACATCCCGAGTGCGTCGCCCAGCGGCCGCATGAGCGCCTGGACGGCCGTGTCCACCGCAGGCATGCGGCGGACGAGTCCGAACAGGGCTCCGGTGGCGGGTGTCGCCAGCAGGCGCGGCAGGCCGCGTCCGGACAGTCCGCCCGCGGCGGTGCCGACCAGGACGAGGGCGCGCGGACTGACGGGGCGGTCGGCGGCGGGCCGGGCAAGGTAGGCCAGCGCCGTCATCCCACCCATCGAGTGGCCGGCGATCGTGAGCGGGCCGGTGATGTCCGATGTGGCCAGGACCTCGGCGAGATCGGCTGCCAGCCGGTCGATCCGGTAGGTCGGCATCGGGGCGGCGGCCGAGCGGCCGTGGCCGCGGTGGTCGTAGGTGATGATGCGGACCCTGCCGCCCCACCTACGGCGCAGCCGGCGCACCTGGGGAGACCAACTCTGCTGCGACAAGAGGAGACCGTGCAGCAGGACGACCGTCGGTGCGTCGGCCTGGTCGGCACGGTGGTCATGCACCGACAACCGCACGCCGTCACTCGTGACGACGATCCGCTCGACAGGGCCGTCGCCACCCGGCGTGCCGGATCGAAAAGCATTGGGCGACAGCTCGTCCTCGGGTGCGATCGACATGGTGGGCTCCTCGACATCGTTGATGTCTCGAACGTAGGCTCCTCGTATCACGCCGTCGCGCTTGTGCTTACAACCCACGTTTACGGCGAAACCGCGCTTCTGCGCATTGCGCTCGACGCACGAAAGGAGGGCCGCCTGGTGGCGGCCCTCCTGTGCTGTGACCGGCTATCCGGCCGACTCGTTCACCTCCGGTGCCGGGCCGCCGCCGTGCCCGGCCTCGCCGGCCACCAGTTCGCCGGCCCCAGCAGCGTGGCCAGGGCAGGCACGGTGATCGTCCGCACCACGAAGGTGTCGATCAGCAGGCCGACACCGATGATGAACCCGGTCTGCATCATGGTGGTGAGGCTGCCGAACAGCAGACCGAACATCGATGCGGCGAAGATGATCCCGGCTGAGGTGATGACACCACCGGTGGACCGGATGGCCCGGATGATGCCGGTGCGGATCCCCGAGCCCGACTCTTCGCGGATTCGGGTGATCAACAGCAGGTTGTAGTCCGCACCGACGGCCACCAGCACGATGAACGCCGTCGCCGCGACACTCCAGTGGATCGACTGACCGAGCAGGACCTGGAAGAACAGCACCCCCGTGCCCATCGCCGAGAGGAAGGACAGCACCACGGACACGATGAGGTACAGCGGCGCCACCAGCGCCCGCAGCAGGAGCACCAGGATGATGAACACCACGGCCAGCGTGACGGCGATGATCAGCTCGACGTCGCTGTTGTAGTCGCTGCGGATCGTGCTGTACATCGCGGTGGTGCCGACCATCGAGATGGTGGCGTCCGAGAGTGAGGTGTTGGGCTGTGCACCGCGGGCGGTGTCCAGGATCGACGACACCTGGTCCATCGCCTGGGTGCTGAACGGGTCGAACGTCGTCTCGACCGTGTACCGCGCCGAATGCCCGTCGGGTGAGATGAACAGCTGCGCCGCCTTCTTGAAGTCGTTCGAGTCGAGCACCTGGCTGGGGATGTACATGCCGGCCATGGCGGGCGACGTCGCGTTCTGCTTCATCGACAGCAGCAGGTCGGACGCCTGGTTCAGGCCCGCACCCATCTTCTTGGTCTGGTCGACGAGCGTGTGCACGCCCGCGGCCAGTTTCGCACTGCCGTCGGCCAACTGGTCGGCGCCGCTCTGCACCCGGGACACCTCGGACTGGATGGTCGCGGCGCCACCGCCGGCCGCGTTGCGCAGCGTGTTGATCGCGGTGTCCAACTGGCCGGTCAGATTCTGCACCGTCGAGAGCATGCCCGGCGCAGCCGTCGAGTTCCCGGCGGGGATCACCTGGCCCAGAGCGGAGCGCCCGGCGCTGCACAGCGGATTGGCGGTGCACTGCGGCCCGTTCAGTTCAGATTGCACCTGATTCACCGTCCCGGAGGCCTGGGTGAGTGCCGCGGTACTCGAATTCGCCATCCCGCGAATCGAATCGACCAGGTTGGCCGCGGTGTTGAGCTGACCCTGCACCTGGCCCAGTGTCGAGGTGAGCCCACTGACCGAGCCACTGGCACTGTGCACCTGATCGCGCACCGAGGCCAGGGTGGCGGCCAACTGGTCGGCGCCGCTGGTCAGCGCATCGAGATCGCGGTCCTTGTCCGAGATCTGCGTCGATGCGCCGTGCAGCGCGTCGCCGACCTGGCCGGCCTGGTAGCTCAGCTTGGTCTGGTCCAGTGGCTTGCCGTCGGGTCGGGTGATACCGCGCACCGCGGCGATGTTCGGCAGCTGGGACACCCGTTGTGCCATCTGCTCCATGTCCGCGAGACTCTGCGCGGTCCGCAGGTCGTGCGGCGAGTGGATGTAGATGTACTGCGGCAGCAGGGCACTCGTCGAGAAGTGGTCCTGCATCGCCGAGAAGCCGACGTTGCTCTCCGCCGACTGCGGGAGTTGCAGCCGGTCGTTGAACGTGGGATGCAGGAACGCCGCGCAGCTCGCGAGCGAGATCAACACCACCAGGCTGGCCGCCAGGTGGATCTTGGGCTTGCGGACGATGTGCACGGCCGAGCGCTGCCACAACCTGCCGGTCAGTGAGCGCCGCGGCTTCACCCAGCCGCGCCTGCCTGCGAGCACGAGCACCGCGGGCAGCAGGGTGATCGCTGCCAGCAGGGCGACGGCGATCGAGACGGCGAGGGCCGGGCCGACACTGGTGAACCAGGGCAGTTTGGCGAAGATCATGCCGAGGAAGGTGACCGCGACGGTGGCCGCCGACGCGGCGATGACCTTGCCGATCGAGCTCAGCGCCTTGCGCACCGCGGCGTCGGAATCCATTCCGTCACCGATGTACTCGTGGTAGCGACTGATCAGGAAGACGGCGTAGTCGGTGCCCGCGCCGGCCACCATCGTGGTCATCAGCACCATCGTCAACAGCGAGACGCTGAGGCCCGCGTGGGTCAGCGCCGAGACCGCGCCTTCGGCCGCCGTCACCGAGACGCCGATCACGATCAGCGGCAGCAACACCGTGACGGGCCGCCGGTAGATCACCAGCAGGATCGAGAGCACCAGGATCATGGTGGCCAGTTCGATCATGTGCATGTCGTGCTCACCGATGTTCGACAGGTCGCCCATCATCGCGGCCTGGCCGGTGACGTCGGCGGACAGCCCGGTGCCTTCGGTGGTGTGCTTGACGGTCTCGGTGATCTGCTTGTAGGCGGCCGACGACTCGGGCGAGCCGGCAGGCGCCTTGAGGATCACCGCCATGTACGCCGCCTGATTGTCCTTGCTGACCATCAGCTGACGCAGCGGCGGCGTGGTGAGGTAGTCCTGCACACTCGCCACCTGGTCGGTGTCGGCGCGCAGCGTGGTGGCCACCTCGCGGTAGGTCGCCTCGTCGGCGGGCCCGAGGTCCTTCTTGTCCTTGTCGGTGAGGACGACGACCATGATGTTCTGGGCGGACTCGCCGAATTCCTTGGCCATCTGATTGGTCGCCGCCATCGCCGCGGGCGGCAGCGGCTGAACCTGCTGGCTCTGCACCACCTTCGCCAGCGGAGTGCAGAACACGCTCAGCACGATCAACAGCGCGACCCAGGCGCCGATCATGACCCACGGCGCGCGTACGACGAACCGGCCCAGCGCGGAGAACGCGTCACCGGATGGCTTGGACTCGGCCCTGTGGGTGCCGGACTTTGTGAACACGGTGCGACCTTTCGCTGCGGTATGTGCTGGTAGAGCGAAGGTATGGCGCCATGTACCCCCCGGTCGCGCTTGTGAGCCTTAGTCGCGACAAGCGACGTTTACGGTGTTGTGCGCATTGCGCTCAGCGGGCCACCGGTGCCGGTGAGGTGTCGACGGCGGTGAGCGAGAAGTCGCTCAACGTGTCCGCCAGCTGCCGGCGCACCTCGGCGGTCGAGTTGGTCCGGCCCGGCTGGTAGCCGGCGACCGAGAGGAAGATCCGTCCGCCCACCCGTCCCGCGAGCATGGCCATCATGCCGCCCGTGCGGTGCATGAGCGAGCGGGTCATGCCGGGGCAGTTGGACTTGATGACGAAGCTGTCGGCGGCGGTGCCGTCGGGCCGGTAGACGTCGGGGTCGACCTCACCGAGGTTGGATGCGACGACACCCGTTGCGGCTCCGGCGGCCACCCCGGCCATCCGCTTGAGCAGCCAGCGGGGGATCAGCGGCACCAGGGGTAGCAGCACCCAGCGCTCGTCGGGATTCTCCTCGCGCTGCGTGATCGCCTGCTTGGTGGCGGCGCGGATGGCGCGCAGATCGGTTGTCGCGAGCGCGGGGTCGACCGTGAAGTCGACATTGGTCACGGCGTTGGCGCGGGTGTCGTCGGCCGTGCGCTCGTTGACGGGCATCCCGACCGTGACCGCACCGTCGGCGGTGATTCGCCCCGCGCGTTGGGCCAGACCCGCGGCGACCGCCGCCAGCATGCTGTTGCTGGTGCCGCCGAGTGATGCTGCACGGGCGTCCCAGTCGGCCGCGTCGACGAAGACCGTCGCCGTCGACAGCGTGATGGCCTCGTCGTCTCCGGTGAACTGCCCGGCCGGGCCGGTGGTCTGCGCCGCGGCTGTCCCCTGGCCGGCGGTGCGGGCCCGCCGGGCCATGCGTGCGGCGGTGACGATGGCGCGGCCGATGGCGGGGACGTCGCGGGCGGTCTGGCGGGCGTCCTCGCGGACCGCCCGCCATCGCGCACGCGAGCCGGCGGCGGGCCAGGCGATGGTGTCGTCACGACCGCACGCCGCGTCGGCCAGTGCCCGGAACAGCCCGACACCGTCGGTCAGGCTGTGCGAGATCAGTAGACTCACACCGGCTCCGCCGTCGGTGAACGGGAGCACGGCGAGGTGCCATGCGGGGCCGTGCTCGGCATCCAGCGGAGTGCCGGCCTGCTCGCGCAGCCACTCGTCGAACTCTTCGCGCGGCCGCGGGGTCGCGACGATCTCGAGGTCCGAGTGGGTGTCGGCCGCGACCCAGCGGTACCGCCCGAACGGCAGCGGTGAGCGTTCGATGAGGCGGGAGATTCGGCCGCGCTGCAGGTGGTGGTGGAACCGGCGCACACCGTCGAGGTCGATCGCGCGGTCGTAGACCCAGACGGTCTGCAGCAGACCGGTGGCGCCGGTGACGCGTTCGCCGGTGAAGAAGGCCTGGTCGAAGAGGCCGAGTGTGGTGTCCATGATCTTTCCTGTCTGTCTGTTCGGTCAGTGCGTTGCGGGCGCGGTGGTGGGCCAGCCGATGGTGGCGGGCAGTGCGAAGTCGTCCATGATGAGCGAAAGGGTCTGGCGCAGTCCGCTGTTGGTGGTGACGCTGCCGGGCTGGTAGGCGAGGACCGAGACGAACACCCGTCCGTTCACCTCCGCCGAGATCAGCGCCATCATCCCGTTGGACAGCTGCACGGTCGCCTTGGTGACGCCCGGGCAGACCGACAGCAGGGACATGTAGTCGGCCGCGGTGCCGTCCGGGCTGGCGACGATCGAGGGCGCCGCGCCGAGCTGGGACGAGGCCACGCTGGTGGTGCTGGGCGTGTACACATTCACCCAGCGCCGGACGAGCCGTTTGGGCAGCAGCGGAACCAGTGGCAGCAGCGCCATCCGCTCGTCGGGCGTGTCCTGGCGATGGATCAGCGCCTGCTTCGTCGCCGACCGGATCTCGCGCAGGTCCGTGGTCGCACGCGTCGCGTCGACCGTGACGTCGACGTTGGTGACCGCGTTGGCGCGGGTGTCGTCGGCGGTCCGCTGGTTGACGGGCACCCCCAACGTGACCGAACCCTCGGCGGTGACCCGTCCGGCCCGTTCGGCGAGCCGGGCGGCGACGCCGGCGAGCAGTGAGTTGCCGGTGCCGCCCAGTTCGGCGGCGCGGGCATTCCAGTCGTCGGCGTCGACGAAGATGGTCGCAGTCGGGAGGGTGATGAGTTCCTCCGCACCCTTGGTCGGCGACGGCGGGGTGGGTGCTCCGGCACCGGCGCGGTCGCGACGGGCTGCGCGGGCCGAACGCGCTGCGGCGACCAGGGCCCGGCGGACTGCCGGGACGTCGCGCACGGCCTGACGAGCGTCCTCGCGCACCGCCCGCCAGCGCCGGCGTGAGCCGGCCGCGGGCGCGTCGATCGCGCTGTCGTAGCCCGACGCGGCCTCCATGATGGCCAGGCAGCCGCCCATGCCGTCGGCGACGGTGTGCGAGACGACCAGGCTGACACCGGCTCCGCCGTCGGTGAAGGGCAGCACGGCGAGATGCCATGGGGACCCGTGCTCGATGTCCAGCGGACGGTTCGCCTGCTCGGCGAGCCACGCATCGAATTCCGCACGGGGGCGCGGGCTCTCGACGATCTCGAGGTCCGACTGCGCACTCGAGGCCCAGCGGTGCCGGCCGAAGGGCAGCGGCGAACGTTCGATGCGGCGGGACAGCCTGCCGTTGGCGAGGTGGTGGTGGAACCGGCGCACACCGTCGATGTCGACGGCACGGTTGTAGATCCAGACCACCTGGCCGCGGCTGTTGGCGCCGGTGGCCCGTTCGAAGTCGAAGACCGCCTGGTCGACCAGGTCGAGTAGGTTGCTCATCGTCGTCGTTCCTTTTCTGAGTCGTGGGTTATGCGGAGAGTCGGGACAGTCCGGCCGGCCATGCGAACGAGGCGGTGAGGCCGAAGTCGTTGAGGGCATTCGAGATGTGCTCGTGGAGGACGTCGTTCGAGTTGTCCCGGCCCGGCTGGTAGGAGAGCACCGAGACGAAGACGGTGTCGTCCGTGCGTCCCGACAGCAGCACCAGCAGGCCACCGAGACGGTGCATGACCGCCTCGGTCACGCCCTTGCCCAGTGACCTCATGACGAAGCGGTCGGCGGGTGTGCCGTCCGGCCGGTGGGCGGCCGGGTCGATCTCGCCGAGGTTCGACGAGACGACGCTGGTGGGGCTGCCGGCCGACACGCTCACCACCTTCCTGATGAGCCACTGCGGGAGCAGCGGAGCCAGGGGCAGCAGTTCGAACCGTTCGTTCGGCTCCTCCTGTGAGCGGGTCAACGCCTGCTTGATCGACGCCCGGATTCCTCGCAGATCGCTCGCGACCGGTGCGGGGTCGACGGTGAAGTCGACGTTCGTGATCGCGTTGGCGCGGGTGTCACCGGCCTCCCTCCGGTTGACGGGCAACGTCAGATCGACTGCGCCATCAGGGTTGACGCGTCCCATTCCTTGGGCCAGGTGTGCCGCCAGGCCGGCGAGCAGCCCGTTGCTGGTGCCCCCGAGCGACTCGGCGCGGGTGTCCCAGTCGTCGGCGTCGATGAAGACGGTGGCCTTCGGGAAGGCGATGGGCTGGTCGGACCCGGTGCAGGGCGCGGCGGCCGGTGCGTCGCAGGCACTGCTGCGCGTGGCGAAGCGTGCTGCGGAGACGGCGGCGCGGCCGACGGCGGGGATGTCGCGTGCGGTCTGGCGGACGTCCTCGGCCAGTGCCCTCCACAGCGGCCGCGCACCGGCGGCCGGCCAGGCGATCGGGTCGGGGCGGTCGCACGCCGCGTCCGCCAGCGCCTCGCACAGCCCGACACCGTCGGTCAGGCAGTGGGAGATGACCAGGCTCACGGCGGCGCCGCCGTCGGTGAACGGCAGGGCGGCGAGGTGCCATTCGGGTCCGTCCTCGGCGTCGAGGACGGTCGCGGTCTGCTCACCCAGCCACGCGTCGAGATCTGCCCGCGGCCGTGGCGTCTCGGCGATCTCGAGGGTGGAGCGGCCGCTCGCCGACACCCAGCGGTGGCGGCCGAACGGGAGGGGAGACGGTTCGATGCGGCGCGACAGCCGACCCTGACGGAGGTTGCGGTAGAAGCGGTGGAGCCCGTCGGTGTCGAGGGCGCGGTCGTACATCCAGATGCACTGCAGCATGTTGGTGGTGCCGGTCGCGCGCTCACCGGCGAAGGTCGTCTGGTCGTAGAGATCGAGGACGTTGCTCATGTTCCGTAAGTCCCTTCCGGTGAACCGGTTTCGTTCAAGTGATTTCGAACCTACGGCGGTCTGGTCCCCGGGTCGCGCTTGTGGGCGATAGTCGGGATTAGTCTCGATTCCCGCGGTTGTGCGCATTCTGCGCGGCGGCCGGCGCCCGGTGCCATCCAGCGGTCGGCGTCAGCGTGAAATCGCGGAGTGTGTCCGAGATGTGCTGTTGCAGCGATTCATCCGAGCCCGGCTGCTGCGGCTGATAGCCCACCACCGAGATGAAGACCCGGTCGCCCGCGCGTCCGGACAGCACCGACAGCACGCCGCCCTGCCGGTGCAGCATCGCGGTGGTCATCCCCGACTGCAGCGATCGCATGGCGAAGTGGTCGGCGTCGGTGCCGTCGGGACGATTGACGGCCGCAGCGACGAGGCCGACATTCGATGCGCCCACGCTCGCCGCGCTGTTGGTGGCGGCGCCCACCCATTGCCTGCGGAGGCGCTCAGGGGTGAGGGGAATGAGCGGCAGCAGTGTCCACCGCTCGTCCGGCTGATCTGCCGAGCGTGTCAGCGCCCGCTTCGTCGCGGTGCGGATCGGGCGCAGATCCGTCGCCGTGGGTGCGGGGTCGACGACGATGTCGACGTTGGTGATCGCGTTGGCGCGGGTGTCGCCGGCGCACCGCCGGCTGATCGGCATCGTCAGGGTGACCGAACCGTCCGCCGCGACGCGGCCCACCCGCTGGGCGAGGCGGGCGGCGACGGCCGCGAGCAGCGTGTTGCTGGTGCCTCCGAGTGATGCTGCGCGGGCATCCCAGTCGGCGGCGTCGACGAAGACCGTGGCCGAGGGGACGGTGACGGGTTCATCGACCTCCGCCGCGGGGGCGACCGGCGCGTCGGCCTGCTCTGCTGCGCCGGAGCTACTTCTGATGAACCGGGCCGCGGCGGCGGCGGCGCGAGCGATACCCGGCACGTCGCGAAGGGTCTGGCCGGCGTCCTCGCGGATGGCGCGCCAGCGCGTACGCGACTGTGCCGGGGGCCAGTTCAGTGTGGTGGCGGCGCTGGAGGCCGCGTCCGCGACCGCTTCGCACAGGCCGACGGCGTCGGTGAGGCAGTGTGAGACGGCCAGGCTGATCCCGGTGCCGCCGTCGGTGAACGGCAGCACGGCGAGGTGCCACCCGGGTCCGTGTTCGGCATCCAGGGCGGCCTCGGCCTGCTCGGTAAGCCAGCCGTCGAACGCGGCCCGGGGCCGCGGCGTCGCGACGACCTCCAACCCGGAGTGCCCGCCGGGGGAGACCCAGCGGTACCGGCCGAACGGCAGCGGGGAGACCTCGATGCGACGCGCCAGCCGGCCCCGCTGCAGATGGTGGTGGAACCGCCGCAGTCCGGCGATGTCGACCGGCCGGTCGTACGCCCACACGCACTGGATGAGGCTGGTGGTCCCGGCGGCCCGCTCGAGGCTGAAGATGGTGTGGTCCACCAGGTCGAGTACGTTGGTCTTCTCTTCGGCGTCCATGTCTTGTTCCGTTCCTGTCAGTTCGCGCCCGTGCACACGACGCACGAGTCACTCGTGTTGGCGTGATGGGCGACCTGCTCGATCCACTCCGCGGTGGTCTGAGCGGCATCGGCGAACGCCCGGCTCAGGGTCGCGATGTAGCGGTGCACCGACTTTCGCGCGACGGCGTTGTCCGGATACGACACGGTGATCGTGGTCTTGGTGGCGTGCCGGTTGATCCAGATGTTGATCTCGCCGTAGTTCAGGTTGTCGCCGTAGGTGCCGAAGTTGGTCTCGTCCCACAGGGCGGCGACCGGGATCTTGCGGAAGTCCATGTACGACAGCATCATCAGCGGCCGTTTCGGTGCCTTGATCTCGATGCCTGCCGCTGCCGCCAGTTCGAGCACGCGGTCGATCGGCACGCCGGCGAGGTGTTTGGCCGCGTCGAACGATGCCTGTGCCGCCCGTGCCGCATCGGAGAACACGCGGCTCGCTGCCGGGACGGTGACGGGGAACAGGCTGGCGAACCAGCCCACCGTCATCGCGTCGACGCCCGGCGTGCGGGTGTCATACGGCGTGAAGCCGCGGAAGGTCTCGGTTCCGGCCAGTTCACGCTCGGCCATTGCGGCGCAGGCCATCATGCCGCCGACGAAGCGCGCGCCTGCGGCCCGGCACGCGGTGTCGAACGCCTCGGTGGCGGTGTCGTTCAGCATCTCGACCGTCACGAAGCTGCCCGTGTTGTCGCCGTGGGTGTCACCGATCGGCAGGGGGAAACTCGGCCAGTCGCCGTCGGCGTCCTGCGCGAAGTCGATCCACTCCTGCACCTCGGTCGAGGACTCGGTCATGGCGTCCAGCGCGGCGTGCTGGCGGACGGCGAAGTCGCGGTAGCTGCTCACCGGGGCGAGTTCGCCGTCCACCTGCCCGCCGCCCGATGCGAGGTGGTGGTAGAGCAGGTGGATGTCGAAGAAGATCAGCCCGGCGGAGACGCCGTCGATGTGGAGGTGGTCGATGCTGGCGTAGAACGTGAAGTGCCCGGCGTGCTGCACAATGCCGAAGGTAAAGCAATCCCACTGCAGGGTCTCGGGTGTCGTCGTCAGCGCGTGCGTGCGCACCTGGCCTTCGTTCATGTAGCCGAACTCCACCGGCACGAGATCAATGGCCTCAGGATCCTCGATCATCCGGCGCACGAAGGCGCCGTCCTGGTACTCGAACCAGTCGTGGTAGGCGTCGTGCCTGCGGACGTGCGCGTTGATCGCTGTCGTCATCGCCGCGATGTCGCAGACGCCGTGGACATCCCAGGCCACCACCATCAGGCGGGGGAGCTGCCTGCCGGTCGCCTTGCTGTCGTAGGCCTTCTGGAGGTGATGGGCCCGCTGGTAGGTCGGCGGGATGTCGCTGCGGCCGGCGGTCAGGGCGGCGGCGCGCGAGGCGGGTGAGGCCATCCACGTGGTGACCGGGCCGTTCGACGGCTGCCAGCCATTGATGTTGCCCAGTGCGACCATGTCGAATCTCCCTGACTCCGAGTGCGTTTGCGTGTGCTTCTGGTCTGAACCTAGGACGCTCGATGAGCTGTGGCTCGCTTGTGCGCACTAGTCGCGAAGTGGGCGATTAACTGCTTTCGTGCGTTGTGCTCAGCGCGGCGCCCATCGTCTCGGGCAGCAGGTAGGTGCTGACGAGGCTGGTGACGACGAGGACACCGAGCAGGGTGCCGATCCCGACGGCGCCGAGGGTGGCGGTCAGCGGTGCGGCGATCAGCGGGGGTATCGCGCCACCGACCAGCCCGGCGATGTTGAGTGCCAGACCCGCGCCGCTGTACCGGTACCGGGTCGCGAACGTCTCGGTGATGAAGGCCCCCATCGGGCCGTACGCCGCACCCGCGATCGCGTACGTGCCGACGATCGCCACGGTGTACCAGACGGTGTCGCCGGTGTCGACGAGCGGGAAGAGCACGATTGCCCACGGCACGCCCGCGGCGAACGCACCCATGATGACGCGGCGGCGCCCGAAGCGGTCGCAGGCTGTCGCCGCCAGTGCGCAGAACGTCATCGCCGTGACACCGCCGAGAACGTTGATGCCCAGGATCAGGTCAGGTGAGAAGCCAAGCCCGGTATGGGCATAACCGGTCAGGTACGCGTTCGCGATGTAGCCGAATGCGAAGAACCCGACCATGCTGCCCGCGGCCAGCAGCACCTCACGGCGCTGATGGGTGAACAGGTCGGCGACGGGAGTCCTCGCGGGCCCGTCGTGGGACAGCTGCTCGGCGAACACCGGCGTCTCGGCGACGTTGAGGCGTACGTACAGGGCGACCGCGACCAGGACGATGCTGAACAGGAACGGCACTCGCCACGCCCAGTCGAGGAAGGCGTGGCTGGTCTCGCCGATCGTCGAGTTGACCGCGAGGAACACCAGGCTGCTCAACGTCAACCCGCTGCCCGCGCCCAGCGAGGTGAACATGCCGTACCGTCCGCGGGCTTCGGCCGGCGCGTGTTCGGTGGCCAGCAGCGCGGCGCCCGCCCACTCCCCGCCCACGGCGAAGCCCTGCGCGAGTCGCAATGCCAGCAGGAGCACCGGCGCCGCCACGCCGATGGTCGCGGCGCCGGGCACCAGCCCGACCGCGACCGTCGACAGGCCCATGATGAGCAGCGTGGCGGTCAGCGTGGCCTTGCGGCCCAACCGATCGCCGAAGTGACCGAAGAATGCAGCGCCGGCCGGACGCGAGACGAACGCCGCCGCCAGGGTGGCCATCGACGCGACCGTCGCCATCGTGGTACTGAGGTGCGGGAAGAACACCCGGGGGAACACCAGCGCCGCGGCGGTGCCGTAGACGTAGAAGTCGTAGTACTCGATCGCCGAGCCCACGTAGCTCGCGACGGCCACGCGCTTCATTGACGCCGGACTGGTCAGTGTGGTCATGCGGCTCAAGTTATGGGCGGCGCCGACGCACGTCGTGGTTGCGCGCACAACCCGCGTAGCGGGCGATCTGCGAGTTGTGCGCGTTTCGCTCAGCTAGTGGTCGTGCACCACGACGCCGCGGATGATCCGCCCGGCCAGCATGTCGTCGTAGGCCTCGTTGATCTCGCCGAGCTTGTATTCGTGGGTGACGGTCTCGTCGAGCAGCAGCTGTCCTGACCGGTACAGGCTCAGCAGCCGCGGGATGTCGGCGCGCGGATTGGCCTCGCCGTACAGGCTGCCCAGCAGCCGCTTCTGGAAGAGCGTGAACATCGCCATCGGCAGCGTCGGCGTCACGTCGGCCATCGCGGCGATGCCGGTGAGCACCACCGCGCCGCCCTTGCGGATGATGTCGAGGGCCTCGCCGATCATCGGCCCTTCGACCAGCCCGACGGTGAGGATCGCCGAGTCGGCCATGACGCCCTTGGTCAGGTCCGCCACCAGCGCGGTGGCCTCCGCCATCGACGTCGCGAAGTGTGTGGCGCCGAACTCGTGCGCCTTCTCCCGCTTGTCGGCCACGATGTCGACGACGACGATCCGCTCCGCGCCGGCCAACCGGGCGCCCTGGACCGCGCCGCTGCCGACCCCGCCGAGGCCGATGACCACCACGGTGTCGCCGGGCCGGACGTCCGCGGTGTTGACCGCGGAGCCCCAGCCGGTGGTCACGCCGCAGCCGATCAGGCAGGCCCGCGACAGCGGCAGGTCGTCGTCGATCTTGACCACCGACGCCTCGGAGACCACGCCGTACTGGGCGAACGTGCCGAGCAGCAGCGCCACGTTGACGTCCACGTCGCCGATGTGTCGCCGGTAGGTGCCGTCGAGCTGGGTGCCGTTGAGGATGAGCGCGCCCAGATCGCACAGGTTCTGCCTGCCGCTGGCGCACCATCGGCAGCGGCCGCAGGCGGGCAGGAACGACGCCACCACGTGGTCGCCGGGTTTCAGGTCGCGAACGCCGGGGCCGACCTCCTGCACGATGCCCGCGCCCTCGTGCCCGCCGATCACGGGCATCGGGCCGGGGAAGTCGCCGGTGCGGCCGTGGTGGTCGGAGTGGCACAGGCCGGTCGCCTCGAACGAGACCAGGACCTCGCCGTCCTGCGGTGGGTCGAGGTCGACCTCCTCGACCGTCCAATCGCCATTGACTTCCCACAGGACCGCGGCGTCCATCTTCATGCTGGCGAGTGTAGGAACGTGCAGCGCGGGGCATAGCCGTTTGCGTGACACCGACGGAACGCGCGAATCCCAGGGTGAAGTGATGCTCTTCATCTTCGGCTTCGGCACCAAGCAGAAGCACGTCGGCGCGGGGGAGATGCGGACCTGCCCGCGCTGCCACAACACCACGCAGTGGGCACGGATGCGGGAGTTCAAGCAGTTCACGCTGTTCTTCGTGCCTGTGGCCCGGTGGAACCGCCGGAACTTCGAGGCCTGCGGCATCTGCGGCGCCGCCGTCGCGGTCTAGCGTCCTCCCGGTCGCCGAGTGTGAACGTCACGACGATTTCGGCCCGAAAACGTCGTGAGGGTCACACTCGGGCCAGCCGCGGGCCCGCAGCGCCTCCTCGACCCGCAGCACGTAGGTCGCGGCGGTAGCGGAGCAGGTCGCGGCTCACACGAATCACGTTCCAGCCCAGTGCCGTCAACTCGAACTGCTTGTCGATGTCCCGTTGTCGCACGGCGGGGTCCGTCCAGTGCTGCGGACCGTCGTACTCGATGCCGACCTTGACCCCTTCGTAGGCCAGATCCAACCGGGCGACGAACGTCCCCCATTCGTCGAAGACGTTGACCTGGGTTCGGGGTGCAGGCAGCCCGGCATCGACCAGTGCGAGCCGCGCGACGGTCTCCTGTGGCGACTCGGCGCCGCCGTCGACCAGTGGCAGGACGGCGCGCAATCGCCGGAGGCCGCGCACGCCGGGGTGCGCCGCCGCCAGCGCCTCGACGGCCGCAGGGTCGAGCCTCGCGGCCGAGGCCAGCGCGTCAAGCCGCTGAACAGCCTGAACGCGGTGAATGGTGTGCCGCCCGATGTCGAAGGCCGTGCGCGCCGGACCGGTCACCGCCATGCCGTCGATCTCGATGCGCTCGTCGTCGAGGAGTACATCGGAACGGACGATCAGCATCGGCGGTGTCTTGCGGTTGTCGTGGACCAGCTCGGCCGGCTGCCGCCCGTCGATCCATTTGGTCCCGAGCATCGCTGCTGCAGACAGGCCGGCGACGACCCCTCGGCGCTTGGACCACAGCCAGGCCGCCTCAGCGCGCTCACGTGCGGACGGCTCGGAGCCCGCCGGCACGTAGACGCCCGGATAGAGCTGCCGGTATCGGCGGCGCAGCGTCCGCTCCGGGATCACCCTCGCTGCGACGGCTTCGGCACCGACGATCGGGCGGCACGGGGCGGACATGTGTTGCAGCTTGCGGACCGCCACCGACACCGACGGCGTCAGGTGAGGGAGTTGTCCACAGGTCGAGAGCCGCGAGTGTGAACGTCACGACGATTTCGACCCGAGAACGTCGTGAGGTTCACACTCGAGCGGTTACTGCACGTAGGAGACCGCGGCCTGCAGGTGTTTCACGGCGTCGCCGACGATGGTGTCGATCAGCTCCGCGCACGACGGCAGGTCGTCGAGGATCCCGGCCACCTGACCCGACGCCAGCACACCGGCATCGGTGTTGCCCTCGACCAGGCCGGCCTTGAGCAGCATCGGGGTGTTGGCGGCCATCACCACCTGCGACCAGGTGAGGTCCTTGCCGTGCCGCATCGCCATACCGTCGCTGATCATCGACCGCCAGCTCATCTGGGTCATCTTCTTGAACTTCTGCGCGTTGCCGACCGCTGCGGCCAGGCCCCGCACGGGAGAACCGCTCTCGAGCTTCTCGACCAGTCCGGTGCGAAGCACCCGGTGCGGCATCCCGTCCACCCGGGTCGACACCACCGTGCCGTCCAGTGCGGCCTCGAGGTAGCGCCTCTTCACCGCTTCGGGCACCGTCGAATCCGACGTCAGCAGGAAACGGGTGCCCATCGCCACGCCGGCCGCGCCGTAGGACAGGGCCGCGGCCAACCCGCGGCCGTCGAAGAACCCGCCGGCCGCGATCACCGGCATGCCGGTGTCCTTGACGGCGTCGAGCACCGACGGCAGCAGCAGCGTGGTCGCGACCGGGCCGGTGTGTCCGCCGCCCTCGCCGCCCTGCACGATCACCGCGTCGGCGCCCCAGCCGGCCACCTTCTTGGCGTGCTTGGCGGCGCCGACCGAGGGGATCACCACCACACCGGCGTCCTTGAGGCGGGCGATCAGCTCGGGCTTGGGGGCCAGCGCGAACGAGGCCACCTTGACGCCCTCGCGGATGAGCAGGTCGACCCGTTCGTTCGCGTCACCGGCATCGGCGCGCATGTTGATGCCGAACGGTTTGTCGGTCGTCGCCTTGACCTTGGTCACGGCGGTCTGCAGTTCGTCGAGGGTCATCGTCGCCGACGCCAGGATGCCCAGCCCGCCGGCGTTGGCCGTCGCGGACACCAGCCGCGCACCGGCGACCCAGCCCATGCCGGTCTGCACCACCGGATGTTCGATACCGACCAGCTCGGTGAGCCGCGTCTTGAGCCGAGTCATGCCCGGATCTCCCGGTCACGCAGCGACTTCGGGTCGATCACCTCTCGGATCAGGCGCAGCTCGTCGTCGGTCGGCAGCCGCGTCGGCTCGGCCGAATCGAGGCCGTGCACCTCGAAGGCGGTGTTCTCCGCGACCTGGCCGGCGTCGACGCCGGGGTGCAGCGACACCGCACGCATCTGCCGGTCCGGGCCGTTGAAGTCGAACACCCCGAGGTTGCTCACCACCCGGAACACGTTGGTGAACCGGTACGCGGGGTTCTCGGGATCGACCTTGTCCCAGCCGATTCCGGACACGATGTCGACGGACTCGCCGAACACCCGGGTGCTGTGTCCGCCGACCCAGTAACTGGTGGCGTGGTTGATGGTGTTGCCGGGTGCGCCGCGGACGCCGAACATCTGCCGCTTCGGCTGCTGGATCGGGCCGAACGCCGAGAGGTTCTGGTTGCCGTACCGGTCGATCTGGTTGGCGCCCATCACGACGTGCCGGCGCCCCCAGGTCAGCGTCTCGAAGACCCGGCCGAACGGCATCCAGCCCTCGATCGCGCCGGTGGCGCCCAGTGCGGGCGTATCGGCCAGCAGGCGGGCCTCCCCGTCGGTCAGCAGGATGTCGGGGGAGAAGGTCAGCCGCGCCAGGCGGGCGCCGACCGACACCATGTTGGCCATCGGGCTGACCATGATCTCGCCGGCGTCGCGGAACAATTCGGCGCACGCGACGGCGCACACCTCGGCTCGGGTCGCGGAGGTTGTCTGGCTGGTCATGCGTTCCGCTCCTTGAAGTCTCGCACCGCGGCCTGGTAGTCGTCCTCGCTGCCGGACAGGTAGGTGTCGACGAATGCCGCCCAGCTCTCGTCGGACCCGGCGGCCTCGGCGTAGTGCCGCTGGAACTTCTCGTCGCGCCGGTAGTCGGGTTCGGCGGTGGTGAAGTGGGCGCCGTTGGGTGCCTCGACCACCGAGTCGACCATCATCCTGTTGATCAGGAGTGCCTGCGGTGGAACGGCTTTGACCAGCTCATCGGTGGCGACCACCCGCTCGACCGAGAGCAGGCGGCGCTCGGCCGACATCAGGAACAGGTCGTCGAAGTAGGGGTCGATGCCGGTGTAGGCGGCATTGCCCGCGGCGTCACCGAGATTCATGTGCACCAGCGCAGCGTCGAGGTTCAGCGCCGGCATGGCGACCAGCTCCTCGAACGCCCCGTCCGTCGCATAAGGCGAACGCACCGTCTTGAGTTCGTCGCCCCAGAACGCCCGGACGTCGCTGCCGAGGCCGGCGCGGATCGGCAGGAACGGCAGCCGTTGTGCGGCAGCCTGCAGGCCGCAGCGCAACATGCCCTCGTCCATCTCGCGGGCCTCGATCGTGCCGGACGTCCGGGCCTTGGCGAACCACGGGTCGTAGAACGGCGGGGAGTCCAGCGACACGAAGCCGTAGTAGACCCGCTTCACCTTGCCCGCCGAGCACAACAGCCCGAGGTCCGGTCCGCCGTAGGCGACGACGGTGAGGTCGGTGACATCGGTGCGCAGCAGCGCCCGCACCAGCGCCATCGGCTTGCGCCGGGATCCCCAGCCGCCGATGCCGATCGTCATGCCGCTCTCGATCGAGGCGACGGCCTCGTCGAGCGTCGTTGTCTTGTCGCTCATTGTTTCCCCCCGTCCTTCTTGCTCGTTCCCGCGAAGGCGTCTCGGTGCTCGTCGGAGACACCCGCGAGGTTCAGCTCGAACGTGAAGCCCTGCTCCATGCGGTACCTGGCGTTCACCGGTTGCACGTCGATGAAGTTGAGCGCTTCCTTCGCGGCACGGATCACGCGGGTGTCCTTCGACGCGATGTCCCGTGCGACGCGCAGCGCGGCCTCGTCGAGGTCCGCGCGCGGCACCACCTCGTGCACAGAGCCGAAGTGGTGCAGCGTGGCCGCGTCGACCCTCGCTGCGGTGAAGAACAGCCGGCGCATCATGTGCTGCGGCACCAGCCGCGAGAGGTGGGTGGCCGCGCCGAGGGCGCCGCGCTCCACTTCCGGCAGCCCGAACGTCGCGTCGTCGGACGCGACGATGACGTCGGCATTGCCGACCAGCCCGATGCCGCCGCCGACGCAGAATCCGTTGACGGCCGCGACGACCGGCACGGCACACTCGTACACCGCCCGGAATGCCTCGTAGCAACCGCGATTGGCGTCGATGAGGGCGGTGAAGCCCTCGGTCTTCTGCATCTCCTTGATGTCGACGCCGGCGTTGAAGCCCTTGCCCTCGGCGCGCAGGATCACCACGTGGGTCGCGGTGTCGCGGCCCGCCGCGGTCAGTACGTCGGCGAGTTCGAACCAGCCGCGCGACGGGATCGCGTTGACGGGTGGGTAATCGACGGTGACCGAGACGATGCCCGGCTCGACGGTCTTGGACGTGATGGTCATCAATGACTCCTGCTGCACTTCATAGGGGTCGCTACCTAAGCAAGCACTTGCTTGGTACGCTAGCACAGTGACCGACGCCGCTGGAATCAACCTGCAACTCGCCGGCCGGGTAGTTCTGGTGACCGGCGGGGTACGCGGAGTCGGCGCCGGTATCAGCGCCGTGTTCGCAGGTCAGGGCGCCACGGTCGTGACGTGCGCCCGGCGTCCGGTGGACGGCCTGCCGTATGAGTTCCACTCCTGCGACGTCCGCGACGACGACTCGGTGAAGGCCCTGATCGACGCGATCGTCGAACGCCACGGCCGCATCGACGTCGTGGTCAACAACGCGGGCGGATCGCCGTACGTGCCGGCCGCTGAGGCCTCGGCGAAGTTCAGCGCCAAGATCGTCGGGTTGAATCTGCTCGGCCCGCTGTCGCTCTCGACGCACGCCAACGCCGTGATGCAGACCCAGGACCGCGGCGGGTCGATCGTCAACATCGCCAGTGTCAGCGGCCGCAGGCCGACTCCCGGTACCGCCGCCTACGGCGCGGCGAAGGCCGGGATGGAGAGCATGACCACCACCCTGGCCGTCGAGTGGGCGCCGAAGGTGCGGGTGAACTCCGTGGTGGTGGGCATGGTCGAGACCGAACAGTCCGAATTGTTCTACGGCGACGCCGATTCCATCGCCGCGATCTCACGCAACGTTCCGCTCGGCCGGCTGGCGACCCCGGCCGACGTCGGCTGGGCCACCGCGTTCCTGGCGTCGGACGCCGCGTCCTACATCAGCGGCGCATCACTGGAAGTTCACGGCGGCGGTGAGCCGCCGCACTATCTGGCGACCACCACCGCCGACATCAAGCGATAAGGGAGACAACAGGGATGGGACTTCTCGACGGCCGCGTGGTCATCGTGACGGGTGCCGGCGGCGGGATCGGCCGGGCGCATGCGCTGGCGTTTGCCGCCGAGGGCGCGCGCGTGGTGGTCAACGACATCGGAGTCGGCCTCGACGGCTCGCCGGCGGGCGGCGGCAGTGCGGCGCAGAGCGTCGTCGACGAGATCACCGCCGCCGGTGGCGAAGCCGTCACCAGTGGGGCGAACGTCGCCGACTGGTCGCAGGCCGAGGGCCTGATCCAGACCGCGGTCGACGCCTTCGGTGGTCTCGACGTGTTGGTGAACAACGCAGGCATCGTCCGAGACCGGATGTTCGCCAACACCAGCGAGGAGGAGTTCGACGCCGTCACCGCCGTCCACCTCAAGGGTCACTTCGCCACCATGCGGCACGCGGCGGCCTACTGGCGCGCCCAGTCCAAGGCCGGCGACGCCCGAGACGCCCGCATCATCAACACCAGCTCCGGTGCGGGCCTGCAGGGCAGTGTGGGACAGGCGAACTACAGCGCCTCGAAGGCCGGCATCGCCGCCCTGACCCTGGTGGCCGCCGCCGAGATGGGACGCTACGGCGTCAGTGTGAACGCCATCGCCCCCTCTGCACGCACCCGCATGACCGAGACGGTGTTCGCCGACATGATGTCGACGCAGGACAAGGACTTCGATGCCATGGCGCCGGAGAACATCTCGCCGCTGGTGGTGTGGCTGGGCAGCGCCGAGTCCAAGGACGTGACCGGCCGGGTGTTCGAGGTCGAGGGCGGCATCATCCGCGTCGCCGAGGGCTGGGCGCGGGGCGCAGAGATCGACAAGGGCGCTCGGTGGGATCCTGCGGAGCTGGGCCCGGTCGTCAGCGATCTGCTCGCGAAGTCGCGGACGCCGCTACCGGTGTTCGGCGCCTGAGCGCCGGTAGTCGGAAAGCCCGTGCCCGGGCTGTTCGTCACGGTTCGCAGACCACCAGCGGGATGACCCGGTCGGTCGCGTCGCGATAATTGCGGTAGGGCGGATAGATCTTCGTCAGGTACCGCCAGTAGCGTTCGCGCTCCTCCTCGGTGGCGTCGCGGGCGGTCATCTCCCGCTGCTGCGGCCCCACCTGGACGTGCACCTTCGGATTCGCCTTCAGGTTCAGGTACCACACCGGATCGGTGGCGCGCCCGCCGAACGTCGCGGGCAGCACCACCTTCTCGCCGTCGCGCAGATACAGCGTCGGGGTGGTGCGCGGCAGGCCCGACTTCCGCCCGGTCGTCGTCAGCAGGGCCGCCGGGAACCACAGCAGCCGGGAGCCGAGCCGTCCGCCGGTGTTGCGGTACACCCAGATGTGGCCGCGGGCAAACGACTTCATCGCCCACTTGACCAAGCCCGAATTACGGATCGGGTGCGAATCGTCGGACATGGCCGGTACATAGCCCGTGACGGCGGCTCGCAAACGCCCCGAACGGCGTCAGGCCGGGTCGCAGATGACGATCGGGATCTTGCGGTCGGTGTAGGACCGGTAGTTGGCGAAGTCGGCGTACATCGCGTCCAGCTTCGGCCAGTACTCGTCGCGTTCGGCGTCGGTGGCGTCACGCGCGATCAGATCGAACACCCCGGCCTTGGTCTGGAACCTGATCTTCGGGTCGGCCTTCAGGTTCAGGTACCACATCGGGTTGGTGGCGCGGCCGCCCTGCGAGGCGACTAGCACGATGCGCCGACCCTCCTGCAGGAACAACAGCGGGCTGTCCCGCGGCTCGCCGGACTTGCGGCCGGTGGTGGTCAGGATGCCGACCTCGGCGCCGCGCAGGAACTTGTTGCCGAGCTTGCCGTTGGACTTCTTGAACAGCCAGGTCTGAGCTTTCGACATCCACTTGATCGCCGTGCCGACCTTGGCGGAGTTCAGGCTCTCGATCTGTTTTCCGCTCAGCGGACGTGAGGGTTCGGCCATACCGGTCAACCTATCTGGCGATGAACGGGCGGATTCGGGCGTCGATGCGGTGGATCAGGCAGTCGGCGGGGATGTGGAACGTCTCGTCGATGTGGGCGCCCACCCGCACTCCGCCGACGTGGGGCTTCGTCACCAGGTCGAAGCGGGCACGCACCCGGTCTCCGTCGACGGTGAACTCGGGTGTGGTGGTCTCCTTGATCACCTTGTACTGCGGTCCGCGGTTCAGGCTGCGCCGCAGATGATCTCCGGAGAAGCCGGTCTTGACGCCGATCTCGACTCGGGTGCAGTCGGGGGCGAACGGGACGGTGTCGGCCCGGTGGCTGACCAGCGCGTCGATGTAGGACTGCGCGGCCGCGATCCGGTCGGTGTCGGTGATGGGCACTAGATCCGCTCGATGATCGTGCCGGTGGACAGTGCCCCGCCGGCGCACATTGTGATCAGCGCCGTCGTCTTGTCGGTGCGCTCGAGTTCGTGCAGCGCCGTGGTGATCAGCCGGCTGCCGGTGCTGCCGACCGGGTGACCGAGCGCGATCGCTCCGCCGTTGACGTTGACGCGATCCATGTCGGGCTCGTGCACGCGGGCCCATGACAGCACCACCGACGCGAACGCCTCGTTGATCTCGGTGATGTCGATGTCGCCGATCTTCATGCCGGCCTTTTCGAGCACCTTCGCCGTCGACTGCACGGGGCCGTCGAGGTGGTAGTAGGGCTCGGCACCGACGAGCGCCTGGCTGACGATCCGCGCCCTCGGAACGAAGCCCTGCGCCCGCGCTACGGCCTCGTCCATCCACAGCACCGCTGCGGCGCCGTCGGAGATCTGCGACGAGGTCCCCGCGGTGTGGATGCCGCCTTCCATCACCGGCTTCAGCGCGGCGAGGCCTTCGGCGGTGGTGTCGCGCAGGCCCTGGTCGCGGGTCACCACATGGCGCTCGGCGGTGGGCTGCTTGTTCTCGTCGAGCACCGGCGCCTCGATCCCGCTGATCTCGCGGTCGAACCTGCCCTCGGCCCACGCCTGGGCGGCCTTGCGCTGGGAGTCCAGCCCGAACGCGTCGATGTCCTCGCGGGTGATGCCGCGCCGCTTGGCGATGCGCTCGGCGGCCTCGAACTGGTTGGGCATGTCGATGTCCCACGACTCGGCGCGGATCCTGGACCGGTCGGGTCCGGCGTTGGCGCCGAGGCCGACACGGCTCATGGCCTCGATGCCGCAGGCGATGCCCACGTCGATGGCTCCCGCGGCGATCAGGCCCGCGATCAGGCCGTTTGCCTGCTGGCCGCTGCCGCACTGGCAGTCGATCGTGGTGGCGCCCACCTGCTCGGGCAGCCCCGCGGTCAGCCAGGCCACCCGGGTGATGTTGTTGGACTGTTCGCCGTACTGAGTGACGCAGCCGCCGATAGCCTGTTCCACCTCGGCAGGATCGATGCCGGCCTTCTCCACGAGGGCCTTCTGCACCGCGCCGAGCAGCTCGGTGGCGTGCAGACCGGAGAGCCATCCGTTGCGCTTGCCGATGGGGCTGCGGGTGGCTTCGACGATGACAGGGTTACCCATTCCGCCAGGCTAGAACACGTTTCATTAGTCTGACAAGCGGGGATCGACTGATGCCTTTGATCTGCGGTGTAGCCGTGTTTTACTGGCACTAGAACACGTTGCAATTAGGAGCGCATACCTATGGCACCCCCGAACATCCCGGCCGACTTCGACTTCCTCGATCCCGACGTGAACCTCGAGGCGTTGCCCGTCGAGCAGCTGGCCGAACTGCGTAAGTCCGAGCCGATCCACTGGGTGGAGGTGCCCGACGGCACCGGCGGCTTCGGTGACAAGGGCTACTGGCTGGTGACCAAGCACGCCGACGTCAAAGAGGTGTCGCGGCGCAGTGACGTCTTCTCCAGCTGGCAGAACGGGGCGATCCCGGTCTGGCCGAAGGAGATGCAGTTCGAGCAGATCGAACTGCAGCGCAGCGTGATGCTCAACATGGACGCGCCGCACCACACCCGGCTGCGCAAGATCATCTCGCGCGGGTTCACGCCGCGGGCGATCGGGCGGCTCGAGGAGGAGCTCTCTCAGCGCGCGCAGAACATCGCCAAGACCGCCGCGTCGGCGGGCTCCGGCGACTTCGTCGAGCAGGTGAGCTGCGAGTTGCCGCTGCAGGCCATCGCCGGCCTGCTCGGGGTGCCGCAGGACGATCGCGACAAGCTGTTCCGCTGGTCGAACGAGATGACCGGCGGCGAGGACCCCGAGTTCGCCGATGTCGATCCCGCGCAGTCCTCGATGGAACTCATCATGTACGCCATGGCGATGGCCGACGAGCGCGGCAAGAACCCGACCGACGACATCGTCACGACGCTTATCCAGGCCGACATCGACGGCGAGAAGCTCTCCGACGACGAGTTCGGCTTCTTCGTGATCATGCTGGCGGTGGCGGGCAACGAGACCACCCGCAACTCGATCACCCACGGCATGATCGCGCTGTCGCAGCACCCCGACCAGTGGGAGTTGTACAAGAAGGAGCGCCCGTCCACCACGGCGGACGAGATCATCCGCTGGGCCACACCGGTTTCGGCGTTCCAGCGCACCGCCAACGAGGACGTCGAGCTGGGTGGCGTCACCATCAAGAAGGGGCAGCGGGTGGTGATGTCGTACCGCTCGGCCAACTTCGACGACGAGGTCTTCGAGGACCCGCACGCCTTCAATATCCTGCGTGACCCGAACCCGCACGTGGGCTTCGGCGGCACCGGTGCGCACTTCTGCATCGGCGCCAACCTGGCGCGGATGACCATCAACCTGATCTTCAATGCGGTCGCCGACCACATGCCGGATCTCAAGCCCATCGGTGAGCCGGAACGGCTACGTTCGGGGTGGCTCAACGGCATCAAGCACTGGCAGGTCGATTACACCGGGGCCACGCGCTAGCTCCGTGCGCTGAATCAAGGAGGATTCGGGTGGATTTCAGCCCAGACGAGGGGCAGCAGGCTGTCGCCGACGTGGTGACATCGGCGCTCGGCCGGGACAACAGTTGGCAGGCGCTGGTCGACGGCGGCGTCGTCGCCTTCGGGGTGCCCGAACGTCTCGGTGGTGACGGGCTCGGTCTGCCCGAGATCACCACCGCGCTCACCGAGATCGGTAGGCACGGCACCGTCAGCCCGGCGCTCGCGACGCTGGGACTCGGGCTGTTGCCGCTGCTCGATCTGGCGTCCGACGAGCAGCAGGACCGATTCCTGGCCGGCGTCGCCAAGGGTGGCGTGCTCACGGCGGCGCTGAACGAGCCGGGCAGTTCGCTGCCCGAACGTCCGTCGACCCGCCTTTCCGGCGGCAAGCTGACGGGCACCAAGATCGGCGTTCCCTATGCCGAACAGGCGGATTGGCTGACCGTCACCACCGACAGCGGTGTCGTCGTGGTGTCGCCGAAGGCCGACGGGGTGACGCTGACCAGGACACCAGCGGCCAACCACTCCGATGAGTACGCGGTGACGTTCGACGCCGTGGCGGTGCCCGATGCCGACGTGCTCGGCGCGACACCGGACTCGGTGCACCGCGTCAACCAGCTCGTGCTGGCGGCGACGGGTGCGTTCGCGGCGGGTCTCGTCGCCGGGGCGCTGCGACTGACCGCCGACTACGTGGCCAACCGGCACCAGTTCGGCCGGCCGCTGTCGACGTTCCAGACGGTCGCCGCCCAGCTCGCCGAGGTCTACATCGCCTCCCGCACACTGGCCTTGGCGTCGACGTCGGTGGTGTGGCGGCTGGCCGAGGGCAGGGACGCCGACGACGACCTCGACGTGCTGGGATACTGGCTGACCTCACAGGCGCCGCCGGTGATGCAGACGTGTCATCACCTGCACGGCGGCATGGGTATGGACATCACCTACCCGATGGACCGCTACTACTCCACGATCAAGGACCTGACCCGGCTGCTGGGCGGTCCCTCGCATCGTCTCGAACTGGTGGGAGCGCAATGTACATCGAACTGACCCCCGAGCAGCGCCAGCTGCAAGCCGAACTGCGCCAGTACTTCTCGACGCTCATCACGCCCGAAGAGGCCGAGGCGATGGAGTCCGACCGGCACAACGAGGCCTACCGCGCCGTCATCAAGCGCATGGGCGCCGACGGCAAGCTGGGCATGGGCTGGCCCAAGGAGTTCGGCGGACTCGGACTCGGACCGGTCGAGCAGTCGATCTTCGTCAACGAGGCGGCCCGGGCCGACGTGCCGCTGCCGGCGGTGACCCTGCAGACCGTCGGTCCGACGCTGCAGGTGTACGGCACCGAGGCGCAGAAGAAGAAGTTCCTTCCGGGCATCCTCGCCGGCGAGGTGCACTTCGCGATCGGCTACTCCGAGCCGGAGGCGGGCACCGACCTTGCGTCGCTGCGTACGTCGGCGGTGCGGCACGGCGACGAGTACATCGTCAACGGCCAGAAGATCTGGACCACCGGCGCACACGACGCCGACTACATCTGGCTGGCGGTGCGCACCGATCCCGAGGCCGCGAAGCACAAGGGCATCTCGATCCTGATCGTGGACACCAAGGATCCGGGCTACTCGTGGACTCCGATCATCCTGTCCGACGGCGCCCACCACACGAATGCCAGTTACTACGAGGATGTTCGGGTGCCGGCCGACATGCTGGTGGGCGAGGAGAACGCCGGGTGGAAGCTGATCACCACCCAGCTCAACCACGAGCGCGTCATGCTGGGCCCGGCGGGCAAGGTCGCCGCGATCTACGACCGGGTGCACGCGTGGGCGTCCAAGCCGGGTGGCGACGGCGTCACCCCGATCGACCATGACGACGTCAAGCGCCTGCTCGGCGAGATCAAGGCCATCTGGCGGATCAACGAACTGCTCAACTGGCAGGTCGCGGCCGGCGGCGAGACCATCTTGGTCGCCGACGCCGCGGCCACCAAGGTGTTCGGCACGGAACGCATCCAGAAGGTGGGCCGGATCGCCGAGGAGATCGTCGGCAAGTACGGCAACCCGGCGGAGTCCGCGACCGGTGAACTGCTCGACTGGCTGGACAGCCAGACCAAGCGCAACCTGGTCATCACGTTCGGCGGTGGAGTGAACGAGGTGATGCGCGAGATGATCGCGGCGGCGGGCTTGCAGGTGCCGAGGGTGCCACGATGAGCCGCTTGCGCGAAGAAAGTTCAACACGGTGACGGCCGACTTCTCCGCTGCCATCGATGAGATCAAGGCAGCGGGCCGCAGCGAGCCGCGCGTCGGACCTGATCCGGTGAACCAGCCGATGATCCGGCACTGGGTGGACGCGATCGGCGACACGAACCCGATCTACGTCGACGAGGCGGCGGCGCAGGCAGCAGGCCATCCGGGAATCGTGGCTCCGCCGGCCATGATCCAGGTCTGGACGATGGCGGGCTTGAACGGTCGCCGCTCCGACGACGATCCGCTGAGCAAGATGATGAACCTGTTCGACGAGGCGGGCTACGTCGGCGTCGTCGCCACCAATTGCGAGCAGACCTACCACCGCTACCTGCGGCCCGGCGAGGACGTCAGCATCAGCGCCGAACTCACCGACGTGATCGGGCCGAAGCGCACAGCGCTCGGCGAGGGCTACTTCATCAACCAGAAGATCACCTGGACCGCGGGCGACGACCACGACAATCCTGTCGCCGAGATGAACTGGCGCATCATGAAGTTCAGGCCCGCTGATCAGGACGGAGCGGCCGCCACGGCGCCGGTGCCCGACGATCTGGACGCCGATCAGATGATGCGGCCCTCGTCGTCGAAGGACACGAAGTTCTTCTGGGACGGCGTCAACGCGCACGAGCTGCGCATCCAGAAGCGCGGCGACGGCACCCTGGTGCACCCGCCGGTGCCCGCGCTGTGGCTGGACAAGGAGGAGCAGACCGACTACGTCGTCGCGTCCGGTGCCGGCACGGTGTTCAGCTTCGTGGTGCACCACGCCCCGAAGGTCCCGGGCCGCACGCTGCCGTTCGTCATCGCCCTGGTCGAACTGGAGGAGGGTGTCCGCATGCTCGGCGAACTCCGCAACGTCGACCCCGCCACCGTGGAGATCGGAATGCCTGTTCGCGCAACTTACATCGACTTCCCCGCCGGTGACTCGGGCCCGGCGTGGACGCTCTACGCCTGGGAGCCGGCCGCATGAGCGCCGCGGAGGTGGTGTCCGGACTCGAGGTCGGGACGAAGCTGCCGGAACTCGCGCTCCACGGCGACCCCACGTTCATCGTGTCGACGGCGATCGCGACGCGTGACTACCAGGACGTCCATCACGACCGGGACAAGGCGCAGGCCAAGGGATCGAAGGACATCTTCGTCAACATCCTCACCGACACCGGCCTGGTGCAGCGCTACATCACCGACTGGGCGGGCCCGAACGCGATGATCAGGTCCATCGGATTGCGGCTCGGCGTGCCCTGGTACGCCTATGACACCGTCACCTTCAGGGGCGAGGTCACCGCCGTCGAGGACGGCCTCATCACCTTGAAGATCGTGGGCAGCAACAGTCTCGGCGATCATGTCATCGCCAACGCCACGCTGACCATCGGAGGGAACGCATGAGCGGACCCCTGTCGGGCAAGGCGGCGATCGTCGGGATCGGCGCCACCGACTTCTCCAAGAACTCCGGCCGCAGCGAGCTCCGGCTCGCCTCGGAGGCGGTGCTCGACGCGCTGGACGACGCCGGCCTGACTCCGGCCGACGTCGACGGCATGACCACGTTCACAATGGATTCCAACACCGAGGTCGCGATCGCCCGCGCGACGGGGATCGGTGAGCTGAAGTTCTTCTCGAAGATCCACCACGGCGGCGGCGCCGCGTGCGCGACCGTCCAGCAGGCCGCGATCGCGGTGGCCACCGGGGTCGCCGACTGCGTGGTGGCCTACCGCGCGTTCAACGAGCGTTCCGGCATGAGGTTCGGCCAGGTGCAGATGCGGCTGGTGGAGAACGCCGACGCGACCGGCGTGGACAACTCTTTCTCCTATCCGCACGGCCTGTCGACACCCGCGGCGCAGGTGGCGATGATCGCCAGGCGCTACATGCAGCTGTCGGGTGCCACCAGCAGGGACTTCGGCGCCGTGTCCGTCGCGGACCGCAAGCATGCGGCGAAGAACCCGAAGGCGTATTTCTACGAGAAGCCGATCACGATCGACGACCACCAGAGTTCGCGGTGGATCGCCGAGCCGCTGCGGCTGCTGGACTGCTGCCAGGAGACCGACGGCGGTGTCGCGCTGGTGATCACGTCGGCGGAGCGGGCCAAGGACCTCAAGCACCGGCCCGCGGTCATCGAGGCCGCGTCGCAGGGCTCGAGCCCCGACCAGTACTCGATGACGAGCTACTACCGGCAGGAGCTGGGGCTGCCCGAGATGGGGCTGGTCGGCCGGCAGCTCTGGGAGCAGTCCGGCCTGACGCCGGCGGACATCCAGACCGCGATCCTCTATGACCACTTCACGCCGTTCACGCTGATCCAGCTCGAGGAACTCGGCTTCTGCGGCCGGGGTGAGGCCAAGGACTACATCGCCGACGGCGCCATCGAGGTCGGTGGCAGGCTGCCCGTCAACACCCACGGCGGCCAGCTCGGCGAGGCCTACATCCACGGGATGAACGGCATCGCAGAGGGCGTGCGTCAACTGCGCGGCACGTCGGTGAACCCGGTGCCCGATGTCGAGCACGTCCTCGTCACCGCAGGTACCGGGGTGCCGACGTCGGGGCTGATCCTCGGCTGACCCGCTGCCCCGGCGGCCCGAAATTGCTGCACAGCAAACACCCACGCACACGGTAGTGTCGGATGACACGGCGGATGAACGCGTAAGGGGGCCGTTTCAGTGGCGATCCAGCCGGAGAGCAGTCCGTTCGGCTCACAGACGGTGACGGGGCCGGGCTGGCCGAACGTCGACGAGGAACAGCTGGCCGCGGCCGCGGCGAAGTTCGAGGCACTGGCGGCCAAGATCACCGGCACGGTGGTGCCGCAACAGCAGACCCAGCTGATGGGCCTCGCGGAGAAGTGGATGGGCGGCGGTTCGCTGGCCGCCCAGGGCGAGGCGACCACGATCATCGGCGGCCATGAGGCCAACGGCGCCCAGGCGGCGGCGATCGCCGCGAAGCTGCGCGCCATGGAGGCCACCGTCGTCAAGACCAAGCTGCTGGCCAACTCCATCGCCGTCGAGGTGCAGCGCGAGTGCGAGGCGCTGTCGATGATGCCGTTCAGCAACGCCCAGGAATTGGTGCAGAGCCGCATCAAGATGGGGCTGTCGCAGAACATCGCGTTCGTCACCGCCAACACCACCGAACTGGCCAACACGCTGGCCGTCCCGCCGAGCATCCCGATGGTCGGCGCCGCACCCGGGACACAGGGCAAGGACGAAGCCGAGGACGCCGCGAAGGCTGCCGGGGAGGGCGGCGGCCAGGGCATGCAGCAGATGATGCAGATGGCCACCCAGATGGGTTCGATGGCGGCGCAGCTGCCACAGCAGATCGGCCAGATGGTCACGCAGGTTCCGCAGCAGATGATGCAGACGCTGTCGCAGCCGCTGCAGCAGCTGACGTCGATGTTCGGCAAGGGCGGCAAAGCGGATTCCATCGGTCCGGCGGGCGCGCCGTTCTCGCAGTTCTCCAAGCATCCGCTGGCAGGTGGTGGTGGACCCGGTGGCGGCTCCGGCATGGTGAAGGCCGCGTCGACACCCGGTTCGGGCGGGGTTTCGCCGCAGACACCGCTGATGTCGTCGCTGGTCAAGACCAATCCCGTGAGCGTCGCGCCGGCCGAGGCCGCAGCGGCCACCGCCGCGGGCGGCTTGGCTCCGGTGGCCGCCGGTGCCAGCGGCATGGGCGGTGGCATGGGCCCGATGATGGGCGGCGGTCAACGAGGCACGAGCGGCGGGACGACGGCGTCGCTGGCAGTTCCGGCGCCCCTGGAGTACGACGACGACGTCGACGACGACGACGAGTGGTGAGGGAGTAGCTGTGGGCAGCCCATTGGAGAAGCCGGAAGGCATCAACTGGAACGCGGCCTCGGTCGAATTGCCCGAGGTCCCGATGATCCAGCCGGGCCAGGACGCGATGAGCATGACCATTGCGGGGGTGCTGCCCACGATGGCCGCCTCGTTGACCGCCAACGTCGCCACGCTGCAGGCCAAGGAGAACATGTTCTCCGGCAAGCTGGTCGCGGCCGAGTCCGCTTACACCAACGCCGATGACCAGGGCGGCCAGGCGGTCGGGCAGCTCACCGGCATGCTGGGTCAGCTCGGTCAGATGAGCCAGATGGCTGGTCAGGGCGGGCAGCAGGCCAGTGGTCTCACCGGCCAGTTCGGTCAGTTGATGCAGCCCCTGATGAAGGCGTTCGAGGGCATGAAGCCCGAGGGCGGTGGGTCGCCGACCGCCGGTCAGCCTGCCCAGCCGCAGGGCGCGGGCACCCCCGGTGCGGGGGCGCCGCAGGGTGCGGGAGCCGGTCAGGCGCCCGGTGGTCAGGGCACGCCCGG
>NZ_JACKSJ010000259.1 GCF_025821665.1 [Mycobacterium] manitobense
CTTCGTGCGCAGGCATGTGGGCGCCATGCCCGATTGGCGCGCCGACGAGTGGGGTGTGCCGGTGAACCAGACCGACATGGCGGCCACCCTGATCGGCGCGCTCATCGCCCCGCCGGCCGCCAGCCTCGGCATGGGCATCCTCAGTTCGCCGCAGGACCTGGACGCCGTCGCGCACCTGACCCGCTATGTCGGTTGGCTGATCGGCGTGCAGGACGAATGGCTGCCGCACAACTTCCGGGACGGTATCCGGGTGCTCTACCACACCCTGACGGCCCTGTCGGCGCCCGACGAGACGACACGTCAACTGGCCACGCCGATGGCCGACGATCCACTGGCCTGGCATTACGACAATCTGCGGGCGCTGCGTCGCCGGATGGCGCGGGCCCAGCACCTGTAGGTGACGAGCGCCTTCCTCG
>NZ_JACKSJ010000260.1 GCF_025821665.1 [Mycobacterium] manitobense
GGTGGCCCCGAGTGCGTCGATCGCCGAGTTCCAGGTCTGCAGCGTCGACTCCCCGGTGCCGTCGGTGCGCAACTCGTTCATCTCGGTGACGATCCGATTGAGACCCTGTGCCGCCGAGGTCAGTTCGGGACCCCTACCGGCGGTCGCGTCGGCGATCGTGCGCAGCACGCCCAGGGTGTGATCGGTGCCGGGCCGCCCCACCGCGGCGACGAGTTCGCGGACCTTGGCCAACGTGGTCTGGAACAGCTGGGTGGGCAACGCGGTGTCGGCGGTGATGACGTCACCGGCCCGCAACGGCGGCCCGTCCCCGTTCTCGACCAGCTGCACGGTGGACACCGCGAAGGCGTTGC
>NZ_JACKSJ010000261.1 GCF_025821665.1 [Mycobacterium] manitobense
TGGCCATCGCCTGGGAGGCCGGCGTGGAGCTGACGCTGGCCGATTTCACCCGGGTCGGCAAGAAGGTCCCCCACCTCGCCGATGTGAAGCCGTTCGGCGCCTACGTCATGAAGCATGTCGACGAGATCGGTGGCGTGCCGGTGGTCATGCGTGCGCTGCTGGATGCCGGTCTGCTGCACGGCGATTGCCTGACCGTCACCGGTGAGACGATGGCCGAGAACCTGGCCCACATCGAGCCGCCGGACCCGGACGGCAAGGTGCTGCGGGCGATGAACAACCCGATCCACCCGACCGGCGGGATCACCATCCTGCACGGTTCGCTCGCCCCGGAGGGTGCGGTGGTCAAGTCCGCCGGCTTCGACTCGGATGTCTTCGAGGGCACCGCACGGGTTTTCGAGCGTGAGCGGGCGGCGCTGGATGCGCTGGAGGACGGCACCATCACCCACGGCGACGTC
>NZ_JACKSJ010000262.1 GCF_025821665.1 [Mycobacterium] manitobense
ACACCTCGACGCGACGCCGGCGGATTCTTGCCGCGACGGCCGAGGTGCTCGGACGCAACGGGCAGACCAAGTTGAGCCTGTCGGAGGTGGCGTTGCAGGCCGGCGTGTCCCGGCCGACGCTGTACCGGTGGTTCGCCTCCAAGGAGGAACTGCTGGGGGCCTTCGGCGACTACGAGCGCGAGATGTTCGACACCGGCATCAGCACCGCGACCGCAGGTCTGCGTGGCACCGAAAAGCTCGATGCGGCATTGCGATTCATCGTCGAGTACCAGCAGTCCTATTCCGGTGTGCGGATCATCGACATCGAGCCCGAGGTGGTCATCGCCCAGCTG
>NZ_JACKSJ010000263.1 GCF_025821665.1 [Mycobacterium] manitobense
GTAGCGGGCGTCTACCAGGTCGATCGCGGTTCTGACGATGGTGCGCAGGGTCTCGTCGAGCTCCAGGCCGGATGTCACGGCCAACATCGACTCGAGCAACCCGTCGAGCCGGTCACGCGTTTCAGCGATCCGCTCCACCCGATCCTGCACCTCGCCCAAGAGCTCGCGCAGCCGCAACTGAGACAGCGTTTCCCGCAACGGACGCATGCCCATTTCGGCGTCTCGGCCACCCCCAACCACACCACCCATGGTGGCACCGGATCGGCCGCTGAGTGCAGCGTCAGCGTAAATTACGGATCGAGAATTCCCGCTCCGCGGACAACGCCGCGAAATAGCGCTGCACCTCCGCACTCTCGTATGCCGACGTTCCCGGTGTTTGCAGCTTTGCTGTCGCAGCGGCTATTCCGAGTTGGACGCAGCGGGTCAGTCCCCAGCCTCGCACCAGCCCGACGGTCAGCCCCGCGACCATTGCGTCGCCGGCACCGAC
>NZ_JACKSJ010000264.1 GCF_025821665.1 [Mycobacterium] manitobense
CCGAAGATCTCGCCGATCGAGACGTCGAAGCCCTGCGAGGCCACCTGCAGCAGTCGGTCGGAGTCGGAGACCTCGTACTCCGGCCCGAACCAGGCGAAGTACTCGGCGATCGGCCGGTGCGGCACCGGAACGCCCTTGGGCAGCCCGGTGGAACCGGAGGTGTAGATCAGATAGGCGGTGTTCTCCGGCAGCAGGGGGCGCAGCCGGTNGGCATCGGTGGGGTCGGTGCCGGGGTGCTCGTCCAGGTCGGTGGGCAGCGCGCGCAGCACGACCTCGGGGTCGGAGTCGGACAGGATGTAGGACAGCCGGTCCTCGGGGTAGGTCGGGTCGATGGGTAGGTACACCGCACCGGCCTTCACGATGCCCAGGGCGGTGATGACCAGTTCCGGAGATTTGTCCATCAGCACCGCGACCCGGTCCTCGGTGCCGATACCCTGTGCGATCAGCTTGTGCGCCAACCGGTTCGCGGTCTCATTGATCTCGCGGTAGCTGTAGTGGCGGCCCTCGTACACGACGGCGGTGACGTCGGGGGTCTCGGCGGCTTGGGCCTCGACCAGCGCG
>NZ_JACKSJ010000265.1 GCF_025821665.1 [Mycobacterium] manitobense
CGGGCTGCCGTACGGGGCGCTGCGTGTCGGGTGCGCGGTCGTGGCCGCGCTGCTGGTGGGTGCGGCCGTCGCGCGGATCTGCCACCCGGCGCAGACGCTTCGGCGGGAACTGCGCAGCAGCCTGACCGCCTCCCGCAGGCGCTCCACCCGCACCCCGCTGCTCGGTGCCGTGGTGCTGGCCGCCGTCCTTGGCGCCGGGGTGGCGGCGGCGCTCACCTGGAAGGTCACCGGTGAGGTGCTCCCGAGCGGTGCCGCCGACACCTCCGCCTCGGCGATGCGGGCCGCGCTGCCACTGCTGGTGGGCGCCGCCGTGGCGGTGCTGCTGGTGCTGGTGTTCCGTCGGCAGCTCGACGCCGAGCGCGGCCGCTTCGCGGAACGCTTCGGCGCGGCCTCGGCGCAGCTGGGTGACGCGGAGGCGGCGACGCGTATCGCCGGTGTCTTCGCGCTGGCCGCCGCGGCCGACGAGAGCCCGACGTTCGCCCGCAGGCAGCAGTGCATCGACGTGCTGTGCGGCTACCTGCGGCTGCCGTATGACCCTGAATTCGGGGCCAACCACCTCGCCGAGCTCGTCTCGACCACGACCTGGACCGCCACCGCGCCCGCGACGAACATCGAGGAGAGCCGCAGGCAGGCCATCCGCCAGAACGACGGGGAGGTCCGTCAGACGGTCGTGCGGGTACTCGCCGCCCGGCTGCGGCGCGACGCCGACGCATCCTGGGCCGGCAACGACTTCGACTTCACCGGCGTGCTGTTCGAGGACGCGTCGTTCGCCGGGGCGGTGTTCCGCGGCCGGCGGGTGCGCTTCGACGGGGCGACGTTCCGCGGCGAGGCCACGTCGTTCGAGGGCGCCGCGTTCGACGCCGACCGGGTGTCGTTCGACGGGGCGCGGTTCGTCACGCCGGCCACCACCTTCGCCGGCGCACGGTTCCGCGCCGGGCACGTCTCCTTCGAAGGCGCGGTGCTCGAGGGTGTCGACGTGTCGTTCGAGGACACCCGGTTCACCGGCGAGGACGTCTCGTTCCGCAAGGTCGCCTTCGCAGGGGACAGGACGTCGTTCGCGCGCGCGAAGTTCAAGTGCCTGCAGGCGGCGTTCGACGCGCCGGTGATGTGGCGTGCGGTCACGTTCGACTGGGAGAAGCCGGAGACACCAGGCGGCAGCCCGCAGACCATCCCGCGCTGCATCGGCCCGCGTCCGTGGCCGCCCACGCTGTCGGAGGATCAGCTGGTGGAGAAGAAGGGTGTCCGCAAGAGCATGGAGGCCGCCCGCGGCTGACCTCGGGTCCGGAGGCCGCCCGCGGCTGATCCGCCCGACGCCCGGTTTCGCGCCGCGTGGCAGCATTGGACGCGATGAATATGCGTCGTGAGCTGCCCGAGTCGCCCTACCTGGCCGCCGCGGCCGGTCGCAAGCCGAACCGCGTGCCCGTGTGGTTCATGCGGCAGGCCGGCCGGTCTCTGCCGGAGTACCGCGAACTGCGGGCGAAGAACACCATGATGCAGGCGTGCTTCGACGCCGAGCTGATCACCGAGATCACCCTGCAGCCGGTCCGAAGGCACGGTGTCGACGCCGCAATCCTGTTCTCCGACATCGTCGTTCCGCTCCGCGCCTCGGGCATCGCGTTGGACATCGTGCCCGATGTCGGCCCGGTGATCGAGCACCCGATCCGCACCGCCGCCGACGTGGCGGCCCTGAGACCGCTCGAGCGCCAACAGGTCGCGCCGGTGGCCGACGCGATCGGGATGCTGACGCGCGCGCTCGGTGAGGTGCCGCTGATCGGGTTCACCGGTGCGCCGTTCACCCTGGCCTCCTATCTGGTCGAGGGCGGGCCGAGCAAACACCATGAGCGCACCAAGGCGATGATGCTCGGTGAGCCCGAGACCTGGCACGCACTGATGACCGCGCTCACCGACGTCACCATCGGTTTCCTGCAGGCGCAGGTGGACGCCGGCGTCGATGCGATCCAGGTGTTCGACTCCTGGGCGGGCACGCTGTCGCTCGCCGACTACCGCGGCTATGTGCTCCCGCACACGGCACGGGTGTTCGCCGCTCTCGCGCCCGCGGGCGTGCCGATGACGCACTTCGGGGTGGGCACCGCCGAACTCCTCGGCGCGATGAGCGAGGCGGTGGCCGGGCGGGGAGCGCCCGGTGTGGTCGGGGTGGACTGGCGCACCTCGCTGGCCGACGCCGCCGCCCGCGTCGACCCGGGCATCGCGCTGCAGGGCAACCTCGATCCGGTCGTGCTGCTCGCAGGCTGGCCGGTGGTCGAGCGGGCGGTGCGCGCGGTGGTCGAGGACGGCAGGCGTGCGGTGGACGCCGGCGCCGCGGGCCACGTGTTCAACCTCGGCCACGGCGTGCTGCCCGCGACCGATCCGGGCATCATCACCCAGGCCGTCGAGCTGGTGCACGCGTTGTGACGGCCCGCTACTGCGTTGTCGGAGGCGGCATCTCGGGTCTCGTCGCCGCCTACCGGTTGCGGGTGGCGAGCGGTCCCGACGCCGACATCACGGTGTTCGACCCCGCCGACCGGCTCGGCGGGGTGCTGCGCACCGAGCGTGTCGGCGGCCAGCCACTCGACGTCGGGGCGGAGGCGTTCATCGCCCGCAGGCCCGAGGTGCCTGCCCTGCTCGCCGAACTGGGCCTGTCGGCCAGGCAGATCGGCACCACAGGGGTCCGGCCGCTGATCTACAGCGGGGGCCGCCTGCATCCGATGCCGCAGGGCACGCTGCAGGGCATCCCGGCTCAGGCCTCGGCGCTGGCCGGCCTGGTGGACGACGCCACCCTGGCCCGGGTCGCCGACGAGGGCGCCCGCCCGCTGGCGTGGGACCGCAGCGCCGATCCCGCGGTCGGTGAACTGGTGGGCGACCGGTTCGGCGAGCAGGTGGTCACCCGGTCGGTCGACCCCTTGCTGGCGGGGGTGTACGCCGGATCGGCCGCCACCATCGGCGTTCGCTCGGCGGTGCCCACGTTGGCGTCCGCGCTCGATCGCGGGGCGCCGTCGCTGACCGATGCGGTGCGCTCAGCACTGGCCGGCGCGGGGCCGGTGACGGGGTCGGTGTTCGGCGCCGTCGAGGGTGGTTACGCGGTGCTGCTCGACCACCTGACGCGGCAGGCGGACGTGCGCTGGGCGCAGGTCGCCGTCGAGCGTGTCGACCGCTCCGGGCAGGGCTGGGCGGTGGTCGACGACGAGGGCACCGCGTGGCCCGCGGACGCCGTCGTGCTCGCGCTGCCCGCCCCGGGCCTGCCGCGCGTGATCGAGGCGGTGGCGCCGCGGACCGCCGCGGC
>NZ_JACKSJ010000266.1 GCF_025821665.1 [Mycobacterium] manitobense
CGCGGCGACGCCGTCGCGGGCGTACGCGGCGGCCGAGGAGCTGGTGGCGACGGCCGAGGCCGAGGCGCGGGCCATGACCGAGGGCCGCAACGAGGCCGAGACCGAGGAGCTGCGGACGGCGCTGGGCGCGGGCGGAACCGGCAAGGGCACCGCGGGCGCTTTGAGGGGCGCCACGGGGGCGATCCGCGACCTGGAGAAACGGCAGAAGTCGCGGCAGACGCGGGCGTCGCGGGATGCGTTGGATCGGGCGCTGATCGACCTGGCGACCTACTTCCGGGACGCGCTGCTGGTGTCCTCGGGCGTCAGCGGCGTCGCGCCGAACCACCCGGACATGGCCGACAAGGTGGCGTCGATGGCCGAGCACGTGCCGCCCGACCGGCTGCTGCGGTGCATCGAGTCGGTGCTCGAGTGCCGCGAAGCACTGGCGATCAACGTGAAGCCGAAATTCGCCGTCGACGCGATGGTGGCCACCGTCGGCCAGGCGCTGCGCGGCTGACCCGGGCGCTTTTGGCGGCCGGTGGTGGCTGCCGCTAGACTCGTCCCGCTTGGTTCGCCGGGCACGCCGCCTTAGCTCAGTCGGTAGAGCGATTCACTCGTAATGAATAGGTCAGGAGTTCGATTCTCCTAGGCGGCTCTCTCTTTTCTTCGCGCCGAGTGCACGCTTGTTTGCAGGTGCTCTCGGCGTTTGCGTTCAACTTCCGTACGTTCGCGACAGGAATTCGCGAACCAGAGGTACGACCTCGTCGAGGTGGGTCTCGAGTAGCCAGTGACCGCCACCGAGCAGGTGCAGCGGGGCGTCGGGCAGGTCGCGGTGGTACGCGCGGGCGGACTTCTCGGGCATGTAGCCGTCGTGCGGTCCCCAGACGATGAGTGTCGGGGGCTGGTGCTCGCGCAGGTAGGCCTGCTCGTCGGGGAACCACTGCAGGGTGTTGGGCTGGTCCTCGAGCAGGCGGATGAGGTTGGCGATGCGCTCGGGGGTGTTCATCAGCGACCAGTGCAAGGTCCACAGGTCGGGGCTGATGCGGCCGGCGACGTCGTCGGGCAGCTCGCCGCGGAACTCCGACTCGAATCCTCTGAGGGTGACGTGGTCGGCGATCTTGCGGCGGGACTGCGGGCCGGGGTTGTTCCAGGACTCCTTGAGGAAGTCGTACTTCGGGCCGAAGGCATCCTCGTAGATGTCGCCGTTCTGGATGATCAGGCCGGCGACGTTGTCGGGTTTGGCGAGCGCGAGTTGGAAGCCGAACTGCGAGCCGTAGTCGTGCAGCCAGATGACGTAGCGGTCGAGTTCGAGTGTCTCGACGAAGCGCTGCAGGAACTGCGCGTAGGCGGCGAAGGTGTAGCCGAAGTCGTCGGCCGAAGGTGTTGCGCTGTAGCCGAATCCGGGAAGGTCGGGCGCGATGAGGCGGTAGGTGTCGCCGAGGGCGGCCAGCAGATGGCGGTAGACGTACGACGATGCCGGATAGCCGTGGGGGAGCAGTACGACGGGCGCGTCGGCGGGGCCGGCCTGCCGGTAGAAGGTGTCGATGCCGTCGACGACCGTGCGGTGGTGGGTGATTGGTGAGGTCACTTTTTCTGCAACACGTCGGGAGTGGGTGTTATTGCGCAAGTTGTGAAACGGTGCCGGGGTGGACGCAGTAGACGTCCAGCCATCTGTCGTCGGGTTGGGGAGGTGATGGAGCAGCACGCCATAGCGCCGTGCAGCAAACGATGGCACGAGGTGTCCATCAGCTGGCGGGCTCAGGCCAACCGGGTGAAGCCGGAAGCGTCGGAAAATCACTTCTTGGGTGTTCACCATTCGAAAGGAACTTGCGGCGTTCGACTGGCTCGGGAGCTGCTGCGACACATGCGGCTTTGTCGGACTCCATTGTCGGCCACTGTGAAGCACTCGACGGAGATGTCGCGGCGAGGAAATCCGACAACCTTCCAACCCCCGAAGACATTGTCAGATGGACTCGACGCAGGTCCCTCCTGGGGAGGTAGCGCTTCTTCCGGAGTGCCCTCAGGAGCCGTCAGCGTCAACCTCATCGCGATGATGCCGTTCGTCGGACTCGACCCGCCTTCGATCAAAGGCTTGAAACTGTCGCCAGAGCCTCTCTCGGCTACTCGGTAAAGGAATCCGCAAACTTGAGTGACAACGTTTTCGCCTGTTCGGTTGACCGACATCAACTTGTACTCGAGGTTACCCACGAGCGGATACGTCAATGGATAGCCATGTTGGGCTGTCTATTTCGGGCACCGACGTCAGTGCTGTCACGCGGATAATTCGGGGGAACCGCCTCTGAAAAGCCGGCATAGACATCGTTGATGTCCCCAGTGCTCTCAGCAAGGAAGCGTGACTCCAAGTAACCTCTCACTGGTACTGCCACGCCTTGCGAAAGATCGAGACTCGGTGCTGCTGACCACCTTGGAGTTATTTGACCGAGTCTCTCAGCCCATACGTCTGTGGGAAGCCCGCCGCCACGACCGCAAGCGGCAACGAGAATGCACGCTAGCAGTGAGCAGATCAGTTGCCGTGGTGTGGTCATTTGCCTTCCGCGTGCGCATTCTGGGGCATGGGGTTCTCCTAAGCGGGGGACCCTGTCGGCCAACCCGGTTCCGGTGAGAGTGTCGGAGGCGGGTCTTTTCGGTAGTAGGGACTTGGCCAGTCTGATGGGGTTCCCGGGGCGAGCCGATTGCATTCGGCGGGTTCAGCTCCCAAGTAGTCGTAGTCGGTAGCGACCCAGGTGCCGAAGACGTTCTCGACAGGTCTGCGGGCGGGGCCTTGTTGATGAGCGGCGGGAGATTTCTGCTCTTCTGGAGGAAGTTGCGGATCGGGCGCGAACGTAAGACGCGAGGCCTGACCCAAGTCGTCGCCGCCTCCGCTTCTGTAAACGTCGCCACCATTTGGACGCTCAGCCACCAGCGAGTTGAATGCGCAAACCACTGCAGCGAAGCCGTTTCCTTGAGGGAGCATCTCAACGACCTCGTAGTACCAGGTTCCCGCGCCCCAACGGCCTAGGTCTGGGTATAAACCACCGATCTGTTCTGGCGGTTCCAGCCGATTGAAGGCGCGAGCGAAGCCGGGATACCCGTCAGATTCGATAGCTTCTAAGCCAGTGCGATCGAAGCTCGTGAGGGCGGCCTCGCGCGACTCTACGAACGCCCGGATAAATGTGCCCTCGGGGCTCATGAGGTCGACTGCCGGATTCGGTATCCACCTAGTGGACATGCCTTCCCCAGTTGCTGGCGGGGGTATGGAAGGCGCTGGATCTGAGTTGTCGCAACCGACGGCACACAGCGACATGCTGGCGATCGTGAGTGTCAGAACCGTAGTAAACTTGCGTCGTCGAAGCATGAAGTCACGGTGTCCAATCAGGTTGCGCGCCATTCTCAGTTGCATCTCCCCAATCGTTAAGAACCTCCCGGCTGAAACCATACTGCGGCCCGACCTCCGCGATCCAGTCATTGATGATCGAAGACGCATTATTTCGGGAATCGCCGACCTTACTCATATCGATAAGACCATCGGTGATCAACGGCTGCAACCGCGGATCGTCTGCGAGGTGTGGATGTGCCTGAATCACTCCATTCATCACGGCTGCATCGAATTTGTATGGATTTGTATTCGCCCCGCCGGTCTCCACGAGCGTCTGCATCATCTCGCCACCGTTTATTGTTGCGGGATTCGTCGGGTCGTTCCCCGTCACGTTCACTGCGACTTCACCGAAAGCGCTCACCTCAGACAGTCCTGGTATGGTGCCCGTGGTCTTCAGAAAATTGTTTATGAAGTCTTCGGTCTTGCCTTCGCGAACAGCTTGCTCCCACCGGGCAGTCTCGCGCTCGAAAAGGTTCGCTTGCTCGGCGCCCAGATTCATCGCCTCGGATATTCTGCCTGCGGTCAGCAAATCGTGCGGTTTCATCCCGTTCGCAGCGTTTTCCGTCAAAATGCTTTCGTACGCGGCAGCGCCTGCCGCGTTGATAAGCGTAGCTGCTTCATGGTTTTGATTGAGAGATGCAAACATGTCCGACATGCCTACTATGTCGCCTTTGCCGGAGTTCTTGAAGTTCTCCACACCGTTGTCCGGGCCACCCGCGATGCCAGCTAGGTCGTCAAGATACGGCGATATGGCTTGAGCCGCCACTTGTGCCATTTCACCATTGTTCTCACCGAATGTTCCGCCTCCGGGCAGGTTGCCCAGGACTGGCGCTTTCTCGGCCAGATAGTGCGCCAGACCACTGGCGGTTTCGCCATGTATTCGGCTCGCAGGATCATCGTCAACCCATGACAGGACATCACTGGCCCTACCGTACTGTTCACCCCAATGTTCCTGAGTGAGTGCGCGCAGAAACGTCTCGCTCTTCTCGCCAGTTGCTAAGTCGTGTATCCCCAGGTGATCGCTACTAGAACTCTGGAAAATGTCCGCTAATGCACTTCTCGGGTCATCACCATGCGCGTCCGAGAGGAGGGCGGGATCCACGTCAAAGCCGAATCTAGCTGACGTCTCGCGGTGATCGATGGATGCGTTCGTGTACTGCGCTGCCGCATCTAACGCGGCCTTCGTCGCTTCGCTGCCGCTCGCGTATTCGCCGGCATTCTCAAAGACTGCAGTGATGTCCTCGAGTGCCCCGACACCATGAAGCCGGGTGTAACCGGGGTCCTGGCTACCGTCCTGTGCCGAAGATGCGGCTACCACCTCGACACGATCGGTCCGGGTCAGCTCCTGTTGCAGACTGTCGGGCAGATTGCTCAAGCTACCGGCAGCGGGAACGAAGTTGTCGCGCGTCTTGTCGGTGGGTCCGCCGGTGTTCGGCACCCCGGACTGTGCGTTCGGGTTCGATATCAGGGCTAGGCCCTGTGCGAGTGCCATCCGCTCGTCCATCGGCAGCTTGTCCGATATGGCTCTGATTTTCTCGGGTGGCATACCGTTCATCGACTGAGACAGTTGATAGAGATAGGCCATTCGCTCCGGCCCAACGTTGACCTTTTCGCCTCTGGCCAAGGCGTCCAGTTGTGCGCGGTCGAGATTGCCTGCCTCGAGTAGGCGCTCCCGCTGTGTCGGTGACAGCATTGCATCTTCGAGACTTTCGCCGTCGGTACGACCCTCCTCGGAAGTCAGCTCGTTCGGAGTTCCGTCAACGTCATCCGGGAGGAGATCGGCGACGTACTCGGGCAAGGGCTCATTCACTGCGCCCTTGCCGGCTCCGATGTTGTTGTACTTACTGATGTCCTCGCGCATGTTGTTCGCAATTTGTTGCAGGTCGCCGTTCGAGCGCTCGACGATGTCGGTGATCTTCTGGAGTCCCTCGCTCGCAAGCGCCATCCGCATCAGGTCGCCGTCCTGGCCCAGCGGAATCTGAGAGGCCATGCTGGTGACCCAATCCCGCACATCTTCCAGGTCACGACGTCCTTGGACGACGACCTGCGCCGACTGGTCGAGGTAGTACCCCATGCGTTTGTCTAGTGAAGCAAGCTCTTCAAGTGTTTCTCCATGCTTTGTGTTCGCAGCGTCGTAGGTCTGGGACGCGTCACCCGTCCACGCCGCTCCTGGCGCGGCCGCTCTGACGTAAGCTCCGAGATTCTGCAGGTTCGCACTTGCGTCGAATTCCACACCGCCCTTCGGTGTGTCCTTCCCGAAGTTGTCCCTGGCCTTCTCCCATGTCGCATAGAAGCCGTCGAGTGCACTCACGAGCGCCCCCACTCGCCACGTCGCAAACTCACGTGCTCAGTATCCCGCACCCCCGACGACCTCGGTGTCACGAATCCGACCGGTGCCGCGGTCGGGCATCTACCCCGGCGGCGCGGAGGTCGGGTCGGGCGCCTTCTGAACGAACGGTTGCGGTTTGAAGGGATCGCACACCCCGGCGATCTGCTCTTTGGTCATGTTCTGGATCGCGCCGATGTCCAACAGCAGCCAGCGGGGTTCTCGAGACGTCGAACCATCGGCTGCCGGGCGATTCGTCCACTGCACGCGCGGTCGCCACAAGCCGATCGGGCCCGTCGACGGTGCCGCAATCAGCTCGCCGTCCTCCTTCATGACATATAGGCCCGGGGTGTCGAACAAGCAAATGGTCACCTCGGCCGCTCCGTCGGGCAACTGCTGAGCGGCGACGGCACCGTGCAGTGCCCCGCCCGTTTGACCCACATACGGGTCCGAGGTGCGGGGCGCGTCGCTGTCCGCCTCGGGCGCAATTTTGCTGCGGTACTCCCGGTAGAGCCGCTCCTCGTCGGGATCATCACTCAACCGCGCATCGACGGACATGTCGAGCGCGAATTCCGCTGCACCCAACAGTGGCTGTTCCAACGGCACCGCCACGCTGGTCCGAATCTCCAACGGCGGGTACGGAAACGGCGGCAGCGCGGAGGTCGATGGCTCCGACGGCGCGCTGTCCTGCGCGCGGCATCCGCCGACAAGAGCAGCCGAGCACAGCGCGAACACGCTGAGGGCTACGACCATGCGACGCCTACCGTCGCCCGCGCTATCCGCCGACATCGATCTTGTAGCTCTGGCCGTAATTCTCGACGTACGGGTTGAGCCCGCGGCTGTCCAGGAAGTTGTCCAGCGCGATGGCTTCCGGACTGCCGGGAGCCAATGGCTGCCCGGAGAGGTTGATCGGTTGCCCGTTCGGCGCCAATTCCGGAGGGAGCTGACCTGCGTCGTAGGCGGCCTGCAGAATAGCTTGCTGCGCTTGGCGATTCGCTCCCGCGCCCAGGTCGTCCTGATGAGGCGCAGAGATCCCCTCGTATTGGGCCGTGCCGATAGCCTCTTTGATCTGATTCTCGACGAGGTCGCCCGGTGCGAGCCCTGTGACGTCCGTGATCGTGCCCGAGCCGGGGATCTTGCCCGCCAGTTCGTCGGTGGCCACGCCGGCCAGTTCGGCACCGAGGATCTTCGCCCGGTACACCGCGTCCCTCTGCTGTTCCTCGGTCATCTCGTTCTGGAACACTTCGTTGTGGTGACCGATGGCATCGAGCATCGCGTTGTCGATGCGCCCGGACAAGCTTCCCGCCGGACTGTTGTTCACGTCTTGCTCGATGTTGCCCGGGTTGGCGCGCATAGCGGCTTCGAGTTCGTCGATGCGACCCGTCTCTGCCGCGTGCGCGAGGGTGACCCGGCCCTCCTCTGAATAGCTACCCAGTTCGAGCAACCGGTTGGCTTCCGACGCCGCGAGAACGGGATTGCCCGCCGAGTCGAACGTCGTCTCCGGATACCCGTTCGCGTAGGTCCCGGGTCCCGCAAGTGAGCCCGTGTTCTCCGCCAGGAGTTGAGCCATCTCCGTCGACACCGCATCGTTGTGCGCGAACGCATCCCGCATCGTGTTGAACACCGGATCGTTGTCACCCGGCGCCAGCATGGCGGGCACCTCGGTGAAAGCCTGCCTGGCCCGGTCGCCGATGGGGTCACCGACCGGGCGGTCCATGTCTTCGTTCATCCAGTCGAGCAGCGTCGCCGCACCCGTGCCGCCACCGGCGTTTGACCAGTCCTGCCCCATCAACGTACGTACGGTGTGCTCCGGGTTGTATCCCGGTTCCATGCCGTCACCCGACCAGATCCGGTAGGACGCTTCGTTGTTGCGTCCGGCGACGTCTGCGAAATTGTTCGCAGCACGTTCGTAGGTCTCCACCGACGTATCGCGGAACGCCCACCCATCGCGGTTCGGTTCGACCATGTCGGCCGCCTTCTGATACATCTCGGTGCCCAGCTGGGTGCCGGGCTGATAGCCGGGGTTCGCCTCGCCCATCAGTTCGCCGAGCTGGGTCATGTCGGCGATGTTCTGTTCCTGCGCGGCGACCGTACCTAGTTCGAGTTCGTTGGGGATCGCGTCGCCGTTGCGCCACTCGATCAGGTCGCGCAGTTCGGATGGAAGCTGGTCGTACCCGCCGCGAGAGGCGATGCTGCCGTCGGGATTTCGCTCGACGATGTTCTCGTTGCTGGTGACCATCAACCCGTTGGCGAGGCTGTCACGCTGAGCGCCCGCCTCGGTGTCGCCGGCAGCCTCCTGTGCCTCCAGGTGACGGTCCAGCGCCAGCAGGCCGTCCTTGCCGGCAGCTTGGTAGAAGTCGCGGTAGTACTCCTGCGTCTCCTTCGGCACGTTGTCGATCTCTTCGCCGCGCGCGAGCGCATCGATTTGGGCCTGGGTGAGCGGATTCTGCGGGAGGTTGGACGCCACCTCGTCCAGTACCGCCGGGTCGCGCTGATCGGGCGGGAGGTCGGCCTGCTCGGCCACCGCCTCGCCGTCCTGCTCGCCCTCGCTCTGCCCTTCACCGGTCGGGGTTCCACGCGGCAGCCTGTCGCGCTCCTCGGTCTCTTTGTCGTCGCCCGGGTCGCCGGACGGGCTGCCCTCACTACTGAAGTTGACGGCGTCGAACTCCGGCTTGAGCCTGTTCATGTTGTCGCGGATGGTGTTGTTGGCGTCGTTGGAGGTCTGCACGATTTCGCTGACCTGGCCGAGGCCGCTGTTGGCGATCTTCATCAGTAGTTCGTCGCGCTGCTTGCCGGGCGGGACGCTGTTGGCCGCGTCGGTCACCCATTGGCGGACGGCGTCGAGATTGCCGCGGCCGGTGGTCACCACGTCGGCGGCCTGGTCGAGTTGGGCGGCCAGGCGTTGGTCGAGGTCGGCGAGCTTGGTCAAGTTTTCGCCGTGCTTCTTGTTGGCTCCGCCGTAGGCCTCGGAGCCGGCTCCGGTCCACGTGTCACCCGGTGCCGCGGCCTGAACGTCTTCGCCGAGTTTGGAGAACGTCGGGCTGGCGTCGATCTGCGATCCGCCCTGCGGCGTGCCCTCACCGAAGGTGTTCCTGGCGTCGTTCCACGTCGCGTAGAAGCCGTCGAGTGCACTCACGGGCGCACCAGCCCGCAACCTCGCAATTCCATGTGCTCAGTATCCCGTACCCCCGACTACCTCGGTGCCACGAATCCGACGGGCCCGGGGGAGATGCACACAGACAGCGCTGCGGTGTTCGCCCGCACCTCGATCGCATCACCGGCACCGGGCAGCCGCACGAACACCCGGTTCAATCCGGGCCGCACCGGCACCCTGGCTTCGCGTCCCTCCGGCAGCGACATCGTCAACGACCCGTCACTGTTGGCGAGGTAGTTGATCTCCGCCGTCCAGTCCGCCGGCAGCAGCGGCCCGTCCAGCGGGATGCGCACCGGGGCGTCGGGCTGCACCAGGTATCCGCACTGCGGTTCCGGCCCGGGCCGGATCGCCCGCACCCACGTCACCAGCGCGTCGACCACCCGTCCCGTCCGGTCCAGCATCCGCAAGTCCGTTGCGGCATCGGCGAACTCGGGACGGTCGCGAACCAGCGCGAACATGTGGCTGGCCAGATTCTCCGGCCACGCCACCCGCTGCAGGATCAGCGGATCGACCTCCTGGTCCAGCATCGTCTCGCCCGGACCGACCGCGGCCAGGCCCGATCTGGCGTTCGCCACATACGCCGGCACCGGGCTGTCACGCCACACCGTGAGGAACGTCGCCGTCGAATACAGGCTGCTGCCAACGAAAGCCGCCACCGCGGCGACCACCACCACCGACCGCATCCGCGACGCGTCCAGCCACGCCGACACCCGATTCGGTGCACACAGCCCCACCGCCATCAGCATCGCCAGCACCACCACCAGGTCCGGGAAGTACCGCAGCGTCTGCGCCAGTTCGAGCGCCGTGAACTGCGACGAGCGCATCAGGTAGATCGGCACCTGGCACGCGACGGCGTAACCCACCGCCACCAACCAGACCGGTCCGATCCGCTGCTTGCGCGCCAATGACACCGCCACCACCGCGGCCAGCGCCACCCAGCCCAGCACCATCGATGCCACCGGCGGCGTCCCCCACGGTGACGCGGGCGCCCAGCGCTGCCACTCCCACGGCCCGCCCACCAGGCCCGGCACGATGCCGTGGGTGATCGAGCGCGCCAACAGGTCCCATGTCATCGCCAGGTCGGTACTCCACCGCTGCTGGTCGACCACCAGCACGTAAAGCGCGATCCACGCCGCCACCAGCGCCAGCGACGCGATCCACAATCGCTGTCCCCGCCGCCACACCGCGGCCACCGGCTCGCCACGCACATGCGCCAGCAGTGCCGTCACCGCGAACGCGACGAACGGGATCACCGCCGCCTTCTCGAAGAACAGCAGCCCACCGAAGAGCACCAGCACACCCGACACCGCGTACCGCGCACGCCCGGTGCGCACCAGCAGCACGGCGTCGGCGCTCACCCAGGCCAGCGCCGCCAGCATCGGCAGCGAGTTCAGCGCCGCCGCCCACCATGCGAAGCCGGGCACCGCCAACGGTGTGAACAAGGCGAACGTCAACGGCAGCAACAACACCGGTCGCCAGCCCAGGATCACGTGCAGCACCCGCAGCAGCGCCAGCGACGCCAGCGCCTGCAACACCACCAGGCTCAGTGCGGGTAGCACCCAGCTCCACGGGGCCACCCGCGTGATCGCGCCGGACAGCAGGAACGCCGCGGGCATCACGTGCCCGTCGTGATCGTCGAACAGGAACGACGGCGACAGCAGCCCCGACGTCCCGGCCCGCCCGATCAGGATCAGGTCGTCCCAGTAGAAGTAGCCGCCGAACGCCAGCACTCCGCGCAGCACCAGGTGCACCGCGATCAGCGCGGCGGCGAGACGCGCGACCCGGTTCAGCCGGCCCACTCCGCACCCGGCGCGGCCGCCCGCGCCGCAAGGCTCGCCCGCCACGCTGACGACACCATGTCCTGCAGGGAGTGCCGCATCTGCCAGTCCAGGTCGCGGCGGGCGAGGTCGCCGGTCGCGACGATGCGGGCCGGGTCGCCGGGTCGCCGCGGCATGATGTCCGGTTCGAACTCGATGCCGGTCACCTCGCGGATCGCGGTCATGATCTCGCGCACCGAGGTGCCCGCCCCGCTGCCGAGGTTGTACACCGGTTCGACCGGCAGGCCGTCGGCCAGTCGCCGCGCCGCCGCGACGTGCGCCAGCGCCAGATCGGTGACGTGGATGTAGTCGCGGATGCAGGTGCCGTCGGGCGTCGGGTAGTCGTCGCCGTTGATCCGCGGGATCCGGCCCTGGTGCAGCATCTCGAACACGACGGGGAACAGGTTGTGCGGGCTGGCGTCGTAGAGCGCGTCGGACCCCGACCCCACCACGTTGAAGTACCTCAGGCTGGTGTGCCGCAGGCCGCTGGCCCGGCCCAGGTCGCGCAGGATCCACTCGCCGATCAGCTTCGTCTCGCCGTAGGGCGACTCCGGGCTGGTCGGCGTCTGCTCGTCGACGACGTCGGTGTCCGGCGTGCCGATGGTCGCCGCGCTCGACGAGAACACCACCTTGTCGACGCCCGCACCGTCGGCGGCCTTGAGCAGCGTCACCATCGCCGACACGTTCTGCTCGTAGGTGTGCAGCGGACGCGTCACCGACACCCCGGCGTACTTGTAGCCCGCGATGTGGATCACCCCGCTGACCTCGTGGCGGCTCAGCGTGTCGAACACCAGGTCCTCGTCGAGGAGATTGCCGCGCACGAACGGCACCGCGTCGGGCACGAAGTGCTCGATACCGGAGGAGAGATCGTCGATGACCACCACCGGCATGTCGGCGTCCAGCAGCGCGTGCACGACGTGCGAGCCGATGTATCCGGCCCCACCCGTCACCAGCCAGGTCATCGGCCCTCCTTCTTCCGTCGATCGGTCGGGCGCCAGGATATCCGGCAGAAAAGATTGCAAGTGCTCACTAACTGATCTAGGGTGAGCGGAACCAACCCCGGGAGGCGCCATGCCCTACGACGTGATCATCCGCGACGGACTGTGGTTCGACGGGACGGGCGCCGCCCCCCGGGTGCGCACCCTGGGCATCCGCGACGGCGTGGTGGCCGCGGTGTCCGTCGGGCAGCTCGACGAGACCGGCTGCACCGACGTGATCGACGCCAGGGGCAAATGGGTCGTCCCCGGCTTCATCGACGTGCACACCCACTACGACGCCGAGGTGCTGCTCGACCCCGGCCTGCGCGAGTCGGTGCGCCACGGCGTGACGACGGTACTGCTCGGCAACTGCTCGCTGTCGACGGTGTACGCCGACTCCGAAGACGCCGCCGACCTGTTCAGCCGGGTCGAGGCGGTGCCGCGCAAGTACGTGCTCGGCGCCCTGCAGGCCCACAAGACCTGGTCGACGCCTGCCGAGTACGTCGCCGCCATCGACGACCTGCCGCTGGGGCCCAACATCGCCTCGATGCTCGGGCACTCGGACCTGCGCACCGCGGTGCTCGGACTCGACCGGGCCACCGACGAGCGGACCCGGCCCACCCGGGCCGAGATGCGCACGATGGTCGAGATGCTCGACGACGCCCTCGACGCCGGCCTGCTCGGCATGTCCGGGATGGACGCGGCCATCGACAAACTCGACGGCGAGCGCTTCCGCTCCCGGGCGCTGCCCTCGACCTTCGCCACGTGGAAGGAGCGTCGCAAGCTGATCGGGGCGCTGCGCCGCCGCCGCCGGATCCTGCAGAGCGCCCCCGACGTCAAGAACCCGCTGACCGCGCTGCTGTTCTTCCTGGCCAGCAGCCGCATGTTCGGCCGCCGCGCCGGGGTGCGGATGAGCCTGCTGGTCTCGGCCGACGCGAAGTCCGCCCCGGGAGCCGCCCGCGTGTTCGGGCCCGGCACCCGGCTGCTCAACGCCGTCCTCGGCGCCAGCGTTCGCTTCCAGCACCTGCCGGTGCCGTTCGAGTTGTACTCCGACGGCATCGATCTGCCGGTCTTCGAGGAGTTCGGCGCAGGCACCGCCGCGCTGCACCTGCGGGAACAGCTGGAGCGCAACGAGTTGCTCGCCGACCCGGACTACCGGCGCCGGTTCCGCACCGAGTTCGACCGCCGCATCCTCGGACCGACGCTGTGGCACCGCGACTTCCACGACGCCAAGATCGTTGCCTGCCCCGACGCCTCGCTCGTCGGCAAGAGCTTCGGCGACATCGCCGACGAGCGCGACTGCCATCCGCTCGACGCGTTCCTCGACGTGCTCGTGGAGAACGGTGAGCGCAACGTGCGGTGGACGACCACCGTCGCCAACCACCGGCCGCGCGAGCTCGACCGCCTCGCCGCCGAACCCTCTGTGCACATGGGCTTCTCCGACGCCGGAGCGCACCTGCGCAACATGGCGTTCTACAACTACGCGCTGCGGCTGCTCAACCGCACCCTCGAGGCCGACCGGGCAGGCAGGCCGTTCCTGTCGGTGCAGCGGGCGGTGTACCGGCTCACCGCCGAGGTCGCCGACTGGTTCGGCGTTCCGGCGGGCACCCTGCGCGACGGCGACCGGGCCGACTTCGTGGTGATCGACCCGGCCGGACTCGACGACTCCGTCGACGGCTACCACGAGGCCGAGGTCGACTTCTACGGCGGGCTGAGCCGCATGGTCAACCGCAACGACGCCGCGGTGGCCGCCACCGGCGTCAACGGCGTGGTCGTGTTCCGCGACGGTGAGTTCTGCGACGGCTACGGCACCACGGTGCGGGCGGGCCGCTTCCTGCGCGCCGGTGCCGAACCCGTCAGCCGCGTGAAAACGCCTGTCTGACATGGCCAGAACGCAGCAGCAGCGGCGGGCGGAGACCGTCAGCCGGCTCCTCGACGCCAGCATCGAGACGATCATCGAGGTCGGCTACGCACGGGCGTCGGCCAAGGTGATCGCCGGCCGGGCGCAGGTCTCCGACGGCGCCCTGTTCCGGCACTTCCCGACCATGGGCGACTTCATGGCGGCCACGGCCTATGAGGTGATGCGGCGCCAACTCGACCTGTTCACCAAGCAGGTCGCCGAGATCCCCGCCGACCAGCCCGCGCTCGAGGCCGTGCTGACGATCCTGCGCGACGTCACCGGCAACGACACCAACACGGTGATGTACGAACTGCTGGTCGCCGCCCGCACCGACGACAAGCTGCGGGCCACCCTGCGCGACGTGCTCACCGAGTACGCCACCAACATCGGTGACATCGCCCGCTCGCTGCCCGGCGCCGACGACTTCCCGCACGACATGTTCGGCGCGCTGGTGGCCATGCTCACCAACACGTTCGACGGGGCGGCGCTGGTGCGGCCGGTGCTGCCGCAGCCAGAGATCGAGGCGCAACGCATCCGGCTGCTGGCCGCCCTGCTCAGTCCGCAGCCACCGGTCTGACGTCTGCACGGGCCAGCGCCACCAGGTGGACGGCGATGCCCACCACCGGACCGCACAGCAGCGCGACCACCGTCCGGGTCTCCAGGTCCAGCGGCAGCAGCAGCAACAGCACCGACGCGACCGTGGCGCCCACCCAGCCCGCCGCGTACGCCCGGTGCAGTGCCGCCGCGACAGTGGCCGCACCGGTCAGCGTGAGCAGCGCGATCGCCACCGCCGCCGCGGTGAGCCACGCCAGCAGCGCCCCGTCGGCCCGGTACTCCGCCCCGAATGCGTTCTGCAGCAGCCACGGTCCCAGCAGGCCTGCGGCGATCACGCCGACCGTGCCGAGCGCGAGAACTGCGACCGCGGGTGTGACGAGGGCCCGCAGTCGCCGGTCCTGCTGATCGACGAAGTGGGCGATCAGATTGCCCTGCATGGCCGTCAGTGGCACCAGCAGCGGCGCCCGCGTCAGCGTCACCGCGAGGATCACCACGCCACCCGCCGCGCCGAGGTCCTCCGAGGTGGCCTTCAGCAGGACCGGGAAACCCATCACCAGGATCGCGCTCGCGCCGGCGGCCGTCACCGAATGTGCCGCACCCCGAAGGAAAGTCACGATTCCACCGGGGGTGAGCAGCCGGGCCGCCGCCCGGGTGGACGGCGACGCCGCCAGCATGATCAGCCACGCCACCGCGCCGGCCACCGTCGCCCACAGGAATCCGACCAGGCCCCAGCCGAGCACGAACGTCGCCACCGCAACCACAACCCGGATGACGGCGTCGGTCACCATCAGCGACCCGTACTGCGTCCAGCGGTTCACCCCGGCGAGCATCCCGAGCAGCGTTGCGTGTAGGCAGAATCCGGCAAGGCCGACGCTGAGCAGCACGACGCTCAGCCCGCCCGACTCGACGAACACGTGCCCCGACCACAACGGCGAACTGCCTGCGATCAGCAGCGCCGTCACCACCCCCACCATCGCGGCCACCCGCATCGGCGGTGTGCGCGCACCGGTCGTGACCTCGAGGTGCCGCGACGAGCGGACCTCCCGGGTGGCCTCCTGCAGCAGGCCGTTCGCCGCGCCGGTCACCAGTCCGAACGCGCCCCAGAACACCCCGAACACCGAGAAGCCCTCGGGTTCGAGCGCACGCGCGGCCAGGTACAGCACGGTGTAGCCGCACAGGGCGGTCAGCGCCGTCGCCACCCCGACCCGGGCCACGCTGCCCCGGGTGACGGGCCCGGTCGCGGGCGCCCCGCCGACGTCGGTCACAGCTTCGGCAGGTCCTTGGAGTACAGCCACGCGTCCCACAGCGGCCGCAGCGAGTCCCGCGCGTAATTCGCGGCCAGGCCGGTGAAGTCGTCGGTGAAGGCGGTGCTGTGGCGGTGCCGGGCCGTCCAGTCCCGCAGCAGGGCGAAGAAGTCGTCGTCGCCGAGATGGCGGCGCAGCACGTGCAGGGTCAGCGCGCCGCGCTTGTAGACCCGGTCGTCGAACATGTCGCGCGGGCCGGGGTCGGCCAGCAGCAGGTTCTCCGGCGAATCCGCCAGCCGGTGGTGGTAGTGCCGGGCCCACTCGTCGGCCGAACGGCCGCCGGAGTTCTCCGACCACAACCACTCCGCATAGCAGGCGAACCCCTCGTGCAGCCAGATGTCGCGCCACCGCCGTACGGTCACCGAGTTGCCGAACCACTGGTGGGCCAGCTCATGGGCGATTAGCCGTTCGGAATTTCGGTGCCCGTCACAGTGATTGGCGCCGAAGATCGACATGCCCTGCGCCTCGAGCGGAATCTCGAGGTCGTCGTCGGTGACCACCACCGTGTAGCCCGACGACAACGGATACGGGCCGAACAACTTCACGAACAGCTTCATCATCTGCGGCTGATGGTGGAAGTCGTGGTCGAAGTGGTGGCGCAGCCGCGGCGGCAGCGCGGCGTGGATGGGCACCGGCGACTTGGCCAGCCGGTGCCGCTCGTACATCCCGATCTGCAGCGTCACGAGGTAGGTCGACGTCGGCTCGGCCAGCTCGTAGGTCCACACCGTGTGCGCGGCGCGGGTGCGCCGGGACACCAGCTCGCCGTTGGCCAGCACCCGGTAGGGGCTGTCGGCGCTGACCTGGATGCGGTAGCTGGCCTTGGCGGCGGGATGGTCGTCGCACGGGAACCACGACGCCGCGCCGTTGGGCTGCCCGGCGACCAGTGCGCCGTTGGACAGCTCCTCGAAACCGACGTCCCCCCAATGGGACCGGATCGGCCGGGGGTTGCCGCCGTAGCGGATCTCCACGGTCATCGCCGCGCCCGCGGGCAGCACCGCCGACAGCACGATGCGCAACTTCCCGTGCGCACTGCCGAACTGCGCCGGTCGCTTCCCGTTGACCGACACCTTGCTCACCGACAGCGCGTCGGACAGGTCGAGGGTGAAGTCGCGCAGCGCCGCGAGCGTCACCGCGGTGATGGTCACCGTGCCGGACAGCCGGTTGATCGCGACCTTGTACTCCAGGTCGAGTTCGTAGCGCGACACCCGGTAGCCGAAGTTGCCGTTGCGCGGCAGGTACGGGTCGATCACCGGCGCCGACGACTTCTTGGCGGCCTTCTTCGCACGCGTCACGCGGCGCTGTCCTGTCGGCTGTCGGTCGCGTCCCGGCGCTTCTTGCGCGAAAGAATCCACGGTGCAATGGGATTGCCCTGCCAGCGGCTCGACGCAGGCACCTCGTCGCCGCGCATCACCAGTGAGCCGGGGCCCACCGTCGACCCGGCGCCCAGCCGGGCCGCGGGCAGCGCCACGCAGTGGGTGCCCAGCGTCGCACCCCGCTCCAGCACGACGGTGTCCATCCGCATGATGCGGTCGTGGAACAGGTGCGTCTGCACCACACAGCCGCGATTCACCGTCGCGCCGTCGGCCAGCGTCACCAGGTCGGCCTCCGGCAGCCAGTACGTCTCGCACCACACGCCGCGGCCGATCGTCGCACCGAGACCGCGCAGCCACAGGTTCATCACCGGTGTCCCGCTGGCCGCCCGCGCGAACCACGGCGCCGCCACCGTCTCCACGAACGTGTCGGCCACCTCGTTGCGCCACACGAACGACGACCACAACGGATGTTCGATGGCTGTGATCCGGCCCACCACAAGCCATTTCGCGATCACCGCGATCGCCCCGGCCACCGCGCCCGCGACCAGCAGCACCACGCCGGAGGCCAGCGCGGTCCACAAATGGCCGAACCGGATCGCCAGCGCCTGCAGCGCGAAGAGCACCGCCACGCCGATCGAGAACGACACCAGAACCGGGATCAGCCGGCAGGTCTCCACCGCCGCCCGCATCAGCTTCAGCTTCAGCGGCGGGTCGAACGTCCGGAGCGCGTCGGCCGCAGTCGGCTTGCGCCGCAACCGCACCGGCGGACTGCCCAGCCACGACGAGCCCGCCTTGGCCTTATGCGGGGTGGCCGACAGCACCGCCACCAGCCCGTCGTCGGGGACCTTGCGGCCGGGCTGGGTGATCCCGGAGTTCCCGAGGAACGCCCGCTTGCCGATGGTCGCCTTCGCGACGTGGATCCAGCCGCCGCCGAGTTCGTAGGACGCCACCATGGTGTCGTCGGCGAGGAACGCGCCGTCCTGCACCTCGGTGAACTTCGGCGTGAACAGCGCCGTCGAGATCTCGGTGCCGCGGCCCACCTTCGCGCCGAGGATGCGCAGCCACGACGGCGTCAGCAGGCTGGCGTAGAGCGGGAACAGGTAGGTGCGGGCGGCGTCCATCAGCCGCTCGGTGGCCCACACCTGCCAGCCGGTGCGGCTGCGCACCGGGTGGTAACCCTCGCGCAGACCCAGCGACAGCAGCCGCACCCCGGCGACCGTCAGCGCGGCGTAGACGACCAGGGCGGCGAGCATCGCCACCGGCGTCCACAGCGCCGCCACCGGGAACGCATCCCCCAACGAATCGGTGTGTCGCACCGCCCAACCCAGCACAGCGAGGCCCACCGTGAGTGCGGCCAGCGGCAGCGCGCCGAGCAGCATGGACGTCACGCCGTAGATCGCCACCCACAGCGGCGCGCGGCGCGGCCGGTGATCGGGCCAGGGGTGGCGGGCCTTGCCCGACTTCACCGCGGGCGAACCCTTCCAGTACTGGCCGTTCTTCACCTTGCCGACCACCGCGGATCCGGGGGCGACGTCGGCGTTCTTGCCCACCACGGCGCCCGGCAGCAGGGTGGTGCGGGCGCCGATCGTGGCGTCGTTGCCGACGGTGATCCGGCCGACGTGGAAGTGGTCGCCGTCCACCCAGTGGCCGGACAGGTCGACCTCCGGCTCGATCGAACAGCGGTGGCCGAGGCGCAGCATCCCCGTCACCGGCGGCGAGGAGTGCAGGTCGACGCCCTTGCCGACGGTGTTGCCGAGGGCGCGGGCGTAGTAGACCAGCCACGGCGCGCCGGCAAGATTCTCCGCGCCGCCGGCCTCGGCGAGCCGCTCGGCCAGCCACACCCGCATGTGCACCGGTCCGCCGCGACGGTAGGTGCCCGGTTCGAGGCTGCCGACCAGCATCCGCGCGCACAGCACCGCGATGCCCATCCGTCCCGGCGGGGACACGAACAGCACGAAGCCGGCCAGCACCCACCACCAGTTCACCGGCGTCGCCCACGGCACCAGGTCCGACGCGGCGGCGACATTGTTGACCAGGGCCAGCCACACCACCCACTGCAACCCGGTCAGCGTGGCCAGCGGCAGCGACAGCGCCACCTGCACCAGCTGCGTCAGCCGGGGTGTCGGCGTGACATCGCGGGTGACGACGGCAGGCGGCGGGGCGAGCTCGTCGAGGTAGCCGGCCAGCGACCCGAGCCGCGGATGGTCGTACAGATCGGCGACGGTGACGTGCGGGTAGCGCTGCCGCAGCGCGGCCACCAGCTGCGCCGCCGACAGCGACCCGCCACCGAGGGCGAAGAAGTCGGCCTCCGGCCCGTCCACCGGTGCGCCGAGCACGTCGCGCCACAGTCCGGCCAGCCATCCGGTGGTGCCGCCCAGCTCCGTCGCGACGTCTGCGGGCTCACCGGGCGGTGGCCACGGCAGGGCGTCGCGGTCGACCTTGCCCGACGTGCGGGTGGGCAGCTCGTCGAGCAGCACCAGGCGGGGTACCAGCGCCGCGGGCAGCGACTCGGCCAGCGCGGCGCGGGCCGCCAAGACGTCGAAGGCGGGGTCGGCGCTCGCGATGTAGCCGACCAGCAGGGGAGTGCCGCTGGTGGTCCTGCGGACGGCCGCCGCGCCGCCGCTCACACCGGGCAGGTTGACCAGCGCCGAGTCCACCTCACCGAGTTCGATGCGGCGCCCACCGACCTTGACCTGGTCGTCGGCCCGGCCGACGAAGTAGAGGCCGTCGGCTTGCAGCCGCACCAGGTCGCCACTGCGGTACGCCCGCGACCAGCCGAGCGTCGACATCGGCGCGTACTTCTCGGCGTCCTTGTCCGGATCGAGGTAGCGGGCCAGGCCGACGCCGCCGATCACCAGCTCGCCGATCTCCCCGTCGGTGACCGGGACACCGTTCTTGTCCACGACGGCGAGATCCCAGCCGGCCAGCGGCAGCCCGATGCTGACCGGGCTCCTCCCGTCGAGCTTCGCGGCGCACGCGACGACCGTCGCCTCGGTCGGACCGTAGGTGTTCCACACCTCGCGGCCGTCGACCGCCAGCCGCTCGGCGAGCTCCGGCGGGCACGCCTCGCCGCCGAAGATCAGCAGCCGCACCGCCTCCAGCGCCTCGGCCGGCCACAGCGCGGCGAGCGTCGGCACCGTCGACACCACCGTGATGTCCCGCGACACCAGCCACGGGCCGAGGTCCATGCCGCTGCGCACCAGCGACCGCGGGGCGGGCACCAGGCACGCGCCGTGCCGCCAGGCCAGCCACATCTCCTCGCACGACGCGTCGAACGCCACCGACAGCCCGGCCAGCACCCGATCACCGGGCCCGAGCGGATTGTCCTGCAGGAACATCCGCGCCTCGGCGTCGACGAACGCCGCCGCGTTGCGGTGGGTGACCGCGACACCCTTCGGTGTGCCGGTCGATCCGGAGGTGAAGATGATCCAGGCGTCGTCGCGGCTCAGCGGGGCGGCCGCGCGCCACCCCCGCGACGAGCCGGTGGCGCGCACCAGTCCCTTCTCGGTGATCACGGCCACCACCCCGGCCTCGCCGAACACCAGGGCGGCGCGCTCGTCGGGATCGTCGGCGTCGACCGGCACGTAGGCGGCGCCGGTGGCCAGCGTCGCGAGGATCGCCACGTACAGCGCATAGCTGCCCGACGGCATCCGGATGCCGATCCGGTCACCGCGGCCGATCCCTCGGGCCGCCAGCCACGCGACGCTCTCCTCGATGTCCGCGACCAGCTCGGCGTACGTGAGCTGCACGGTGCCGTCGTCGAGCGCAGGCGAGTCCGGGAACCGGCCCGCCGTCTCGTGCAGGATGTCGATGAGCGTGCGCGGTTCCGGAGCGAACGGCGACAACGCATATTGAGCGGGTATTTCGTGCCCCGGGTCCGCTGCTGTCACGGGTACAAACTACTCAGCGCGGCCGCCGCCGGTCGGCGGCGCGGCGGCGTGTGATGACTATTGCGCGTTGCGGGGTATCCCCCCTTGGATCGCGACAGCGATCGACCGGCAGGACCCCGATTAGCCACGACCGTCTCGGCCAGGCACAATCGGTTCCGGAGGGGAGTATTCCTTCGCCGCGGTGTCGTCATTACGTCGGCCGTCATCGGCCGACCGGTGCTGCGGGCCCCGCGTGTCATGCGTGGTGGCGGAAGAGACCTCCGGCGTATTGGACGACCGGAGGTATGTCGAGTGAACGTTTCCGCCCTGGAGTGGGGCATCACCATCGCCGTGACGGTGGCGGTGCTGCTGTTCGACGTGGTGGCCATTGCCCGCAACCCGCACGAGCCGAGCATGAAGGAATGCTCGATCGCGCTGTCGGTCTATGTCTCGCTGGCTGTGGTCTTCGGGGTGTGGGTGTGGTTCTTCCACGGTGGTGACTTCGGGATCGAGTTCTTCGCGGGCTGGCTGACCGAGTACAGCCTCTCGGTGGACAACCTGTTCATCTTCCTGATCATCATGGCCAGCTTCAACGTGCCGAAGAAGTACCAGCAGGAAGCGCTGATGGTGGGCATCATCCTGGCGCTGATCTTCCGCGGCATCTTCATCGCCCTCGGCGCGGTGGCCATCAACAACTTCTCGTGGGTGTTCTACATCTTCGGTGCGTTCCTGGTGTACACGGCGGTGCAACTGGCCCGTGACTCCGACCACGAGGACGACGGCGACAACGCCGTGGTGAAGTTCGCGCGCAACCACCTGACCCTCACCGACAAGTGGGACGGTCTCAAGCTGTGGGTCAAGGAGGACGGCAAGCGGCTGATGACGCCGATGTTCCTGGTTATCGTCTCGCTGGGCACCACCGACCTCATCTTCGCGCTCGACTCGATCCCGGCGATCTACGGCCTGACCCAGGAGCCCTACCTGGTGTTCACCGCCAACGTGTTCGCCCTGATGGGTCTGCGGCAGCTGTACTTCCTGCTCGGCGGCCTGGTCAAGCGCCTGGTGTACCTGTCCTACGGCCTCGCGTTCATCCTGGCCTTCATCGGCGTGAAGCTCGTCCTGCACGCCCTGCACGAGAACGAGCTGCCGTTCATCAACGGCGGCGAGCACGTGCCCGTGCCGGAGATCCCGACGCTGCTCAGCCTGGGTGTCATCATCGTGACGCTGATCATCACGACGGTCGCCAGCCTCTACAAGACGCGGGGCAAGAGTCCCGAAGAGGTCGAGGGGATGCAGGATTCGAAGCTCGTCACCACGGACGAGCCCGCGACCGACACCTCGGGCGACAACTCCGGCGACAGCGGGTCGAAGAGCTTCGATTCGCGCTGAGCGCAAGCCTCGACGCGGGGGTCGGCTGCTCGTAGGTTGGCTGCCGTGCGGCTTTATGTGGCAGACGGCGACTGGCAGGAACTGACGACCGGCGAGCAGGGGGCCGTGCGTGTGGCCGCGACCGATCTGCAGCAGGCGCGTCGCGCCAGGACCCGGATCAGGGCCGACCGTGCGGATGTCGCGGTGATCCTCGACGTCACCGTCGCGGTGGCCGCCGACTACCGGGCCGCGCGCGGCGCGCTGCAACCCGCCGAGGCCGCGACGACGCTGCAGTACGCAGGCACCGTCGACGGGCTGGCCGGGCTGGTGGCCGACATCGAGACCGCCGGCGTGGCGGACGGCGTCACGCTCATCGCGGCGTCGGCGGATCAGGACGTCCGGGCCGTCGGGCGTGACGTGCTGCGCCGTCTCGCCGCGCGCGACGAGCTAAGGGCGTCGTAGCCGTCGCGCCGTGTCGTCATTCTTGCGTCCTGGGTCGTGATCTCGCCCGCGCAACGACCCTGGGTGCAATAAGCGGCGCGCTGCCCGCGAGATAGCGAGCACACACGCCACCCCCGATTCAATGCCGGTATGAATCGACCCTGAAACGGACTTAGACAAGCATTTATCCGCGTTCTACCGTGGGTGCATGACATCCACAGTGACGTCTGGTGAACTCACCGGCCAGCTGCTGATCGCGGGGCAAGCGGTGGACGGCTCCGGCGCCGAGATTCGCGGCTTCGATCCCAACACCGGCGCCGAGCTCGAGCCGGCCTACCGCTACGGCGACGCGTCGCACGTCGACGCCGCCTGCGCCGCGGCCGCCGACGCCTTCGCCGAGTACCGCAGCGCCCCCGCCGAGAAGCGGGCCCAGTTCCTGGAGGCGATCGCCGAGCGCATCGAAGCCGTCAAGGACACCCTCGTGGCGCGGGCGCACGCCGAATCCGGGCTGCCCGAGGCGCGGCTCACCGGCGAGGTCGGCCGCACCACCGGCCAGCTACGGCTGTTCGCCGCGGTGGTCCGCGAGGGCAGCTGGAACGGCGCCCGCATCGACCCGCCCCTGCCCGACCGAGCGGTGCCGCGCCCCGACATCCGCCAGCGCTTCGTCCCCCTCGGACCCGTGGCCGTGTTCGGCGCGAGCAACTTCCCGCTGGCCTTCTCCGTCGCCGGCGGCGACACCGCGTCGGCTCTGGCCGCCGGCTGCCCCGTCGTGGTCAAGGGCCACGACGCCCACCCCGGCACCTCCGAACTGGTCGGCCGGGCGATCACCGCCGCCGTCGCCGACGCCGGCTTCCCGCCGGGCACCTTCTCGCTGCTGTTCGGCGACGGCCCCGAACTGGGCGGTGCACTCGTCAAAGACCCGCGCGTCAAGGCCGTCGGCTTCACCGGCTCCCGCACCGGCGGCCTGGCCCTGGTGGCCGCCGCCGCAGCCCGGCCCGAACCCATCCCGGTCTACGCCGAGATGAGCTCGATCAACCCGGTGTTCCTGCTCGAGGGCGCGCTGGCGACCCGCGCCGCCGACCTCGGCCGCGAGTACGTCGGTTCGCTCACTCTGGGCGCCGGTCAGTTCTGCACCAATCCGGGACTGGTCATCGCGATCGACGGACCCGACCTCGACACGTTCATCGCCGCCGCCCGTGACGCCCTCAGCGCGAGCGCGCCCGCCGCGATGCTCACGCCGCGGATCGCCGATACGTACCGCCAGGGCGTCGACGCGCTGGCCGCCGAGGCCGACCTGATCGCCCGCGGGTCGGCGGACAACGCACCGAGCGTGTCCTGTCGTTCGGCGCTGTTCTCCACCGACGCCGCCAGCCTGCTGGGCTCGGAGGCGTTGCAGGCGGAGGTGTTCGGCGCCTCGGGGCTCATCGTCCGGTGTGCCGACATCGTCGAGATGCAGCGCGTCGCCGCCGGAATCGAGGGCCAGCTGACCGCGACGGTGCAGGCCGACGACTCCGACGTCGAGCAGGCGGGCGCACTGCTGCCCACGCTCGAGCTGAAGGTCGGCCGGATCCTGTTCAACGGCTGGCCCACCGGCGTCGATGTCGGCCACGCGATGGTGCACGGCGGACCGTTCCCTGCCACCTCGGACTCCCGGACCACCTCGGTGGGATCCCGGGCGATCGAGCGCTTCCTGCGCCCGGTCTGCTATCAGAACGCACCGAAGTCGTTGCTTCCCAATGCGATCGCCGACGGTAACCCCGACCGGCTCTGGCGCCGCATCGACGGCGAACTCACCCGCGACTGACCCCCTCACGATCGATCTAGGAGCAACCCATGCTTGACGGCGTCCTGTTCTTCCCCGTCACCCCGTTCACCGCGGCAGGCGAGGTGGACACCGAGCGCTTGGCGCAGCACATCGCGACCGGCGTCGACGCCGGGCCCGGTGGCGTCTTCGCCGCCTGCGGCACCGGCGAATTCCATGCGCTCGACACCGACGAGGTGCGCACGGTGGTTCGCACCACGGTGGACGTGGTCGGCGGCCGGGTGCCGGTGTACGCCGGTGCCGGCGGCTCACTCGCGCAGGCCAAGTCGTTCGCCAGGGCCGCCGCGGAGGCCGGCGCCGACGGACTGCTGCTGCTGCCGCCCTACCTGGTGGAGATGCCGCAGGCCGGGCTGGTGGCCTACACCCGCGCCGTCGCCGCGGTCACCGACCTGCCGCTGATCGTGTACAACCGCAACAACGCCCGGTACACCGAGGCCTCTGCCGTCGAGGTCGCGCAGATCCCGAACGTCGTCGGATTCAAGGACGGCACCGGCGATTTCGACCGTGTCGGCCGCATCGTGCGCGCCGTCTACGATGCGCTGGCGCCGTCGGGCAAGCCGTTCCAGTTCTTCAACGGCCTGCCTACCGCGGAGGTCTCGCAGCAGGCGTTCCGCGCCATCGGCGTGACGCTGTACTCGTCGGCCACCTTCGCGTTCGCGCCCGACCTGGCGCTCGCCTTCTACCAGGCACTCGAGACGGGCAACGAGCAACTCAGCGAGGCGCTGTCGCGCGCGTTCTTCCACCCGCTGGTGCGGTTGCGCGACAAGGTGCCCGGTTACCCCGTCGCGCTGATCAAGGCCGGCGTCGCCCTCGAGGGTCTCGACGCCGGACCGGTGCGGCCGCCGCTGATCGACGCCGCCCCCGAGGACGTCGAGGAGCTCCGCACCATCATCGCCGCGGGCCGCGCGGTACTGGCCGAGGCGCTGGCCGCACCCTCGGTGCGCTGATGTCGGGCCGCCCGATCCGGATCACCCGCGCACGCATCACCCCGGTCGCCTTCGCCGACCCGCCGCTGCTGAACACCGTCGGTGTGCACCAGCCCTATGCGCTGCGGGCGATCGTCCAGCTGGACACCGATGCCGGCCTGACCGGGTTGGGCGAGACGTACGCCGACACGAAGCATCTGGAGCGGCTGACCGCTGCGGCGGACGCCATCGTCGGGCAGGACGTGTTCGCGGTCAACGCCATTCGCGCTGCGATCGCCGACCGGTTGCACGGTGACGACGCCGCGGTGGGCACGGCGGGGATGATCACCTCGGCCAGTGCGGTCGACCAGGTGCTCTCGCCTTTCGAGGTGGCCTGCCTCGACGTGCAGGGCCATGCCACGGGCCGGCCGGTCTCGGACCTGCTCGGCGGGGCGGTGCGCGACGCCGTGCCGTTCTCGGCCTACCTGTTCTACAAGTGGGCGGCCCATCCCGGCGGCGAGCCCGACGGCTGGGGCGAGGCGCTGTATCCGGATCAGCTGGTGGCGCAGGCGCAGCGGATGATCGCCGAGTACGGCTTCACCGCCATCAAGCAAAAGGGTGGCGTGCGGCCACCCGAGGAGGAGATGGCCGCCATCGAGGCGTTGCGGGTGGCCTTCCCGGACCATCCGCTGCGGCTCGACCCGAACGCGGCGTGGACGCCCGAGACGTCGGTGAAGGTCGCGACGGGGCTGGCCGGCGTGCTGGAGTACCTCGAGGACCCCACGCCCGGCCTGGACGGCATGGCCGACGTCGCGCGGCAGTCGCCGATGCCGCTGGCCACCAACATGTGCGTGGTGGCGTTCGACCAGCTGGCGCCCGCGGTGGCGAAACAGTCTGTCGGCGTTGTGCTCTCCGATCACCACTACTGGGGTGGCCTGCAGCGGTCGCGGCTGCTCGCCGGCATCTGCGACACCTTCGGACTCGGGCTGTCCATGCACTCGAACTCGCACCTCGGTATCAGCCTCGCGGCCATGGTGCAGCTGGCAGCCGCGACACCGAACCTCACCTACGCGTGCGACACGCACTGGCCGTGGAAGACCGAGGACGTCGTCGAGCCCGGCGTGCTGCGATTCGTCGACGGCGCGGTGCCGGTTCCCACCACACCCGGCCTCGGCGTCCGGATCGACGAGGACAGCCTCGCCGCCCTGCACGAGCAGTACCTGCGCTGCGGCATCCGGGATCGTGACGACACCGGCTACATGCGCAGCATCGATCCGACGTTCCGGGTGGGCAGCCCGCGCTGGTGACCCTCGCGGGTCTACGCTGATGCACTGACGCCTCCATGGCGGCGGCGGTGATACAAGGAGTGCATCGGTGTTCTCGCTCGCGCGGTTGTCGTGCTTCATCGCGGTGGCCGAGGAACTGCACTTCGGCCGTGCCGCGGAACGGCTGCACATGACCCAGCCGCCGCTGAGCAGGCAGATCCAGCAGCTGGAGAGCGAGCTCGGCGTCCACCTCATCGACCGCACCACGCGGTCGGTGACCCTGACCCCCGCCGGTGTCGCGTTCCTGCCCGACGCCCGCCGCATCCTTCAGCTGGCCGAGGGCGCCGCGCAGACCGTGAAGCGCATCCCCGCAGGCGATCTCGGCACCGTCGTGGTCGGCTTCACCGCCGCGTCGGCGCACGCGGTGCTGCCGCGGCTGCTGGACCGCACCAGGGAGCGACTGCCGGACGTGAAGCTCGACCTGCGGGAGATGGTCACCGCTGCACAGGTCGAGGGCTTGATGACCGGCGAGCTCGACCTGGGCATGGCGCGGCCGCCGCTGAAACGGCCCGGCCTGGTGTCGCGGCCGCTACTGCACGAGCAGCTGGTCGCCGCGCTGCCCAGCGGCCACGACCTCGTCGGCCTGGGCCGTCAGCTCACCCTCAACGACCTCGACGGCCAGGACGTGGTGATGTACTCGCCGGTGCAGGCCAGGTACTTCAACGAGCTGCTGATCAGCACCTTCACCATCGCGGGCGCGACGCCGCGGTACGTGCAATACGTGACGCAGGTGCACACGATGCTGGTGCTGGTGCGTTCCGGCATCGGGATCGCGCTGGTGCCCGCGTCGGCGGCGACGCTGCATCCGGAGGGCGTGGTGTTCCGGTCGATCGGCGCGTTCCGGGAGCGACCCGTGGAGCTCGACGCGGTGTGGCGCGGTGACAGCTCCAACCCCGCGCTGCTGCGGCTGCTCAAAGATGTCCTGCCGCAACGCGAATGGACCACCGATGACCTGCTGGAGACCTGGTCGACGGCGTAGCCGGGAACGGCTCAGGGCGCGATGCGCGCAGGCGGGTCGGCGAAGTTGAGATCGCGGGCGGGCTGACCGGGACCCATCGGATTGCAGTGCTTGACGGGCACCAGGTGGGAACTGAGGCCGCTGGGAACCCACTGGGCGACCGCCACGCAGCGCTGCCAGGTGCCGTCGGGCTGCACGGGTCCGTCGCACTTACTCAGGACGGGTCCGCCGTACAGGCAACCGGCGGCGGCCGGGGGAGCGGCGGTGAGCAGCGTTGCGGCCATCATCAGGGCGGCCGATCCTCCGGCGATGCAGCGCTTCATGGTTGCCTCCCGTCACGATGCCCGACCACTGTCGACGCTACCGACTCGGCCGCCCGGTTTCGGCGGTACTAGGAGATCGCCTCGATCGCCGCGGCCAGCGACCGGTCCAGGCGCTCGCGGTCGTCGCCGAGTCCGACGAGTGTGTCGATGGTGAGCGGGGCGAGGATCTGCGAAAGGCCGTGGTCTTCATGGCCGAAGAAGCCGGCCATCTCCAGCAGCACCGTGCCGTGGCTGATGCTCCACAGCCGCCCCGCGATCACCGACACCCCGTCGTCGCGGATCCGGCCCGCCGCGATCATCCGGCGCACCACGGTCAGCAGCGCCTCGAACGACACCGCGAAATCCGGCCTGTTGCTCGAATTCCCGGTGACGGTGAGGTCGGCGTGGTGGCGGTTGAGTGACTGCGCCGAGGTGCCGAACATCATCTGGTAGCGCTGCGGGTGCGCGAGCGCGAATTCGCGGTAGCGCACTCCCATCACGAAGAAGTCGGCCACCGGGTCGTCGGTCTGCGCGATGTCGGTGAGCGCCCGGGTGAAGCGGGCGAACGTCTCGGCGGCGATGGCCTCGATCAGCCCGGGCATGCCCTCGAAGTGCGTGTACACCGCCATGGTCGACGTGCCGGTCTCGGTCGCGACGCGGCGGGCGCTCAGGGCGGGCAGGCCGTCGCGCTCGAGGATCAGGATCCCTGCCTCGACCATCTGGCGTTTCGGGTCGGCGTTCATCATTGCCATCGTCTCATAACGGTGTTATACATAGGCGGACCACGAAATAACACTGTTATAGGGGTATGAACATGGGGAACCGCTATCTCGAGGGCGCTCTCGCACCGATCGACGAGGAATTCACGCTGACCGACCTCGAGGTGCAGGGCACGATCCCCGGCCATCTCGACGGGCGGTACCTGCGCAACGGGCCGAACCCGATCGGGGAGATCGACCCGGCGCTCTACCACTGGTTCATCGGGGACGGCATGGTGCACGGCCTCCGGCTGCGCGACGGCAAGGCCGAGTGGTACCGCAACAGGTGGGTGCGCGGGCCGCACGCGGCCCGGATGCTCGGTGACACCCCGCCGACCGGAAACCCCGGCGTCTCGGAGATCGGGGCGAACACCAACGTGATCGGGCACGCCGGCAGGACGCTCGCCCTGATCGAGGGTGGCGTCGCGAACTACGAACTCACCGAGGAACTCGACACCGTCGGCGTCTGCGACTTCGACGGCACTCTGCGCGGCGGGTACGCGGCGCATCCCAAGCGCGATCCCGACACCGGCGAACTGCACGCCGTCACCTACAGCATGCATCGCGGGAACACCGTGCGGTACTCGGTGATCGGCGTCGACGGCCGGGCCCGCCGCACCGTCCACGTCGAGGTGAACGGGAGCCCGATGATGCACGACTTCTCACTCACCGAGCGGTACGTGGTCTTCTACGACCTGCCGGTGACGTTCGACAACCGCCAGGCCGCGGAGATGACGGTGCCACGCGGACTGCGGCTGCCCGCCCGACTCCTGTTGTCCGCGTTGATCGGCCGCGTCCGCATCCCCGATCCGATCGCCGCCCGGCAGGTCGGGGCGATGGGTGCCGACCGGCGCTTCCCGTACTCGTGGAACCCGCGCTATCCCGCACGGGTCGGGGTGATGCCGCGCGACGGCGACAGCGCCGACGTGCGGTGGTTCGACGTCGAGCCGTGCTACGTGTTCCACCCGATGAACGCCTACGAGGACGGTGACACGATCGTGCTCGACGTGGTGCGCCACCCGAAGATGTTCGACACCGACCATCTCGGGCCGAACGAGGGACCGCCCACGCTCGACCGCTGGACTGTCGACCTCGCCGACGGCAAGGTGCGCGAGTCCCGGATCGACGACCGCGCGCAGGAGTTCCCGCGGATCGACGAACGGCTGGTGGGCAAGCGGCACCGCTACGGCTATGCGCCCGCCGTCGGCGACGCCACCGCGCCCGAGGGCACGCTGTTCAAGCACGACATGATCGGCGGCGACAGCCGGGTACGGACGTTCGGTGAGGGAAAGTCTATAGGGGAGTTCGTGTTCGAGCCGACGTCAGCGGACGCCGACGAGGACGACGGCGTGTTGATGGGGTACCTCTACGACCGGGTGACCGACCGCAGCGAGCTGGCGATCCTGGACGCGCAGACCCTCGAGGACGTCGCCAGGGTGAAGCTGCCGCACCGGGTGCCGGCGGGGTTCCATGGCAACTGGGTGCCCGCGGGAATGTAGTCAGCCCGCGGCGGGCACCGGCATCGGCACCGGCGTGACGAGCGTGCCGTCGGCGAGGAACGCCTCGAGGTTGCGCAGCGTCAGCGCCTCCATGGCGGCCCGCGTCTCGACGGTGCCGCTTCCCACGTGCGGCAGCAGCACCACGTTCTCGAGGGCGATGAGCGCCTCGGGCACATGGGGCTCGTCTGTGAACACGTCGAGACCGGCACCGGCCAGGTGGCCCTGGGTGAGGGCCTCGACCAGGGCGTCCTCGTTGACGACGCTGCCACGGGCGATGTTGATCAGGTAGCCGTCGGCGCCCAGAGCGTCGAGCACGTCGCGGCCGACCAGCTGTCGGGTGCCCGAACCGCCGGCCGCCGCCACCACCAGCACGTCGACGGCGCCGGCGAGTTCGACGGGCGACGCGGCGTAGGTGTACGGCGAGCCCTCGACCCGGTTGCGGTTGTGGTAGGAGATGGTGCAGCCGAATGCGCTGAGCCGCTTGGCGATCGCGCTGCCGATGCGGCCCATGCCGAGGATGCCCACCCGGGTGTTGCTGACCTGCCGGGTGAGCGGGTAGTTGCCGTCGACCGGCCAGCGGCCGTCGCGCAGGTAGCGGTCGGCGGCCGAGAAGCCGCGCAGCGTGTCGATCATCAAACCGACGGCCGTGTCGGCGACGCAGTCGGTCAGCACGTCGGGCGTATTGCTCACCTGCACACCGCGTTCGGCCGCGGCGTCGACGTCGGTGGTGTCGTAGCCGACGCCGAAGTTGATCACCGCGCCGAGGCGTGGCAACGCCGCCATCAGTGCGGCGTCCACACCGGTGCGGCCCGAGGTCACCACGACGGTGACGTCTGCCGCCTCGGCGCCGAGGAACCGCTCACGTTCGCCCGCGTCCTCGGGCAGCCTGCGGGCGTCGTACTCGGTGCGAAGTGTCTCGGCGAGAGAGGGCTTCAGCGGGCCCACCTGCAGCACGCCCGGGCGGCGGGAAGGATCACGGCGGGCGGCGGTGTCGTCGGTGCTGGGCACGGTTCTCCTCGGTCGGGGCTGTTGTCACCGTAGGCCGGACCGTGGATACCCGTCCAACTCGGAATTGGCATGGGTTTATACGGAACCTGCATGGATCGGCCCCTGGCGTAACCGGCGGCGCATCGCCGACGCCGCCGACACCATGATCCCGCAGCTCAGACCCACAATTACCGTCACCTAACTTGCCGCAGCGCCGTGTGCCGCGTGCCACTTCCGCGCCGCTCCGGGCCGTTCACACCGGTTGACCCGCATTCCGCCCGTCCCTAGCGTGTGGTTGCGATCACACAAGTCATCCACATACGTGGACGCCACATTCGGAGGATTCATGAGGTCCACAACCCCGACCACGCGGCGGGCGCGCCGCGTGCTGGCCCTCACCGCCGCCGCCGCGGCGACCTGTGTGACAGCCGCCGGCTGCACCGTGGCCAACAGCGGACACGGCGGCTACGACCCGAACACCCTGCGCATCGTGCTGCAGCAGGAGCCGCCCACACTCGAACCCTGTGAGAGCTCGCTGACCTCCACCGGCGTCGTGGTCCGCTCCAACATCAGTGAGCCGCTGATCGAACGCGATCCGGGCACCGGCGACCTCGAGCCGCTGCTGGCCACCGGATGGCGCCAGGACTCGCCGAACGTCTGGAGCTTCGACATCCGGTCGGGGGTGACGTTCTCCGACGGGGCGCCGTTCACCGCCACCGACGCCGCCTTCTCGATCGACCGCGCGGTGAACTCCGACCTGCAGTGCAACGTCGACGGCTACGTCTTCGGCGACGACAAGCTGGTACTGGACACCCCGAGCGACACGAAGCTGACGGTCACCACCGAGACGCCCGATCCGATTCTCCCGCTGCGGCTGTCGTTCGTGGAGATCGTCCCGCGCACCACCAGCATGACCGAGAAGGTGCGCGAGCCGATCGGCACCGGCCCCTACGTCATCGGGAACTGGGACTACGGGCAGAAGCTGGTGCTCGAGCGCAACGAGACCTACTGGGCGGAGAAGCCGTCGTTCGCCCGCGCCGAATACCAGTGGCGCAGCGAGGGCAGCGTCCGCGCCGCGATGATCACCGGCGACGAGACCGACATCGCGACGGGCCTCGGCCTCGAGGACGGCGCGGGCGATCTCGGCGTGGAGTTCCCCAACAACGAGACCACCGCGCTACGCATCACCTGTACCGACGCCCCGCTCAATGACATCCGCGTGCGGCAGGCGATCAACTACACCGTCAACCGCAGCGGAATCGTCAAGGCGCTGTTCCGCGACATGGGCGAACCCGCCGCACAGCTGATCCCCGACGGCGTCGTCGGCCACAACGGCGAACTGGCCGCGTGGCCGCACGATCCGGACAAGGCGAAGCAACTCGTCGACGAGGCCAGGGCCGACGGTGTTCCGGTGGACCGCCAGATCCGGCTGATCGGCCGCACCGCGCAGTTCCCCAAGGTCGTCGAGTCCGTCGAGGTGATCCAGAGCGAGCTCGCCGACGTCGGCCTCAACGCCAAGATCGAGATGATGGACACCGCCGGTCAGCTGCAGTTCCAGCTGCGGCCCTTCCCGGAGAACGCCGGCCCGTTCGTGGCGCTGATCATGCACGGCAACCAGGCCGGGGACGCCGCGTTCAGCGTCGATCAGTACATGCGCACCGACGGCGCCCAGAACGGTTGCGGCACGCCCGAGTTCGACAAGAAGATCGACGCGGCGGGCCAGCTCACCGGCCAGCAGCGCCAGGACGCCTACGCCGAACTGTTCGCCGAGGAACCCGACGAGGTCGCCCAGTTCGCCTACATCGCGCACATGACCGGCATCCTCGGCAAGTCGCCGCGCGTGGACTACACCCCCAACTCCGCCACCGGCGACGAGATGCGGCTCGCCGAGATGACACCGGCCCGCGACGGCGCCACCGACCGCACCGACGCCCAGTAAGGAAGGCCGACACCATGTTCGGATTCGTCCGGCGCCGGATGTACACCAGCGCCCTGCCCCTGATCATCGTGCTGTTGGGCGTCTTCCTGCTGGCCCGGCTCACCGGCGATCCCACCAACCTGTACCTGCCCGAGTCGGCGACACCCGAACAGCGCGCGGAGTTCGCCGCCGCCAACGGCTTCGACAAGCCCTGGCTCACCCAGCTCGGCGACTACTTCACCGGCGTCCTGCATCTCGACTTCGGGTCCTCGCTGCGCACCGGTGAACCCGCCGCGGAGATGGCGCTGCGGGCCTTCCCCGCGACACTGCAGCTCGCCCTGGTCACCATGCTGCTGGCGATGGTCGGCGCCGTCGTCATCGGCTGCTGGGCGGCCTACCGGCCCAACTCGCTGGCCGACCGGTTCTCCAGTCTGCTGTCGATGACCGCCGCCAGCATCCCGGACTTCTGGTTCGCGATCACCGGCGTGTGGCTGTTCGCGGTGCTGCTCGGCGTGCTGCCCACCTCGGGCACCGACGCGGGGATGCTGTCGTGGATCCTGCCGATCGCCACGCTGATGATCCGCCCGCTCGGCGTGCTCACCCAGGTGGTGCGCGGCGCCATGGTGTCCGCGCTGTCGGCGCCCTACATCCGGCTGGCCCGCAGCAAGGGCGCAAGCGACTTCCGCGTCGTCACCCACCACGCGCTGCGCAACGCCGCCGCCCCCGCGCTGACCGTGGCCGGCGACCTGGCCGTCGGCCTCATCAACGGCGCCGTCGTGGTGGAGGCGATCTTCGGCTGGCCCGGTATCGGCAAGCTGATGATCGACGCGATCCTGCAACGGGACTTCGCGGTGCTGCAGGCCGCCGTGCTGCTGACCGCCGTGAGCATCTTCCTGCTCAACATCATCATCGACGCCTGCTACGCCCTGCTCGACGCCCGCGTCCGCGAACCCGCGAAGGTCTAAGGAGCTCACCATGACTCAGATCGATATGGTGCCGGTCAAACCGACCACCGCGATCGTCGGCGAGGCCGACACCGACCTGTCGAAGGGCCGCAACCGGTCGGCGTGGTTCCGGCTGCTGGTCAACGACCGCGTCGCCGCGGTCGCGGCCTGCGTGCTCGGCCTGGTGTTCCTCACCGCCGCGTTCGGGCCGATGCTCGTCGGCGACCTCGCCACCGACATCGACCTGGACAACTCAAACCAGGCGCCGTTCACCCTGTCCCACGGCTGGGCGAACATCCTCGGCACCGACCCGCTGGGCCGCAGCATGCTGGCCCGCCTCATCGTCGCCAGCCAGACCACGCTCTCGGTGGCGATCCCCGCGGTGGTGATCTCGGCGGTGATCGGCTCGGCCGTCGGCATGTGGGCCGGCTACCACCGCGGCTGGCGGGAGACCATCGCCATGCGCGTCGCCGACGTCATCATGAGCTTCCCGTCGCTGCTGCTCGCCGTCGTGGTGCTCTACGTGTTCTCACCGAGCGCCGCGAACATCGTGCTGGTGCTGGCGATCACCCGCATCCCCGTCTACCTGCGCACCGCCCGCGCAGAGTCGGCCGAGCTGCAGAGCCGGCTCTTCGTCGACGCCGCAAGGACATTCGGTGCCAGCGCGCACTCCATCATCTGGCGCCACGTGCTGCCGATCGTGCTGCCGACGCTGCTGACGGTCGCGACGCTCGACTTCTGCTACGTGATGCTCGCCGAGAGCTCGCTGAGCTTCCTGGGCATCGGCATCCAGCCGCCCGACATCAGCTGGGGCCTGATGGTGTCGCAGGGCCGCACCTACCTGCACACCGCGTGGTGGCTGTCGTTCTTCCCCGGCCTCGCCATCGTCATCACCACGGTGTCGGCCACCATCCTTGCCGCCTGGGCGCGCATCGCCACCGATCCCGCCCAGCGGTGGCGGCTCACCGTCCCGCAGAAGAAACTGTCCGGCTTCACCAAGCGTGCAAAGGCACTCTCATGACCGCTGTCGCAGACCATCCGCCGCTCGACAAGGTCGACGCCGACCCGGCGCTCGAGGTCGACGGCCTCACCGTCGACATCCGCACCATCACCGGCACGGTCCGCGCCGTCGACGACGTGACGTTCTCCGCCCACCGCGGCGAGACGCTGGCGCTGCTGGGTGAATCCGGATGCGGCAAGTCGATGACCGCCACCGCGCTCGTCGGCCTGCTCGAACCCGTCGCCGAGGTGGTGGCCGGCTCCGCCCGTCTCGGCGACGACGACCTGCTGGCCGTCGACCGAAAGACGCGGCGCAGGCTGGCGGGCACGGAGCTGGCGATCGTCTTCCAGGACGCACTGACCGCGCTGAACCCCCTCTACACCGTGGGCACCCAGCTGTCGGAACCGTTCCGCATCCACGAGGGCATGAGCGCCAAGGACGCCAGGCGCAAGGCGGTGGAGCTGATGGCGCGGGTCGGCATCCCGCAGCCGGAGTCGCGGCTGAACTCCTACCCGCACCAGTTCTCCGGCGGCATGCGCCAGCGGCTGCTGATCGCGATGGCCGTGGCGCTCAACCCGACCGTGCTGATCGCCGACGAACCCACCACCGCCCTGGACGTCACCGTGCAGGCGCAGATCATGGCGCTGCTGCGTGATTTGCGCGCCGAATTCCACATGGCGGTCGTCCTGATCACCCACGACCTCGCGCTGGTGGCCGAGGAGGCCGACCGGGTGGCGGTGATGTACGCCGGCAACATCGTCGAGACCGGGCCCGTCGCCGAGGTGTTCGCCGACCCGCGGCACCCCTACACCAAGGGGCTGCTCGACTCGGTGCCCGTGAACGCGGTCCGCGGCGAGGCGCTCAAGTCGATCGGCGGGTCGCCCCCGGACCTGCACTCCATCCCCGAGGGCTGCGTGTACCAGGCGCGCTGCCCGATCGCCCGCGACGTCTGCACCACCACCCGCCCGGCACTCGAAGCCCCCGCCGTCCCTGGAGCGCTTGCCGGCACCGCCGGCCGCAAGGTGGCCTGCCACTTCCCGGAGGAGGTCCGAAATGCCTGACACCGCAATGGACGGCCAGCTGCTGACCGTCCGCGATCTGCGCAAGTCCTTCCGCGTGCCCGGCGGCGGCAAGAACCGGCTGACCGCGCTGGACGGGATCGACCTCGACCTCGCTCGAGGTGAGACGCTCGGCCTGGTCGGCGAATCCGGTTGCGGCAAATCGACACTCGCGCGCACCCTGATGATGCTCGAGCGACCCGACTCGGGCACCGTGACGTTCGACGGCGTCGACCCGTTCGGGCTGCGCGGCAAAGACCTGCTGAACTTCCGCCGCCGCGTGCAGATGGTGTTCCAGGATCCCTACGCGTCGCTGAATTCCCGCATGTCGGCGGGCGACATCATCGCCGAGCCGTGGCGCACCCACAAGTCGCTGCACCCGAACCGCAAGGACCGCGACATGCGGGTGCGCGGCCTGCTCGACCTCGTCGGGCTGGGCGCCAAGGCCGCGGGCAAGTTCCCGCAGGAGTTCTCCGGCGGGCAGCGCCAGCGCATCGGCATCGCCAGGGCGCTCGCACTCGACCCGGACGTGATCATCTGCGACGAACCGGTGTCCGCGCTCGACCTGTCGGTGCAGGCGCAGGTGCTCAACCTGCTCAACGATCTGCAGGATCAGCTCGGCATCTCCTACGTGTTCATCAGCCACGACCTGTCGGTGGTGCGGCATGTGGCGGACCGGGTCGCGGTGATGTACCTCGGCCGCATCGTCGAGAACGGGCCCACCGAGGCGGTTTTCGAGCGGCCCAGCCATCCGTATACCGCCGCGCTGATGTCCGCGGCGCCGAAGCTCGACGCCGCCCAGCGCGGCGAGCGGATCCTGCTCAGCGGTGAGGTGCCCTCGCCACTGAACCCGCCGTCGGGCTGCCGTTTCCGCACCAGGTGCTGGCGGGCCACCGACATCTGCGCCGAGCAGACGCCGCCGGTCGCCGCCGACCCGCGGGCCGACGGCCACACCGCGCTGTGCCACCACCCGCTGCAGTCCGAACAGAGCGGGTTGGCGACGATGTCGGCGTGAGTGTCGCCGCGTACTGCGTGATCGCCGCCGCGATCCTGTTGGCCTCGTGCATGCAGGGGTCGATCGGCTTCGGCATGGGGATGCTGGCCGCGCCGTTCGTGGCGCTCGTCGATCCGAGCCTCATCCCCGGGACGCTGATCATGCTGGCCACCCTCGTCACCATCCTGGTGGTGGCGCGTGAGCACCAGCAGATCGATCTGCAGGGCACCGGCTGGGCGCTGGCCGGCCGGGTCCCGGGGACGGTCGCCGGGGCGCTGCTGCTGGTGATGTTGCCGGACAAGGCGCTTGCACTGGTGCTCGCGGGCGTGGTCCTCGGCGGTGTGCTGTTGACCAGTGTCGGATGGGCGCCGGTGCCGCACCGGCGCAACCTGGTGCTCGCCGGAGCGGCGTCCGGTGTGCTCGGCACCGCCACCGCCATCGGCGGCCCTCCGATGGCCCTGGTCTGGCAGAAGGTGACCGGCGCCAGGCTGCGCGGCACGATGAGCGGCTTCTTCCTGGTCGGCTCGGTGCTCTCCCTCGTGGTGCTCGCCATCGGCGGGGAGATCGACCGGCATTCGGTGGTGTCCTTCCTGCTGCTGAGCCCCGCGGTGGTGATCGGATACCTGCTGTCCCGGCTGATGAACCGGGTGCTCGACCGGCAGCGGCAGCGCTGGCTGGCGATCTCCGTCTCCGCGGTGGGCGCCGTCGTGCTGATCGTCCGTCAGATCACGGGATGAAGGAGGGCGTCATGGGCGAGCCTGCCGAGCCGGCGGCCGACCGCAGGGTGAAGTCCGCGGTGCGCACCGTCGAACTGCTCGAATACCTGGCCGCCCGCCCGGACCGGCCGGCCCGCATCCGCGACATCTGCGGAGCGCTGGACATGCCGCGCAGCAGCGCCCACGCCCTGCTGCGCACGCTGGTGGCGCAGGGCTGGGTGCGGTCGGACCCGACCGGCAGCCAGTACGGCATCGGCGTCCGCGCGCTGCTCGTCGGCACCAGCTACCTCGACGCCGACCCCTACCTGCCCGTGATCGCGCCGTTCCTCGACGACCTGCGCAGCGACCTCGACGAGACGTTCCACATCGGCAGGCTCGACGGCGGTGACGTCGTGTACCTGGCGACCCGCGAATCCCGCCAGTACGTACGGACGTCGAACAAGGTCGGCAGGAGGCTGCCGGCCTACACGTGTGCGCTCGGCAAGGCGCTGCTGGCCGAGCGGTTCGGCGCCGAGCGCGACGCCCACATCCCGGTGTCGCTGTCGCCGCTGACTCCGCACACCATCACCGACCGGGCCGTGCTCGACGCGTCGCTGGAGGAGGCGCGGGTGCGCGGCTACGCCACCGAGTACGAGGAGAACACCCCGGGGGTTCGGTGTTTCGCGGTGCCGCTGCGCTACGTCACGCCCGCGCAGGACGCCATCAGCGCGTCGGTCCCGCTGGAGCGTCTCACCGGCGAGCGGGAACGCGAGATCGTCGACGCGCTGCGGATGGTCTGCGACAAGGTGTCCCGGGTGGTCCGGCCGCTGGTCAACGGCGATCGATGGTTCGCAGGATGAGCGTCAATACTGATTCGATGCCGGTATTGGTCCATGCCCCATTGGTGTTGGACACGCATAGAACGGCGATTCTAGGGTGAGGACATCATGAGCGCGCAGACCCGTACTCCCGTCGTCAGTGAGATGAAGGTCGTGCCCATCGCCGGACACGACAGCATGCTGCTGAACCTCAGCGGCGCGCACGGGCCGTTCTTCACCCGGAACCTCGTGCTGCTCACCGACTCCGACGGCAACACCGGTGTCGGTGAGGTGCCCGGCGGCGAGCAGATCCGCCGCACGCTCGAAGACGCCGCCCCGCTGGTGGTCGGCTCGGCGCTGGGCGCCTACCACGCGACACTCGCCGCGATCCGGACCCGGTTCGCCGACCGGGACAGCGGCGGCCGCGGCGCGCAGACGTTCGACCTGCGTGTCACCGTGCACGCGGTCACCGCGGTCGAGTCGGCGCTGCTCGACCTGCTCGGCCAGTACCTCGACGTGCCGGTCGCAGCATTGCTCGGCGACGGGCAGCAGCGCGACCGGGTGCAGGCGCTCGGCTACCTGTTCTTCGTGGGGGACCGCACCCGCACCGACCTCGCCTACCGGTCTTCCGCCGACGAGGACGCCGGCGCCGACGAGTGGCTGCGCATCCGCCACGACGAGGCGCTGACGCCCGAGGCGGTGGTCCGTCTGGCCGAGGCCGCCCGCGAGCGCTACGGCTTCCGCGACTTCAAGCTCAAGGGCGGCGTGCTGCCCGCACCGGACGAGGCCAAGGCCGTGATCGCCCTCGCCGACCGGTTCCCCGACGCGCGAATCACCCTCGACCCCAACGGCGGCTGGCTGCTCGCCGACGCCATCCGCACCTGCCGCGAACTGACCGACGTGCTGGCCTACGCCGAGGACCCCGTCGGAGCCGAGGGCACGTTCTCCGGCCGCGAGGTGATGGCGGAGTTCAAACGCGCCACCGGTCTGCCCACCGCCACCAACATGATCGCGACCGACTGGCGCGAGATGGGGCATGCGATCCGCACCGGCGCCGTGGACATCCCGCTGGCCGACCCGCACTTCTGGACCATGAACGGCTCGGTGCGCGTCGCGCAGCTGTGCGACGCCTGGGGCCTGACGTGGGGGTCGCACTCCAACAACCACTTCGACGTGTCGCTGGCGATGTTCACCCACGTCGCTGCCGCCGCGCCCGGCGAGATCACCGCGATCGACACGCACTGGATCTGGCAGGACGGCCAGCGGATCACCAAGGCGCCGTTCACGATCGCCGACGGCTACCTCACCGTGCCGGACCGCCCGGGGCTCGGCGTCGACATCGACCACGATGCCGTGGCCGCCGCCCACGAGCTGTACCGCAGCGAAGGCCTCGGCGCCCGCGACGACGCGGCGGCCATGCAGTTCCTCGTCCCGGGCTGGACCTTCGACAGCAAGCGCCCGGCGCTCGACCGATGACGCGCGGATGAAGGTCGTCGTCGGCGACACCAACCTCGCCCCGCACCGCGACCGGTTCGAAGCCGCACTGCCCGACGGTGTCAGCGTGTGCTGGCCCGACGGTGCGGTCGCCGACGAGCTGGGCGATGCCGACGTCTTCGTCGGCGGCCGGTTCGGCGCGCAGCTGGCCGCCGCCGCCCCGAAACTGCGGCTGGTGCACGCCGCGGGGGCGGGCACCGACAAGATCGACTTCGACGCGCTGTCGCCGGATACGCTGGTGGCCAACACCTTCCATCACGAGCAGTCGATGGCCGAGTTCGTCGTCGCCGCATCGGTGATGCTGCGGCGGCACTTTCTCGAGCAGGACCGGGCGCTGCGCACCGGCCGGTGGGCGACCTCGGTGTACGACCGCTCGATCGCCCAGCCCGCCTCGCTGCGGGGCGCCCGGATCGGCTTCGTCGGCTTCGGCCACATCGGCCGCCGCAGCTGGGAGCTGTTCCGTGCGTTCGGCGCCGACGGTGCCGCCGTCACCGGCCGCGGCAATCTCGACGCGGCCGCCGAGGGACTGCGGTGGGCGGCGGGGACCGGCCGGCTCACCGACCTGATGGCCGAGTCCGACGTCGTCGTGGTCTCGGCCCCGCTGACCGAACAGACCGTGGGCATGATCGGCGTGGCCGAACTCGCCGCAATAGGGCCGCACGGGGTGCTCATCAACGTCGGGCGCGGGCCGCTCGTCGTCGAACGCGATCTGTACGAGGCGCTTTCGTCTCAGGCCATCGCCGCCGCCGCCGTCGACGTCTGGTACCGGTATCCCGATGCCACGGGTTACGGCGCTCCCAGCGCGCTGCCGTTCGCCGACCTGCCGAACGTGCTGATGACGCCGCACTCCTCGGGCGTCACCCGTGACACCTTCATCGGCCGGGCCGACGACATCGCCGCCAACATCGGCAGGCTGCACCGCGGCGAGCCGCTGCACAACCTCGTCGCCCGCTGAGTCAGCCGGACAGGCTCCACTTCTCGGCGACCCGCCGCAGGCCCTGCTCGGTGAGGCGGCCGAACAGCCGCAGCCGGGCCATCCCGCCGTCGGGGAAGATGTCCAGCCGGGCCTGGGTGACCGGCCGGTCGTCGCCGATGACGAAGCGGTGCCGGGTGTCGGGCTGCAACTCGGTGCGCGGCAGCAGTTCGAACCACTCGCCGTCGGGATCGTCGCGGCCACGCAACGTCGCGGCCCCCGGCGCGTTGCCGAGGAAGTAGGACGTGTCGAGTTCGGCGAAGTCGAGCACCCCGTGGCCGCCGAGCTGGACCTCCACCCAGTCGTTGCCTGCGTCGCGGCGGCGCGAGGTCTCCCAGCCGTCGCCCATGTGCCGGGCGGTGCCCGGTAGCAGCAGGTTGTTCGGCGAGCTGTAGAACATGTTGGAACACGCGGTGATCCGGCCGCCGTTCTCCAGCGCGGCGAGGTCCAGCGGCAACTCCGCGTACTGCGGGTCGAGCAGTCCCTCGCCGTGCACCCGCAGCCGCGCCACCCCGCCGTCGGGATAAATGGTCAGCCGCACGTGGGTCCACCGCCGGGATGTGGCGACCGGGAACAGGTTCCGGGTGTCGCCGTCGACGCCGGTGCGTTCCACGATCGTGGTCCAGTGCGTGTTGTCGACGAGCTCGGACACCGACGGATGGCCGTAGACGAACGCCGCCTCGACCGAGACCTCCGGCGGGTAGTTGCCGGTGAAGCATGCCGTGTCGACCACCACACCGCGCACGATCCCGGGCACCCCGAGCCGCACGATCGCCGCGTCGTGCGACTCCGGGCCGGCGTCGCGCCGCCTGCGGGTCTCCCACCCGTCGTAGACCTGCCCCTTGTGGCCGAACGTGGCGGGCCGGTAGGTCGCCGGGCCCGGGGTGATCAGGTTCTCCTTCTCGGCGAACAGGTCGTCGTTGGCCCACACCACCGCCCCGCCCGCCGAGCGCACGGCCAGATCGGGCAGCGAGAGGAAGTGCGACTGCGACACGGGGCCGGACGGGGTGCTCACGCACCGAGACTAGGGCAGTGGCCTACCAGTTGTGGTAGCCGCCTTCGGGTCCCAGCATGCGTTCCAGGCGGCTGCGGTTGATGCGGGCGAGCTCGTTGCGCACCACCTTGCGCTCGGTGTCGACGTCGTTGTGCAGCCGGTCGACCATCGCGGCCAGCACGTCCGCCGCGCCGAAGCCGTTGACGTACATCACGAAGCCGAAGCCGAACTGCTGCTCGTAGCTGCGCGCGTGCGCGTCCAGCTGCGCCATCACCTCGGGCCGCTCGTCCCACACCGCGCACTGCTCACACTGTGAACGGGCGCTGCGCGGCCGCCGGCCGACACTCGGATACGCCTGCAGGATCGAGTCGATCGACACCTCGGCCATCGCGAACAGCAGCGCGTCGGCCTGCCGGAACAGTGCGTCGTGGTTGCGATAGGGCCGGTCGCGCGCCAGGTCGGCGGCCAGCGACACGCTGCCGCAGCACTCGTAGACCGCGTGCACCGCCCGGCGCTGCGGCATCGCGTTGTAGGCGTCGAGTCCGATGCCCTGGTGCATCAGCATGTGCCCCATGGTCCAGCGGCGATGGGACGGTGGCGTTACGCCGTGTTACGCGCAGGCAAATTCCGCGACGGCGGGATCAGTGGCCCTGGGCCTTGAAGCGCTCCACCGAACGCTGCACCTCGGCCTCGGCCTCCTCGCGGCCCACCCAGTTGGAGGCCTTCACGAACTTGCCCGGCTCCAGGTCCTTGTAGTGCACGAAGAAGTGCTCGATCGCCTTGAGCTCGAAGTCGTCGATGTCGCCGAGGTCGCGAATGTGCTCCCAGCGCGGATCGCCCGCAGGCACGCACAGCACCTTGTCGTCGCCGCCTGCCTCGTCGGTCATCTGGAACATGGCGACCGGCCGCGCGTCCAGCGCCGCGCCGGGGAACAGCGACTCGGGCAGCAGCACCAGCGCGTCGAGCGGGTCGCCGTCCTCGCCGAGGGTGTCCTCGATGAATCCGTAGTCGGTGGGGTAGCCGAACGCGGTGTAGAGGTAGCGGTCGAGCTTGACCTTCCCGGTCTCGTGGTCGACCTCGTACTTGTTGCGCGATCCCTTGGGGATCTCGATGACGACCTCGAACTCCACGGCCCGGCTCCTTCTCACGTCGTTTGCGATGCGGGGCGTCGTGACGACGACGCGGGACAACCCTAATGGAGCGGATACCCTCGTTGATGAGGTGCCCGGGGGGTGCCTGCCGGTGAGCTCACCGGGGCGAGTAGTGGCGAAGGCAGGAACCACGGACGTGATGCGGCCCGCGCGGTGGAAGCGCTCCACCCATGTGGTGATCGGCGCGGCGGTGCTGTTGCTGGTCGCCGCCGTCGTCGCCGTGGCCGGCGTGCTCACCGCGGGCCGCGGCGGTGAGGCCCAGGCCGCCAAACCGCTGCCCACCCCCGTCACCGCCGACCCGGCGATCAAGCCGGTCGCCGACGACGCACCCCGGCCCACGGCACGCGGGATGGCCGCCGCACTGGCCCGCGCGCTGGCCAACCCGGACCTCGGGAACTTCACCGGCCGCATCACCGACGCCCTCACCGGCGACGAGGTGTGGGCCAGGGGCGCCGACATCCCGATGCAGCCCGCCTCGACGAACAAGACGCTGACCGCGGCCGCCGCGCTGCTGACCCTGGACCGCGAGGCGCGCCTGACCACCACCGTGGTCGCGGGCGACCAGCAGCGCGACCGGGGGCTTGTGGTGCTCAAGGGCGGCGGCGACCCGACCCTCTCGGCGGCGCCCGAGGGCACCGACACCTGGTACAAGGACGCCGCCCGGATCAGCGACCTCGCCGATCAGGTGCGCCGCAGCGGCATCAACGTCACCGCCGTCCAGGTCGACGTCAGCGCCTACAGCGGGCCCGACATGGCCGTCGGCTGGGACCCGCTCGACATCCCCGGCGGCGACATCGCGCCGATGGCGCCGGTGATGCTCGACGCCGGGCGCACCCAGCCGGTCAGCGACGAGTCGCGGCGGTCCATCACACCGGCGCTGGACGCGGGCCGGGCCCTGGCGATCGCGCTCGACATCGACCCGGCCATGGTGAGCGTGCGGCCGACGTCCTACACCGGCGGCAAGCAGATCGCCGCCGTGCAGTCCCCGCCGCTGATGGAGAGGCTGCGCACCATGATGAACGCGTCGGACAACGTGATGGCCGAGGCCATCGGGCGCGAGGTCGCCGCCCAGGTCGACGAGCCGCAGAGCTTCGACGGCGCGGCGCGGGCCGTCCTGGACCAGCTGGAGGAGGCCGGTGTCGACACCCGGCGCGCCGTGCTCGAGGACTCCAGCGGGCTGTCCGTCGACGACCGGCTCACCGCGCTGACCCTCGACGACGTCGTCGCCGTCGCGACCGGCGACGACCAGCCGAAGTTGCGGCCGCTGGTCGACCTGCTGCCGATCGCCGGCGGCAGCGGCACCCTGTCCAACCGCTACCTCGACACCGTCGAGGGCCGCGCCGCCGCGGGCTGGCTGCGCGCCAAGACGGGCTCGCTCACCGGGACCAACTCACTCGCCGGCATCGTCACCGACGCCAGCGGCCGCGTGCTGACGTTCGCGCTGATGTCCAACAATGCAGGCCCGACCGGCCGCACCGCGCTCGACGCGTTCGCGGCCACCCTGCGCACCTGCGGGTGCACCAGATGAGCGGCGCCGAACTCACCGTCGGCCGCGCCGTCGACTGGCAGTTCGCCGCGACCGTCGGCGCGAAGCTCGCCCGGCCCGGCCCGGTCACCACCGACTACACCCGCCGCCAGGCCGTCGACCAGCTGGCCGCCGCGGCCCGCGAGGCCGAACTGCCGGTGCGGGAGGTGACCGGACTGAACGAGGGGCAGGCCGTCACCGAGGCCCGCATCGTCGACCGCGCGCAGTGGGTCCGTGCGGCCACCGGCTCCATGCGGGTGATGACCGGCGGCGGCGACGCACCACGCGGATTCGTATCCGGACACCTGACGGGCGCGCAGACCGGCGCGGTGCTGGCGTTCATCTCCTCCGGGATCCTGGGCCAGTACGACCCCTTCGCGACCGGCGGCGGCGAGCTCCTGCTGGTGTGGCCCAACGTGATCGCCGTCGAGCGACAACTCCGGGTGTCGCCCACCGACTTCCGGTTGTGGGTGTGTCTGCACGAGGTCACCCACCGGGTGCAGTTCCGGGCCAACCCGTGGCTGGCCGACCACATGTCGCAGTCCCTGGCGGTGCTCACCCAGGACGCCGGCGAGGACGTCACCGAGGTGGTCGGCAGGCTCGCCGAGTTCGTCCGGACCAGGCGCAACGGGGCCGACGCCGACCAGGATCCGAACGCCACCGGGGTGATCGGCCTGATGCGCGCGATGCAGGGCGAGCCGCAGCGCGAGGCGATGGACCGGCTGCTGGTGCTCGGCACGCTGCTCGAAGGACACGCCGACCACGTGATGGACGCCGTCGGGCCGAAGGTGGTGCCGTCGGTGGCCACCATCAGACGCCGGTTCGACGAACGGCGCACGCGCAAACAGCCGCCGCTGCAGCGAGTGGTGCGGGCGCTGCTCGGCGTGGACGCCAAGATGAGCCAGTACACCCGCGGCAAGGCGTTCGTCGACCACGTCGTCGGCCGCGTCGGGATGACGCGCTTCAACACCGTCTGGTCCGGACCCGACACGCTGCCGCTGCCCGCCGAGATCGACGAACCCCAACGATGGATCGAACGGGTGCTGTAGCCGCCTTGCGGGCGGCGGTCGCGGCCTTCGCGGGCACGTACGGCGCCGGCGACGAGCGGTGGTGCGTCGCACTGTCGGGCGGCCCCGACTCGCTGGCGCTGACGGCGGCGGCCGCCCCGCTGAAGCCGACCACGGCACTGATCGTCGACCACGGCCTGCAACCCTATTCCGCGCGGATCGCCGACACCGCCGGTGAACAGGCGCTGCGCCTGGGATGCGTTGACGCACAGGTGCTTCGCGTCGACGTCGGCTCCGCGGGCGGGCCGGAGGCGGCGGCACGGTCAGCTCGCTACGCAGCGCTGGAGACTGCTCGTGACGCGGCGCCGGTGCTGCTCGGCCACACCCTCGACGACCAGGCCGAGACGGTGCTGCTCGGTCTCGGCAGAGGCTCCGGCGCCCGTTCGATCGCCGGGACAAGGCCGTATGACCCACCGTGGTATCGCCCGCTGCTCTCGGTCCGCCGGGCCACCACCGTGGCGGCGTGCGCCGAACTGGGGCTCACCCCGTGGCACGACCCGCACAACACCGATCCGCGCTTCACCCGCAGCCGCCTGCGCGCCGAGGTGCTGCCGCTGCTGGAGGACGTCCTCAACGGCGGCGTCGCCGAAGCGCTGGCCCGCACGGCCACCGCGCTCCGCGAGGACAACGACGCGCTGGACGACCTGGCCCGCGACGGACTGGCCGCGGTGGTCACCGACGACGGACTGAGCACCGATGGACTGGCCGCTCTCCCGGAGGCGGTCAGACGCCGGGTGATCCGGCTGTGGCTGCTGGCCGGCGGGGCCCACGGGCTCACCGACACACAGATCCGTGGTGTCGACGCCCTGGTCACCGGCTGGCGGGGGCAGGGCGGCGTCGCGGTCGGATCGTCGCTACCGGCGCAACGGCTGGTCGCGGGGCGTCACGACGGTGCGCTGACCCTGAGTGCCGAACCGATCAGTCGTCAGCGCTGTAAGAAGTCGAAGGGGCCGACGTTCGACGGCTGACCCTCCAGGACTCGCCACCCCACCTGGACCTGCCCGTCGGTCGCACCGGTGCGACCGGCGAAACCGTAGAAATAGGTGTGGCAGACGTTCATGTCCCACTTGACGTCGGGTGCCATACCCGACCCGCCGACGGGCAGCGGCTGTCCGGGGCACCACACCTGGCCGCACATGCTCAGCGAGTTGCACTTGGCCTGGGCGATGCCGGGAGTCAGCGCGACGCCGGTGAGGGCGAGTCCGCCCGCGAGAACGGCGCCTGCGAGGAGCCGGGTGCCCATCTTGTGAGTGGTCATGTGTGTCCTTTTATCTCCTGCGCCACACCGTGCGGCGTCGTTGAGACAAGCTGACCCGACCCGCGCGGCTACCGATCCCAAAAATAGCGGCCGGAACGCGAAACCGTCCTGCCTTTTCGACGACCTCGCGGTGGTCGGACGGGTGCGGACGTGGCACGCTGTGGACGTGTCTGCGCAATCAGCCGAGTTGTATCCCGGGGACATCAAGTCGGTGCTGCTGTCCGAACAGCAGATCCAGGAGCGCACGGCCGAACTCGGCGCGCTGATCGCCGAGAAGTACCGCGACCACATCGGCCCCGACGGGCAGGACCTGCTACTGGTGACGGTGCTCAAGGGCGCGGTCATGTTCGTCACCGACCTGGCCCGTTCGATCCCGCTGCCCACCCAGCTGGAATTCATGGCCGTGAGCTCCTACGGCTCGTCGACGTCGTCGTCGGGCGTGGTCCGCATTCTCAAGGACCTCGACCGCGACATCAACGACCGTGACGTGCTGATCGTCGAGGACATCGTCGACTCCGGGCTGACGCTGTCGTGGCTGCTGCGCAACCTGGCCCAGCGCAGGCCGCGGTCCCTCAACGTGTGCACGCTGCTGCGCAAGCCCGACGCCGTGCGCGCCGACGTCGAGATGGCCTACGTCGGCTTCGACATCCCGAACGAGTTCGTGGTCGGCTACGGCCTGGACTACGCCGAGCGGTACCGCGACCTGCCCTACATCGGCACGCTGGACCCGAAGGTCTACGAGGGGTAGACGATGACCGGCACCGCGCTCCGGATCTGCCCGCTGTGCGAGGCCACCTGTGGACTGACACTGACCGTCGACGACGGCGCCGTCACCGCCGCCCGCGGCGACCGCGCCGACGTGTTCAGCGCCGGCTACCTGTGCCCGAAGGGCGCCGGCTTCCCCGAACTCGACAACGACCCCGACCGGCTCACCGCACCGCTGGTGCGACGCGACGGCGAACTGGTGGAGACCACCTGGGCCGGGGCGTTCGCGGTGGTTGCCGACCGGCTGGGCGCGGTGCTGCGTGAGCACGGCGGCCCGTCGGTCGCGGTGTACTTCGGCAACCCGAGCGCGCACAGCATCGCGGGCGCGCTCTACGTCCCGCTGCTCGTCAAGGCGCTCGGCACCCGGCAGGTGTACTCGGCGAGCACGCTCGACCAGATGCCCAAGCACGTCTCGGTCGGCCACCTGTTCGGCAATCCGATCGCCTTCCCGGTGCCCGACCTCGACCGCACCGACCACCTGGTGATCATCGGCGCGAACCCGTTGGTCTCCAACGGAAGTGTCACCACCGCAGCCGATTTCGGCGGCAAGCTGAAGGCGCTGCGCAAGCGCGGCGGAACGCTGACCGTCATCGACCCGGCGCGCACCCGCACCGCCGAACTCGCTGACCGCCACCTCGCCCCGCGGCCGGGCACCGACGCCGCGCTGCTGATGGCCGTGGTGCACGTGCTGTTCGACGAGCAGCTGGCCACGCCCGAACCCGCCGGCCTCGTCGCCGGCGTCGACCAGGTCCGTGCGCTGGCCGCCGACTTCGCACCGGAGGCCGTCGCCGCGCACTGCGGTGTGGCCGCCGAAGAGATCCGTGCGCTGGCCCGCGACATCGCCGCCGCGCCGAGCGCCGCCGTGTACGGCCGCCTCGGCACCTCGACCGTCGAATTCGGCACCCTCGCCAGCTGGCTCGTCGACGTGATCAACATCCTCACCGGCAACCTCGACCGGCCCGGCGGCGTGATGTTCCCGCAGTCGCCGGTGTCCTCGGCGCCGCGGCCGCACCGGCCGGGCCGCGGCTTCCGCACCGGCCGCTGGCACAGCCGGGTGTCCGGGCATCCCGAGGCGCTGTCCGAACTGCCCGCCATCGCGCTGGCCGAGGAGATCGAGACGCCCGGCGACGGCCAGGTGCGGGCGCTGATCACCGTGGCGGGCAACCCCGTGCTGTCCGCACCCGACGGCGACCGGCTGAGCCGCGCCCTCGACGGCGTCGGCTTCATGCTGAGCGTCGACCCGTACCTCAACGAGACCACCCGGCACGCCGATGTGATCCTGCCGCCACCGCCGCCGTCGCGGACCGCCCACTTCGACGTCGCGCTGAACAACCTGGCGGTCCGCAACACCGCGCGGTACTCGCCGCCCGCGCTGCCGCTGCCCGACGGCAGGCCCGGCGAAGTCGAGATCGTGGCCCGGCTGGCGCTGATCCTCTACGGGATGGCGCCAGACGGCGACCCCGGACTCGTCGACGACCAGGTGATCGCGACCACGCTGGGCAGGGAGACAGCCGACCCCGACTCACCCGTCGCCGGCCGCGACGCCGCCGAGCTGACCGCGATGCTGACACCCGGCCCCGGTTACGAACGTCGGCTCGACATGATGCTGCGGCTCGGCCCCTACGGCGACGCGTTCGGCGCCCGCCCCGACGGGCTGACGCTCGACCGGCTCAGGGCCAACCCGCACGGCATCGACCTCGGGCCACTGCGGCCGCGGCTGACCGAGGTGCTGCGCACGCCGTCGGGCAAGGTCGAACTCGCACCCGAGCCATTCGCCGCCGACGTCGGCCGGCTGCTGGACTCGCTGCAACGCCGCGAAGCGGACTTCGTCCTGATCGGCCGCAGGCACCTGCGCTCCAACAACAGCTGGATGCACAACCTGCCCGCGCTCGCCGGCGGCACCAACCGCTGCACGCTGCAGATCCACCCGGCCGACGCCGCCGCACTCGGGCTCACCGGCTCCGCGGTGATCAAGGGGCCCGGCGGCGAGGTGGAGGCGCCGGTCGAGATGTTCGACGGATTGCGCCGCGGCGTGGTGTCGCTACCGCACGGCTGGGGTCACGACGTGCTCGGCACCCGGCTGGCCGTCGCCGCCGTGCGCCCGGGCGTCAACGTCAACCGGCTCAACGACGGTGCGGTGCTCGACCCGCTCTCGGGCACCGCGGTGCTCAACGGCATCCCCGTCGACATCAGTCCTGCGGGTTAGGACAGCTCCCACACCACGGTCACCGTGAAGCCGACGGACTGCTGACCCGGCTCCAGCGGCACCGACTCCATGGCCGCGCGCGGCGCCTGCATCGGCACCGGTGGCGTCTCGCCGGCGACCTCGGAGATCGAGACGACGTCGCCGAGACCGAGTCCCGAGAGGTCGGCGTACTGCTCGGCGCGGCTCCTTGCGTCCTCGAACGCCCGCGCCCGCGCGTCGCGGATGAACTGCGAGTCGTCCTCGATCGAGTAGTTCACCGAGTTGATCCGCGCGGCGTCGCCGCCGGTGCTGACGATCAGCGCCAGCGCCTGCGACGCCGCGCCGAGGTCGCGGATCTTGACGTCGAGCGAGTTGCTGGCCCGGTAGCCGGCGATGTCGACGCTGTCCGGGCCGAACTGCGGCTGCAGGCTGACCTGCGTGGTGTTGATGTCCTTGCGCTCGATGCCCGCGTCGACGAGGGCGTTGATGACAGCCTGCTGCCGGTCGCTGGACTGGTTCATCGCACTGGTGACGTCGGGCGCGATGAACTCCATGGAGACGTTGGCGGTCAACAGGTCCGGGGTGCCCTGCACCTGCCCGGCGCCGACCACGGTGACCTGACGGGAGTCGGTGTTCGCCGCTGCGGCGGGGCCCGCCGTGGCGTCGCAGGCCGACAGCGTTCCGACGGTCAGCGCGGCGGCGGCGAGGGTGGTCAACAGGGTCTTCGCGCGCACGGCGATCGGCATGCCTGGCACCCTACCGTCAGGGTGTCACCAGGATCTTGCAGTGCTGGTCGGGGTGCGCCAGGTCGTCGAACGCGGCGCCGACCGCGTCGAGCGCCACCTCGCCGGTGATCAGCGGGGCCACGTCGATGGCGCCTTCGGCGATGGCGCGCAGGGATTCCGCGAACTCGGCGGGGTCGTAGGCGAACACGAACTGGATGGCGATCTCCTTGGCGGCGGCGAAGAACGGCAGCACGGTGTCGGCCTCCATGCACACCCCGGCGACCACCAGCCGTGTCCGGGCCGGGGCGCGGCGCAGCACGTCGTTGATGATGCCCGGGGCGCCGACGGCCTCGAACACCACCGCGGGTGCGACGGTGTCGAACGGCGACTCCTGCGCCGGGTCAACCGTCCGGTGCGCCCCGACGGTCTGGGCGAGCTCGCGGCGCTTCGCCGAGAAGTCCGATGCGACAATCTGTTCCACGCCCCGATGGCGCAGGGCCGCGATGATCGCCACGCCGATCGGGCCGCAGCCCACCACCAGCGCCGCCTCGCCCGGGGCGATCGCCGACCTGTTCACCGCGTGCAGCCCGACCGCCACCGGCTCGGTGAGCGCGGCGTGCCGCGGGTCGAGCCCGTTGGGCACCGGGAGCAGCAGGGGCGCCGAGAGAAGCATGCGTTCGGCGTAGCCGCCGATCGTGGTGTTGGAGGAGAAGATCGGCTCGACACCGTTGCCGGACAACAGCACCGGGACCGACGTCACGACGGTGCCGGGAGCCGGTGCGTCGGTGTCCGGGCCCGCCTCGAGCACCTCGGCGCTGAACTCGTGGCCCAGGAACACGTCGGCGGACAGGTCGAGCGGCGCACCGCCAAGCGGCGCGCCCTGCAGCTGGGCGCCCAACTCCAGCACGGTGGCGCCGTGCTGCGCGAAATGCAGGTCGGAGCCGCAGATTCCGCACGCCTTGACCGCGACGAGCACCTGTCCCGGGCCGGGCACTGGGTCGGCGACGTCGTCGCGCAGCACCATGCGGCCGTCGCGCAGCACCGACGCCCGCATCAGCTCTTGGCCTGCATCTCGTCGGTGTGCGCGGTGATGGCGTTCACGATGGCCTGTCCGGCGCTGCCGAGAAGTTGGTCGCGCATGCCCTTCGCCCACTCGTGCGATGCCTGCGGCGCGGTCAGCTGTCCCTTGAAGTGCGGCATCACCTTACGGGCGAACAACTCGTAGGAGTGGTGGGTCGCCTGCGGGTCGGCCCAGTCGTGGCCCAGCAGCAGCAGTGTGCCGAAGCCGCCGGACTGTTCGAGCAGGCCGGTGATGTAGGCGATGGCGTCGTCGGGGGTGCCGATGCAGCAGTTGCCTCCCGCGGCGTATTCGGCGACGAACTCGCGCGGGGTCTGCTGCTCGCCGTCGACGGTGTTGGAGAGCGGGACGAAGCCCGCGGCGCCGAAGTAGTTCGCGAAGTCCTGCAGCCCGTAGGTGCAGTCCTCGATGGCCTGCTCGCGGGTGTCGGCGAGGTGGAAGATGCCAAGCACCCGCCAGCCCGACCGGTCGGGGGTCTCGCGGCCTGCCTTGGCCGCCTGCTCGGTGACCACACCCCAGGTGTTCTCGAGCGCGGCGAAACCGCCGGGCACCGACATCGACAGCGACAGCAGCGATGTGCCGTGCTGGCCGGCCAGCCGCGGACCCGACGGCGACACCATCGCCGCGGTGGAGATCTCGGGGTAGGGCCAGGTGTAGGGACGGATGTGCAATTGGGCGTCGCGCAGCGTGAACCAGTCGGTCTCGCGGGTGACGCGCTCGTCGGGCCCGGCGCGGAACAGCGCGAGGATTGCCTCGAGTGACTCCTGCATCATCCGGCGCTGGTCCACCGGGTCGATGCCCATCATGTAGGCGTCCGACGGCAGAGCGCCCGGCCCGGTGCCGAACACCACCCGGCCGCGGGTCATGTGGTCGAGCAGCACCCAGCGGTCGGCGACCATCAGCGGGTGGTGGTAGGGCAGCGACACCACGCCGGTGCCGAGCCGGATGTGCTTGGTGCGCTCGGCCGCCGCGGCGATGAACACTTCCGGGCAGGCGATCAGCTCGTAGCCGCCGGAGTGGTGCTCGCCGAACCACACCTCGTCGTAGCCGAGCCGGTCCAGCGCGACAGTGCGCTCAAGGTCGTACTCGAGGGCGACGGTGGGGGACTGGCCGACCGGGTGGAACGGCGTGATGAAGACGCCGAAGTTCAGGGGACGGTTCATGGCAGACCTCCGAGGAATTCGAGCAGGGCGGCGTTGACCTCGTCGGCGCGTTCCTGCTGCACCCAGTGGCCTGCGCCGTCGATGAGGATCTCGCGGAACGGACCGGTGACCACGTCACCGATGCGGTCGCGGGGGGTGAAGGACAGCACCGGGTCGGCGGTGCCCGCGATGAACAGGGTCGGCACCCCGATCGTTCTCGCCGGGGTGTCGGCGGTCAGTTCCCAGTTGCGGTCGAAGTTGCGGTACCAGTTCAGGCCGCCGGTGAATCCGGTGCGGGTGAACTCCGCGACGTAGTGCTCGATCTCCTCCTCGCTGATCCACGCCGGGACGCCGTCCGGCTCGGGTATGCGGTCGAGGAAGCCCCGCTGGTCGGGTGTCGCCATGTCGACCAGGGCGGTCGCATCGGCCGGGTTCTTCAGCCCGCCCAGCATGCGCCGTATCGTCCGGCCCGGATCCTCGTTCAACTCGGTGTCCGCCGGGCCGACGTCCTGGAAGTACAGGATGTAGAAGAAGTTGTCGGCGAAGATCCTGCGCCATATCTGGGTGGGCGGTCCCGAGGAGCGCGGTACCGGCGGCGCGCTCATGGTCACCACGGCGGACACCCGGTCCGGGTGCAGCAGCGCGGTGTTGCTGACCACCGGGGAGCCCCAGTCGTGGCCGACGAACACCGCGGTGTCGGCGCCGACGTCGTCGAGCAGTCCGATCAGGTCGCCGCTGAGATGGACGACGTGGTAGTCCTGCACGTCCGCCGGGCGCGACGACCCGCCGTACCCGCGTTGATCGGGCGCCAGCACGTGGTAACCCGCTTCGGCCAGCACCGGGATCTGACGGCGCCAGGAGTAGGCCAGTTCCGGGAAGCCGTGCGCCAGCACCACGACCGGGGCGCCGCGCTCACCGGCCTCCGTCACCCGCAGCCGGACTCCGTTGGTGTCGACGAGACGTTCGGCCGGGGTGGTTGCGTCGGTGCCCACCGGCTCACCCAAGCACACGGGCGGCGGGCAGCGGAAGGCTTCTGGCGACGTGTGTAGCCAGAACTCCCGCGAAGTCACCCGTCGGCCGTCGGGAACTTCCGCACGTTGGTCTAGCGGTAGCCTGAAGTGATCCCAGCTGCGCGTATCGGAAGGACCTGGCCGACAGACTCATCGCTGGCCGAAAAATGATGAACCGGAAAAATGTGATCCGCACGCTGACCGTGATCGCGGTCGTGCTGCTGCTGGGCTGGTCGTTCTTCTACTTCAGCGACGACACCCGCGGCTACAAACCCGTCGACACGTCGGTGGCGATCGCCCAGATCAACGAGGGCAACGTCAACAGCGCGCAGATCGACGACCGCGAACAGCAGCTGCGACTCGACCTCAAGAGCGGCAAGGGCGAGACCGAGGACAGCGACAAGGTCATCACCAAGTACCCCACCGGGTACGGGGTGACGGTCTTCGAGGCGCTGCAGGGCAAGAACGTCAAGATCAATACGGTGGTGAACCAGGGCAGCGTGCTCGGCTCGCTGCTCATCTACATGCTGCCGCTGCTGCTGCTCGTCGGCCTGTTCGTGATGTTCTCCCGCATGCAGAGCGGCGGGCGGATGGGCTTCGGGTTCGGCAAGTCGAAGGCCAAGCAGCTCGGCAAGGACATGCCGACCACCACGTTCGCCGACGTCGCAGGCGTCGACGAGGCGGTCGAGGAGCTCTACGAGATCAAGGACTTCCTGCAGAACCCCAGCCGCTACCAGGCGCTCGGCGCCAAGATCCCCAAGGGCGTGCTGCTCTACGGCCCCCCGGGCACCGGCAAGACGCTGCTGGCCCGCGCCGTCGCCGGCGAGGCCGGAGTGCCGTTCTTCACGATCTCCGGCTCCGACTTCGTCGAGATGTTCGTCGGTGTCGGCGCCTCCCGGGTGCGCGACATGTTCGAGCAGGCCAAGCAGAACAGCCCCTGCATCATCTTCGTCGACGAGATCGACGCGGTCGGCCGCCAGCGCGGCGCCGGCATGGGTGGCGGCCACGACGAGCGCGAGCAGACGCTGAACCAGCTGCTGGTCGAGATGGACGGCTTCGGCGAACGCGCCGGGGTGATCCTGATCGCCGCCACCAACCGGCCCGACATCCTCGACCCGGCGCTGCTGCGGCCCGGTCGCTTCGACCGCCAGATCCCGGTGTCCAACCCCGACATCGCCGGGCGACGCGCCGTGCTCAAGGTGCACTCGGCGGGCAAGCCGATCGCTCCCGACGCCGACCTCGACGGGCTGGCCAAGCGCACCGTCGGGATGTCCGGTGCCGACCTGGCCAACGTGATCAACGAGGCGGCGCTGCTGACCGCCCGCGAGAACGGCACCGTGATCACCGGCGCCGCGCTCGAGGAGGCCGTCGACCGCGTCGTCGGCGGGCCGCGCCGCAAGGGCCGCATCATCAGCGAGCACGAGAAGAAGATCACCGCCTACCACGAGGGCGGACACACCCTCGCGGCGTGGGCGATGCCCGACATCGAGCCGATCTACAAGGTCACGATCCTCGCCCGCGGGCGCACCGGCGGACACGCCGTTGCGGTCCCCGAGGACGACAAGGGCCTGATGACGCGGTCGGAGATGATCGCCCGCCTGGTGTTCGCGATGGGCGGACGTGCCGCGGAGGAACTGGTGTTCCGCGAGCCGACCACCGGCGCGGTCTCCGACATCGAGCAGGCCACCAAGATCGCCCGCGCGATGGTCACCGAGTACGGCATGAGCTCCAAGCTGGGCGCCGTGCGCTACGGCACCGAGCACGGCGACCCGTTCCTCGGCCGCACGATGGGCACGCAGGCCGACTACAGCCACGAGGTCGCGCAGATCATCGACGACGAGGTGCGCAAGCTCATCGAGGCCGCGCACACCGAGGCGTGGGAGATCCTCACCGAGTACCGCGACGTGCTCGACACCCTCGCCGGTGAGCTCCTGGAGAAGGAGACGCTGCACCGGGCCGAGCTCGAGGCGATCTTCGGTGATGTCAAGAAGCGGCCGCGGCTGACCATGTTCGACGACTTCGGGGGCCGGGTGCCGTCCGACAAGCCGCCGATCAAGACTCCCGGCGAACTCGCGATCGAGCGGGGTGAGCCCTGGCCCCCGCCCGTCAAGGAGCCGGCCTTCAAGGCGGCGATCGCCGCGGCGTCCAAGGCCGCCGAGGAGGCGGCCGCGAAGAACGGCGGCAACGCGGCGGGCACCAATGGTGCCGGTGGCAACGGTGTACCGGCGAACGGTGCTGCGACGCAACCGAATTACGGTGCGCCCGCCGGCTGGCACGCACCCGGCTGGCCGCCGGGCGGTCCGCCGGGAAGCCAGCCGCAGGGCCACTGGTATCCGCCGCCGCCCCACCCGTCGGGCTGGCCGGAGGCCTATCCGCCGGCGTACCCGCCGCCGTACCCGAACTACCCGCCGCCCGGGCAGGCCGGCCCACAGGCGAGTGGCCCCGAGGACCAGCAGGCGCGTGACGCCGGCCGGCCCAATCCACCGACCCAGAACTGACGACAACTTCACAACGGGAGGCCCCGATGACGCGGTCGCACAACTCGACGGCCACCGGCGTCGAATTCGATGAGGAGCGCGCCGTAGCCGCGGTCCGGGAACTGCTGATCGCGATCGGGGAGGACCCCGACCGGCACGGCCTGGCCGAGACCCCGGCTCGGGTGGCGCGCGCGTACCGGGAGATGTTCGCCGGATTGCACACCAACCCCGACGACGTGCTGAACACCACGTTCGACGAGCAGCACGACGAGATGGTGCTGGTCAAGGACATTCCGATGTACTCGACGTGCGAGCACCACCTGGTCGCCTTCCACGGGGTGGCCCACGTCGGTTACATCCCCGGTGAGGACGGCCGGGTGACCGGGCTGTCGAAGCTGGCCCGCGTCGTCGACCTGTACGCCAAGCGGCCGCAGGTACAGGAACGGCTCACCACCCAGATCGCCGACGCCCTGATGCGCAAACTCGACCCGCGCGGTGCCATCGTCGTGATCGAGGCCGAACACCTCTGCATGGCGATGCGCGGCATCCGCAAGCCCGGCGCCGTCACCACCACCTCGGCGGTGCGCGGACAGTTCAAGACCGACAAGGCATCTCGCGCCGAGGCGCTGGATCTCATCCTGCGCAAGTGAGTTCACCCGGCCTTCCGGTCCCGGTCCCCGGCGGGACGCACGTACAGGTGATGGGTGTCGTCAACGTCACCGACGACTCCTTCTCCGACGGCGGCCTGTTCCTCGATCGCGAGCGGGCCGTCGAGCACGGGTTGGCGCTGGCCGCCGAGGGTGCGGCGATCGTCGACGTCGGGGGTGAGTCGACCCGCCCGGGCGCCACCCGTGTCGACCCGGAGGTCGAGGCCGGCCGGGTACTGCCGGTGATCGACGGCCTTGTCGCCCAGGGCATCACGGTCAGCATCGACACCATGCACGCGAAGGTGGCCGGGCTCGCGCTGGAGCACGGAGCGCGGATCGTCAACGACGTGTCCGGCGGCCGGGCCGACCCGGACATGGCGCCGCTGATCGCGCAGGCCGGGGTGCCGTGGGTGTTGATGCACTGGCGGTCGGTGCACGCGCAGCGGCCACACGAGGTGCCGCCGTACGGCGACGTGGTCGCCGCGGTCCGCGCCGAGCTGCTCTCCGCCGTCGACGCCGCCGTCGCCGCCGGGGTGGACCCCGCGAAGCTGGTCATCGACCCCGGCCTCGGGTTCGCCAAGACCGCGCAACACAATTGGGCGCTGCTGCGCGCGCTGCCCGAGTTCGTCGCGACCGGGATCCCGGTGCTGGTCGGCGCGTCGCGCAAGCGGTTCCTGGGCACCCTGTTGGCCGGCGCCGACGGGGAACCGCGACCGCCGGACGGGCGGGAGACCGCCACCGCCGTGGTGTCCGCACTGGCCGGGCTGCACGGCGCGTGGGGGGTGCGGGTGCACGACGTGCGTGCCTCGGTCGATGCGTTGAAGGTGCTGCAGGCCTGGACGGAGCGGGATGACTGATCGAATCGAACTGCGCGGCTTGACTCTTCGCGGTAACCACGGTGTCTACGACCACGAACGGCAGGACGGCCAGGACTTCGTGGTCGACATCACCGTCTGGATGGACCTGGCGGCCGCCGCGGCGAGCGACGACCTCGCCGACACCCTGGACTACGGCGGCCTGGCGCAGCGCGCCGCCGACATCGTCTCCGGGCCGCCCCGCAACCTGATCGAGACGGTGGCCGCCGAGATCGCCGACGACGTGATGGCCGACGAGCGCATCCACGCCGTCGAGGTGGTGGTTCACAAGCCGTCGGCGCCGATCCCGCTGACGTTCGACGACGTGGCGGTGGTGGCCAGGCGGTCGCGGCGGGCGGGACGGGGTACGCCGTGAGGGTCAGCGAGGAGCCGGAGGCGGATCGCGCATGAGCACAGTCGTCTTGTCGATCGGATCGAACCTCGGCGACCGGCTGGGGCGGCTGCAGTCGGTGGTCGACGGGCTCGGCGACGCGGTCCGCGCGGTGTCGCCGGTGTACGAGACCGAGGCGTGGGGCGGTGTCGAGCAGGGGCCGTTCCTCAATGCGGTGCTGGTCGCCGACGACCCCGCCCTCGACGGACACGGCTGGCTGCGCCGCGGTCAGCAGCTCGAAGAGGCGGCAGGCCGCGTCCGCGGTCAGCGCTGGGGGCCGCGCACCCTCGACGTGGACCTGGTCACCTGCCATGACGGTGACACCGAGGTGACGTCGCGCGACGACGGGCTGACGCTGCCGCATCCGCTGGCGCACCTGCGGGCGTTCGTGCTGATCCCCTGGCTGGCGGTGGATCCGGAGGCGACGCTGACGGTGTCGGGCGAGAAGCGGCCGGTGGCGCGGCTGCTCGCGGAGATCGACCCGGCCGAGCGCGACGGGGTGGCGCTGACGGAGTTCGTGCTGCACACCGGTACCGCCTGATGGGGCCGACCCGGCTACGGGACCTCGCCGTCGCCGCGCTGGTGGCCGCGGTGGCCGGTTACCTCGCGGCGGTGCTCGGTTATCCCCGGTATTTCCCTCCGGTCACCGTGTGGAGCGGGCTGTCGTTGCTCGCTGTGGCCATCGCCGTCGGGGCGTGGGCGTTCTACGTGCGGGCCAAGATCGGCGAGGGCGAGATCGGCGACGGGCCGGGCTGGCTGCACCCGCTGGCCGTCGCCCGCTCGGTGACCATCGCCAAGGCGTCGGCCTGGGTGGGAGCGCTGGTCACGGGATGGTGGGTCGGCATCCTGGTGAATGTGCTCCCGCAACGCGGAGTGCTGCGGGCGGCGGACGACGACACCGCCGGAATCTCGGTCGCCGCGGTGAGCGCGCTGGCACTCGCCGTCGCCGGGTTGTGGCTGCAGCATTGCTGCAAGTCTCCGCAGGAGCCACCGGACAACGGCGACAACGCACCCGGCTGACATCTCGCCCACGACGACGCGCCGAATCGCCGTAGAGGTCGACACGCTGAGTGACCTGTGGCGGGTACAGTCGCCCCATGACCGTTCTGTCCCGCGGCGCGCGCACCCGGCGCGGCGGCCGCAGGCCGGGGTGGGTGCTGTTGACGGTGTTGCTGGTGCTCGCCATTCTGGCGAGTTCGGCGCTGGTTTTCACCAATCGGGTCGAACTGCTGAAGCTCGCCGTGATCCTCGCGCTCTGGGCGGCCGTCGCGGCCGCATTCGTCTCGGTCATCTACCGCAGGCAGAGCGACGCCGACCAGGCGAAGGCCCGCGACCTCAAACTCGTCTACGACCTGCAGCTCGATCGGGAGATCTCGGCACGCCGCGAATACGAGCTGACGGTCGAGACGCAGCTGCGCCGTGAACTCGCGTCGGAGCTGCGCGCGCAGTCCGCCGACGAGGTCGCCGCGCTGCGCGCCGAACTGGCGGCGCTGCGGACCAATCTGGAGATCCTGTTCGACACCGACCTCAACCACCGGCCCGCGATCGAGGGTGAGCGCACCACGGTGCGCGCCTTCGCGGACTGGGCCCGCGATTCGGAGACCACCGGGCGGGTCTCCGACTTCCCGCTCTCCTTCGACGACGACGCCGACGACCGCGACCCGCGCACCGAGGAGAGCCCGATCATCGACGTGCCGGCCGAGCCGCAGCCGCCCGAGCCGGACTGGGCACCGCCGCCACCAGGAGGCGCGCACCGTCGGCCCTCAGAGACCGAGTCGGTCAACGGCCGCCGTCATCGGCCGGACGACACCCGTGGACCGCGTCGTCGCGCCGAGGGGATGCCACCGCCGCCGCCCCCGCAGAGCCCGCGCGAGGCGGCGCAGCGGTGGGCGTCACCGC
>NZ_JACKSJ010000267.1 GCF_025821665.1 [Mycobacterium] manitobense
CGCTGCCGGGCCAACTGCTGCCCGCGGTGTCGCTGCCGGGCCAACTGCTGCCCGCGGTGTCGCGCGAGGTCCTGCGCGCCGGGCCCACCGTGGCGGCGCTGCGGGCGGCCGCCGAACGGATGCGCGACGCGGTGGCATACCTGGCATAGCGGCCTGAGCGCCTGACCTCTGCCGCTACAGCGGAATCCAGGTGCCGAGGAACCAGAAACCCCATCCGTGACCGTTGCCTGCGGGCATCGGGGTGACCTGCTGGCCGCGCCAGTTGAACGGCCGGTGGTCGTTGCGGCCCTGGTCGACTCCTCGTCCCTGCCAATCGTTGGCGGCGGGCGCGGGTGCACGGTTGTCGCGCTGCTGACCGGGGCCGCACGCCTGCCCGTGCTGCGTGGCACACGGCTGCCCCGGCTGGGCGGACGCCGTACCGAGGCCGACGCCGAACACGCCGGCGACTCCGACTCCGGCGGCCAGGGTCGACGCGTAGATGGCTCGCTTGAAGGTCATCTCTGCCTCTCCACTTCTGCTCGGTGCGGCGCTGATTCGCCGCACGGGGCGACGCTACGAACAGTGGATGGGTGCGGCCTGTGTCCGGTCGAGGCGCCCGCTGTGCATCTGACGACGAGATGAGACCGTCTGCGCGACAGTCGTCATCGGGTCACAGCGGGATCCACAGTCCGAAGAACCAGAAGCCCCAGTTGCGGAACTCAGGGTTGAAGATCGGCGTCACCCAGCTGCCGCGGTAGTTGAACGGCTGGTGGTCGTAGCGCCCCTGGTCGATGCCGCGCCAGCCCTGGTCACGCGGCGGTGGTGGCGGAGCGTCCCACCGCGGCCCGCCGGGCCCATCCGGCCGTCCCGGACCACCCGGACCCCCGGGCCGTCCCGGCCCGTCGTGACCAGCCTGGGGACCGCCACCCGGGCCCCGGCAGTCGCCGGAACGGCAGGGCTGTCCGGGCTGTGCAACGGCCACGGCGGGCGTGGCGGCCAGGGCCGAGGCACCGATGACCACGGCGGTCACGGTCACGTAGGTCAGACGTCTGATGTCCATGTGAGCTTCTCTCCGAGGCAGTGGCACCTCTGGTGTGGGACCCCGACCCGCCCAAGCTAGTTAGCGAAGCTAGGTGTCGGCTGTCCCGAACGTGAGAGCGAGCTGGGCGCGCCGCACGACGTGGAAACTGACGCATCCGTCAGTGCAGCAACACGCCCGACACGCCACCACCTGGGAAAATTTCCCCAAATGCCGAGGTGACGGGTCGGCGGCCGGCCACCCGCACACGTCCCGGCCGCCGGTCTCGGTCGCGGTGACGCCGCAAAAAGCCCGGTTGTGCAGGCAAAACACGGTCGTCGCCGATGTGACGCGATTGCTGGGACGCGGTTCCCGCGCAGGTGGTCGTGCGCCGGCGGGCGTACTACAACCTGCGGTTTTGACGCCAGAACGCGGGGGTGGGGTTAGCGTTCGTCAGACTGCGTGGGTACGGTCGTCGTCGCTGGCTGGTTTGACCAGCCGAGACAAGTAAATGATGGCCCAAGTAATTGCCAGAGACGGAGGAACACCCGTGGCCCTTCCCCAGTTGACCGACGAACAGCGCGCGGCAGCGTTGGAGAAGGCTGCTGCCGCTCGTCGAGCGCGTGCCGAGCTCAAAGACCGGCTCAAGCGTGGCGGCACCAACCTCAAGCAGGTGCTCAAGGACGCCGAGACCGACGAGGTCTTGGGCAAGATGAAGGTTTCCGCGCTGCTCGAAGCTCTGCCGAAGGTCGGCAAGGTCAAGGCGCAGGAGATCATGACCGAACTCGAGATCGCTCCGACCCGCCGCCTGCGGGGACTCGGCGATCGTCAGCGCAAGGCTCTGCTCGAAAAGTTCGACCAGAACTAGGCGCCTCAGTGAGTCCCGGCCGAGGGGCCGGACGCGTCATCGTGCTGTCCGGCCCCTCAGCCGTCGGGAAATCCACCGTGGTCAGGTGTCTGCGCGAACGGATCCCCGAACTGCACTTCAGCGTCTCGGTGACCACCAGGGCTCCGCGTCCGGGTGAGGTCGACGGCGTCGACTACACATTCGTGTCGGCGGAGCGGTTCCAGCAGCTCATCGACACCGGCGCACTGCTCGAATGGGCCGACATCCACGGTGGCCTGCACCGTTCCGGCACGCCTCGGCAGCCCGTCGTCGACGCGACCGCGGCCGGTCTCCCCGTCCTGATCGAGGTCGATCTCGCCGGGGCGCGCGCCGTCAAACGTGCGATGCCCGAGGCGATCAGCGTGTTCCTCGCCCCGCCCAGCTGGGAGGCGCTCGAGCAGCGACTCGTCGGGCGGGGCACCGAAACCGCCGAGGTGATGGCCCGCCGGCTCGCCACCGCGCGCACCGAATTGGCCGCTCAGCAGGACTTCGACGAGGTCGTGGTCAACAGCCGATTGGAGTCGGCCTGCGCCGAATTGGTATCCTTGCTGGTGGGCACCGATTGACACCACGCGCCGACCGGTCCTGCTGGGCCGGTGCGAGCCGCCCCCAGGTCGCCGAACAGCCATCAAGCTTGATGCACACCGCCAGGAGAACTTTTACGTGAGCACCCCGCACGCCGACGCACAGCTGACCGCTGTGGACGACCGGTCCGTCGATTCGATCGCCGCCGGCTCCTACGACACGCCGTTGGGCATCACCAACCCGCCCATCGATGAACTGCTGAGTCGCGCGTCCAGCAAGTACGCCCTGGTGATCTACGCAGCCAAGCGTGCTCGCCAGATCAACGACTACTACAACCAGCTCGGCGACGGCATCCTCGAATACGTCGGCCCGCTCGTCGAGCCGGGACTGCAGGAGAAGCCGCTCTCGATCGCGATGCGCGAGATCCACGAAGACCTGCTCGAGCACACCGAGGGCGAGTAAGCGCCGGGTAGGCCAGTGATCAGCCTCGTGGGCGAGAAGCAGACGACGTGACGACGGATCGCAAGCGGATCATCGTCGGCGTCGCAGGAGGCATCGCCGCCTACAAGGCGTGCACGCTGATCCGCCAGCTGGCCGAGGCCGGCCATTCCGTGCGGGTGGTACCCACCGAGTCAGCCCTGCGGTTCGTGGGCGCCGCGACGTTCGAGGCGCTGTCGGGCAATCCGGTGCACACCGGGGTGTGGGACGACGTCCACGAGGTACCGCACGTCCGCTTCGGTCAGGAGGCCGACCTGGTGGTCGTCGCTCCCGCGACCGCCGACCTGCTGGCCCGCGCCGTCGCAGGCCGCGCCGACGACCTGCTCACCGCCACCCTGCTGACCGCGCGATGTCCGGTGCTGTTCGCGCCGGCCATGCACACCGAGATGTGGCTGCACCCGGCCACCGTGGACAACGTGGCCACGCTGCGCCGCCGCGGGGCCGTCGTCCTCGAGCCCGCATCGGGACGGCTCACGGGCGCGGACAGCGGCGCAGGACGACTGCCGGAGGCCGAGGAGATCGCCACTCTGGCCCAGCTGTTGCTGGCCCGTGGTGATGCGCTGCCCTACGACCTGGCCGGCGTCAAGGTCCTGGTGACCGCGGGCGGCACCCGCGAACCCATCGATCCGGTGCGGTTCATCGGCAACCGCAGCTCGGGCAAGCAGGGCTACGCGATGGCCCGCGTGCTGGCCCAGCGCGGCGCCGACGTGACGCTGATCGCCGGCAACACCGTGGGTCTGGTCGATCCGGCCGGAGTCGATGTCGAGCGCATCGGTTCGGCCGCTCAGCTCAAGGACGCGGTGTCCAAGCTCATGCCCGACGCCCACGTCCTCGTGATGGCCGCCGCTGTCGCCGACTTCCGGCCGACGCAGGTGCAGACCAGCAAGATCAAGAAGTCCGGCGACCCCGACGCCGCTACGCCGGTGATCGAACTCACCCGCACCGACGACGTGCTGGCCGGCGCGGTGCGCAGTCGCGCCGACGGTCAGCTGCCCAACATGCGGGCGATCGTCGGATTCGCCGCCGAAACCGGCGATGCCAACGGCGACGTGCTGTTCCACGCGAGGGCCAAGCTCGCGCGCAAGGGCTGCGACCTGCTGGTGGTGAACGCCGTCGGTGACAATCGGGCGTTCGAGGTGGAGGACAACGCCGGCTGGCTGCTCGCGTCCGACGGCACCGAGTCGGCGCTGGAACACGGTTCGAAGACGTTGATGGCCAGCCGTATCGTGGACGCGATCGTGGGGTTCCTGCACAGCAACGACGAGTGATCTTCAGCGCACGCGCACGTTGCGCGAAAGGGTTGCGCACAGGCGAGTGAAACGCTTGGGTGCAACAGGGCACGTACAAAATTTGATTGACTAAGTATCTCGAGAGAGCTCGAACGGAAGGATGCACCACCGTGAGCAAAGGACGGCTGTTCACCAGTGAATCGGTGACCGAGGGCCATCCCGACAAGATCTGCGACGCGATCAGCGACTCGGTGCTCGATGCGCTCATCGCCGCCGATCCGCGTTCGCGCGTCGCGGTGGAGACGCTCGTGACCACCGGTCAGGTGCATGTCGTGGGTGAGGTGACCACGTCGGCCAAGGAAGCGTTCGCCGACATCACCAACACCGTGCGGGCTCGCATCCTCGACATCGGTTACGACTCGTCCGAGAAGGGTTTCGACGGCACCACCTGCGGTGTCAACATCGGTATCGGCGCGCAGTCGCCCGACATCGCCCAGGGTGTCGACACCGCCCACGAGACGCGCGTCGAGGGTGCCGGTGATCCGCTGGACCTGCAGGGCGCCGGCGACCAGGGCCTGATGTTCGGCTACGCCATCAAGGACACGCCCGAGCTGATGCCGCTGCCGATCGCGCTGGCCCACCGGTTGGCCCGGCGGCTGACCGAGGTCCGCAAGAGCGGCGTGCTGGACTACCTGCGGCCCGACGGCAAGACCCAGGTGACCGTGCAGTACGACGGCACCACTCCGGTCCGGCTGGACACCGTCGTGCTGTCCACCCAGCATGCGGCGGGCATCGACCTGGACGGCACCCTGACCCCCGACATCCGGGAGAAGGTGGTCAACACCGTGCTGGCCGACCTCGCCCACGACACCATGGACACCTCCGACTTCCGGCTGCTGGTCAACCCGACCGGCAAGTTCGTGCTCGGCGGTCCGATGGGTGACGCCGGTCTGACCGGCCGCAAGATCATCGTCGACACCTACGGCGGCTGGGCCCGCCACGGTGGCGGCGCCTTCTCGGGCAAGGATCCGTCCAAGGTGGACCGCTCGGCGGCCTACGCGATGCGCTGGGTGGCCAAGAACGTCGTCGCCGCCGGTCTGGCGGAGCGTGTCGAGGTGCAGGTGGCCTACGCGATCGGCAAGGCCGCCCCGGTCGGACTGTTCGTCGAGACCTTCGGCACCGCGACGGTCGATCCGGACATCATCGAGAAGGCGATCACCGAGGTGTTCGACCTGCGTCCGGGCGCCATCGTGCGCGACCTGGACCTGCTGCGCCCGATCTACGCGAACACCGCCGCGTACGGCCACTTCGGCCGCACCGACATCGACCTGCCATGGGAGCGGCTCGACAAGGTCGACGCCCTGAAGAACGCCGTCTAGACCGCGCTACCGCTGAACGCGTAATCGTCCAGCGGGAACCGGCGGCTGCGCCAGGACGCCTCCAGCGTGGTCGCCGGCCGCAGCGGCACGTCGCCGTTCTTGTCGAAGTAGTAGCTGTTGGCCTTCTGGCAGCTGTCCTGCCAGAAGATCTGGCGGTGCCGCTTGCGCATCATCTCCGCGAAGTAGCGGTCGTTGGCCTCCTGCGTCACCTCGACGCGGCTGGCCTGCTCGTCGCGGGCACGCCGCAGGCACCGCACGATGTGGCGGGTCTGCGTCTCGATCAGCGCGAAGAACGACGAGCCGACATAGCCGTACGGCCCGCAGATGTTGAAGAAGTTGGGGAAGCCGGGCACGCTGACGCCCTCGTAGGCCTGCATCCGGTGCTCGCTCCAGAAGTCGGCGAGCGAGCGGCCACCGGTCCCGGTGATGGCGAATGTGCCTGAATCCACGTCCATCACCCGGAACCCGGTGGCGAGGATCAGCACGTCGGCGTCGTGGTGCTCACCGTCGGTGGTGGCCACCCCGGAGGGCGTCACCTTCGCGATCGGATCGGTCACCAGCCGCACGTTGTCCCGGTTGTAGGTGGACAGGTAGCTGTTGTGGAATCCGGGCCGCTTGCACCCGACGGCGTACTGCGGCGTCAGCTTCTCGCGCAGCACCGGATCTTTGACCTGCTTGCGCAGGTACGCCCGGCCGACCTTCTCCGCCCGGTGCGCGAGCGGGAAGACGCCGTGGTACTGCGCCGAGATCGGGAACGTCACCTCGACGAAGGCCTGGCTGAGCAGTCGCTGCACCGCACTGCCGCCGGGCAGCCGCATCAGTCCGCGCACCGGGGGCGGCAGCGGCACGTCGAACTTGGGGAAACACCAGATCGGGGTGCGCTGGAAGACGGTCAGCCGCTCGACCGCCGGCGCGATCTCTGGGATCACCTGAACCGCCGACGCGCCGGTGCCGATGATCGCCACCCGCTTACCGGTGAGGTCCTGACTGTGGTCCCAGCGCGCAGTGTGCAGCGTGAGGCCGGCGAAGGTGTCCACCCCGTCGATGTCGGGCGGCTTCGGCACGTTGAGGACGCCGGCCGCATTCACCAGGAACCGTGCGGTGACGGTGTCGCCCGCGTCGGTGGACAGCCGCCAGAGATTGTCCTGCTCGTCGAACGCGGCGCCGGTGACCTCGGTGTCGAACCGGATCTTGTCGCGGATGCCGTACTTCTCGACGCAGTGGTCGGCGTACGCCTTCAATTCGCGGCCCGGGGCGTATGTGCGCGACCAGTGCGGGCTCTGCTCGAACGAGAACTGGTAGGAGTAGGACGGGATGTCGACGCCGATACCGGGATAGGTGTTCCAGTACCAGGTGCCTCCGGCCTCGGCTCCAGCTTCGATGATGAGGTAGTCACCCATGCCGGCACGGTCGAGTTCTATCGCCGTGCCGATGCCGGAGAAGCCGGCGCCGACGATGACGGTCCGGTAGTCGGGTGCGGTCATGGCCCTCCTGTCGTCACCGTTGACGCGCATGCGCCCACGCTACCCGTGGCCCGCCGGCCACCGTCCGTCCGCTTTCGCCGCCTCGACCTGGCGCAGTCCGGCCTCGCGCATCCGCCCCGAGTCGATGAGGCGTTGCACTCGTTGCACATTCGATGCCGACCACGGGCTGCGTGACTTGCGCGGACTGAACCGCTGAATGCGCGACACGTCGTCGTACCTGCGGGCGAGGCTGTCGATCCAGCCGAAGCACAGCGCCACCTCCACCGCCTCGCCGTAGCTCATGCCCGGCTCGGGGGCGCTCTTGTTGTAGAGCCGCAGCCAGATCTCCGTCGCCGAATCGTGGTGGCGGGTCAGCCAGTCCTCCCACTCGCCGACGGTGCGGGCCTCGAGGACCTCGGGCTCGTTCATGCGCCGTGCAGGGCGGCGCGCAGCGCCGAGAGTCCCCGGTCGGTGGCCTCGGCGGCCGCGGGCACCACCGAGGCGAAGCTCACGTAACCGTGCACGAGCGCCGGCTCGTTGCGGAGCTCCACCGAAACCCCTGCGGTGCGGAGGTTTTCGGCGTAACGGGCGCCGTCGTCGCGCAGCGGATCGTGTTCGGCGGTGCCGATGAACGCCGGCGGCAGCTCGGACAGGTCGCCGAAGTTCGCCGGCGCCAAGGTCGGCGGCAGATTGGCCGGGTCGCTCATCACCGTCTCGGGCAGATACCACTGCAGGAACGCCTCGGCCATGTCGCGGTCGAGCACGGGGGCGTCGGCGTTCTGCACGAACGACGGCAGCGTCATGTCCCCGGTGGTGGGCGGGTACCACAGCAGCTGGAACACCAGCGGCGGGCCGCCCTGGTCGCGCGCCAGCTGCGCCAGCACGGCCGAGATGTTGGCGCCCGCCGAATCGCCGGCCACCGCGATCCGCGCCGGATCGCCGCCGAGTTCGGCGGCGTGTCCGCCGACCCAGCGCAGTGCCGCCCAGGAGTCGTCGATGCCCGCGGGCCACGGATGCTCCGGCGCCAGCCGGTAGTCGACGGACACCACGATCGCCTCCGCGCCGAGGGCATGGGCGCGCGCCACCCCGTCGTGGGTGTCCAGGTCGCCGAGGCACCAGCCGCCGCCGTGGAAGTAGACCACCACCGGCAACGGACCGGATGCCTCGACCGGCGGCCAGTAGATGCGAACCGGGACATCGGTGACGTCCCCGTACCCGACGGTCCGTTCCTCGATCCGCATGGGCGGCAGCGTTTCCGGCCGCGGCCTCACCTGCCGCATCCTCTCCCTGGCGACCTCGACGCCGTCGGCGGCCTCGAACTTCAACGGCACCAGGTCGAGCAGGGCACGCAGGGTCGGGTCGATGCCGCTGCGGTCGGTCATGGCCGCCCGCCGGCAAAGGCCGCGCGCAGCGCAGCCAGTCCGCGGTCCATCGACTCCGTCGCGGCGGGCACGATCCCGGCGTAGCCGAGGTACCCGTGCACCAATGTCTCGGCGTTGTGGATCTCGACCGGCACATCGGCGGCGGTGAGCAGTTCGGCGTAGCGGATGCCGTCGTCGCGCAGCGGGTCGTGGCCGGCGACGGCGATGTAGGCCGGCGGCAGCCCGCTCAGGTCGGCCGCGCGCGCAGGCACCAGCGTGGCCGGCGGATCCGCGAGATCCACGTCGCCGGCGTACCAGCGGGAGAAGGCCTTGGTCGCGGCGGTGTTGAGAATCGGGGCGTCGGCGTTCTCCCGGAACGACGGCAGCGACGAATCCCATGTGGTGGCGGGATACCACAGCAGCTGATGGCACAGCGCCGGTCCACCCGCGTCGCGGGCCAGCTGCGCGACCACTGCGGCGAGGTTGCCGCCCGCCGAGTCGCCTGCGACGGCCAGCCGGTCGCCGTCGGCGCCGAGCTCGCCAGCGTGTTCGGCGACCCATTGCGTTGCGGCCCAGACGTCTTCGACGGCGGCGGGGTAGGGATGCTCCGGGGCCAGCCGGTAGTCCACCGACACCACCACGGCGCCCGCGCCTGCGGCGTGCTGCCGGGCGGTGTTGTCGTAGGTGTCCAGATCGCCGACCACCCAGCCGCCGCCGTGCAGCCAGACCAGCACAGGCGGCGGTGCCGAACCCTCCTCGGCCGGCCAGTACACCCGGATCGGGATCGGCCCGCCGGGGCCGTCGATGGTGCGGTCCTCGACACGCAGCTCGGGCAGCACCGGCTTGCGGGGCAGGTCGCGGAACCGGCGGCGGGCGTCCTCCGGTCCGCCGTCGGTTGTCAACTGGAACGGCACCGCCTCCAGTACCTTCATCAGAATGGCGTCGACGGCCGGCTTCTCTCGCTCTTCACTACCCATGGACACGACGACACCGTACGCCCGCCGGATCCGCACACTGTGGCTGGCCGCGGCCGTCATCGGCGCCCTGTACGGGGTGTTCCTGCTCGTCACAGCGCTGCGGTTGCCCGCAGGGTCGGAGCTGACCGGGCAATTCGCGCTGCAACCGGCGGTGAAGGCGCTGCCGGCGGTCCTGCTCGCGGTGGCCGCCGCGGCCCACCCGATCGGCCGGGAGCGCCGCTGGCTGGTGCCTGCGCTGGTGTTCTCCGCTGCCGGTGACTTCCTGCTCGCGATGCCCTGGTGGGAACCGTCCTTCGTGCTCGGCCTCGCGGCGTTCCTCGTGGCGCACCTGTGCTTCCTGCTGGCGCTCCTGCCGCTCGTCTCGCGGTCGACGCCGAGGCTGGTCGCCGCGGCGGTCACGGTGGTGGCGTGCGCGGCGCTGCTGGTGTGGTTCTGGCCGTCGCTGACGGCGGACGGGATGGCGGTGCCGGTGACGCTCTACATCGCGGTGCTGGGCGCGATGGTGTGCGCGGCGCTGCTGGCCCGGCTGCCGACGCTGTGGACCGCGGTGGGCGCCGTGTGCTTCGCGGTGTCCGACGCCATGATCGGCATCGGCCGGTTCGTGCTGCGTTCGGAGGCCCTCGCCGTGCCGATCTGGTGGGCCTACGCGGCGTCGCTGCTGTTGATCACCGCCGGATTCTTCGCCGGCCGGACGTCGGCGCCGTCTGCTACACCGGCTTAGGTGAGCGACCCGAGGCTGCCCGCCGAGCACGAGCCCATCGCCAGGGTGGTGCCGATGCTGACGGTGCCGCACCTGGACCGTGACTTCGACTACCTGGTGACCGCCGAGCAGTCCGACGACGCCCAGCCCGGGGTGCGGGTGCGGGTGCGGTTCCACGGGCGTCTGGTCGACGCCTTCGTGCTGGAGCGCCGCTCGGACACCGACCACGCAGGCAAGCTCGGCCGCCTGGACCGGGTGGTGTCGGCCGAACCGGTGCTGACACCGGAGATCCGGCGCCTCGTCGACGCGGTCGCAGCGCGCTACGCCGGCACCCGCCCGGATGTGCTGCGGTTGGCGATCCCACCCCGGCACGCCCGGGTGGAACGCGAAAACCCCTCGCCCGTAAATGTTTTCGTGCGGCAGCCGCCCGATCCGGCGGGGTGGGCGCGCTACCAGCGCGGCGAACGTTTCCTGGCCGCGCTGGGGGAGAACCGTGCCGCCCGCGCGGTGTGGCAGGCGCTGCCCGGTGAACGGTGGGCCGACCGGTTCGCCGAGGCCGCCGCCGCGGCGCTGTGCGGCGGGCGCAGCGTGCTGGCGGTGGTGCCCGACCAGAAGGACGTCGACCTGCTGCACGAGGCCGTGGTGGCCCGCTGCGGCGCCGATGACACCGTGGCGCTGGCCGCGGGTCTCGGCCCGGCCGCGCGGTACCGGCGGTGGCTGGCCGTGTTGCGTGGCCGTGCCCGGGTGGTGATCGGCACGCGCAGTGCGGTGTTCGCGCCGGTGCACGACCTCGGGCTGGTGCTGGTGTGGGACGACGGCGACGACTCGCTGTCCGAGCCGCGGGCCCCGTATTCGCACGCCAGGGAGGTCGCCATGCTGCGCGCCCACCAATTGCGTTGCGCGGCGGTCATCGGCGGCTGGACGCGCACCGCCGAGGCGCAGGCGCTGGTGCGGTCCGGCTGGGCCCACGACCTGGTGGCGGCGCGGCCCGTGGTGCGGTCGTGTTCGCCGCGGGTGGTGGGGCTCGAGGACGGCGGCTACGCCGAGGAACGCGATCCCGCCGCCCGCTCCGCCCGCCTGCCCTCGGTGGCGTTGCGCGCCGCACGCGCCGCGCTC
>NZ_JACKSJ010000268.1 GCF_025821665.1 [Mycobacterium] manitobense
CAGCGTGGGTAGATCCATCTCGGGCCTGATGGAGCCGCTGCAGCGGCCCGCGCGCAGCAGCTGCAGCATGGCGGACTGGATCCCGGCCGGCCGCTGCTTGGTCAGTTCGATCAGCTCGGGGTCCGAACTGGGGCCTTCGTAGAACGACATCTGCAGCGCGGCGCGATGCGCCACCGCACACCGCGCAATGGCGCGGCCCAGGCCGACGATCTGCTCTTCTATCGGGCGCGGGTCAGGGGAGTCGAGCCCGCGCAGCGCCTGCTCGCCGACGAGGTCCAGCGCCGCGTGGTAGCGCCGGATCAACTCGACGAGGATGGCCTCCTTGGATTCGAAATGGTGATAGAGGCTGCCTGCGAGGATGCCCGCCGCCTCGGCGATCTGCTGTAGCGAGGTCCGCAGTCCCGATTCGGCGATCACGTCGTTGGCGGTCTGCAGGATCTCGATCCGGCGCGAATCCGGGGAGCCTGACT
>NZ_JACKSJ010000269.1 GCF_025821665.1 [Mycobacterium] manitobense
CGGCGGCCAGCACCGTGGCGGGCTCGCGGTCCGCAGCGCGACGGGCCACCAGCGCGGCGCCGATCGCCGCGGCCAGTTCAGGGCGCGGCATCGTCGTCACCGGCAGCCGCAGTTCCTCGGAGAGTCGTTGCGTCACAAGCGGTATCCGGGCGCCGCCGCCCACCGTCGCGACGGCGGCCAGTTGCGCCGGCGCCACCCGGTTGCGCTGCAGCAGGTCGAACACGGCGGCCATCAGGTGGTCGACCGGTTCGCGCATCAGCGACTCGACCTCCGCACGGGTCAGCCGCAGCGCCGCGTGCGGACCGGTCAGACCCGTCGCGGTGTCGAAGGACAGCCGCTCCTTGGCCAGCCGGCACTCGTCGCGCAGCACGGTCAGCGAGGCGACCGCCGACGTGCCGGACTCCTCGGCGTCGATGTCGGCGAGCACGTGCGTCAGCACCGCCCGGTCGATCGCGTCGCCGCCGAAATCGTCGCAGCGGACGCTGCTGCCGACGGGCGCGAAGCCAGCGCCGGCATCGGCCAGTGTCAGGGTCGTGCCGGTGGCGCCGACGTCACACAGCAGCACCAGGCCCCGGGCGGGCAGGCCGGGCCGCGACTGCAGCGCCGTCAGCGCCGCGACGGCATCGGACACCAGGATGGCGTGCGGCATCCGGGCCTGCACGGCGTCCACCGCGGTGGCCGGCCAGTATGCGGGCACCGCCAGGCCGGTGACGTCGGCCCGGCCCGCCGACCGGGCGAGCGCCGTCAGCGCTGTCACGGTCAGGTCCTCACCGCGGTGGGTGGATCCGTCGGGGGCGACGATGGGAACGGGGTCGCCGGCGCGCTCCACGAAGGCCGACACCACCAGGCCCCGTTCGTCGAGCGCAGCGTTCTCACCCGGCAGGCCCACCTCAGGCGGCCGGTGCCCGAACAGGGTGAGCACCGAACGGCGGACGACGGGGCGGTCGGCGGGCCCGGTCAGCGGCACGGCGACCAGGTTCGTGACGCCGACTGACAATCCCAGCAAGCTGCGCATACCTGTATGTCGCCGCGGGCCCGCGATTCGTTAGGCGGTTCGGCGACCGATTTCAACGGCTCAGCGGCCGCGGGCGGCGAACTCCGCGACCATGGCCTCCGCACTGCGCACAGCGGCCCGGCAGGCCCTGGTGGTGAACGGGTCGTTGAGGGGGTGATCGGCGCGGCGGCGCCAGCGCTGGGCAGCGGCGAACGCGGCCCTCGGCCCGTCGTAGGGGGCGTCGGGCTGCAGGCCCAGCCTGCTCGCGGCGTCGGTGCCCGACCCGCCGATGATGCGCCGCAGCGAGACGATCTCGTCTTCGTTCAAGGTGGTTGGCCGCGAACGAAGTTGGCTCAGCAGCCGGAGTTCCTCGTAGGCGTGGGTGTCGGCCAGCAGCGGGTCGATGTCGGCGACGATGTAGGGCGTCGCGTAGATCGGGTGCTGCTCGACGAACCGGCGCAGTGACAGCAGCGCGGTGTGCGCCTTGAGCAGGTCGGAACGCTGGGCGAACTGCTGGTCGATGACGTCGCGCAACGCGACGAGACCGCTGCGCTCGAGTAGTTCGTCGGCCAGCGCCACCGAGTCGGTGACACCGGCCCGCAGCACCGCGATCGAGATCCGCACCCCGAACATCCCGAACCGGTTCAGCAACGCCGCGCGGGTGGCGGCGTCGACCGGCAGCGAGGAGTCCTCGCGCACGAAACGGTCCACCGACAGCATCGCCTTGGCCAGCTCGGCCGCGTCGACCCCGGCCAGCTTCTCCAGCGCCACGAACTCGCTCTGCCGCAGGGTCCGCGCGGTCAGTGCGAGCAGCCCCGACACGGGCACCACCGCCTGGCAGATGCCGGTCTTGTCCATCTCGGCGGTGAACCGACCGGCGACGTCCTTGGCCGACATCATCGCGTCGATGCGGCCCGCGCCGATCTCGTCGGCCCGCGACGCCACCCCGATCACGCCGAGCGCGCCCGAGGAGCCGCCCACCAGCTCGCCGATCTGCTTGAGCAGCGCGATGTCGGCGGCGTTCAGCGTGCGAAGCAGGAACACCACGGCGTCGACCCGGGGCACGCCGTCGTCGGGCACCAGCAGCCGCAGGGTGCGCTGCGAGACGTCCCGCGACAACGACGACGTCCCAGGGGTGTCGATGATCGTGGTGTCGATCAGTTCGGCGGCCGGCCATTCGACGTCGAGGTCCACCACGTCCTCGGGGTCCAGGCGGGCGAAGTCGAACGTCAGGCCCCGGTGGTCCGGGGAGCCCTGCGCGCCGCGGCCGATCGGCACGTTCGAACGCCGGCCGCCGCGATGGTTCGCGGTCACCTTCGGAGTGGGCCCGTGCCGGAACCAGGTGACGATCCGGGTGGCCTCGGTGGCGTCGGTGGGTGCGATGTCCTCCCCCACCAGCGCGTTGACCAGCGTGGATTTGCCGGCCTTCAACGTCCCGGCCAGGGCGATGCGGATCGGCTGGTTGAGCCTGCGACCGATCCGGTCGAGTTCGTTGTGCACGTCGGGACGGTCGCGGTACGCCGGATCGGCCCGGTAGGCACTGATGGTGCCGCCCAGGATCGTCCGCACCTGATCGCTCGTGCTCATGTCGGCTGTCCAGCTTAGGCACCCGGCCGCCGCGCAGTGCAGGCGCGCGTCCGACGAGCGTGTCGACTAGGAGTTGCTGCGCATCCCGGCCGGCTCGGCCGGGGCGCCGACGCTCAGCTTCTCGCAGTGGTCGAGTACCTGCCGCAGGATGTTGCGCCGGCGTTCGAGCTCCTTGACGCGGGCGTTGCGCTCGGTCTCCTCCATCTTGGCGGCGGCGAGCGTGGCCTGCAGTGACTCGTTGAGCGACCGGGTGGTCTGGTTGGCGATCTCCCGGTAGTGGTCGCGCAGCTGGCGCTGGATCCCCTTGAGCCGGTCACGCGATTCCTTGCCGACGACGAACGAAACGTCGTCGACGAATTTGCGCATGTTGATCTTGGCGTCGTTGCGGATCCGGAGCATCCGGTTCTCCATCTCCTCCTTGTAGGCCTTACGGCCGATCAGCGCGCCGGCGCCCAACGACAGCGGGTTGAGCATGCCGAGGCCGGCGAAGGAGGTGAGCATGCCGAACATCAGCACACCGCCGAAAGATCCCCGCAGGCCGGAGACCACGCGGTCGCCGACGCGGATCGGTCTGGCCTCCAAAGACGCCAGCGATTTGAATTCGCCGAAGCCGGCGCCCATGTCGCGGGCGTCGATGGTCGGCATCTTGATGGCGTCCAGACCGGCTTCCATGAACGTCCTGGCCACCTCGGCGGCGAGTGCCTCGGATCGCTGGTAGGCCCACACGAAGTTGTCGCCGACCGCGGTGGCGACGGCGTTCTCCAGTTCGGCCCCGATCTCCGCCCACTGCACGCTCGGGTCGCAGGAGTCGATCACCGACTCGGTGTACGCCACGATGTTGCGGAACCGGCCCCTCAGGTCGTGGTCGACGTCCGCGGTCAGGTCGTTGATGCCGTCGTTGAGCACCTGCTGCCACAGCGCGGTCTGCTGCAGCGCATCCTGGGCCTCCTGCTTGCGCCGTTCCAGCTCCTCGGTCAGCCGGTCGCGGGCCTGCGGATCATTGAACGCCGACAGCTCGGCGTCCAACCCCATCGCCAGATGCTCGGCGGCGGCGCGGATCTCGCTCACCACATGGTCGCGCACCCGGTCGCTCTCGCGGCTGAGCACACGGTCGGACAGGAACTTCACGATCGCCGGGAAGTTGGACTCCTCGTTGAGTTCCTTGTCGTTGAGCTGGATGGCGTGGCTGCGCAGCTGCGCCGACGCGGGGATCATCGGCGTCGAGATGCCCGCGCGCCGCAGGTGCACGGAGTTGGCGTCGACGATCTGCCGCCAGTGCGGGTAGAGGTCGGTCTTGGACGCCACGATCACGGCCACCGGGCAGATCTCGACGGCCTGCCGGATGAACGTCATCTCCGGTTCGGTGAACTCCTGGCTGGTGTCGCTGACCATCAGCATCGCGTCGGCGTCGGGCAGCAACCCCAGCGTCGCCGACAGGTGCGGCTGGCCGTAGCCGCCGACCCCGGGGGTGTCGATGAACGCCAACCCGCCCTTGAGGAGTGGGCTCGGGGCGGTCACCTCGACGCGCAGCACCTCGCGGCCGCCGGCCTGTGGCGCGCGGCGCAGGTCGTTGCGCAGGTCCGCGGGCGGGATCTCGACCAGTTCGGGCTCTTCGCCGTCGGGGTTGGCGACCACCAGGCGCGCGGAGGCCTGCTCGCCGTAGGACACGACGGTGGCCAGCACGGTGGACTCGTCGTCGCCCACCCGCGCCACCGGCATGTTGAGCAGCGAGTTGAGCAGCAGGCTCTTGCCCTGCTTGAGCTGACCGGCGATCACCACCCGGATCTGCGGGTCGGTGATGCGAGCCTTGGCGCGGGCCAGCCGGTCGACCAGGTCGCCACGCTCATAGGAGTCGGCGATCCTGCTGGTGTGGTCGATGAGTTCGACGATCACCTTGACCTTGCGCGGGTCGTTCGGTTGCGTCATGGCGCCCTTCTCACTCGGTCGATCTCACGTTAATGCGCGAACTGGCGGGGACCGGTTGCGGTCCCCGCCAGTTGCGTCACGCGGTCATGTCGATCAGAACGCGTCCAGATCGTTGTTCGAGGCGACATCGTTGTTGGAGGCGATGTCGGTGTTGGTCTCGAACCCGGTGGTGTTGCCCGAGAACAGCTCGGTGTTCGTCTCGTTGCCCGACCCGATCGCGGTCTCGTTGCCCGAGCCGATGTTCGACTCGTAGCTCGAGGAGTTGTCCTCGATCGAGCTCTCGGTGGACGTGTTGACCTCGGACTGCACCGACGTGCTGGTCGAGTTGTCCTCGACGTTGTCGCTGCCGAAGTCGCCGTCGATCTGCGTTCCGGTGTTGACGTCGTTGTCGGTGATGATGATTCCGCCACCGCTGCCGCCGTCGCCGCCGACCGCGTTGCCGCCGCCGATGCCGATCAGGCTGCCGCCGCCGTCGGCGCCGCCACCGTTGCCACCGCTGGTGTCGACGTCGTTGAGCACCGGTGCGTCGTTGTCGGCGATCAGGTCGCCGCCCGCGGTCTGCGAATTGTCCTCGACCTCGTTGTCCTTACCGACGACGACGTTCGAGCCGGAGCCGGCGAGGATGTCGCCGTTGTTCATCGTGTTGCCGTCGCCGAGCACCGCGCCGTCACCGCTGACGATGTCGCCGTCGTTGTCGCCGCCGACCACGACGCCGCCGTTGGTGGCGGTGTTGCTGGTCTTGTCACCCAGGGTGATGTCACCGAAGCCCAGGTTGAAGGCGCCGTTCTGGGCGTTGGCACCGGCGTTCTGATCCGGGCTGGCGATCGGCACGTTGTTGCCGCTCAGCAGGTCCGTGTCGTTACGGCTGGCGAACTCGGTGGTCGGCGCGAACGACGTCTGCGGCGAGAACGGCGAGGCGAAGTTCGAGGCCAGCTGGTGGTGATCGGCGACCGCGCGCTGCAGGCCGACGATCGGGTCTCCGCCGCCGAGGGCGTAGCCGGCCGGGGCGGCGGTGGCTGCGACCGACGCGAGCTGCGCGGCGGTCACGTTCGGCAGGCCGGCGTCGCGGAGCGCGCCGTCGGGGTCGGTGACGAAGCGGGCCGCCTCGACCGGGCTGCGGAACAGATCGAGGATGAAGTCGATGAGATTCATGGAACTGCCTTTCTGTTTCTTCCCGGTGAGCCCTCGCGGGCTTGGGAGGTGGTTCCCGCCGGCCCTTCCGGCGTTCTGACGACAACGTTATGGATTCCGGGACCGCCGGGGAACGGGGTCGCCTCCCATCCCCCAAAGGTGCCGTACCGGGGTCCCCGCATCGGCCCCATTAGGGGATTAGGGGGTATCTAGGGGGCGCCGGAGGCACTCGCCGGCAGCGCCGCGTTTTCCCTGTTCAAACGACTTCACCCGCGCGGACAGAGGTCCGCGCGGGTGAAGAGGAAGTGCTGCAAAGGTCAGTTGAAGAGGTCGAAACTCTGGCCGTCGGCCCCGGGCACCTGATCGTCGGAGGGCGACTGCCCCCAATCGGCGGCGAAGTCGGCCGCGGTGTCCGCCGGGGCGTCGGCGAAGGCCGTGTCGAACTGCGCGGCCGGGTCGCCGAACGCGCTGTCGAGGTCGGCCAACGACGTGTCGGCCACCTGGACGACCGGTTCGTCCACCACATCGGAGATCACGTTGGCGCCGTCGTCGATCGCCGTGCCTGCGCCTGGATCACCGAAGGCGTCGAACGCCGCGGTGGCGGCGCCGCTCGCCCAGACGTTTCCCGCCGCCTCGGCGCCAACAGCATCGAAACCGCTGGCCGGGCCGGTCATGGACAGCGATTCGGACACCACCGGGATGAGGTTGGCGACGTCGACACTCGTCACGTCGGGCAGGTTCGCCTCGGCGAGGGCACCGGCCGGGTCGGCGCCGTAGCGTGCCGCGGCATCGGGGTCTCGCACCAGCGACATGACGAAGTCGAGAAGCGAGTTAGCCATGACAGCCCGTCCCCCTGATGATGGTGGTGTACTCCGGCGATTCGCCGATGTCCCACGATGCTATCGGCGCAGGCCCGCCCCGGGATCGGTGCCGAACCCAGCCCCACGGCGCGGCCATTAGGGGACGGCACGTTAGGGGATTGACGCCACTAGGGGGATGTTCCGAGGCCTCGGGGGCCCGAGCCGCTAAGGTGAACACCGGCCGAGACAGCAGGAGTGACAGTAATGACCGACTCGTTGGGGTTGTCGATCGGAATGACCAATCTCGTCGCGGCCCGCTTCGGCCGCGACCCGGTCATGCGCCGGTCGATCCTCACCGTTTTCGACGACCGCCCGGCCGAGGTGGGGCTGGCCGCCGAGAACCCGCCCCGCTCCTCCCCCGGGATGGTGCTCAGCGGGTTCGTCGACCGCGTCGGCGATCCCGTGCCCCTGGTGGCGGCCGACGGTTCGGCCCACCGTGGCGAGCAGGTGCTGGCCGAGGCGCTGGACACGATGGCCCGCACCGCGGGCGGCGGCGCCCCGGTCGCGATCGCCGTCCCCGCGCACTGGGGTCCCGCCACCGTCGGCGCCCTGCGTGGGGCGCTGCGTAACCATCCGGGTCTCGCCTCCGACGGCGCCCCGGCCGCACTCATCCCCGACTCGGTGGCCGCCCTCGCTGCCCTGCAGGCCGCACCCGGCCTTCCCGATGCGGGCGTCGTCGTGCTGTGCGACTTCGGCGGAAGCGGCACCAGCATCACGCTGGCCGACGCGTCGTCCAACCTCGACGCCGTCGGCCAGACGGTCCGGCACACCGACTTCTCCGGCGACGGTGTGGACCAGCTGCTGCTCAACCACGTCATCAGCGGTATCGCCGACGCCAATGACGCCGACCCGGCCGGCACCGCGGCGGTCGGTTCGCTGGCCCGCCTGCGTGACGCGTGCCGGCAGGCCAAGGAGCGGTTGTCCGCCGACACCGCGACGGTGGTGCCCGCCGAACTGCCGGGTGTCCGCACCGATTTCCGGGTGACGCGCGCCGAACTCGAACAGCTCATCGCCGGTGGGCTCGCCGGTGTACTGGCCGCCGTCGAGGACACGTTGCGGCGCAACAACATCGCGCCCGCCGACGTGTCGGCGGTGGCCACCGTCGGCGGCGGCGCCCACATCCCGCTGGTCACCCAGCAGCTCTCGGAGCGACTGCGCGCACCCGTCGTCACCACCCCGCAGTCACAGCTCAACATCGCGGCGGGCGCGGCGCTGGTGGCCGGCCGCGGGCTCAGCGCCGAAGCGCCCACCGGCATGGCGCCGATCGCTCCCGACGCACCCACCGGCATGGCGCCCATCGCCCCCGACGCGCCGACCGGACTGGCCCCCGCCGCCGATGCGCCGACGGGCATGGCGCCTGCGGCGTGGGTGGCGGGAGCAGCGGGACTGGCGGCCGGCGAATCCGCCTCCGACGGGGCGTCGTCGGCGACGTTCCGCGCCCTGGCGTGGTCTCAGGACGATGCCCCGACCGACGAGCCGGTGCCCTATGCCGGCGAGGACTACACCGTCGACGCCGGCACCGGCGCCGCGCGGCCTCCGATCGCGTTCGCGCCCGGCGGCGAGGAGGCGCAGTATCCGCCGGAGCCGGAACCGCTGCCCTGGTACAAGCGTCCGCCGATCCTGTTCGGGGCCGCCGCGGTGGCGGCGCTGGCGGCGATCAGCGGCCTGGCGGTGACGCTGACCAGCACCACCGGCGATTCCAGCCCGGTCACCGAGACCAGCACCACCTATTCGATGGAGCCGTCGTTCGCGCCGCTGCCGCCGCCGGTCACGACGGTCACCGTCGGCCCCGACGGCCGCGCCACCACGACGGTGAGCCAGCCTCCGCCCCCTCCCCCGCCGCCGCCGAGCTCCACGACCACCACGTCGCCGACGACCACCACACAGCCGACCACGACCACCACGACGACGACCACCACACAGCCGACGACCACGACGACGCGGCCCACCACCACCCAGCCGACGACCACGGCGCCCCCGCCGCCCACGACCACGGTGGTTCCCGATCCGCCGGACCCGCCCGATCCGCCTGAGCCGCCGACCACCGTGATCGTGCCGGGCGACGGCGCCTGAACCGCCGATGCCCAATCCGGCGCCGGACCGCCTGACCGACGTCCCGCCGGCAGCGGGCGCGTTCGTCGCCGCGCTGCTCGCCGACCCCACCGCGCCGGCGAAGGTGCTGGTGTCCGGTGGCATCGGTACCGGCAAGAGTGCGGTCCTCACCGCCGTGCGGACCGCGCTGCGCGAGGCGGGCCGCACGGTGCTCACCCGGCCGCCCCGTCCTGACGACCCCGCCGACGCGGCGCTCGTCGTCGACGACGCGCACCTGCTCGGCGACGCAGAACTCGACCTGCTCGCCGACCGGGCGGCCGACCCCGCGGCCACGGTGGTGGTGTCCGCGGAGGCGCGGCTGCGGCATGCCGCGCTGCAGTCCTTGAGCACCGCACTCGCCAGGGAGAACCCGGTGGTCGCGCTCGGCCCGCTCGGTCCGGCCGACGTGCACCGCGCGGCGGCAGCCGCACTCGGGGTGACGCCGCCGGTACAGCTGGTGCGGGCGCTGTCCGCCGCGACCGGCGGAG
>NZ_JACKSJ010000270.1 GCF_025821665.1 [Mycobacterium] manitobense
GCGCCGCGCGCCGCCCGAACTCCTCGACGCCGCGGCCGCCGCGGAGGCGGGGGGCCGCACACCGGTGTGGGCCGCGGTCGACGGCCGCGTCGCCGGGGTGGTCGTCGTCTCCGACAGCGTCAAGGACACTGCGGCGCAGGCGATCTCGCAACTCAAGGAGCTGGGCCTGACGCCGGTGCTGCTGACCGGTGACAACAGCCGCGCCGCCGAAGCGGTGGCCGCCCAGATCGGCGTCGACGAGGTGATCGCCGACGTGCTGCCAGCCGACAAGGTGGACGTCGTCAAGCGACTGCAGGCCGAGGGCAGGACGGTGGCCATGGTCGGCGACGGCGTCAACGACGCCGCGGCCCTGGCTCAGGCCGATCTCGGGCTGGCCATGGGCACGGGCACCGACGTCGCGATCGAGGCATCGGACCTGACGCTCGTCACCGGCGACCTGCGTGCGGCGCCCAATGCGATCCGGCTGGCGCGCAGCACGTTACGCACCATCAAGGGCAACCTGTTCTGGGCGTTCGCGTACAACGTGGCGGCGTTGCCGCTGGCGGCGCTCGGCCTGCTCAACCCGCTGATCGCCGGCGCGGCGATGGCATTCAGCTCGGTGTTCGTGGTGAGCAACAGCCTGCGGCTGCGGGGCTTCACCCCGCTGCGCTGAGCCTTCGTCGGCCGCGAAAGTGAACCTCACGACGATTTCGGGCCGAAATCGTCGCCACGTTCACACTCACGAGGACTCGCCGGCGTCGCGGCGGGCGCGGAACAGCTTGACCTCGTCCTTGATGCCCTTGAGGTGCCGGGCGCCGGCGAAGGACCAGGCGAACTGCGCGTCGTCGCCGATCGCGTCCCGGGTCGACTCCGCGGCCAGCACCGCGCCGGGGCGGGCGGTACTGGTCACCCGGCTCGCCAGATTCACCGAACTGCCGAACCAGTCCCCCGCGCGGCTGACCGCAGGGCCGGTCGCCAGGCCGACCCGCAGGGACGGCAGATCGTCGTCGGATTCGGTGGCGTCCACCAGATCCAACACCGCCTCCAGCAGCGCCGCGGCCGACGTGCTGACCAGCATCACCTCGTCGCCGATCGTCTTGATGAACCGCACCGGCGGCACCGCGACGTCGCGGGCCAGGTCGGCCAGCCGGTTCGCCAGCCGCTCGAGGTCCTCGGGCGGAACCGCCTCGCCCAATCGGGTGAAGCCGACGAGGTCGGCGAACGCGACAGTGACCACCCGGGCACCCGGCAGCGGGCGTCCCTCGGCCCGTTCGCTGGCGCTGACCCCCTCCGTCTCCATCGTGTGCCGCAGCTGCAGCATCAGCATGTCCTGGATCATCGGCCCGAGCAGCGGTGCGATCTCGCGGGTCAGCGCCTCGGATCCCTTCGCGATGTCCAGTTCCGTGGCACCGGGTTTGAGCACCGCGGCCAGCGCGACCGCCCGCATCACCTCGGCGGCCCGCGACAACCCCTCGGAGAGCTGCCGCACGGTGACCACGATCTGCTCGGGAGTCAGCCCGAGGTCGATGAACCGCTGGGCGTGCGCGGCGGCTTCGGCGTCGGCGCGCATGTGCACGGCGGCGTCGGGATCGTCGACCCGCGGCAGACTCATCGCGCGCTGCACCTGTTGCAGCAGATCGAGCTCGATCCCGAACTTCTCGCTCGTCTCGCGCGCCGAGACGTAGGTGCCGTCGTCGCCGATGAACCGGCGCGACGCCAGCACCGTCGGCGCGGAGGCGTCGGCGATCTCGGACACCGTGATGCCGCGTCCGAGTAGCCACTCGATCAGCTCCGCGCGTTCGGCGCGGGCCCTGCCCTCAAGACCCTCGAGCAGCCCCGAGGCTTCGATGTCCACCTCTTCGGCCACCCGGCCAAGGTATACCGCCGGTCCGGCTTTGCTATACAGCACGCATGACCACACCGGTGTCCCACGGCTTCCCGCCGCTGGTCGGTGCGCGCCCGCGGCTGCTGGTGCTCGGCAACATGCCGAGTGTGCTGTCGCTCGGCGCGCAGCAGTACTACGCGAATCCGCGCAACGCGTTCTGGCGCATCGCCGCGGATCTCTTCGGTTTCGACGCCGACGCCGGGTACGACGATCGGGTGGCCGCACTGCTGAGCCATGGCATCGCCGTCTGGGATGTGCTGCGGTCCTGCCGCCGGGCAGGCAGCCTGGACTCCGCCGTCGAGCGGACGAGCATGGTGGCCAACGACTTCCCTGCCTTCTTCGCCGGGCACCCGTCGATCTCGCGGGTGGTGTTCAACGGCGCTGCGGCCGAACAGAACTTTCACCGACTGGTGCCGGCGCCGCCCGACCTGGCCTACGTGCGGGCGCCGTCGACCAGTCCGGCGCAGACGATGCGCTACGCCGACAAGCTGGCAGCGTGGCGGCGGGCGGTCGGCTGACCCGTCATCCGCCGTGCCGAGATGCGTACTCGCCCGGGGTGCAGCCCAGCATCGAGCGGAAGTCGTTGATGAAGTGCGCCTGGTCGTACCACCCGAGCCGGACGGCGAGATCGGCGAAGTCGACGCCACGCCGGCTCTCGATCTCCAGCGCGGCCTGCTGCAACCGGTACCGGCACAACACCCACTTCACCGGGACCCCGACGTACCGGCGGAACACCCGCTGCGTGGTCCTGGCGCTCCACGGTGACACCGCCATCACCTGCTCGACGCGATGCAGCCGGCCGTCGTCGCGGATCCTGTCCACCAGGTCGCACAGCGCGAGGAACGTCGGATCCACAGGACCGGGGTGCGCGGCGATCAGCTGGTCGAGCAGACGGCCCGATTCGGCCACGTCGTCGACGAGATCGAATGCCGTATCAGCTAATTGGCGTACGGGCTGAACGCGGCCGGTGAGTGCCGCGGCGTCGCCGCCGAACCGGGCGACGAAGCCACCCGGGCGGAACCGCGCCCCGACCACCGCACCCGACTCGGCGATCGTCACCTGGAACACCCGGTCCACCACGCCGTGCAACAGTGTCGCAGGCAGCGGCTGCCCGTGCCGGGTGCCGTCGGTGCCCCACTCGCGGGTGAGGTGCATCGACGGAAAGGTGATCACCGTGCTGTCGAAGGCCGCCCGGCCACGCAGATCCCAGGTGACCGACCAGAAGTGCTCGACGAACCGGGCAGCGCGGTCCGTCGGCGCCCACCGGTGCAGGTCGAACGCCGACGCGGACGCCGCCCGCCCGACCAGCCCGCGCATCGGGGTCGCTGGCGTGTTTTTCCAAGCGCCCATGCCCACCAACCTACGAAACTCGAAGCCATGAGCGTCCAACCCATCCCGCAGGGCTACACGAGCCTGACCCCGTTCCTGGTGATCGACGGCGCCGCGAAGGCGATCGACTTCTACGTCGAGGTGTTCGGCGCGGAGATCGTCGAGAAGATGGACGGCCCCGGCGGCACCGTCCCGCATGCCGAACTGGACTTCGGCAACGGCCGACTGCAGCTGGGCGACCCGAACCCCGCGTACAAGCTCGAGGCGCCGCCGCGTTCGGAGTCGGTCACCCATTCGCTGGTGCTGTACTGCCCCGACGCCGACGCGGTCGTCGCGCGCGCCGAGGCCGCAGGGGCAACGATCCGCGAACCGATCCAGACCTTCGTGACCGGCGACCGTTTCGCGTCCATCCTCGATCCGTTCGGTCAGCGGTGGGCGGTGATGACCCGCGTCGAGGATGTCTCGCCTGAGGAGCGCGACCGGCGGCTGGCCGAGTGGGCCAAGGAGAACGTCTGATCCTCCCCCGCTAGCGTGGCGGGATGTCGTGTGTGTTCTGTGCCATCGTGGCCGACGAGTCCCCGGCCATCCGCATCTACGAGGACGACGATTACCTGGCGATCCTCGACATCCGCCCCTTCACCCGCGGTCACACCCTGGTGTTCCCCAAGCGCCACCTCGTCGACCTGACCGACACACCGCCGCAGACCGTCGCCGACATGGCGACCATCGGTCAGCGCATCGCCAGGGCGGCGCGCGCCTCCGGACTGCACGCCGACGGCAACAACATCGCGATCAACGACGGCAAGGCCGCCTTCCAGAGCGTGTTCCACATCCACCTGCACGTGCTGCCCCGGCGCGACGGCGACAAGCTGTCGTTCGCCAAGGGCATGCTGCTGCGCCGCGACCCGGACCGGGAGGAGAGCGGCCGCCTTCTGCGCGAAGCGCTGGAACAACTCGACTCGGCGGGGCAGGATTGAGCCATGGGCATGCCGTGGTGGGAAAAGAACATCGGATACCGGCTACTGCTGCTGCACGACAAGCTCTACAAGGCCACCAATGGCCGCGTCGGGCACACCATCCCGGGTGGCCCGTCGAACCTGCTGTTGCACACCATCGGCGCGAAGACCGGCCGGCAGCGGGCCAACACCCTGAGCTACGCACGCGACGGTGACGACTACCTGGTGGTCGCGTCGATGGGCGGTGAACCACGGGCGCCGGGCTGGTACCACAACCTCAAGGCGAACCCCGACGTCGAGATCAACGTCGGACCCAAGCGGATTCCGGCAACCGCCCGCGCCGTCTTCCCCGACGATCCCGAATTCGCCCGGCTGTGGCCGATCGTCAACAACATGAAGGGCAACAAGGACCGCTACATCGGCTACCAGAAGCGGACGTCACGGCCGATCCCGGTGATCGTGCTGACGCCGCGCGGCTAGAAGAGTTCCTTCGCCAGCAGTTCGAGCGTCGTGTCCCGGCCCGGCGCCGTCGCCGGGTCGGTGCCGCGGCGGGCCGATGCCACCGGGTTGACCATCACCTCGTCGACGCCGAACTCCTCGGCGAGCGCACGGACCTGGTCGGCAGCCTCGGTGGGTGACCCAACGACCGCGCGGGCCAGCCCGTGGTCGACCACCGCCTGCTCGCGGGGGCCGAACCGGATCTGCTCGGCGTCCTCGACCAGCTCCAGCGGACCCAGGGGTTGCCCGGTGCGCAGCCGCGCCATCATGTGCAGGTTCGGCAGCATCAGCGCCATCGCCTCGTCACGGGTCTCGGCGACCGAGGCGTTGACGGTCAGGAAGGTGACCGGTTCGGGCGCCAGCTCGCTGGGCCGGAACTCCGAGCGGTAGGCCGCCAGCGCCTCCTTGGTGCCCTGGCCGGAGAAGTGGTGGGCGAACACGTAGGGCAAACCCTTCGCGGCCGCCAGATGCGCCGAGTACATCGACGAGCCCAGCAGCCACAGCCGCGGCTCGGTGGCCGCCGCCGGCGTCGCCTTGAGGATGTAGTTCTCCCGCATCAGGTCGCGCGGGAGCGGCACCCGCACCCCGCGGGCGCCCATCAGTGCGACCACGTCGTCGAGGTACTGCGGGAACGCCTCGATGTCGCGGTCGTCCCGCCCGGCGGCGCCGCGCAGCGCCATCGACGTCACCGGATCCGATCCGGGTGCCCGCCCGATGCCCAGGTCGATGCGGCCGGGGTGGGCGGCCTCGAGCAGCGCGAACTGCTCGGCCACCGCCAGCGGCGCGTGGTTGGGCAGCATCACCCCGCCCGAGCCGAGCCGGACCCGCTGCGTCAGCGCGGCCAGGTGCGCGATCACCACCGGCGGGCTGGTGGCCGCGACGGCGGGCATGTTGTGGTGCTCGGCGATCCAGTAGCGGGTGTATCCGAGCTGGTCGGCGGTCTGGGCGAGGTGGGTGGTGGCCGCGAGCGCGTCCGACGTGGTCTGGTCGGTGCGCACCGGTACGAGGTCGAGTACGGAGAGCTGCACCCGAAATTCAACGCGCCGCGACACCCGGATAGTCCTTCGGCGTGAGAATCACAGTCCCGCCTCCCGTTTCGCCAGTATGAAAACGTCGTCCATCATGGCCGGAGTGAGCCTGCCGGTAAACGTGTTTTGCTGGCTCGGGTGGTAGCAGCCGATGAGCGCGAGCGGGCCGTGCGCAGACGTCAGCCGCGCGGTGACGGCGTGCCCGAACGCCGGCGCAGGGGTGGCAACGGTGCCACCGCCCGTGCGCACCATCTGCAGCGCCGCCCGCCACGCGAATCCGCCGAGAGCGATGACGACGCGCACGTCGGCGCTCACCAGCCGCCATTCGGCATCCAGCCACGGCGCGCACGCCGACCGTTCCGCGGGGGTCGGCGCGTTGCCGGGCGGGGCACAGCGCACCGCGGCCGCCATCCGGGTATGCAGGAGCGTCAGCCCGTCGGCGGCGTCCACCGACGTCGCCTGATTCGCCAGGCCGGTGCGGTGCAACGAGGCGAACAGGAAGTCACCGGAGCGGTCCCCGGTGAACACCCGGCCCGTGCGGTTGCCCCCCTGCGCCGCGGGAGCCAGGCCGACGACCATGATGGCCGGCCGCACCGCACCCCAGCCGGTGATCGGCCGGCCCCAGTAGGGTTCGCCGGCGAACGACTTGCGCTTGGTGACGGCCACCTCCTCGCGCCACTCGACCAGCCGCGGGCAGGCCCGGCAGACCGACACGACGGCGTCGAGTTCGTCGAGCGTCCCGGTCGCCTCGGCCATCGACACCACCTGCGCCGGGGATGTCGCGATTGCAGTGCGCGCGGTCGCCGGGTCACCGGGCCACCCCGAGCCGGGTGGGACCGGGGAGTCGAAGAGCGCTCCGGTACGCGGATGGGGCAGCGGCACGACTCCACTGTGCCCGAGGCGGAAAACCCGTCGCCGCGGCGGTGCCCGCGCTGCTAGATTCGGCCGCGATACCCCATGATCACCACTTCGCGCGGACCGCTGCACCTCATCCTGTTCGCGGCACTGACCGCCGGTGCGGGCAACGGCATCTCGCTGGTCGCCTTCCCGTGGCTGGTGTTGCAGCGCAACGGTTCCGCGGTCGACGCCTCGATCGTCGCGATGGCGGGGACGCTGCCGCTGCTGGTGGCCACGCTGATCGCGGGTGCGGCAGTGGACTACCTCGGCCGGCGCCGGGTCTCGATGATCTCCGATGCGCTGTCGGCGATCTCGGTCGCCGCCGTGCCGGTGCTCGCATGGGTGTTCGGCGTCGAGGTGATCAACGTCGCAGTGCTGGCGGGACTCGCCGCACTCGGCGCGTTCTTCGACCCCGCCGGGATGACCGCCCGCGAGACGATGCTGCCCGAGGCCGCACACCGGGCGGGCTGGACGCTTGACCGCGCGAACAGTGTCTACGAGGCGGTGTTCAACCTGGCCTACATCGTCGGCCCGGGCATCGGCGGACTGCTGATCGCCACTCTCGGCGGCGTGAACACCATGTGGGTGACGGCCGGGGCGTTCCTGCTGTCGATCGCCGCCATCGCGGTGTTGCGGCTCGAAGGCGCGGGCACGCCCGACCGGGCCGAGCTGCCCGAGGGGGTGTGGGCGGGAATCGTCGAGGGACTCAAATTCGTCTGGCACACACCGGTGCTGCGCACGCTGGCGTTCGTCGATCTCGCCGCCACCGGCCTGTACATGCCGATGGAGAGCGTGCTGTTCCCCAAGTACTTCACCGATCGCGACGAGCCGGCACAGCTGGGCTGGGTGTTGATGGCGTTGAGCATCGGCGGGCTGATCGGCGCGCTGGGCTATGCGGTGCTGTCCCGGCACATGTCCCGGCGCGCGGTGATGCTCACCGCGCTGCTGACGCTCGGCGTGGCGATGACGGTGATCGCCTTCCTGCCGCCGTTGCCGATCATCCTGGTGCTGTCGGCGATCGTCGGTTTCGTCTACGGACCGATCGCCCCGATCTACAACTACGTCATGCAGACCAGGGCGCCGCAGCACCTGCGGGGCCGGGTGGTCGGCGTGATGGGGTCACTGGCGTACGCCGCAGGACCGCTGGGACTGATCCTGGCCGGGCCGCTGGCCGACTCGGCGGGCCTGCACATCACCTTCCTGGCGCTGTCGGTGCCCATGCTGCTGCTCGGCGTCGCGGCGGTGTTCCTGCCCGCGCTGCGTGAGCTGGACCGGGCGCCGGTCGCCGAGCGCGGCTAGACCCGCTGCGGCAGCAGCAGTTTCGCGAACCGGCGGACCGCGGCGGGCTCTCCGCCGATGTGCAGGCGGCCCGCCGACATCAGCCCGGGCACCTGGTCGGGGTCCAGCGCGGCGCCCAGCACCTCGATGTCGCCGGTCAGCATGACGTCGGCGACGGTGTCGTCGGATTCCTCCTCGACCGTCTCGGCGGTGATGCGCATCGTGGTGCCGCCCTGCGGCGTGGCGAGCCGCACCACCAGGTCGGGGCCGCCGCGGTCCGGCCGCAGGTAGGCGCGCAGGGCGCGGGCCAGCCACTGCGGGCGCACCACCGCCCTCGGCTCGCGGGTGGCGAGCAGGGGGCGGCCCCACCGCGCCAGCGCGTCGATCACGTCTTCGAGTGCCCGCCCGTGGTCGGTGAGTTCGTAGACGGTGCCGGACGCCGGCTTGGGCAGTTCCCTCTTGACCACCAACCCGTGCCGTTCCAGATCGCGCAACCGCCCGGCCAGCATGTCGGTGGCGATCGGCGCCAGCCCGGTGAGCAGGTCTCCGTAACGCTGTGGGCGGTCGAGGAGTTCGCGCACGACCAGCAGTGTCCAGCGGTCGCCCACGACGTCGAGGCTCTTGGCCACGGCGCAGTGCTGGCCGTACGAGCGATTGGGCACCCGGTCATCCTAGCTGCGGCTTGACTTGTCCAAGTCCATACTTGTTTTTTCCAAGTGTGGTGGGCTACGTTTCAGGAATGCGCTCCCCACTCCCCCTCGCCGAGGCCGTCGCCGCAGAGGCCGTGGGCTTCGCCGACCGGTTGGACACCATCGATCCGGCTGGACGAGGCGCGTCCACGCCGTGTGCCGACTGGACGATCGACGACCTCGCCAACCATGTCGCGGTCGGCATGGTCCGTGACGCCGAGGCGTTCCACCGCGCCCGCTTCGGCGTCCCGTCACCGCCGGGCGAGGTGATGCTGGGTGGGGCCGACCCCGCCCTCGTCGTCCGCGCGGCCGTCGAGCACCTCCTCGACGCGGTCATCCGGGGCCCGCAGACGTGGCCGACGGTCCCGCTGCCCTTCGGTCCCTATCCGGTCACCGCCGCGCTGCAGAGCCTGATCGTCGAATTCGGGGTGCACCGCAACGATCTCGAGGTCGCGACCGGACAGCGCATCCCGCCGTTCAGTGACGCGACGCGCACCGCGCTGTTCGGCTTCGGCGAGCACTACCTGCTACGGCAGGCGGCACCACTGGAGGCATCGGCGTGCGCTTTCACGCTGGCCGCCCCGTCGGCGACGTTGTCGATCACCTGGAACGGCGGCCGGTGGGTCCGCGGGGCCGACGCCGCCCGGGAGTGCCGGATCGCCGGGTCCGATGACGCCGTCGCCCGCCTGATGCTGCGCCGGCTCGACATCACCGACCCTCGGATCGACCTTCTCGACCCGCATCACCTGGCACCGCTGTTCCCCTGCGCCATCCGACCACTGTGACGAAAGGCCTGACATGACAACCGCTCTCACCGACATCGACATCACCCCCACCCTGGAACACCTGCTGGACATCCAGATCGGATTCGACCCCGTGCAGATCTTCGACACCCCGGTCGGGACACGATTCACCTACGTGGTCCGGCACGGCCGCTGCGAAGGCCCGCGCATCGCCGGCGACATCCTGCCCGGTGGCGGCGACTGGATCCTCTTCGGCACCGACCGCGTCGCCCGCCTCGACGTGCGCGCCACCCTGCGCACCGACGACGGCGCGCTCATCCACCTCACCTGCACCGGGCGGGTGCAGATGTCGCCCGAGGCCGCGACGAGATTCGCGGCGGGCGAACTGATCCGGCACGACGAGATGGTGGCGCACTCGACCCCGCTGTTCGACACCGACGACGAACGCTACCGGTGGATCAACGCCGTCCACACGGTCGCGATCAACCAGGCCTCGCTCAGTGAGGTGCACTACCGGGTGTTCGAGGTCCGATGAGCGCGCCGCAGTCACTCGCCGAGCTGTACGACCGGTACGTCGCCGCGTGGGCCGCCCACGATCCGGATGCCGTCGTGGCACTGCACAGCGACCAGACCCGGTTCTGGCTGCACCACGGAAGGCCGGCCGTCGACGGACGCACCGCCGTGCGGGACGCGTTCGCGGAGATGTTCGCCGCACTGCCCGACTTCGGCTTCGTCGTGCACCGCACCGAGTTCGGACCCCGGCACTGGGTGCTGGACTGGACGTTGACGTGCTCGGGGCCCGGCGGTCGCCCGCTCCGCTGGGACTGCATCGACCTCGTCACCGTGACCGACGACTGGCGGGTCGCCCGCAAGGACACCTTCGTCGACGGCGTGCAGTTCGCCGCAGCGCTTGCTGGCTGAGTCCGCGTTTACCCCGACCGCCACAGCGGGTAGACACCCGAGGTTGTGACCCAGACCACACCGAGGTGAGCCGTGTACCAGCAGGTTCTCGATCCAGTCGCCGGTTCGCTTGCGTGGAGCGCCATCGTGGCGGCGATACCTCTGCTGCTGTTGTTCGTCCTGCTCGGGGCCTTGAAGATGACCGCGTGGAAGGCGTCGCTGATCTCGCTGGCCGTCAGCATCGCGATCGCCGTCTTCGTCTACGGCATGCCCGTCGGTCAGACCCTGCTCGCCGGTAGCGAGGGCGCGGCGTTCGGCTTCTTCCCGATTCTGTGGATCGTCATCAACGCGATCTGGGTGTATCAGATGACCGTCGAGACAGGACATTTCGACGTGCTGCGGCGGTCGTTCAGTTCGGTCAGCGACGACCAGCGGATCCAGGCGATCATCATCGCGTTCTCGTTCGGCGCCTTGATCGAGGCCCTGGCCGGATTCGGCACCCCGGTCGCGGTGACGTCGGTGATGCTGATGGCGCTCGGCTTCCGGCCACTGAAGGCCGCCGTGCTGGCGCTGGTCGCGAACACCGCGCCCGTCGCGTTCGGCGCCATGGCCACACCGATCATCACCCTGGGCAAGGTGACCGAACTGGACGTCGACACACTCGGCGCGATGGTGGGCAGGCAGACGCCGATCCTGGCGCTGTTCGTCCCGCTGGCCCTGGTGGCGATCGTCGACGGCCGTCGCGGCATGCGCGAGACATGGCCGGCCGCAGTGGTCTGCGGCCTGGTGTTCGCCGTCGCGCAGTACGCGACGTCGAACTTCCTCTCGGTGCCACTGGCCGACGTGGTGGCCGCGCTGCTGTCGGCGGCTGCGGTGGTCGCACTGGTACGGGTGTGGCGGCCGCGGCACGCCTACACCGAGCCCGCGGAGACTCCGGTGACAGCGGGGTCCGCCGGCCCGGGTGAGCCGCCGCGCGCCCCCGGCGTCAGTGTCGGCGACGACGCCGACCGCGAGGTGGACGACTCCCGCGCCGACGTGGTCAAGGCGTACGCGCCGTACGGGATCATCATCGGGGTCTTCGTGATCTGCCAGATCCCGGCGGTGAAGAGCCTGCTCGATTCGGCGACCTTCGCCTTCACCTGGCCGGGCCTCAACGTGATCGACGCCGATGGCGACCCGTCCACCCTGACGAAGTTCACGCTCAATCTGCTCACCACCCCGGGCACTCAGATGCTCATCGCGGGCGTACTCACCATGGTGGCGTTGAAGCTCTCGGCGGCACGGGCGGTGAAGGCCTACGGGGTCACGCTGCATCAACTCCGCTGGGCGATCGTGACCGTGATGACGGTGCTCGCCCTGGCGTTCGTGATGAACCTGTCCGGACAGACCATCACCCTCGGCACCTTGTTGGCCGGCACGGGTGGGGCATTCGCGCTGCTGTCGCCGATCCTCGGTTGGCTCGGCGTGGCGGTCACCGGATCGGACACGTCGGCCAATTCACTGTTCGGCGCCCTGCAGGTGACAGCCGCGAACCAGGCCGGACTGTCCGACGTGCTGATGGCCGCATCGAACAGTTCCGGTGGCGTGCTGGGCAAGATGATCTCGCCGCAGAACCTCGCGATCGCCGCGGCTGCCGTCGGCCTCGACGGCAAGGAGGGCGACATCTTCCGGCGGGTCATCCTGTGGAGCCTGGGCTTCCTGCTGCTTCTGTGCGCGCTGTCGGCGCTGCAGGCCTCGCCGGTGCTGTCGTGGATGGTGCCGTCATGACAACTCGTAGCATCTCCCCCATGACTGATCAGCGGGTTGCCGAACTGGTCGACGAGCTGCCCGACGGCGTCGTCGTCACCGATCCCGACGTCGTCGCCGCCTACCGCCACGACCGTGCCGCCGACCCCGGCGCTGGGACGGCGCTGGCGGTGGTGCGGCCGCGTCGCACCGAGGAGGTGCAGGCGGTCTTGCGGTGGGCCAGTGCGCACGGCGTGCCGGTGGTGCCGCGCGGCATGGGCACCGGGTTGTCGGGCGGGGCGACGGCACTCGACGGCGGCATCGTGCTGTCGACCGAGAAGATGCGCGACATCACCGTCGACCCCGTCACCCGCACCGCGGTGGTCCAACCCGGCCTGCTCAACGCCGAGGTGAAGAAGACGGTGGCCGAGTACGACCTCTGGTACCCGCCCGACCCGTCGTCCTACGAGATCTGCAGCATCGGCGGCAACATCGCGACCAACGCGGGCGGATTATGCTGCGTGAAGTACGGCGTCACCACCGATTACGTGCTCGGCCTGCAGGTGGTGCTGGCCGACGGCACCGCGGTGCGTCTCGGCGGTCCGCGGCTCAAGGACGTCGCCGGCCTCAGCCTGACGAAGCTTTTCGTCGGCAGCGAAGGCACGCTCGGCGTGATCACCGAGGTCACCCTGAAACTGCTGCCGCCGCAGAAGGTGGCGAGCACGGTGGTCGCCTCGTTCAACTCCGTGGCCGCCGCAGCGGACGCGGTCGTCGAGATCACCGGGAAGATCCGGCCCTCGATGCTCGAGTTCATGGACGCCGTCGCCGTCAACGCCGTCGAGGACAAACTCAAGATGGGTCTGGACCGCAACGCCGCGGCGATGATGGTCGCGGCGTCCGACGACCGCGGCGCGGCAGGCACCGAGGACGCTGAGTACATGGCCCGGGTGTTCACCGAACACGGTGCGACGGAGGTGTTCTCGACCGCAGACCCGGACGAGGGCGAGGCCTTCGTCGCGGCGCGGCGCTTCGCCATCCCGGCCGTCGAGGCCAAGGGGTCGCTGCTGCTGGAGGACGTCGGGGTGCCGTTGCCCGCGCTGGCCGACCTGGTCGCCGGGGTCGAGAAACTGGCCGCGCAGCACGACGTGATGATCTCGGTGATCGCGCACGCCGGCGACGGCAACACCCACCCGCTGATCGTGTTCGACCCCGCCGACGCCGACATGGCGCAGCGGGCCCAGACCGCATTCGGCGACATCATGGACCTGGCGATCAGCCTGGGCGGGACGATCACCGGCGAGCACGGCGTCGGCAGGTTGAAGCGACCGTGGCTTGCGGGTCAGGTGGGGCCCGACGTGATGGCGCTCAACCAGCGCATCAAGGCGGCGCTCGATCCGGCCAACATCCTCAACCCCGGCGCGGCGTTCTAGCTTTCAGATCCGCCGACCGCCGGAACTGCCCCGGGATTCCGCCGGAATGCGGACCAGTCAGGCGTCGGTACCGCGGCCAAGGCCGGCGAGGCGTACGAGCGCCGCGAATCCGTCCTCGCTGCCGGGCCAGTGCGCCCGGACGGCGTCGATCCCGGCGCGGCGCACGACGCTGCGCAGCACCGCGGCGACGATGATCGCGTCGTCGGCATATCCGAGCACGGGGATGAAGTCAGGAATCAAGTCGAACGGCAGCGCCAGGTAGATCAGCAGCAGCGCCAACCGCACGCGTACGCCGCGGGGCAGTGTCTCGTCGGCGGCAAGGCGGCGGATGAGGCGCAGCGCGTCGGGCAGGATGCGCAGGGCCTCGCGCAGCAGCCCGCGGCGGGGCCGCACCACCACCAGGGCGATGACGAGCGCAAGCCAGGTCAGCACCAGCGCGACGGCGAGGCCGATCGCCAGGTCCCACCACAACGAGCCGGTCATGACTCCCTCACCACCCTCAGCGCCTCCGCCGTACTGGGATTGGGGTCAACCTACAGCGTGCGATTTACCGATCGCTGCCGTAGCTGCGTCGTCGATCGGCGTCGGCGGCCGTGGAACGAGCTTCAGGTGGTGACGTACATCTCGATCATCTTCAGCAGCCCTGCCTGCACGTCGGGGTCGTCGCTCAGCGGTGCTGCGATCGCAGCGGCTGCAGCCTCGCCAGGTTGGATTCCTGCCGCGATGAGCCTGCCGGCTGCGATCAGCACGCGGGTCGACGCGACCTCGCGAAGCCCTGCGGTCTCCAATCGTCGTATCGCTTGCGCGAAGCGAACCAAGGTCGCAGCCGTCGCTGTGGGAACGCAGGCTTCCCGCTCGACGATCTCGATTTCGGTCTCGGTATCGGGATAGTCGAATTCGATCGCGACCATCCGCTGTCGTGTCGAGTCCTTGAGGTCTTTGAGCACGCTCTGGTATCCGGGGTTGTATGACACCACCAAACCGAAACCCGGCGCTGCGTCCAGCGTCACGCCGAGCCGCTCGATGGGGAGTTGACGTCGGTGGTCGGCAAGGGGATGCAGCACCACCGTCGTGTCCTGCCTGGCCTCGACGACCTCGTCCAGGTAGCAGATCGCGCCTTCGCGGACGGCACGGGTGAGCGGGCCGTCGACCCACTCGGTTTCACCGCCGCGGAGCAGGAACCGTCCGACCAGGTCCGCAGTGGTGAGGTCGTCGTGGCACGCCACGGTGACGAGAGGCCGCTTCAGGTCGTGCGCCATGGCCTCGACGAAGCGGGTCTTGCCGCAGCCGGTAGGTCCCTTCAAGACCATCGACAGGCCTTGCGCATACGCCGCCTTGAACAACCGCTCCTCGCTCCCGGAGGTGACGTAGAACGGTCTCGCCGAAACGCTGGTCGCGGCGGCGTCTGGGCGGTCGTGAGTTGTGAAGCTGGTCATGGGATTACCCTTCGGCAGGTCGTGTCGGGGTTCGATCGGAGAACGCGACTAGGAGGTGCGCCGTCGCACCTCGGCCGATCGCAGGGCTGAGCGAACCAGCGCTCCGACGGCGTGGGCGAGCTGCGATTCATCGGCAACCGTGGCATGCGCGGCCGTGCCGAAGACGCGACGCAGAGATTCGGCATCGGTGTTCGCGCCGAAGGTCAGGCAGAGCCCGCCCGCACCGCGAACACGGATTTCCGCGAGGGCGCGCCGCGCATCCGCTGCGCCATAGTGCCTGTCGTAGCCGTGGTCATAGGCGAGTCCATCGGAGAGCACGACGAGGAGTTTGCGTGAGGTCCCACCTCGCGTCTCGAGCACAGCGGCACCGTGCCGGATCGCGGCACCGAGGCGCGAGTAAGCGCCGGGCTCCAGTGCGTAGAGCCGCCGAAGCGCGCCTGAGTCGAAGTGATCGTCGAAGCGCTTCAGTGGGAACATCTGAACCGCCGACCGGCCCTGAGAGTTGTAGGCGTACAGCGCCACCCGGTCACCGAGGTCGTGAAGCGCGGCGGTGATCGCGGCCGCCGCGGCCCGTTGACGCTCGTGCACGGTGCGACCGGAGCCGTCTGACTCCGCGGCAGACCCGGAGATGTCGAGGAGCACCAGAACGGACAGATCACGGCGCCGCCGCAGACTGTCGACGTAGACGTTCTCGTCGACACCTGAGGAGGTGCGCCGCTGAATCTGCAAGTCGATAACCGCGTCGAGGTCGATGTCGTCGCCGGAGGGCTGACGACGGTGCTGGTCGAGGCCGAGATTGAGGCGGGCGAGGGTCCGACGAAGTCGCGGATCGTCAAGGACGCGCGGCTCGTGAGATTCCGTTCGGGACGGGTCGATCTCCCTGACCGTGCACCAGTCCTGCCGATAAGACTTGCGGTTGGTGTCCCACTCCGGGTATCGCAGGCCGCCGCTCGTCGTGGCGGCGTCCAAGGATGCGCTGGATGCGGTGGAGAGAACGGAAGTGCCTCTGCGGTGGTCATTTCTGCGGCTCAGATGCGTGGGGGTGTCACTCCCGGGGGCGCCGCTTGCGTCCCCCCGATGTGAGGACTTCAGGAAGCGTTTCAGCAGCCGTCCCAGTACGCCGGAGGTGCCCCCGACGGAGAACATGTCGACGGCGGCAGTCGCGTTGTCATCGTCGACCCGGTGGTCGTCCAGTTCCTGTACTTCACCGTGTTTGCGACTCGGCGCGTGTCCTTGGTGGTCCGTTGCCTGCGCGGCTTCTGCGGCTAGCACGGGCTTGATCCGGAGCGCGCCGAAAACCGCCGGAGGATCTCGAACGGGTTCGCGCGACAGCGCGATGCGCAGCGAATCGTCCGGTGAGTCGGTGCGATCGGCCATCGACGGGTCGATCACGGTTGGAATCCAAGGCGGTAGCAGCGCGCGGTTGACGGTCAGGGCGCGGTGGCCTTCGAGAGCGAGGTAGCGGTTGACGGCACCGGTCCGCCGTTTCAAGCTGCGTAGGACTAGCGGTGTCAGGCTGCCCGCCGAGATCAAGCTCGCCTGGATGACGACCGACATGATCTGCTCGCGTGCGGTGGCGGCCGCGTCGGGGTAGATGGTGGTGCCGTCGGTCCATGCCGGCTCGCCCGGAGGACCAGCGACGATCCGGACAGTCCTGCCCGACAGCGCGGAGGCGAGCAGGTCGAACTCACGCGTGTCACCGGCGATCGACGCGTGCCCCTTGCCGAGGTCGACCATGGCACTGCCGGTCGCGCGTGTCACTCGCGCCCGGGGCCGCACGGGCCGGCAGGAACGGGCCCTTCGATCACCGGCCGTCCGTCTGGCTGGCCCGACATCCAGGTGTTCCACGTGCCTTCGTAGAAGGGACCTGGGTGCCCGGCCATCTCGTAGAAGCCCTGCGGGTCATACACCTTCGTCTCGGGAAACGGCCACGGGCACGCTACGGAGGTCGCGAGCTTTCCCGCCCGCAGGATCATGAACCCGCCCCCGTACACCGCGATGTAGGAGAGGCTCAGAGCGCTGATCATGATGATGAACGACGCGAGTGCGGGTTTGGTGGGAAGCATGCGCAGCCGTTGCGCGAGCTTCTCGGCGTGCGTGCGGCCGGTGTCGTCCCGGTAGATCAGGATCGACGCCGCGATCATCATCGACGTCGCGAGGCCGCTTTCCCACAGGAGGGGGAACTGGTTGTACTGGCCGGCGAAGAGGGACCCGAACTCGGGTACCTGCGTGTAGGCGTACACGCGCTTGCTGACGCAGAAGACCTCGACGACGGCGTCCAGGGCGAAGCCGATCGCGAAGGTGATGGCGCTGAGGGTGATCAACGGATGACGCCACACGAAGCTGTCGACCGAACGGCCTCTCTGGAGCCGCTGCAGGAGGGGAATTGCGACGAAGGCGGGGATGATCAACACCGAGGCGTAAGCAATGCAGACGAACGGCTCGACCAGGGGTGCCAGCGATACCCACGGCCAGTCAACCGGGTAGTGCCACAGATCCGGGCTGAAGGCCGAGTACGACACCCAGTTGGCGAACGGATCGAGCCACACGAGGACCGTTCCCGCGAGCACCATGAGCAGATACGGGTGCTTAGGGTGCCTTTGCCAGCTATAGGCGAAGGCGGCGACGCCCACCACCATCATCACGGTTGTCCAGATGTTGCACAGTGCGGCCCAGTTCGCCAGCCCGGCCACCGATTCACGCGCTTCATCGCTGACGTCCGGGTTCGCGATCCGCGCTTCGCCGGCTCCGACCTGGCCGTTGAGTCCGATCAGGACCAGCATCCCGATGGCGAACAACCACCACAGCACCTTGATCGTGGTGTCCGCACGCGCATCGGGGTCGGCGGGCGTTCGATGCGTCTGCTGATCTGTCATGGCTGGCGGCCTCACCCAACGTCGGAATGGTCCCGCTGTGGCTCAGCGGCGGACCATGTCTATCCCGTTTCACTGTCATATGTCAACGAAATCTTGTAGGCGCACTACGCGACGTTCCGCGTCCCATGTTGGTTTCCCATGCAATAGGCTCTGCGGCTCCTCGCGGCCGCGATGGGCCTAAGCATTTCGCTGACGTATGACAGTCATCTGCCTCTGTCCTGCACAATGGAGGCGTGCCAGAGAGCCCGAACGGACGCGAAGCCCAGCGCCGTCAGACACGGGAACGGGTGCTCGACGCTGCGGTCGTCGAGTTCAAACGCAACGGAACCGCCGCCGCCGACATCAACGCCGTCGTCGCCGCAGCGGGAGTCGCCCGGTCGACCTTCTACTTCCACTTTCCCACCAAAGAGCACGTGCTGCTGGAACTGATCCGCCGCGAAGAGGCCCACGTGGCGCGAGAACTGAGCCGATTCCTCGACGAGCCGCACGACCTACCCGCCATGTTGACCGAGATCGTCCGGCTGGTCATGGACCTGGAATCTCGCTGGAACGGCAGCCTCTTCCGAGATGTAATCGGCCTCTACTTCTCACCGACCCGCCCAGACGACGACGAGTGGACCGATCACCCTGTGATCGTGTTGCTCGCCGCCGAGATCCTTCGCGCCCGTAATCGCGGCGAGGTACATGCCGACGTCGACGCCTTTCCCAGTTCCGTCTTCTTCCTGCTCGGCCTCTACGCGCTGTTCACCACCACCCGCCACACGACACCCGGCCGGGATGCTCTCCTGTCGAAGTACGTGGCCAGCGCGCTTCGCAGCCTGCTACCCGACAGATCTCCTGACCGAAGACCGTGAACGCGGCGCCGCGTTGTTCGAGTTATACGACCCGGCCCGCAGCGAACACCTCATCGAGCAGGTCGAGCACTGCCTGCCACGCTCGTGTCGACGCCAGAGCGTGGTGTCCTACGCCGGGCACAGTGGCAGCACTGTCGCCCGTCGATGAGCCGACAACTTGATTGGGATCGGCCCAGAAAGCGTGCTCGGCTCCGCCATAGATGTTGACACGCCAGTCAACTCCGGCGTTCTGAAGTGCGCCGCCGAACTCTATGAGTTGAGCGGGAGTGCATAGTGGGTCTTCGGAACCTGTGCACAGCAGGAAGGCGCCGCCCACGCCGGCCCAATCCTCGGTGCGGGCAGTCGGCACACCTGGATGGATCGCGGCCAGTGCCTTGAAAGGAACCTTGGCCCTGGCAAGTTCGAGCATGATCGAGCCACCGGCGCCGTAGCCGAGCGCGGCGAGCTGGTCGTGGTCGACGCCGGGTACATCGAGTAGGACGTCGAGCGCAGCACGGCCGATCGCGTGCATGCGCGGCGGGTCGGCCAGCAATGGCATGACGCGAGCCAGCATCGCCTGCGGATCGCCGAAATACGTCCGGCCGGCGTGATAGTCCATCGCGAGGGTGATGTAACCGTGCTCGGCGAGAATGTCGGCGCGTCCGCGTTGATAGTCCTCGAGACCGATCCCGTCATGTCCGATGAGCACAGCTGGCGACGGGCCCGTGCCAGGCGGCCGCGCCAAGTGGGCGATCATCGTCAATCCGTCGACCTCGTAGGTGATTTCGCGTGTGACGATCATTCGATGAGCGTACTGAAGCTCGGTGCGAGCCTGGCCCGTGTTCGCCCGAAGCTGATCGGCAAGTGGAAGCAAGGCTGACGGAGTTGGCTCGCCCCCGGGGGCTGCCCTGGCCAGCCTCGAGCCGTCGGCCCTCGACGCTCTCACTTGTAGGCCGAATACGCGGGTCCGGTGGTACAGGACCGCAGCGGCGATGATGACCTCGACTGCCGCGAGTGTGGTGGCCAGGGCCATGACCGTCGAATGCTGAACGGGCGCATCTGCGTTGATACCGCCCCCGTGGTGATGCGTCGCCGATACAGGCGTATGGCTGGCGATTATTGCAAGGTTCATCAGCGCAACCAGGACCCAGGCCCGCAGCGTGCCGCGAGCCCAAAGGTCACGCGCGCAGAACAAACACGCGGCGAGCATCACCACAGTCAGTGCGGTCGCCGCGATGCTCGTCGTGTTCGTAAGCGAAAAGCTGGAAACAGGGCCGACTTTTCCGTGTGGCCTCCGATCACGACGTAACTGGCTGTGCGTTGTGGAGTGCCGCGAATTGGCGCTCGAGCTCTCGGGCCGCACTGCTGCGCCAGCTCTCGGCCAACGACTACGACATCGGATCGGGGAAGATGTCTTCCTCCCCGATCTGCAGTCCACCCAACATGGCGCACGGGCAAGCAGCTCAACCAGCCCTGAGAAACTGGTATCGAGAATTCGTTGCTTGCAGAAACAACAGCAAACCGCATATTCGAAGACAGATTCCGGCAAGATGCGACAGATAGAGGGCTTGAGCTGGGCCTTCGATAGGGACGGCGCCATAATCGATACTGACGTCGATATATGCACTCAAGCGAATGTGCGACGAAGGAGTCCAAAGCCTTCCCGGGCTTTGTGAACCAGACCTACACTTGGGTGACAGCAAAGTGACTAAACGTGGCTCGGCCCACGCATCCGCCGATTGACTCAGCGCTACCCGTGGCGCACGGGCTCTGGAATCGAAACAACGGAGGGAACACCGCTCATGGCCGAATTTGCGCGTTGCGTGGCCGCGAGCGCGGTTCTTGCAGCTGCTGCCGTCGGGATCGCCAGCCCAGCTTCCGCAGAACCGCCCAGCGGGGCCTATAGGGCGATGACCATGGAGGGAACCATGGTGATGCCCGGTCAAACGGCCACTTGGACGTTGATGCCTTGCGGTGCGGACTGCACGAACTTGACAAGTGACTACGCACCGAAACGGGTCGAGTTGCGTATGAACGGCAGTACATGGACGGGAACGTTCCAACTGAAAGACCCGAACGGGACGCTCGTCACTTGCACAAGAACGTTTGATCCGGGACGCCCGAGTGCTGTGGACAATTGTCCAGGCAACTTCACGAATTGGGTCCTGACCAAGAACTGACGCAGTCCGTTACTCCAAAGCGCTCGTGACCGCCGACCATCGACGCGACGAATCCGCTCGGGGGTCGACTCTCGGGGTTCGTCAGCCGCGTCACGGCGGAACCCAGCCAGCACTCGCGCGACTCTTGACATCGCCCGTCACTTGTCGTAGGCATAAGACATGACAGCGACTTTGTCTCACGAGTCAGCGGCGCACTTCGAGCTCGCCGACGCCGAGACCTGGCCGGACCCGTGGCCGATGTACCGCGCGCTGCGGGATCACGACCCGGTGCACCACGTGATCCCCCGCGGCCAGCCCGAGCACGACTACTACGTGCTCTCCCGGCACGCCGACATCTTCACCGCGGCCCGCGATCACGAGACCTTCTCGTCGGCCCAGGGCTTGACCGTGAACTACGGCGAGCTCGAATTGATCGGCCTGCAGGACAATCCGCCGATGGTCATGCAGGACCCGCCCGTGCACACCGAGTTCCGCAGACTCGTGTCACGAGGTTTCACCCCGCGGCAGGTGGAGGCCGTCGAGCCGAAGGTCCGCCAGTTCGTCGTGGAGCGCATCGAGGGGTTGCGCTCCAACGGCGGCGGGGACATCGTCGCCGAGCTTTTCAAACCGCTGCCGTCGATGGTCGTCGCCCACTACCTCGGAGTGCCGGAGGCCGACCGCCACCAGTTCGACGGATGGACCGACGCGATCGTCGCCGCCAACACCGCCGAGGGCGGGCTCGGCGGCGCGCTGGAGACGCTCGGCGACTCCCTCGGCGCGATGATGGCTTACTTCACCGCCCTGATCGAACGCAGGCGCGTCGAACCCGAGGACGACACGGTGTCCCACCTCGTCGCGGCCGGCGTCGGCGCCGACGGTGACATCGCGGGTGTGCTGTCGATCCTGGCCTTCACGTTCACGATGGTCACCGGCGGCAACGACACCACCACCGGAATGCTCGGCGGCGCAACCCAACTCCTGCACCAGCGGCCCGACCAGCGCAGGCTGCTCGTTGAGAACCCCGAACTGATCCCTGAGTCCGTCGACGAGTTCCTGCGACTCACCTCCCCCGTCCAGATGCTCGGCCGCACCGTGACCCGGGACGTCACCATCGGTGACACCACCATCCCCGAGGGCCGCCGCGCGATGTTCCTCTACGGCTCGGGCAACCGCGACGAACGCCAGTACGGCGACGACGCAGGCGAACTCGACGTCACCCGCCGGCCGCGCAACATCCTGACCTTCAGCCACGGCGCACATCACTGCCTGGGCGCCGCGGCGGCGCGCATGCAGTCTCGGGTGACACTCGAGGAGTTGCTCACCCGCATCCCCGAATTCGAGGTGGACGAGTCGGGCGTCGTGTGGGCCGGCGGCAGCTACGTGCGGCGCCCGCTGTCCGTGCCGTTCACCGTCACCGCCTGATGCCGGGCGACTGGCTGGCCGACCGGCGCACCGAGGTCGCCGCCGACCGCATCCTCGACGCCGCGGAGCAGCTGTTCGCCGAACGCGACGCCGCCACCGTCGGTATGCACGACATCGCCAAGGCCGCAGGATGTTCGAGGGCCACGCTGTACCGGTACTTCGAGAACCGCGACGCGCTGCACGCATCGTATGTGCACCGCGAGGCCCAGCGGCTCTACCAGGAGTTGGCGCGTCGGGTGGGCGGACTGACCGACCCGGCGGAGCGGTTGGTCGAAGGAGTGCTGACCGCGGTCACCAGCGTCCGCGACAGCCCGGCGATGTCATCGTGGTTCGCCTCGACGGAGCGGCCGATCGGCGGTCAGATGGCCGAGCAGTCGGAGGTCGTCAAGGCACTCGTCGAGTCGTTCGTCAAGGCGCTGGGCGTCGACGACGATGACGACGTCGAGCGGCGGGCGCGCTGGCTGGTGCGGGTGCTGACGTCGCTGCTGATGTTCCCCGGCCGCGACGAGGCCGACGAACGGGCGATGCTGACCCAGTTCGTGGTGCCGACGGTGGTGCCGGCGAACGAAGCGAGGCGCTGACTACTGCCGTGCCATCGCCACCCGGAAGCGCTCCTCGGGGTCGATGTAGTGGTCGGCGTCCTTCGAGTCCTCCCCGAGATCGATGCGCACCCAATCGATCCCGCCGCTGAACCGGCTGGTGTGCGCGGTGTAGTCCGGGCTGACCGTGGTGCCGGACTCGTAGCCGACGTCGGTGGTCTCGTCGGCGGAGAAGATGAAGCCCTGCGTCTGGTCGACGCGTCCGCTGCCCACCTCTCTGCCGTCGTAATACAGCGTGACGTCGCCGCCCTTGCCCATCCCGCCGCCGTCGTAGGCGAACTCCATCCGGACCTGGACGGTGCCGGACGGAACAGGTTCGGTCGCTTCGACGTCGAACGACGTGATGCCCAGAACGTTGTAGTGGAACTTGGCCCGACCGTCCACGGCGTACAGGCTCCAGCCGCCGAATCGTCCGCCCTGGGCGATGATCACACCGTTGGCGCCGCCGTCGGGGATGGTCACTTCGGAGGTGACAGCGAACGACTTGTTCTTGATGTCGACGACGCTGTTCTCCGACAATCGGCCCATGCCCGGAAAGAGCATCTGACTGTTGCCCTTGATCAGCGACGGTCGGCCCGCCGAGGTGGGATTGATCCGCTCGATCTGCCGATCGTCGAGCGGTAGCACGTTGTACTTGACCGCCTCGATCAGCCAGAGCCGTTGCAACTCATGCAGTTTCTCCGGGTTCTCCACCGAAAGGTCGTTCGCCTGGGTCCAGTCGACGTTGCCGTCGTAGAGCTCCCAGACGTCGTCGTCGAACGCGGGCATGACGGCCCCACCCATCGCCCAGGGTGTGCGGTGTTTGGTCACCGCGCTCCAGCCCTTGTGATAGATACCGCGGTTGCAGAACATCTCGAAGTACTGGGTCTGATGCCGTTCGGGCGCATCGGCCTCGTTGAAGCTGTACACCATGCTGGTGCCCTCGTACGGGCTCTGCAGGACACCGTTGACCATCGTGGGCGCGGGTATGCCTGCAGCCTCCAACACAGTGGGTGCCAGATCGATGACGTGACTGAACTGGTTGCGTTGCCCGCCTTTGTCTTTGATTCCTCTCGGCCAGTGCACTATCGTCCCGTTGCGGGTGCCACCCCAGTGCGACGCCACCTGCTTGGTCCACTGGTAGGGCGTGTCCATCGCCCACGCCCAGCCGACGGCGTAATGACCGTAGGACCCCTCGCCGCCGAACTCGTCGATCTTCGACATCAGGAACTCGGGCGTCTCGATGCCGGCCATGCCGTTGAAATTGGCCATCTCGTTGAACGCGCCCTGCAGCGTGCCCTCCGCGGAGGCTCCGTTGTCGCCGATGATCAGGTAGACGAGGGTGTCCTCGAGGACCGCCCCCAGCGAGTCGAGTAGGCGGCCTACCTGGTGATCGGTGTGCTCCAAGAAGGCGGCGTACACCTCCATCTCGCGCTCGAGCACGGGCTTGAGCGCCGGATCCATGTCGTCCCACGCCGGGATCTCCGGATCGCGCGCCGTGAGCACCGCATCCGGCGGAATGACACCGAGTTCCTTCTGCCGCTCGAAGGTGATCTCCCGCTGGCGATCCCAGCCGTGGGCGAATTTGCCGCGATACTTGTCGATCCACTCGGCGGGCACGTGATGCGGGGCGTGGGTGGCGCCCGGTGCGAAGTACATGAAGAACGGCTTGTCCGGAAGCAGCGCCTTCTGCTGGCGTGCCCAGTTGATGGCCTTATCGGTCAGATCCTCGGTCAGGTGGTAGCCCTCGGCCGCGGTCTTCGGCGGCTCGATCGGCGTGGTGCCCTGGTACAGAGCCGGATCCCACTGGTTGTTCTCCCCGCCGATGAAGCCGTAGAAGTATTCGAACCCGCCACCGCCCGTCGGCCATGCGGTGAACGGCCCGGCGGGGCTGGTCTGCCAGACGGGAACCTCGTGACACTTGCCGAACTGGGCGGTGGAGTACCCGTTGAGCTTCAGAGTCAGCGCCAGCGGCGCCTTGGTGTTCGGCAGTACCGAGGTGTATCCCGGTGCCGCCGTAGCCGTCTCGGTGATGTTACCCATGCCGACCGAGTGGTGGTTGCGCCCGGTCAGCAGCGCCTGCCGGGTCGGTGAGCACAGGGCGGTGGTGTGGAATCGGTTGTACTTCAGCCCACCCGAGGCCAGTTTCTCGAAGTTGGGCGTCTCACACGGCCCACCGAACGCGCTGCTGGCGCCGAAACCGACGTCGTCGATCAGGATCACGAGCACGTTGGGCGCCCCGTCGGGCGGCCGCACATCGGCGATCGGCGGATAGCTGGTGTCCGGATCCTTCGCGTCATAGGTGGTGAGACCGATATGGGAGACATCGGGAATCGGCAGGATGTCACGCCGAAGCTCAGGGGCCATGGGGTTCCGATCGACGTAGGCACCACCGCGCGGTGGTCCCGGACCACGCTGTTGTAGCCCGAGGGGCCAAGCGTATGTCCGGCGGCCACGCCGCCGCCCCGTAATTGACCCGCCGGAAGAAACTATTCGGCCGCCGTCAGGCCACCCAGTAGGCCTGGGCCTTGATCGACTTGCGCGGAATCCCGTACTCCTCACGCAACACCTTGGCCACCGCGCGGGTGGTCCGGTTGTCGCTGGCGACCCAGCCGAAATGATCGGCCGCGTCGAACGCCGAGGAGGTCACGGCGTCGACCAGCCCGGTGCCGGCGTTCTCGCGGTCCACCCAGGTGATGTCGACGTCGCGGGCCACCGGCAGGTCTTTGTCGTCGGCGTGGCCGGCCTCGAGGAACACCCGCGCCGGCGCATCGCCGATCGCGTCGAGCAGCGAGTTGATCGCCGGCAGCGACGCGGTGTCGCCGACGATGACGTAGCCGGCGGGGCGCGGTTCGGGCAGGGCGAAACTGCTGCCCAGCACCGTCACCTCGATGGTGTCGCCCGGCTCGGCGTCAGTGGCCCACTGCGAGGCGATGCCCTCGTGCAACGCGAATTCGACGTCCAAGGTGTCGGATTCCGGGTCGGGGTCGACCAGCGTGTAGCCGCGCTGATGCAGCTTGTCGCCGTCGGCGAACCACATCCGCACCCACTGCGTCGGATGTGTCGGCCGCCCGGCCAGCATGCCGCCGGCGGTGAAGCTGACACGCAGGTAGTGCGGGCCGATCTGTCGCTTGCCGGTGACCGTGAACTCGTAGTCACCCGCGCGGAACAGCTTCAGCACTGTGCCCTGCCAGCCGCGCGTCGCCTTTTGATCACCCATGCAGGTAAGGGTACCCTTAGTTGAGGGTCGGTTGGCTCGTCCGTCAACGCACAGGACGTACGCGGGTGAACCGGTGCAGCAGCCACGCGAGCGGGATGGTCACCACCAGCGTGCCGACGGACAGCGCCGCCATCGACCCGGTGTAGATCGGGAAGTGCAGGATCTCGACCATCACCAGTTCCATGGTGACGAGGTGGATCAAGAAGATCTCATAGGAGATCTCGCCGAGGAACACCATCGGCCTGCTGGCGAGGAATCGCGAGTACAACCCGCGGTCGCCGAGTGCCACCGGCGCCACGATGAGCGTCGCGATCACGGCGTAGAAGGCCGCCTTCCACATCGCCGGCGCCAAGGCGTAGGGCGACGTCGTCGGTTCTCCCGCAAGCGGTGTCGAGGCGATGAAGTAACTCACCACCGCGACGGGCAGCACCGCGAAGGCGTAACAGCGGACACCCATCACGGAGAGGACCGCGAGCAGCATGCCCCCGACGAACCAGACCAGATACGTCGGCAACCACAGACGCGCCCCGTCCGGTAACCCGTCGACGGTGTGGACGAAGATCAACCACGCCGGCGTCACCGCGGCCAACAGCGTCAGGCCACCGAGCAGCAGCCACGGCCGCCACCGGCGGCGGCACAGCACCGCCAACAGCAGCCAGGCCAACAGCGGCAACACCACGTAGAACGCGGCTTCCACCGCCAGGCTCCACATCTGGGTGAGGCCCTGATGCAGAAAGGAATACATGTACTGGTCGGTGTAGATCTGCGTCAGGGTGAGGTTGCGGAACAGCCCCTCCCAGGTGTGCCCGGGATTCGGCCCGGCCATGCGCCAGTGATAGACGAGGTATGCCGCGACGACCGTCACGGCGTAGGCCGGCATAATCCGACGGACGCGGTGCCAGGCGTAGCGGCGCACCGACGGCGGCGGACCGCCGGTGGCGGCGGCCTTGACCCACGGCCGGAACAGCAGGAACCCCGACAGCACGAAGAAGACCGGGACACCGATCTCCATGCGGGCGTAGACGAGCCCCTCGTACCCGTGGGTGTACTTGCCGGTGGTGTAGGCGGCGTGCGTCAGCACGACCAGCAGGGCGGCGACGGCCCGCACCCCGGTGAGCGAGGCGACCCGCTCGGCGGCGCTGACGGACTCGAGCCCGCCTTGGGCGTCGTTGAGCTGCCCGGTGTCCTGGACGCCTCGCGGTGCGGTCACTTGCCCTTGCGGTGCGCCTTGGGCCCGCTGTCGGGTTCGAGGTGGATGAGTTGACCCTGGATCCGGGTCTTCTCCAGGGCCTTCAACGTCTGCTGGGACAGGTTCGCAGGCAGCTCGACCAACGAATGGTCCGGCTTGATGGTGATGTGGCCGAAGTCGCTGCGGTTGAGCCCGCCCTCGTTGGCGATGGCACCGACGATCGCGCCGGGCATCACCTTGTGCCGCTTGCCCACCGCTATGCGGTACAGCGCGAGATCGCTGCGCCGCTCACGTGGCCTGCCCTCGCCGCGTTCCTTGCGGGGACGCTCGTCACGTTCGCGCTTCTTCTCCGGCGGCGGCTCGACCATCAGGAATTCCGCGCCGTCGCGGGCCTGCACCGCGAGCGCCGCCGCGATGTCGGCCATCGGGACGTTGTTGTCCCGCTCGTAGTCCTCGATGAGCCGGCGAAACAGGCCGATCTCGGGAGCCGTGAGCGATTCGCTGATCGAATCCCGGAACTTCTCGACGCGCTGGGCATTGACGTCGTCGACCGACGGCAGCGGGGACTCGACAAGCTTCTGCCGGGTCACGCGTTCGATCGAGCTGAGCAGATGGCGCTCGCGCGGGGTGACGAACAGCAGCGCGGTCCCCGAGCGGCCCGCCCGGCCCGTGCGGCCGATGCGGTGCACATAGGACTCGGGGTCGTGCGGGATGTCGTAGTTCAGCACGTGCGAGATGCGCTCGACGTCGAGGCCGCGGGCGGCGACGTCGGTGGCGATGAGGATGTCGAGCTTGCCGTCCTTGAGCGAGGCGATGGTGCGCTCACGCTGGGCCTGCGCGATGTCGCCGTTGATGGCCATCGCGGAGAACCCGCGGGCGCGCAGTTTCTCGGCGACCTCCTCGGTGGCCTGCTTGGTCCGGACGAACACGATCATCGCCTCGAACGGTTCGACCTCGAGCAACCGGGTGAGCGCGTCCATCTTCCGGTGTCCCGAGACCTGGATGTAGCGCTGGGTGATGTTGTCGGCGGTCGCGGTCTTGGATTCGACCTTCACCTGAACCGGGTCGTGCAGGTACTTGTTGGTGATCTTGCGGATGGCAGGCGGCATGGTGGCCGAGAACAGCGCCACCTGCTTGTACTCGGGCGTGCCTTCCAGGATGCGTTCGACGTCCTCGGCGAAACCCATCTGCAGCATCTCGTCGGCCTCGTCGAGCACCAGGTAGTCGAGATGCGAGAGGTCGAGGCTGCGCTTCTCCAGGTGGTCGATCACCCGGCCCGGCGTTCCGACGACCACCTGGGCGCCGCGCTTGAGCCCGGCCATCTGGGGGCCGTACGGCGAGCCGCCGTAGATCGGCAGGACGTTGACCTTCAGGTGCGCGCCGTAGCGGCTGAACGCCTCGGCGACCTGTAGGGCGAGCTCCCGCGTCGGCGCCAGCACCAGCGCCTGCGTGATGCGGCTCGAGGTGTCGATCTTGGACAGGATCGGGATGGCGAACGCCGCCGTCTTGCCGGTGCCCGTCTGCGCCAGGCCGACGACGTCGGACCCCGCCAGCATGGCCGGGATGGTGGCGGCCTGGATGGGCGACGGCGACTCATAGCCGACGTCAGCGACTGCCCGCAGCACCTCAGGGTGAATGTGCAGGTCAGCGAAGGAAGGTTCGGCTCCGGATTCTTCCGGTTCAGGCGGCGTCATAGCGAGGCAAGTCTAGTGCGCCGAAGCACGCCGGTCGCCCAGCGCGCCTGTTCGATCACTTTCGACCCGACAGGTCCGCGACGTGACATCCTGCGTGGGTGTCCACTCCGGTGGGGCCCTCGGGGATCGTGACGTTCCTCTTCACCGACATCGAGGGTTCGACGCGTCGGTGGGAGGCCGACGCAGGCGGGATGCGAGTCGCCCTGGCCGAGCACGACGAGTCGCTGCGCCAGGTGATCGACTCGCATGGCGGCTGGCTGTTCAAGCACACCGGCGACGGTGTCTGCGCCGCCTTCGCCTCGCCGCGCGCGGCGATCGACGCGGCGGTGGCGGCGCAGCGGACCCTCGAGTTGCCCGTGCGGATGGGCATCGCCACCGGCGAGGCGGAGCGGCGCGGCCAGGACTACTTCGGTGTCGTGCTCAATCGGGTCGCGAGAGTGATGTCCGCCGGTCACGGTCGCCAGATCCTGCTCGCCGAATCCACCGCGGCCCTGGTCGGCGACGTCGGCCTCATCCGCCTCGGGCCGCGCCGCCTGCGCGACGTGCCCGTCCCGGTGACGATCTTCCAGGTCTGCGCCGACGGCCTGCAGACGACGTTCCCGCCCCTGCGGGCCGTCGGGCCGACTCCGGGGAATCTGCGCCCGCAGGTGGCCAGGCTGGTCGGGCGCGACGCAGTCCTCGCCGAGATCACCGACACCGTGCGCAACCACCAGGTGGTGACGCTGACCGGCGTCGGCGGCGTCGGCAAAACCCGGCTGGCGCTCGCCGTCGCGGCGCGGCTCGAGAACGAGATGCCCGACGGCGTCTGGGTGATGGAACTCGCCGCGGTCGCCGACCCGGCCGCGGTGCCCGACGCGGTCGCCACCGTGCTGGGCATCACCCAGCAGCCGGGCGAGAGTCTGGTCGACACCATCGGCGCCGCACTCGAGGACCGAAACCAGCTGCTCGTGTTCGACAACTGCGAGCACCTTCTCGAGGCGTCCGCGGCCCTGATCGACGTCGTCGTCGCGCACTCGGCGACGGTGAAGATCCTGGCGACCAGCCGGGAAGGCCTCGGCCTCGCCGAGGAACGCGTCCGCACCGTGCCGTCCCTCGAGGTGGCAGCCGGAACGGCCTCAGCGGCGGTGGCCCTGTTCGTCGAGCGCGCCGACGCCGCGTCACAGCGCTTCTCGATGCAGGACCAGCGAACAGCCGACGCCGTGCTCGAGATCTGCCGTCGCCTCGACGGCATACCGCTGGCCATCGAACTCGCGGCGTCACGGATGGCGTCGATGTCGGCGATGGACGTCCGCGACCATCTCGACCAGCGCTTCCGGCTGCTCACCGGAACGCGGCGCGGGCTGCAACGGCACCAGACGCTCCGGCACGCCGTCGGCTGGTCCTACGAACTCCTCGACGATCGCGAGAAGGCGATGCTGATGAGGTGTTCGGTCTTCGTCGGCGGCTTCACATTGGCGAGCGCATGCGCCGTGGCCGGGTCCGGCTGCCCCGACGAGGTCGCGGTGCTGGACGTCCTCGACGCCCTGGTGCGCAAGTCGCTGCTGAGTGCCGAACAGACAGCGGGCGCCACGCGGTACTCGATGCTCGAGACCATCCGCGAGTTCGGTGAGGAGCGGCTCGCCGAGCATGGCGACGGCGCGGCGACGAGATCGGCGCATGCGCGGCACTTCGCAGGCTGCGAACGCGATCTGCTGAGACTGTGGGACGGACCGCGCCAGCGCGAGGCCTACGCCTGGCTGGATGCCGAGTGGACGAACCTGCGCACCGCCTTCCGCTGCGCCGCGGACAGCGGTGACATCGAGGTGGCCGCTGCGATCGCCTGCTGCTGTGCACCGCTCGGGTACATGGTGGAGAACTTCGAGGCGATCGCGTGGGCCGAGGAACTCGTCGAGCCGGCGCGCACCGCAGGCCATCCCCGGCTCGCCGCACTCTGCGTGGCGTCGGCGCTGTCGATGTGGCCCGGACGCTTCGAGGACGCGGTCCGCTACAGCGAGTGGGGACAGCTCGCCATCGGCGACGGGGCGGGAGTGGAGTTCGGCCTCGAGGGCTGGCTCGCCGGTCCCCTCCTGGCGATCGGGGAACCCGACCGCGCCGCCGCGTGGTGCCGCAACCGGCTGGCCCGCCATCCCGATTCCCACGGCCTCGTGCGGGCCTGCCTGGTGATGGCGTTGTGGAACCTCGGAACGGTCGAGGAGGCGACGGCGGCGACCGAAGGGCTGCTCGAGACGGCGGAGAGCTCTGGTAATCCGCACATGCTGTCGTTCGCCCTGTTCGCCTACGGCCGCGCGTTCAGGAGCGTCGATCACGTCCGCGCACTCGACGCGATGCGCCGCGGGCTGGCGATCGCCCGGGAGAGCGGCAACCGCACCAACGAATCGCATCTGGCGGTCAACATGGCGATCGTGGAGGCCACCCACGGCGACACGATGACGGCGCTCGACCACGTCGCGATGGCGATCGGCAACCAAGGCGACGCCGCGAACAGAATCGTCGCCAGCCGTCGGCTGGTGATACTCGCCTACCTCTTCGACCGGATCGGACGCTACGAACCCGCGGCGCGCCTCGTCGGCTTCGCGGCCAGTCCGTTCGCGACCGCGGTGTTCCCGGAGATCCAGGGCGCGCTCGAACATCTGCAGGAGGTGCTAGGCGAGACGCGGTACGCATCGCTGACGCACGCCGGGGCGACCACCTCGACGAACGAGATGGTCAACTTCGCCCACGAACAGATCGATCAGGTCCGCAGTGCGCTGACGCGGCCCGCATGACCTCCCGGGCCGGCAACGATCCGGCCGGTACGGTGCCTGTTGTGAAGTGGCTCGTGACACCGGCCGCAGCCCTGGCGCTGCTCACGATCGTCGGGTGCGGAGCGAGTGATTCGACGGTGTCGAAGACTCCCGAGGCCGCGACCGCGACGCCGAGCGCGGCACCGCCGCCGACCATCCGGCCGACCGTCGGCCCGACGACCGCAGCGCCGGCGGGCCCCGTCGACCCGTGCGCGGTCAACCTCGCCGCGCCCGAGATCGCCAAGGCGGTGTCCGAACTCCCCCGCGACCCCCGCAGCAACCAGGCCTGGAGTCCGGAACCGGTGGCCGGGAACTACAACGAGTGCGCCCAGTTGTCCGCGGTGATCGTGCGCGCCAACACCAATGCCGAGAGCCCGAACACCCGCGCGGTGCTGTTCCACCAGGGCAAGTTCATCCCGACCGCGGTGCCCGACACCTACGGGTTCAACGGTATCGAGGACTCGGCGTCGAGCGGGGATACCGTCGCGCTGCGGTATTCCGGCGGCATCGAGGGCCTCGACAGCGTGGTGCGGTTCCGCTGGAACGGCAACGGGGTCGAGTTGATCGGCAACACAGGCTGACCAACCACGCGCATGTGGTTTACGTCACAATCCCTCGGGTATGACGCCGGTGTCAATAGTTCGGGGACACCGGTGAAGGGATAGGTCCAATGGAGGACGCACTCCGAGACATGTGGCGGTCGGTGGCCACATTCGCGCCCAAACTCCTGGCGTTCATCGTCATCCTTGTCGTCGGCTGGCTGGTGGCCAAGCTCATCGCCAAGGCCATCGACAAGGTGCTCGAGCGGGTCGGATTCGACCGGGCCGTCGAGCGCGGCGGTATCAAGAAGGCGCTGCAGCAGAGCAACTACGACGCCTCGACCATCGTCAGCAAGATCGTCTACTACGCACTGCTGCTGTTCGTCCTGCAGCTGGCCTTCGGGGTGTTCGGCTCCAATCCGATCAGCGACCTGCTGGCCGGCGTCATCGCCTTCCTGCCGAAGCTGCTGGTCGCGCTCATCATCGTGGTGGTGGCCGCCGCGATCGCCGCGGCCGTGCGCGACATCGTGTCCAACGCCCTCGGCGGCCTGTCCTACGGACGGATGCTCGCCAACATCGCCAGCATCTTCATTCTCGGGCTCGGCATCATCGCCGCACTCAACCAGGTCGGCATCGCACTCACCGTGACCCTGCCCGTCCTCGTCGCGATCCTCGCCACCGTCGGCGGCATCCTCGTGGTCGGTGTCGGCGGCGGCCTGATCAAGCCGATGCAGCACCGCTGGGAGGACTACCTCGACAAGGCCGAGCGCGAGGGCCGCAACATGCGCGAGCACCTGGACCGGCGCCAGTCGGACGGGTCCACCCAGCAACTGCCGGTCTACAGCACTGCGCCGTCGGGCCCCACGCCCACCGGTCCCACCCCGACGGTCCCGGGACAGCCCTACCCGCAGGGTCAGGGCGGCGGCGCGTCCTATCCCCCGCCGCCGCAACACCAGGCGGCGCCGCCGCAGCACCAGGCGCCCCAGGGCTACGGCGACTACCCGCAGCAGGGCTACGGCGACCGCGGCCCGCAGAGGTAACCCCGCGGTATCCCCCGCCGCCGAGACTGCGGTGAGATCGCCGATCCGGTGCATGACGCGATCTCACCGCAGTCTCGCCGTGCGGCCTGCTGTCGGCCCGCTCCCCTAGCATTGCCCTCGTGTTCGTCATCGACGACGGCCCAGGCACCACGTCCGACCCCCTGGTCGTCTACAGCGCCTCCGACCTCGCCGCGGCCGCCCGCTGCGAGTACGCGCTGCTGCGCTCGTTCGACGCCCGGCTGGGCCGCGGGCCCGCGGTCGCTGTCGAGGACGAATTGCTCGCGCGCACAGCACAACTCGGCGACGAACACGAGCAACGCCATCTCGACGCGATTCGTGCGACGGCCGACGCGACGGTCACCGTCATCGGCCGCCCGAAGTACACCATCGCGGGGCTGACGGCCGCAGCCGACGCCACCCGTAGCGCGGTCGAGCGGCGTGCGCCGGTCATCTACCAGGCCGCGATGTTCGACGGCCGCTTCGCCGGGTTCGCCGACTTCCTGCTGCTCGACGACGACGGGCGCTACCGGCTGCGGGACACGAAGCTGGCCCGCTCGGTCAAGGTCGAGGCACTGCTGCAGCTGGCCGCCTACGCCGAGACGCTGACCGCCGCGGGCGTCGACGTGGCACCCGAGGTCGAACTGGTGCTCGGCGACGGCGCCGTGGCGCAGTACGCGCTCGACGAGCTGCTTCCGGTGTACCGGCCGCGGCGCGCCGCGCTGCAACAGCTGCTCGACCACCACCTGGCCCGCGCCGTCCCCGTGTCGTGGGAGGACACCGACGTCCGCGCCTGCTTCCGCTGCCCCGAGTGCACCGCCCAGGTGCGGGCGCACGACGACCTGCTGCTGGTCGCCGGCATGCGGGTCAGCCAGCGCGCCCGCCTCATCGACGCGGGCATCACCACCGTCGCCGAGCTGGCCGGCCACCGCGGCCCGGTGCCCGAACTCCCCGCCCGGGCGGTCGCGGCGCTGAGCGCACAGGCGCGGTTGCAGACCACCGCGCGGGTGGATGGCAAGCCGCCCTACGAAATCGCCGATCCGCAGCCGCTGATGGCGCTGCCGGAACCCGACCGCGGCGACGTGTTCTTCGACTTCGAGGGGGATCCGCTCTGGACGGCGGACGGCCGCGAATGGGGTATCGAATACCTGTTCGGCGTCCTCGACACCGCCGACACCTTCACCCCGCTGTGGGCGCATGACCGCGCACAGGAGCGCGCGGCGCTGCTGGACTTCCTCGCGATGGTGCGCAAGCGCCGCAAGCGCCACCCGCGTATGCACGTCTACCACTACGCCGCCTACGAGAAGACGGCGCTGCTGCGGCTGGCCGGCCGCTACGGAGTCGGCGAGGACGAGGTGGACGACCTGCTGCGCAGCGGCGTGCTCGTCGACCTCTACCCGCTGGTGCGCAAGAGCATTCGGGTGGGCACCGAGAACTACAGCCTCAAGTCGCTCGAGCCGCTCTACATGGGCGCCCAGCTGCGCAGCGGCGACGTCACCACAGCGACCGACTCCATCACGCAGTACGCCCGCTACTGCGAGTTGCGCGCCGAAGGCCGCGACGACGACGCCGCGGTGGTGCTCAAGGAGATCGAGGAATACAACCGCTACGACTGCACGTCCACCCGTAAGCTGCGCGACTGGTTGATCTGCCGGGCCATCGACTGCGCGGTGCCGCCGCGCGGCCCCCAGCCGGTCACCGACGGCGGGACGGTCGACCCCGACGACCACCTGGCTCGCCGGCTGGCCCGATTCGTCGGTGACGACCCCGCCCAGCGCACCCCCGAGCAGTCCGCGGTCGCGATGGTGGCCGCCGCCCGCGGCTACCACCGCCGCGAGGACAAGCCGTACTGGTGGGCCCATTTCGACCGGCTCAACAACCCGGTCGACGAGTGGGCCGACACCACCGACGTTTTCCTCGCCGAGCACGCCGAGGTGCACACCGACTGGCACACCCCGCCGCGGGCGCGCAAGCCACAGCGCTGGGTTACGCTGACCGGGTCGATCGCCGCCGGCGGGCTCGGCCGCGACATGTATGCGCTCTACGAGCCGCCCGCTCCCGCCGGGTTGTCCGACGATCCCGACCGACGGGCGTTCGCCCCGGTCCGGGTCGTGGCGTGTGACGATCCCGAGGCGCCCACCGAGGTGCTGGTCATCGAGCGGGAACCCAAGGGCGGCGGCACGTTCGACGCACTGCCGTTCGCGTTGACGCCCGGCCCGCCGATCCGCACCACGGCGCTGCAGGAGTCGATCGAGACGACGGCGACCGCACTGGCCGCCGGGCTGCCGCGGCTGCCGGTCAACGCCGTCGTCGACATCCTGCGGCGCAGGCCGCCACGCACCCGCTCCGGGGATCCATTGCCCGGCACCGACGCAGGCACCACCGAGGCGATCACCGCCGCGCTGCTCGACCTGGACTCGTCGTACCTGGCCGTGCACGGTCCGCCCGGGACCGGCAAGACGTTCACCGCCGCGGCGATCATCACGCGGCTGGTCACCGAGCACCGCTGGCGCGTCGGTGTGGTGGCGCAGTCGCATGCAGTGGTGGAGAACCTGTTCCGCGACGTGCTGGCCGCGGGGGTGGACGCCGCCCATGTCGCCAAGAAGAAGGGCGGCGCCGACCCTGGCTGGACGGTGCTCGACGAAGCGAAGTTCCCGGCCTTCCTCGCCGAGCACGCCGCCGCCCGCACCGGATGCGTGATCGGCGGCACCGCATGGGATTTCGCCAACGACTCCCGAGTCCCCCGTGGCTGCCTCGACCTGCTGGTCATCGAGGAGGCCGGCCAGTTCTGCCTGGCCAACACCATCGCCGTGGCGCCCGCCGCCGGGAACCTGCTGCTGCTCGGCGATCCGCAGCAGCTGCCGCAGGTCAGCGCGGGCACCCACCCCGAGCCCGTCGACTGCTCCGCACTGGGCTGGCTGGTCGGCGACGCGCACACGCTGCCCACCGAACTCGGTTACTTCCTCGACCGTTCGTACCGGATGCACCCCGACGTGTGCGCGGCGGTGTCGCGGCTGTCCTACGACGGGCGGCTGCGTTCATTCGAGGCCGTGACCGCCGCCCGCCGGCTCGAGGGCCTGGCACCGGGCGTGCGGGTGCTGCCTATTCGCCACGACGGCAACGCGACCGAGAGTCCGGAGGAGGCCGCGGCGATCGTCACCGAGATCTCCCGGCTGATCGGCTTGCCGTGGTCCGACGAGCACGGCCCCCGCCCGTTGGGCCAGCACGACGTGCTGATCGTCACGCCCTACAACGCGCAGGTGACGCTGCTGCGCCGGCACCTGGACACCGCGGGCTTCGACGAGGTACGGGTAGGCACCGTCGACAAGTTCCAGGGCCAGCAGGCGCCGGTGGTGTTCGTGTCGATGGTGGCCTCGTCGATCGACGACGTTCCTCGCGGAATCTCATTTCTGCTCAACAGGAATCGGCTCAACGTGGCGATCAGCCGGGCCAAGTACGCGGCATTCGTCGTGCGGGCGGAGACGCTCACCGAGTACCTGCCCGCCACCCCGGACCGGCTCGTCGAGCTCGGCGCGTTCCTGACGGTGGCGTCGTCGTGACCAGCTCGCTGCCCGGCAGGCTGTCCGGCGTCGTCGGCGTGGCGTACGTCAGCACCGACGCCGACCTGCTGGCCGGGCGCAGCGTGGACTACACCGGCAGATACCGCGGCCGGGCCGCCGCTCTGGTCCGCCCGGGCGACGCGGCGCAGGTCGCGCAGGTCCTGCGGGAGTGCCGCGACGCGGGCGCACACGTCACCGTGCAGGGCGGCCGGACATCGCTGGTCGCGGGCACCGTCCCCGAGCACGACGACGTGCTGCTGTCCACCGAACGGCTCACGGCGACAAGTGGAGTCGACATCGCCGACCGCCGGGTGCGGGTCGGCGCGGGTGTGACACTGGGATCCGTGCAGCAGGCCGCCGTGGCCGCCGGCCTGGTGTTCGGGGTCGACCTGGCGGCGCGCGATTCGGCGACGGTGGGCGGGATGGCCTCGACGAATGCCGGTGGGCTGCGCACCGTGCGCTACGGCAACATGGGTGAGCAGGTGCTCGGGCTGGAGGTCGCGCTGCCCGACGGGACGCTGCTGCGCCGGTTCAGCCGGGTCCGCAGCGACAACACCGGCTACGACCTGGCGTCGCTGTTCGTCGGAGCGGAGGGCACGCTGGGTGTGCTGACCGAACTGGAACTGCGGCTGTATCCGACTCCGGCACAACGGATCACCGCGGTCTGCGGGTTCGCCGACCTCGCGGCGCTGGTCGCCGCCGGCCGGCTGTTCCGTGACCTCGACGGCATCGCGGCGCTCGAGATGATCGACGGGCGCGCCTGTGCGGTGACCGCCGAGAAGATGGGTGTCGCGGCGCCGGTGGACGCGCCGTGGCTGCTGCTGGTGGAACTCGCAGGCGCCGACGATCCCGGCGAGCGGCTCGCGGCGGCGTTCGACGACATCGACGTCAGCGGCGAACCCGCCGTCGGTGTCGACGTGGCCGCGCAGCAGCGGCTGTGGCGGGTGCGCGAGGCGGTGCTGGAGGTCCTCGGCGTGTACGGCCCGCCGCTGAAATTCGACGTGTCACTGCCGCTCGAATCAGTCGCCGGGTTCGCCGCCGCCTCGGCCGACCTGGTGAAAATACATGCCCCCGAAGCGATTCCGGTGCTGTTCGGCCACATCGGCGAGGGCAATCTGCACCTCAACGTGCTGCGCGTCGACACCGCCGCCGAGCAGCACCTGTACGCGGCGATGATGACGCTGATCGCCGAGCACGGCGGCAACGTGAGCTCCGAACACGGAGTGGGCTCGCGCAAGCGCGACTACCTGACGATGTCGCGCACCGAGGACGACGTCTCGACGATGCGGGCGGTCAAGGCGGCGCTCGATCCGACCGGCTACCTGAACGCGGCCGTGCTGTTCGGCTGAGGCTTCCGGCGCCTCACGACGGCCGGGAGTGACGGCCGCGCGGCGCGTCCTCGTGCTCGTCGCGGTAGTGCCGCCCGTTGCCTGCCGAACCGTTCGGGTGCGGCGACTCGACGTGGCGGTGACGGGGGCGGGGCTGGTGGCCGTTGGCCAGGAACGGGTCGTGCGACGGTGCCGGCGGCTCGACGGGCGGCGGATCGACCTGCGGCAGCAGTTGCAGGCGCTGCTCCTCGTCGACATGGAAACCGTTGTGCGCGAGACCGTTCGATTCGGCCGAAGGCTCCGGCGGGGCGTCGGCCATCAACGCCTCCAGGATGTTGCGCCAGGGATCGGGCTCGGATTCGGCCCGCACCGGGATGGGTTCTGGCTCCGGACCGGAATCGGTGTCGGCCGACGCATCGTCGTCGTCGTCGAGCAGGCTGTGCCACGACTCGACCGGGTCGCTGTGCCAGACCTCGGCGGGGGCGGGCAGCGGATGCTCGACGCGCGACGCCAGGGGTTCGGTGACGGGGTCGTCGTCGCCCTCAACCGGCCGGGCGGGCGCGGGCGGCGGGTCGTCCCATTCCACCGTGTACTCGAGGTAGTGGTCGTCGTCGAAGTCGTACGCGTCGTACATGTCGTCGGCGTGCGCGGCCGCATGAATCACGTCGGTGCGCGCCTCGGGATCGACCTCGCCGGCCGCGACGGACACCCGCTCCGACCGGCCGCCGAAGCCCAACAGGAACAGTGCGGCCATCACACCGAACAGCGCCACGAACGCCGGCAGCAGGATCGACTGGGACATCGCCGCGGCGAACGGCTCGTGCAGGAACGCCGGCAGCGCCGTGACGGCGCCCCCGCCGCCTGGGGCCGGCCCGGCCGCGGGCATCTCGGCGCCGATTCGCGAGGTCATGAACGCCGCCATCCCGGCGCTGCCCAGCACCGAGCCGACCTGACGCGTCGCGTTGTACACCCCCGACCCCGCCCCGGCGAGCGTCGGCGGCAGGTTGCGGGTGGCCGTGGCGGCCAGCGGCGACCAGATGAAGGCCATGCCGATGCCCATCAGCGTGATCGGCAGCACCAGCCGCCAGATCGGCGTCGACGGGGTCATGTCGATCGACAACCAGGTCAGCGCGATAGCCAGCGCGGAGAAGCCGAAACCGACGACCGGGCGCGGATGCGACCGGTCGACGATGCGCCCGACGAGCGGGGCCAGCACCCCGGTCGCGATCGCCATCGGAGCGGTGAGCAGCGCCGCCCGGGTGGGCGATAGCCCGCATACCGCCTGCGCATAGAACATCAGCGGCAGGATCATCCCGGTGACGACGAAGCCGATCGTCGCGATCCCGAGGTTGGACAGGCTGAAATCGCGGTCCCGGAAGATCTGCAGCGGGATCAGCGGCTCATGCGGGGTCACCGACTGCCAGTAGACGAACCCGGCCATCGCGCCGACGCCGAGCGCGACGCAGCCCCAGATCCACGCCGCCCAGTTGTGCGACTGGCCCTCCTGCAGGGCAAAGACGATCAGGAACATGCCCAGCCCCGACAGCAGCACACCGGGGATGTCGAAACCGTTCTTCCTGGTGGGCAGCGCAGGCACGAACCGGGCGGCCAGCAGCAGACCGGCGACGCCGACCGGCACGTTGACGATGAAGATCCACTGCCAGCCCAGCGTGTCCACCAGCACCCCGCCGGCCAACGGGCCGACCAGCGTCGCGACACCCGCGGTGGCGCCCCACACGCTCATCGCCACGCCGCGCCGTTCAGGCGGGAAGATGCGGGTGATCGTCGAGAGCGTCTGCGGGGTGAGCAGCGCCGCGCCGACACCCTGGACCACCCGCGCGGCGATCAGCATCTCGATGCTGCCCGCCAGGCCGCACCACAGCGAGGCGACGGTGAACACCGCGAGCCCGGCCAGGTAGACGTTGCGGGGGCCGAACCGGTCGCCGAGCCGGCCCGCGAGCAGCAGAGGCACGGCGTAGGCCAGCAGGTAGGCGCTCGTCACCCAGATCACGGCGTCGTAGTCCGCGCCGAGGTTCTCCATGATCGACGGATTCGCGACGGCGACGATGGTGGCGTCGACGAGGATCATGAAGAAGCCGATCATCATCGCCCACAGGGCATGCCACGGGTTGACCGCCGGCTCGCCTGCGGTCACGGCATCGCCCGGTCGCGGCTGTGCCGCACCGTCACGTCCCGGCCTCCGGGCAGCAGGTGAAGAGAACATATGGCGTCGACTCGCTAACCAACGATCCACCGACGCTACGTACCCGCTGCAGGCACGACAAGTCAGGGTCGGCGCAGCGCCGCCGGTCACACGGCTTCGGCGACCGCCTCACGCTCGGTGTCGGCTTCCTCGTCGGACGCCGGCGCACCCACCGCGAGCAGCGCCAACAGTGCGATCACCATGCCCGCCGTCATTACCACCGCCAGCGCGAACTCACCGTTGCCGAGCACGCCGACCAGCGGTGCGACGGCGGCGCCGAGCCCGAACTGTGCGGCGCCCAGCAACGCGGCCGCGGTGCCCGCGGCCTCGGAGTGCCGCGACAGCGCCACGGCGGGCGCGTTCGGGATCACCAGTCCCATGGCGGCCAGGATCACCCACACGGGCACCAGGAAGCCGTACAGGCCGCCTACCTCGGCGACGGAGATCCCGACGAACACCGCACCGGCCAGCGACGCCGAGGACAGCGCCCACACGACGATGGTCTGCGGGGTGAACCGGCGCAGCAGCACCACGTTGAACTGCGTCGAGCCGATCAGCGCCACCGCGCCCGCGGCGAACAGCAGCGCGAAGGTCTGCTGATCCACGCCGTAGCGGCCCTGCAGCACGTACGGGGCGGCCGCGATGTAGGCGAACAGACCGGACATTCCCAGCGCCGCGACGAGGACCAGGATGACGAACCGCGCGTCGCGCAGCAGGCCCGCGTAGGTGGCGGCGATGCCGCGCACCCGCAGCGGCCGCCGGTGGGCGACCGGCAGCGTCTCGGGCAGCGCCAGCGCGGCGAGCAGCAGCAGCAGTCCGGCCAGCAGGACCAGCGCGAGGAACACCCAGTGCCAGGATGCGTGAAGGAGCACCGCGGCCCCCAGGGATGGCGCCAGCACCGGCGCCACGCCGAGGACCAGCATCAGCCGCGACATCACGGTGGCGGCCGCGGATCCGGAGAACAGGTCGCCCACGACGGCGATCGCGGTGACTGCGGCGGCGGCGGCACCCATGCCCTGCAGCCCGCGGGCGACGCCGAGGATCGCGATGTTGGGCGCCAGCACGCACAGCACCGACGCCACCATGTGCAGGGCGATGCCGGCCATCAGCGGCCGACGGCGGCCCAGCGAGTCCGACAGCGGTCCGACGATCAGCTGGCCCAGCGCCAGTCCGGCGAGCGTGCCGGTCAGGGTCAGCTGGGCGACCGACGACGACACGCCCAGTTCGTCGCCGATGCCGGGCAGTGCGGGCAGGTACATGTCGATGGTGAGCGGGCCGAGCGCGACCAGGGCGCCGAGGACGAGGATCATCTTCACCCGTCGCGGCGGCGTGGAGTCGCGCTGCGGGGTGCGGGTTGCTGGCACAGGCGGGCTCACGCGTGGGGATGATGCCATGCAATTGGTTAGCACCGCATATCAATATTTTCTTCCCGGCCGTGACCGCGATCACCGCCGGGCACCCGTGCCGGTCGCCGTTCGTTGTCGACCCGATAGCCTGGACAGCCACGGCTCACGCACTAGTTCGCCTACGGGGAGGCCCGGAATGAGCGCTTGGTCCCGCAAGAACAAGCTGCCGGCGACCACGGACGGCGCGGCCGAGAGTCCCGGCACCGCCGCACGCGTGCTGTCCCAGATCATCGAGGGCAGCACCCGCGTGCAGGCGCCTGCGGTGCGCGCCTATGTCGACCGGTTGCGCCATGCGCGTCCGAACGCCGGCCCGGCCGAGATCATCACGTCGCTGGAGAAGCACTACGTGGGCGCGGTGATGGCCAGCGGCGCGGCCGTCGGATCCGCCGCGGCGTTCCCCGGCATCGGCACGCTCGCCGCGATGTCGGCGGTGGCCGGTGAGACCGTGCTGTTCCTCGAGGCGACGTCGGTGTTCGTGCTCGCCGTCGCCGAGGTGCACGGCATCCCCGCCGAGCACCGCGAGCGCCGCCGCGCGCTGGTGCTGTCGGTGCTGGTCGGTGAGGACAGCAAGCACGCCCTCGCCGACCTGATCGGGCGGGGCCGCACCAGCGGTGGATGGATCAGCGACGGCGCGGCGACGCTGCCGCTGCCCGCGGTGACGCAACTCAACTCGCGGCTGCTCAAGTACTTCGTCAAGCGCTACACGATCAAGCGGGGAGCCCTGGCGTTCGGCAAGGTGCTGCCGGTCGGCATCGGCGCGGTCGTCGGCGGCGTCGGCAACCGCCTGATGGGCCGCAAGATCGTCGACAACGCTCGAAACGCGTTCGGTCCACCGCCGCCGAGGTGGCCCTCGACGCTGCACGTACTGCCGTCCGCGCAGCCCTGAGACGGCGCTGATCGATGCACCCCGCAAGACCACTAAGACCATAAGTGCATCGACGTGGTCCGGCCGATGCCGGAGCGCTAGCCTTTAGGCGGCGGACGAGCGGGTACTCGCGACGTAGGCCGCGAACACGAGGACGCTAGAACCAGGACACGAAAGCGGCGAGCACCTTGCCAATGCTTGCCCGAGGCGACGGAATCGAGGCGAGTAGCTGCCGTGAGCAGTTCACCTTCACCATTCGGACAGAACGAGTGGTTGGTCGAGGAGATGTACCGCAAGTTCCGCGAGGACCCCTCGTCGGTCGACCCCAGTTGGCACGAATTCCTGGTCGACTACAACCCGGAGCCGACCGGGGCGTCGGCGGCCAAGGGCGGTAACGGCCAACCGGCCCGCGGGTCTGCGCCCAAGTCGCCGCCCGAACCCGCGCCCGCGCCGCCGCCGCAGGCCAAGTCCACCGACAAGTCGGCCGCCAACGGCACCGCGAAGTCCGCGTCGGCGCCGACGAAGAACGACAAGCCCGCGCCGGCGAAGTCCGCCGAGAAGTCCGCCGACAAGCCTGCCGAGAAACCCGCCGAGAAGTCGCCGCAGAAGCCTGCCGCGAAGAACGACAAGAGCGACAAGCCCGCCGAGAAGACCGACAAGAACGACAAGACCGAGAAGACCGAGAAGGCCCCGGACGCCAAGCCGAAGGCCGCCGCCTCCGGCGGCGACGACGAGAACCAGGTGCTGCGCGGCGCCGCCGCGGCCGTCGCCAAGAACATGTCCGCCTCGCTCGAGGTGCCCACCGCGACCAGCGTGCGGGCCATCCCCGCGAAGCTGATGATCGACAACCGCGTCGTCATCAACAACCACCTCAAGCGCACCCGCGGCGGCAAGATCTCGTTCACCCACCTGATCGGGTACGCGATCGTGCAGGCCGTCAACAAGTTCCCGAACATGAACCGGCACTTCGCCGAGGTCGACGGCAAGCCCAACGCGGTCACCCCCGCGCACACGAATCTGGGCCTGGCGATCGACCTGCCCGGCAAGGACGGTAACCGCCAGCTGGTCGTCGCGGCGATCAAGAAGTCCGAGTCGCTGGCCTTCGGCCAGTTCATCGCCGCCTACGAGGACATCGTGCGGCGCGCCCGCGACGGCAAGCTGACCGCCGAGGACTTCACCGGCGTCACGATCTCGCTGACCAACCCGGGCACCATCGGCACCGTGCACTCGGTGCCGCGGCTGATGCGCAACCAGGGCGCCATCATCGGCGTCGGCGCGATGGAGTACCCGGCGGAGTTCCAGGGCGCCAGCGAGGAGCGCATCAACGACCTCGGCGTCGGCAAGCTGATCACCCTGACGTCGACCTACGACCATCGCATCATCCAGGGCGCGGAGTCCGGCGACTTCCTTCGCACGGTGCACCAGCTGCTGCTGTCCGACGAGTTCTTCGACGAGATCTTCCGCGAACTCGGCATCCCGTACGAGCCGGTGCGCTGGCGCATCGACAACCCCGACTCGATCGAGGACAAGAACGCCCGCGTGATCGAGCTGATCGCGGCGTACCGCAACCGCGGTCACCTGATGGCCGACATCGACCCGCTGCGGCTGGACAAGAACCGGTTCCGCAGCCATCCGGACCTCGACGTCAACAGCCACGGCCTGACGCTGTGGGACCTCGACCGTGAGTTCAAGGTCGGCGGCTTCGCCGGCGCCGAGCGCAAGAAGCTGCGCGACGTGCTCGGCCTGCTGCGCGACTCCTACTGCCGCCACGTCGGCGTCGAGTACACCCACATCCTCGAGCCCGAGCAGCAGACGTGGATCCAGGAGCGCGTCGAGGTCAAGCACGAGAAGCCGACCGTCGCCGAGCAGAAGTACATCCTGAGCAAGCTCAACGCGGCCGAGGCCTTCGAGACGTTCCTGCAGACCAAGTACGTCGGTCAGAAGCGGTTCTCACTGGAAGGCGCCGAGACCGTCATCCCGATGATGGACGCCGCCATCGACCAGTGCGCCGAGCACGGCCTCGACGAGGTCGTCATCGGCATGCCGCACCGCGGCCGGCTCAACGTGCTGGCCAACATCGTCGGCAAGCCCTACTCGCAGATCTTCAGCGAGTTCGAGGGCAACCTGAACCCGTCGCAGGCGCACGGCTCCGGCGACGTCAAGTACCACCTCGGCTCGACCGGGATCTACCTGCAGATGTTCGGCGACAACGACATCGCGGTGTCGCTGACGGCCAACCCGTCGCACCTGGAGGCCGTCGACCCGGTGCTCGAGGGTCTGGTGCGCGCCAAGCAGGACCTGCTCGACAAGGGTGACGGCGACGACGCGTTCACCGTCGTGCCGATGATGCTGCACGGCGACGCGGCGTTCGCCGGCCAGGGCGTGGTCGCCGAGACGCTGAACCTGGCGTTGCTGCGCGGCTACCGCACCGGCGGCACGATCCACATCATCGTCAACAACCAGATCGGATTCACCACCTCGCCGCACGACTCGAAGTCGTCGGAGTACTGCACCGACGTGGCGAAGATGATCGGCGCGCCGATCTTCCACGTCAACGGTGACGATCCCGAGGCCGCCGCGTGGGTGGCCAAGCTCGCCGTCGACTTCCGGCAGAAGTTCAAGAAGGACGTCGTCATCGACATGCTGTGCTACCGCCGCCGCGGGCACAACGAGGGCGACGACCCGTCGATGACGCAGCCCGGCATGTACGACGTGATCGACACCAAGCGCGGGGTCCGCAAGACCTACACCGAAGCGCTGATCGGTCGTGGCGACATCTCGATGAAGGAGGCCGAGGACGCCCTGCGCGACTACCAGGGCCAGCTCGAGCGGGTGTTCAACGAGGTCCGCGAACTCGAGAAGCACGACATCGCGCCCAGTGAGTCCGTCGAGGCCGACCAGGTGCTGCCGGCGAAGCTGTCGACCGCGGTCGACAAGGCGGAGCTGGCCCGCATCGGCGATGCGTTCCTCAACGTGCCCGACGGCTTCACCGTGCACCCACGGGTCAAGCCGGTGCTGGAGAAGCGCCGCGAGATGGCCTACGAGGGCAAGGTCGACTGGGCCTTCGCCGAACTGCTCGCGCTCGGCTCGATGATCGCCGAGGGCAAGCTGGTGCGGCTGTCCGGTCAGGACACCCGACGCGGCACGTTCACCCAGCGCCACTCGGTGATCATCGACCGCAAGACCGGGCAGGAGTACACCCCGCTGCAGATGCTTGCGACCAACCCGGACGGCACGCCCACCGGCGGCAAGTTCCTGGTGTACGACTCGGCGCTGTCGGAGTTCGCGGCGGTCGGCTTCGAGTACGGCTACTCGGTCGGCAACCCCGACGCGATGGTGCTGTGGGAGGCGCAGTTCGGCGACTTCGTCAACGGCGCGCAGTCCATCATCGACGAGTTCATCAGCTCCGGCGAGGCCAAGTGGGGTCAGCTCTCCGACGTGGTGCTGCTGCTGCCGCACGGCCACGAGGGGCAGGGTCCCGACCACACGTCGGGCCGCATCGAGCGGTTCCTGCAGCTGTGGGCCGAGGGTTCGATGACCATCGCCGTGCCGTCGACCCCGGCGAGCTACTTCCACCTGCTGCGCAGGCACGGCATGGACGGCATCCAGCGGCCGCTGATCGTCTTCACGCCGAAGTCGATGCTGCGCAACAAGGCCGCGGTCAGCGATCTGCGCGAGTTCACCGAGGGCAAGTTCCGCTCGGTGATGGAGGAGCCGACCTACACCGACGGCGACGGCGACCGGTCGAAGGTCAAGCGCGTACTGCTGACCAGCGGCAAGATCTACTACGAGCTGGCGGCCCGCAAGGCCAAGGAGAAGCGCGACGACATCGCGATCGTGCGCGTCGAGCAGCTGGCGCCGCTGCCGCGGCGGCGACTGGCCGAGACGCTCGACATGTACCCGAACGTCGAGGAGAAGTTCTGGGTGCAGGAGGAGCCGGCCAACCAGGGCGCGTGGCCGTCGTTCGGCCTGATCCTGCCCGAGCTGCTGCCGGACCACTTCACCGGCATCAAGCGGGTGTCGCGGCGGGCGATGTCGGCGCCGTCATCGGGGTCATCGAAGGTGCACGCCGTCGAGCAGCAGGAAATCCTCGACGAGGCCTTCGCCCCGTAACCCCGTTCACCAGATAGCAGTCAGGGTCGTGATCCTCCGCGGATCACGACCCTGACATCTCGTTCGGGACCTGTCGGCCCTCAGAAGCCCAGCATCGGCATCGGGAACGGCGTCTGGCCGTTGGCCAGCGACGCCATCGCACCGGGGCAGAACGCCGAGATGGCCAGGCCGGTGAACATGGTGGCCGGGCCCAGCGGACGGCCGAGCGCCTCGGAGACCTCGCCGGCGACGTTCGCCGCGTTCTGACCGGGATCGACGAGCATCGGGCAGATCTGCTGACCGACCTGTGTCGCGGTCGCGGGGTCGATGCCCGAGAGCCCCGGGCCGCCGAGGCTGTCGAGGAACGCATCGGTGGCCGGATCGGCCTGAGCCGGAGCCGCCCCGACCGACAGAGCGGCGCCGAACAGGCCCGCGGTCACGGCGAGCGCGGCGGCCGCCGCGCGGTGGTTGCGCTTGATTCGCTGCATGACTTGGCATCGCCGTCGGCGGCGGCACCGTTACGCATCGCCCCCGCGGCGGTGGTACCGCGGGTACCGACTAACCTCGTCCCGAAGCAACGACAAGAGGAGTGCACACATGGACGGCTTCGCCGGGAAGGTCGCCGTGGTGACCGGAGCTGGATCGGGCATCGGCCAGGCGCTGGCCATCGAACTGGCCCGCTCCGGCGCCAAGCTGGCGATCAGCGACGTCGACACCGAGGGACTGGCGGCCACCGAGGAGCGGCTGAAGGCCATCGGGGCGCCGGTGAAGGCCGACCGCCTGAACGTCACCGAGCGCGAGGCGTTTCACCTCTACGCCGACGAGGTCAAGAACCACTTCGGCAAGGTCAACCAGATCTACAACAACGCCGGGATCGCCTTCACCGGCGACGTCGAGATCAGCCAGTACAAGGACATCGAGCGGGTGATGGACGTCGACTTCTGGGGCGTCGTCAACGGCACCAAGGCGTTCCTGCCACACCTCATCGAGTCCGGCGATGGCCACGTGATCAACGTGTCGAGCGTGTTCGGGCTGTTCTCCGTGCCCGGCCAGGCCGCCTACAACGCGGCCAAGTTCGCCGTGCGCGGATTCACCGAGGCGCTGCGGCAGGAGATGATCCTGGCTCAGCATCCGGTCAAGGTGACGACCGTGCACCCCGGCGGCATCAAGACCGCGATCGCGCGCAACGCCACCGCGGCCGAAGGACTCGACGCCGAGCAGCTGGCCAACGTGTTCGACAAGAAGCTGGCGTCCATGTCGCCGCGCCGCGCCGCCGTGGTCATCCTCGACGGCGTGCGCAAGAACAAGGCCCGCGTCCTCATCGGCAACGACGCCAAGGTGCTCGACGCACTCGTGCGCATCACCGGGCCGCACTATCAGCGGCTGTTCGCGGCGTTCACGTCGCGGATGATGCCACCGCCGAAGTAAGCACGCCCGGCCGCTCCGGGAGACGTCAGTCGCGCAGGGGGTGGGCGGACAGCCAGTCGTCGGCCACCCGCGCCGGGTCGGCCCCGTCGTCCACCGCCTGCTGCATCTCCGCGATTGCAGCGGTGTCGAGCACTCCGGCGACCTCGTTGAGCGCGAGCACCTGTGACTCGTCGAGTTCGTTGCGCCGGTACAGCGGCACCACGTTCTCGGCACGGATCAGCGCCGAGCGGTCCGCCAGCACCACGACGTCGTCCGGGATCGCGGGCGCGGCGGTGGTGGTCCACGCGGCGTTCACCCGGCCGGCCCGTATCGCGGCCCACAGTGCGGACTCGTCGGGGAATTCGCGGGGCGCGGGCAGCCGGCAGGTGCCGACGACCGACGGTGTCTGCACCCCGGCCACCTTCCCCGGGCGGACCTCGGCGCAGCGGCCGGTCAACGCCGACAGCCGTTCGCCGCGCGCCTCCGCCGTGGCCTCCGTGACGGCGAGCGCCGGCCGGTCCTGCGCCGACATCGCGTAGTCGCCTGCGGCGATTCCCTCGGGCAGCGCCGCCAGCAGCTCGCGGTACACCTGTTCGCCCGCCCGGGCGGTGGCGCCGGGCTCGAAGCGCTGCAGCAGCCGGCCGGTCAGCCCGGGCACCACCCGAACGTCGCCTGCGTCGAGCGCGGTCAGTGGGTCGTCCGACGGCAGCACCACGGTGGCCGTGCCGTAGTTGCGCAGCGCCGCGGCATACAGGTGCGCGATCACCACCGACTCGGTGTCGGTGTGGGCGCCGATGGTCACCAGTGGCGGGGCGGGCGGACCGCCGCAGCCGCTGAGCACGAGTGCGACGAGCGCCAACGCCAGCCGGCGCATCGTCGGCTCAGACCTGCGACGCCGCGGCCACCGCTTCGGCCACCGCGGGTCCGACCCGGGGGTCGAGCGCGCTCGGGACGATGTGGTCGACGGCCAGGTCGTCGCCGACCACGGAGAAGATGGCCTCGGCCGCGGCGACCTTCATCTTCTCGGTGATGCGGCGGGCGCCGGCGTCGAGCGCACCGCGGAACACCCCGGGGAACGCCAGCACGTTGTTGATCTGGTTCGGGAAGTCGCTGCGCCCGGTGGCCACCACCGCCGCGTGCCTGCGGGCGGCGTCGGGGTGGATCTCCGGATCCGGATTCGACAGGGCGAACACGATGCCCTTGGGCGCCATGGTGGCGATGATCTCCTCGGGCACCACGCCCGCGGACAGGCCGAGGAACATGTCGGCCCCGTTGACGGCCTCGGCGATGCCGCCGGTCAGGTTCCGCGGATTGGTGCTCGCGGCGAGTTCGGCCTTGAACGTGTTGAGGTCCTCGCGCCCGCTGTGCACGATGCCCTTGGAGTCCAGCACGACGATGTCGCGGATGCCCGCGGCGATCAGGATGTTCGCGCAGGCCACCCCCGCGGCGCCGGCGCCGGAGATGACCACCTTGAGGGCGTGCATGTCGCGGCCGAGCACCTCGACCGCACCGAAGAGCGCACCCAGCACCACGATGGCGGTGCCGTGCTGGTCGTCGTGCATCACCGGGCAGTCCAGCGCCTCGATCACCCGGCGCTCGATCTCGAAGCAGCGTGGGGCGGAGATGTCCTCGAGGTTGACCGCACCGAATGTCGGGCGCAGCCGGATCAGGGTCTCGACGATCTCGTCGGGATCCTTGGTGTCGAGCACGATCGGGATCGAGTCGAGCCCACCGAACGTCTTGAACAGCGCGCTCTTGCCCTCCATCACCGGAAGCGACGCGGCGGGGCCGATGTCGCCGAGGCCGAGCACCGCGCTGCCGTCGCTGACGACGGCGACCAGCCGGCTGGCCCAGGTGTACTTCGCGGCCAGGGTGTGGTCGGCGGCGATCGCCCGGCTCACCTGAGCCACCCCCGGGGTGTAGGCGATCGACAACGCGCGCTGGGTGTCCAGCGGCGAATTCATGCCTACCGAGAGCTTCCCGCCTTCGTGCGCCGCGAAGATCTCGGCGTCATCGATGACGACCTGGGGGGTGCGCGCCTGCGACTCGCTCTCGGGCGAGGAGGTCACGATGCTTTCCGACACTGCGCAAGGGTATCGGACCGCGAATTCTCACAGTGCCCCATTCCCCCCGCGTGAGTACCCGCGGCGCGCAGGTGGCCCCCAGCTCCGGCGCGTAGCATCTGAACGGCCCGAACAGGGGTTTCGATCGCGCCGCAGGAGGAGGGCCCATGCCGTCGTTCCGCGCCCTGCCACCGTCGATGGTGCGGACCTCCACCCGCAACAGGTCGACGGGTCCCGACGCCTCCAGCATCCACGTCCCCGTCGCACGGGCGATGGTGGACTGCGGCGTGTACTGCGAGGGCAGGCGGCTGCCGGGCAAGTTCACCCACGCCGCGGCACTCGCCCGGGTGCGCGAGCTCGAGGCCGACGGCCGTCCGGCCTTCGTGTGGATCGGGCTGCACGAGCCCGACGAGCACCAGATGCAGGCCGTCGCCGAGGTTTTCGGCCTGCACGAACTGGCCGTCGAGGACGCGGTGCACGCCCACCAGCGACCGAAGCTGGAGCGCTACGACGACACCCTGTTCCTGGTGCTGAAGACCATCAACTACGTCGAGCACTCGTCGATCGACAACGCCCGTGAGATCGTCGAGACCGGCGAGATCATGGTGTTCGTCGGCGCGGACTTCGTGGTGACGGTTCGCCACGGTGACTTCAGCGGGCTGGCCGGGGTGCGCAAGCGGATGGACGCCAACCCCACCAACTGCGCGCTGGGTCCCTATGCGGTGATGCACGCGATCGCCGACCACGTGGTCGACGGCTACCTCGACGTCACCGATCTCGTGGAGACCGACATCGACGCGATGGAGGAGAACATCTTCTCCCCCGCCAGCACCACCGACATCGAGCACATCTACCTGCTCAAGCGCGAAGTGGTCGAGATGCGCCGGGCGGTCACCCCGCTCACCCTGGCGTTGCAGCGCATCGGCGCCGATCACAACGACCTCATCTCCAAGGAGGTCCGGCGCTACATGCGCGACGTGCTCGACCACAACACCCAGGCCGCCGACCGGATCGCCAGCTACGACGAGGTGCTCAGCTCGCTGGTGCAGGCGGCCGTCGGCAAGATCTCGATGCAGCAGAACACCGACATGCGCAAGATCTCGGCGTACGTGGCGATCGCCGCGGTGCCGACCGCGATGGCGGGCATCTACGGGATGAACTTCGACAACATGCCCGAACTGCGGTGGACCTACGGGTATCCCGCGGTGCTGCTGGTGATGTTCGCGGTGTGCTTCATGCTGTACCGCACGTTCCGCCGCAACCACTGGCTCTAATTCGGCCGCGCCGCAGGCCTGTCCGGGTCGAGCACGTCCACTCCGTCGGCCGTCCAGGCCTCCCGCATCGCGTCGGCGCCCTTCAGACGCACCCACGCCGCTTCGGTGGGAGTGATCGGCGTCGCGGTCAGCACGGTGACCGGGGCGATCGGCCCGGGCAGCGGGATCTCACCGATGTCGCTGTCGCTCAACAGGAATGCGGTGAACGGGGCGCGGTCGAACAACGGTTCGCCGAGGTCGACGAGTGCGCCGGGCTCGAGCACCAGCCCCTCGACAGCGGGTGCGGCGGCCAGCACGGCCACCGAACGAGCAAGGCCCTTAGGGGTGGTGCCGCGCAGTGCGACGGTCACCTCGGCGCGCGGGCCGTGGATGGCGTCGGTCACCAGTTCGGTCGGATCGAACATCGGGTGCCGCGAACAGCCAAGGGAGACGAAGTGATTGACGCCTTCCATGCCCGGCCGGCCGTCCGGCCCGAAGCGCAGGACGTCGATGCGTTCGGTGCCGAGGAAGGTGATGCTGGCGGCGGCGGGGTCCGCGACGATCCCGGCCCGGGCGAAGTGCTCACCCAGCCGGGCGCGCACCTCGGCCAGGACGTCGGTCACTCGGCAGGCGGTTTGGTCGGCTGGTCGGCGTCGGACTTCTGTGCGGCGTCGGTGGGCGCCTCGTCGGCAGTCGCGTCCGAGGCGGGCGCTTCGGCAGGCTCCTCGGCCGCAGGCTTCTCAGCCGCAGGCTTCTCGGCGGCAGGCTTCTCGGCGGCGGGCTTCTCGGCGGCGGGTGTCACCGCGGCAGAGGCCGGTTCGGCGCTCTCCCCCGCAGGCGGGATGGTGAGGTTGGCGCCGGTGTCCGCGTCGAAGATGACCAGCTTCGAGGTGTCGAACGCCAACTGCACCGTCCGCCCCGGCGCCACGCTGGACTCGGTGGAAACCCTTGCCACGAACTCGTTCTCGCCCGCACCGGACTCTGCGGCCAGCTCCTGCAGCTGCGCCGACCGGGCGCCTTCGCCCTCGATCTTGAAGTGCACGTACTTGTCGGCGCCCAGCGATTCGACGATGTCGGCCTCGACGTCGAAGGTCAGCGCGCGGATGCGGGCGTAGCCGTCCAGCAGGGCGGCGTCCTCGATGTGTTCGGGGCGGATGCCCACGATGATGTTGGCGGGCCTGCGGTGTCGGCCGAGCATGTCGTGCACGTGCTGGGTCAGGGTGATGTCGCCGAACGGCAACCGCACCCCGACGTCGGTCAGCGTCGCCGGGAAGAAGTTCATCGCCGGCGAGCCGATGAACCCCGCGACGAACAGGTTGGCGGGCCTGTTGTAGAGCTCCTCGGGCGTGCCGATCTGCTGGGCCACGCCCGCGAGCATCACCACCACCCGGTCACCCAGGGTCATCGCCTCGGTCTGGTCGTGCGTGACGTAAACCGTGGTGGTGCCCAGCCGGCTCTGCAGCCGCGAGATCTCCGAGCGCATCTGCACGCGCAGTTTGGCGTCGAGGTTGCTCAACGGCTCGTCCATCAAGAATGCCTTGGGGTCGCGCACGATCGCGCGGCCCATCGCCACCCGCTGGCGTTGCCCGCCCGACAGCTGACCCGGCTTGCGGTCCAGCAGTTCGGTGAGGTCCAGGATCTTGGCGGTCTCGGCGACCTTCGAGGCGATCTCGTCCTTCTTCACCTTCGCCAGGGTCAGCGGGAAGGCGATGTTCTGCCGCACCGTCATGTGCGGGTACAGCGCATAGGACTGGAACACCATCGCGATGTCGCGGTCCTTGGGCGCCTTCTCGTTGACCCGCTCGCCGCCGATACGCAGCTCACCCGACGAGATGTCCTCCAGCCCGGCGATCATGTTGAGCGTGGTGGACTTTCCGCACCCGGACGGACCGACCAGGATGATGAACTCGCCGTCGGCGATGGAAATCGACAGGTCCTTGACCGCCGTCGCGCCGTTCGGGTAACTCTTCGTCACCCCGTCCAACACTATTTCGGCCATCGACTACCCCTTCACCGCACCGGACGTCAGGCCAGCGACGATCCGCCGCTGGAAGATGAGAACAAAGATAATGATCGGGATGGTGATCACCATCGCCCCCGCCGCGATCGACCCGGTGGGCTCCTCGAACTGCGAGCTGCCGGTGAAGTTGGCGATGGCCACCGGCGCGGTGATCGCCCGCTGGGTGGCGGTCAGCGACAACGCGAGCAGCAGGTCGTTCCAGGCGAAGATGAACACCAGTATCGCGGCGGTGACGATGCCCGGCGCCGCCAGTGGCGCAATCACCTTGCGGAACGCCTGCGCGGGGGTGGCGCCGTCCATCTTCGCCGCCTTCTCCAGATCCCAGGGGATCTCCCGGAAGAACGCCGACAGCGTGTAGATCGCCAGCGGCAGCGCGAAGGTGATGTAGGGGATGATCAGTCCGGGCCACGTGTCGAACAAGCCGATGCGGCGTTCGATGTTGAACAGCGGGGTCACCAGCGAGATCTGAGGGAACATCGCGATCAGCAGCGCGACGCCGACGAGCAGCTTCTTGCCCGGGAACGCCAGGCGCGCCACGGCATAGGCCGCCATGCCTCCGACGAGCACCGCGATGGCCGTGGTGATCAGGCCGATGCCGATCGAGTTGATCAGTGCCGAGGAGAACGCGTCGCCGGAGAAGATGCCCCTGTAGTTCTCGAAGGTGACCTCAGACGGAATCAGTTTGCCGTCTTTGACGGTCGACGTCGGCTTCAATGACAGGCTCAAGATCCACAACACCGGCACCAGGGCGTAGATCACCACGAGGACGTTCGCGGCAGCCCACCCGGCGCCCCGTCCGGCACCCACCCGCTCGGCCACGTCAGCGCCTCTCCTCGTCGGATCCGGGCGCGGACGCCCCGAAGAGCTTGATGTAGATGAACGCGATCAGCGCGACGCACAAGAAGATCAGCACACTGATCGCCGAACCGAGCCCGATGTTGAACGCCTTGAACAGATTGTCGTAGCCGAGGATCGACACCGAACCGGTGTTGTTGGCGCCCTGGGTCAGCACGTAGATGTTGTCGAAGATCCGGAACGCATCGAGCGTGCGGAAGAGCAGGGCCACCAGGATCGCCGGTTTGATCAGCGGCAGAATCACTTTGAGCAACCGCTTCCAGGCGCCCGCACCGTCCATCTGCGCGGCGTTGAGCAGATCCTGAGGCACCAGCGCCAACCCGGCCAGCAGCAGCAGGGCCATGAACGGCGTGGTCTTCCACACCTCGGCGAGCACCACGATCGCCAGAGAGGGCAGTTGTTCGGTCAGCGGCGCGCTGCCCTCCGGCAACAGGTTCGCCAGATAGCCGGTGCCAGGCGTCCATGCGTAGTACCAGCTGTAGGACGCCGCGACGGTGACGATGCCGTACGGGACGAGGACCGCCGTGCGCACCACGCCCTTGCCGAAGATGGTGCGGTGCATGATCAGGGCGAGCGCCATCCCGAGTACGAACTCGATCGCCACCGACACCACGGTGATCGCCAGGGTCACCAGCAGCGCCGTCCACCAGTAACCGTCAGTGAGCACGGTGACGTAGTTGTCGATGCCGACGAACTCGGTGTCGTCGGGGGTGGCGAGGTTGTAGCGCTGCAGGCTCAGCCACACCGCGTAGCCGATCGGGTAGGCGGTCACGGCGAGCATCAGGATCACCGCGGGAGCGATCAGCAGGAAGGCGAGTCGACGCTCCGACCTCGTGTCGTCGGTGTCGGCAGTCGCCACGGAATCCACTCCGGCCGTCACGGGATGAGCCCCTTCCCGTCGATGGCCTTCTGGACCTGTTCGGCGAGTTCGTCGGCGGTGCGTTCCGGATCGATCTCGGTGATCGGCGCCAAAGTGACCGAGATCCGGGTGGACACCGCCTGGTACTGCGGGCTCGCCGGTCGGACCGCGGCGTCGATGAGCTGTTGGCGGATGATCTCGTACTGCGGGTAGCGGGCCTGGAACGCCGGGTCGTCGTACAGCGAGGCGCGGACCGCGGGGAGCCCGCCCTCGACCGACGTGTAACGCTGGTTCTCCGGGCTGCGCAGGCAGCGGACCACTTCGAACGCCTCGGCCTTGTGCTGGCTGGTCTTGGCGACGGCGAGATTCAGCCCGCCGAGGGTCACCTTCGCGGGCCTACTCGGGTCGACCCTCGGGAAGGGCGCGAACCCGAACACCTCGCGGCTGGCGTCATAAGCGGTGCGGAATTGTTCGTCGCTGGGCGAGAACGTCCCTTCGTCGTTGATGGCGCTCGTCAGGTCCGGTCGCTTGTTCAGCGGCAGGAAGCCGACGCCGCCCTTGACCGCATTCTCCAACATCGACGGAAGCACGAAGGGCCAGTTCACCTCCAGTGCGGCTTTGCCTTGCTCGAGCGCCAGTCGGGCGGTGCTCTCGTCGGTCTGGGTGATCGACGGATCGGCCCCCGGTGCTGTGGCAACCGACTTGATGGTCTGCAACGCCTTGACGGTCGCGGCTCGGTGCTCCGGCGTGTCGGTGAGCGTGACCGTCTTGCCGTCGTCGGAAAGCACCTGTCCGCCCGCGCTTTCCAGCAGCGTGTTGAACCACACCACCAGGCCTTCGTACTGCTTGCCCTGCACGGCAATCCAGCTCGGCTGACCGGCCGCCTTCAGCCGGCCCGCCTCCGCCACCATCGCGTCCCACGTCGCCGGTGGCTCGGGCATGAGATCGGCGCGATACCAGAGCACCTGGGTGTTCGTGGTGACCGGCGACGCGTACAGCTTGTCCTCCCACGTCGCCGTCTCGAGGGGGCCGGGCAGCGTGTCGGTGGTGGCATCGGTCTCCGCCAGCCCGGCGGGATCCTCGGCGAGTGGGACGATCCAGCCGGCCTCGGCGAACTCGGGCGTCCACACCACGTCCATGGCCATCATGTCGAGCGTCTTGTCGTTGCCCGTCAACCGCCGGGCCAGTTGCAGCCGCTGCTCGTCAGCGCTCTTCGGCAAACTGATCTGCCGGATCGAGAAGCCGTTGTCCAGCTGCTCCTCGCACCGCTTGGCCAGCGCCGAGAACGTCGCGAGCTCGTTAGCCGAGGTGTAGAGATTGATGACGTTGCCGCCGCCGTCCGATCCGCACGCCGACACCACCGACGCCGTCGACAGCGCGGCGACTGCTGCAGCACATAGCCGCCGAGCGCGCACCACCGGCTCTCCCGTCCACATCCGATGTCGCCGCCGAGGCGGCTCCGGTGCGGGAACCTCCCGCGCGCAAACCGTAGAGCGAGTCGCGCGTGATGTGCAACACTTTCGGCGCGTGCCGGGATATCGACGGGTAATCGTGACCTGCGCCGCCCCCTCGCGGACGGCTCCGGGACCGGCGTCAGATGGTCAAGCGGGCCAACAAATCCCGACCCCGCTCGGCGCCCTGCGGATCACACAGAACGTCGTAGCGTCCGGCCACGAGCTGCATCGTCGAGCTGAAATCCCTTGTGCCGCGAGCCATCGCGTAAGGGATGGCCGACGTGATCAGGCCGAAGAACACTCCGGCGATCAGACCTGTGAGCAGCGCGCTCAAGGGGCTCGGGCTGAAGAAGCCGAGGATCAGGCCGATGAACAGGCCCAGCCAGGCGCCGGAGAGCACCCCGCCGCCGAGAACCTTCGGCCAGCTGAGCCGGCCGGTGACACGCTCCACCTGCATCAGGTCGACCCCGACGATGGTCACCTGCTGCACCGGGAACGACTGGTCGGACAGATAGTCGACGGCCCGCTGCGCCTCGGCGTAGGTGGGGTACGAACCGATCGGCCAGCCCTTGGGAGGGGTGGGCAGCGCGGCCGGCCCGCCGCGCACCGGCGAAGGATTGGCAGGCGTCGCGCCGGGTGTCTGACCGGCTGAAAATGGGCTCGTCATCGGTGGTCATTCTCCTCTATGAAGGCCTCCATCGCAGCCTTCTCACAACGGTTCAACGCCCCGGCGGCCGACTTGGTGCCCGCCGCGCACATGATCACGAACGGAGGTCGTGTTGCGCTAGGTTGAATCCCATGACCACTCCGGACGGGAACGCAGGCGAGACGTCACCATCCGGGTCCGCCGAGCCGGCTTCGAGCGGCTACGAGGCGCCCGGGACCAGCGGTTACGAGGCGCCGCCGATCGAGCAGTCCCCGCAGGCCGACGTGGCGCCGTCCTCGACCGAGCCCACCGACCTGCCGCCGGCGTACGCCGCTCCCCCGAGCTATCCGCCGCCGGGCTTCTCGCCTCCGGACCAGCCGCCGCCGGCCTATCCGGGTTCGTCCTACCCGCCGCCCTCCTACCCGGATCCGTCGTACCAGGGTCAGGGCGGCTACCCGCCCCCGCCGTACGGGGCCGGCGGCTACTCCACGCCCGGTGGCGGTTTCAGTGGGCCTGGCGACTACCCGCCGCCCGCGGGTTATCCCCCGCCCGGCGGCTACGCCCCGCCGGGGGGCTACCCGCCGCCCGCCGGTTATCCGGCTCAGCCCGGGTATCCGGCTCAGCCCGGCTACCCGCCGCCCGCCGGCTATGGCGCGCCCACCGGCTACCCCGGCGGCGACTACTACGGCGGCTACGGCGCCCCTGCGGGCAAGACGAACGGGTTGGCCATCGGCTCGCTGGTGGCCTCGGCAGTCGGGTTGCTCTGCTTCGTCGGGTCGATCATCGGCATCGTGCTCGGCATCGTCGCGCTGAACCAGACCAAGCAGAACCAGGAAGGCGGCCAGGGGCTCGCCATCGCGGGCATCGCGGTCGGCGGAGTCACGCTGTTCCTGAGTCTGATCGTCTGGGGCGCGATGATGAGTTCGGCGTGACCGGCGACCCGGAACCCTATTCGCGCGGCGTCGAGTACCCGTCGCTGGAGAACTCCCCTCCACCACCGGACGCGCACCGGGCCGGCACGCCGAACCACCAGCCGCCGTATCCGGGCTATCCCGGTTATCCGGGCTACGGCGGGTATCCCCCGCCCGGCGGGTACGGCCCCCCACGGGGCACGAACACCAACGCGATCATCGCGGTGATCGCGTCGGCGGTGGGCCTCGTGCTGTGCGGCGTACCGGCGATCGTCGGAGTGGTCCTCGGCGTCATCGCGATGCGCGACACCCGCCGCACCGGCCAGGACGGCCACGGACTGGCGCTGACGGCCGTCATCCTCGGCGCCCTGGTTCTCGCGTTCTACGCGATCTACGTCATCGTCGTCGCGGGCCTGGTGATCATGAGCCCGCAGTGGGCGCCGTAGCGCTTCCGGCCTGAGCGGGCGGCTCGAACCGCGCGCCGGTGCGGGTCATCCCGGCGGCACGGCCCTTCGCGGCGACCACCAGCGCCATCTTCCGGCTCGCCTCGTCGAGCATCTCCTCGCCGAGCATCACCGCACCGCGGGCGCCGCCGGCGCGCGACGTGTGCCACTCGTAGGCCTCGAGGATCAGCTCGGCGTGGTCGTAGTCGGCCTGCCGCGGGCTGAAGATCTCGTTGCCCGCCGCGATCTGATCGGGGTGCAGCACCCACTTGCCGTCATAGCCCAGTGCCGCCGACCGGCCGGCCACCCGGCGGAACGCGTCGACGTCGCGCACCTTGAGGAACGGGCCGTCGATCGCCGCGACCCCGTGCGTGCGCGCGGCGATCAGGATGCGCATCAGCACATGGTGATACGCGTCGCCCACGTCGTAGCCTTCGGGCTGCTCGCCGACCACCAGCGTGCGCATGTTGAGGCTCGCCATCATGTCGGCGGGCCCGAGCACCAGCGCCTGCACCCGCGGCCCCGCGGCGATCGCGTCGATGTTGGTCAGTCCCTGGGCGTTCTCGATCTGCGGCTCGATGCCGATCCCGCCGATGTCGAGTCCGTGCAAGGTCTCCAGCTGGGTCAGCAGCAGGTCGAGCGCGTGGACGTGCGACACGTCGATGACCTTCGGCAGCACGATGAGATCGAGCGTCGCGCCGGCTTCGGCGACAGCGGTCACCACCTCGATCACGTCGGCATGGGTCCACGGCGTGGTCCAGTCGTTGACCCGGACACCGCGCAGCTGACCGGACCATCCCGGCTCGGCCAGGGCGGCCGCCACCTGCCGCCGGGCGTCGGCCTTGGCGTCCGCGGCCACCGCGTCCTCCAGGTCGAGGAACACCTCGTCGGCGGGCAGGCCCTTGGCCTTGTCGATCATCTTGGCGCTGCTGCCGGGAACGGACAGGCAGGTTCGGCGGGGTCGATATGCGTTGTGCACGGGTCCACTCTTTACCCTTTGAGGCATGGCGTCAGTGAGCAGGGTCTATGCGGCACGGCTGGCGGGCATGGCCGTGCTCGGTCCCGACGGCGAATCCATCGGCCGGGTGCGCGACGTCGTGATCAGCATCAGCATCGTCCGGCATCAGCCCCGCGTACTGGGCCTGGTCGTCGAATTGCTGACCCGCAGAAGGATTTTCGTTCCCATCCTGCGGGTGACGGCGATCGAGCCGAGCGCGGCGACGCTGAACACGGCGAACGTGTCGCTGCGGAAGTTCTCGCAGCGCCCGGGCGAGGTGCTGGTGCTCGGGCAGGTGCTCGAGACGCGGGTCCGCGTCGACGATCCCGATTTGGCGCAACTCGCCGGGATCGACGTCGTGGTGGTCGATCTGGGCATCGAGCAGACCAGGACCAGGGACTGGAAGGTGACCCGCGTCGCGGTGCGCCCGCAACGAAGGCTCGGCAGGCGCAGCAACATCCACATCGTCGACTGGCAGAACGTGCACGGGTTGACGCCGTCCGGGCTGGCCATGCCCGACCAGGGGGTGGCGTCGCTGCTCGAGCAGTTCGAGGGCCAGCGGCCCATCGAGGTGGCCGACGCGATCCGCGAGCTGCCCGCCAAGCGGCGCTACGAACTCGTCGCGGCGCTCGACGACGAACGTCTGGCCGACGTGCTGCAGGAGCTGCCCGAGGACGACCAGGCCGACGTGCTCAACCATCTGAAGACCGACCGCGCCGCCGACGTGCTCGAGGCGATGGACCCCGACGACGCAGCCGATCTGCTCGGCACCATGACGCCTGCCGACGCGGAGGCGCTGCTGCGCCGGATGGATCCCGAGGATTCCGAGGACGTGCGACGCCTGCTCAGCCACTCACCCGACACCGCGGGCGGTCTGATGACCTCCGAACCGGTGGTGCTGGCGCCCGACAACACCGTCGCCGAGGCCCTGGCCCGGGTGCGCGACCCGGACCTGACGCCCGCGGTGGCGTCACTGGCCTTCGTCGCCCGGCCGCCGACCGCCACCCCGACCGGCCACTACCTCGGCTGCGTGCATCTGCAGCGGCTGCTGCGGGAGCCGCCGGCCGCGCTCGTCAGCGGCATCCTCGACTCCGACCTGCCGAGCCTGGCCCCCGAGGACTCCCTCGCGGCGGTCACCCGCTACTTCGCCGCCTACAACCTGGTCTGCGGGCCGGTGGTCGACGAGGAGAACCATCTGGTCGGTGCGGTGTCGGTCGACGACGTGCTCGACCACCTGCTGCCCGACGACTGGCGCGAGCGTGCCGACGAACCGGAGCTCTCCGGCACCGAGGGAACCGCATGAGCGACTCGTCGGCGCGCGGCCGGCTGGACACCCCGCGGTCCTCGCGGCGGCGGTTCACCTTCAACTTCGACCGCGAAGTCGTGGGCCAGTACGGCGAGAAACTCGCCCGCTTCCTCGGCACCGGCCGCTATCTGGCCGTGCAGACACTCATCGTGATCATCTGGATCGCGCTGAATCTCTTCGCGGTCGGCCTGCGGTGGGACCCTTACCCGTTCATCCTGCTCAACCTGGCGTTCTCGACCCAGGCTGCATACGCCGCGCCGTTGATCCTGCTGGCGCAGAACCGGCAGGAGAACCGCGACCGGGTGTCGCTCGAAGAGGACCGTCGCAGAGCCACCCAGACCAAGGCGGACACCGAGTACCTAGCCCGTGAGCTCGCAGCGCTGCGACTGGCCGTGGGCGAGGTGGCCACCCGTGATTACATGAGGCGCGAACTGGAGGAGATCCGCGAGATGATCGCCGCGCTCGAACCGGCCGGGGACGCCTTGGCCAAGGACGCGAGGCCCGACGGGAGCGAACGGCGAGCCAAGCGGTCCAGTTAACGCCTCAGTGGACCAATGCGATAACACGCGTAACAAGAGATGGGTATGGTGACTTGGTTCACACGTCACCGCGGACCGAGGACGGTTGAGTGCGCATAGGGGGAGGGGCGGCCGTCGCGGCCGCGCGACGTCACGCAGGGCGGGCCTTGGGCTCGCCCGCGTTCGGTATCGCCGTGCTGGTACCGGTCATCCTCGTCGGCGCCGTCGGCGCCTCCGCACCCGACGCCACCCCGACGCGGGACTCGGCGGTCACTCCGCTGGCCGCCGTCGAGCCTTCTCCCCGAGACCGCGTGGGCCCCAACGTGATCGCGGTCAAGATGGCGCCGCGGGACTACCGGATCGCCGCCTCGACGGCGTCCGCCCCGCCGCCCGCCGCCGTCGTCAACGCGCCGGGCAGCCTCGGCATCCCGGCCATGGCGTTGAGCGCCTACCGCAATGCCGAACGCATGATGGCGAAGTCCTTCCCCGGCTGCGGCGTGAGCTGGAACCTGCTGGCGGGAATCGGACGGATCGAGTCGATGCACGCCAACGGCGGTGCCACCGACGCCCGCGGCACCGCACGGCAGCCGATCTACGGCCCGGCCCTCGACGGCACCCTGGCGGGCAACGAGGTCATCGTGCAGAGCCGGACGTCCGACCGGGTGGTCTACGCCCGCGCGATGGGCCCCATGCAGTTCCTGCCCGGCACCTGGGCCCGCTACAAGTCCGACGGCGACGGCGACGGCAAGGCCGAGGTGCAGAACCTCTTCGACGCGTCACTGGGGGCCGCGCGCTACCTCTGCAGCGGCGGGCTGAACCTGCGTGACCAGTCCCAGGTGATGACGGCGATCCTGCGGTACAACAACTCCGTCGCCTACGCCCGCAACGTGCTCAGCTGGGCCGCCGGCTACGCGACCGGCGTGATGCCGGTGAACCTCCCGCCGATCACCGGAAGCGCACCCGAACTCGGACCGCTCGAAGCCGGTCACCTGGCCGCCTACCAGGGGCTCGGCCCCGGGATGCCGCGCGACGCCTCCGGCCTGCCCGCCGACGACCCGCTCGCACTGATGCCCCTGATGGGCCGCACCGGCGCCCCGCCGGGAGACGTCCCCGGCTTCGCGCCGGGCCAGTCGCTCGGACCGTTGCCGGGCCCGGCACCGGC
>NZ_JACKSJ010000271.1 GCF_025821665.1 [Mycobacterium] manitobense
CACGGTGATCAGCATCCGGGCACCGTCGTAGCCGACGGTGTACTTGGCGGCACTGCCCGGTCCGCGCTCCGCCGTCGCGGTGATCACCTTGGTGAATCCCTCACTGCAACCCGGCGGGTCGGAGAGCATGGCCGGCGGCGCGCCGTCGCCGTCGGGCCGGCCGGGATTCTCGACGATGCGGTCGAACTGCACCCCGGCCGGGAAGTCCGCCGCGGTCAGCAGGACCCGCTCCAGGCGTTCTCCCGGCCAGGTCGCGGCGCCCTCGACCACACTCGTGCAGCCGGTCAGCGCCACCAGCGCGGTGAGCAGCACCGGCAGAGTCCGCATCATGTCCCCACGCTACCCAGCGAGGTGCCGATCACCGGGCGGGCCGGAACCCCGTCGAGCAGGCCGAGCAGCGCGTCGAGGTCGACATGGTCGGTGAGCGCATCGGCCATCAGGTCAAGTTGGCCGTCCCGGCGGGCGGTGACGCTGATGTCGCCGGCCACCTCGAAGCCGGACCGG
>NZ_JACKSJ010000272.1 GCF_025821665.1 [Mycobacterium] manitobense
GGGGCCGGCCCGGCGCCGCTGTGGGGCGAGGGGCCGGCCCGGCGCCGCTGTGGGGCGACGAGGCCCATGTGCGCGAGTTGTTCGGCGATCGCCTCACCGATGTCACCTTCCGGCACCAGACCGTGGCATTCGATCACTGCACCGACCCGCTGGAATTCCGCGAGTACTGGAAGCGCAATTACGGGCCCACCATCGCGGTGTACACGTTCAATGCCGGCCGGCCCGAACGGGTCGCGGCACTGGACGAGGCCTTCCTGGACTTCCTGACCGAGACGCAGCGCGACGGCCACTGGGACGCCGAGTACCTGCTGGTGACCGGGACGGCCGCATAGCTGATCGTCTGTTCATCTGGACAGATATCGGCACGGGTCTTAGGCTCGATGAATGACTCAGCAGCTCGTCGCCATGCATATGAGCGACGGCATCATCAACGCGCCTGTCTCGCTGATGTTCGCAGCCATTGCCGTTGCCGCCCTTGGCTTCTGCGGCTGGCGTGCGCAACGCGAACTCGATGAGCGCACCGTCCCGCTGGCCGGCCTGGTCGCCGCTTTCATCTTCGCCGTGCAGATGGTGAACTTCCCGATCCTGCCGGGGGTCAGCGGTCACCTGC
>NZ_JACKSJ010000273.1 GCF_025821665.1 [Mycobacterium] manitobense
GCCGGTGCGGGCGTGGCTCTGGGCCTGCTGTCGGGCAGCCTCGCGACCGCGGGCGAGGCAGCGGTGGTGGCCGCGCCCAAGGCCGTGCGCACCACGCGGGAGGCGTTCGCCTGCGCGCTGAGCCGCGGACTCACCGCGCGCCATGGCGGCCTGGTGCTCCATCCGCGGGCGCTGCGCAGCCTGGATCGTGTCGACACCGTGATCGTCGATCCGCGCGCGCTGCACACCGAGGAGCTCATGGTCAGCCGGGTCCGTGGCGTCACCGACTCCGGCCGCAGCCGCGCGTGGGACGCCGCGCGCCGAGCTCTTGCCGACGGAAAGCTGGACGCCGGTTGGCATTCCGTGGCGGACATACCGGACGCCGGCGACGACGGCGAGGTGCTCGTCAGCCATGTCCGTGATCCGCACGCGGCGGCGGTGGTGGCCGAGGCGCGCCGGTCCAGGCCCCGGGTGGTGTCCATCGCCGATGACGGATTACGTTCTCTGGCACAGGGATTCGATAATCTGCACCCGGTTGGCGAGTCTATCGACGACGCACTCGCCGAAGCCGTCTCGGCGGCGAAGGCCGACGGCGCCACCGTCGCGCTGCTCAGCACCGCCGACATGACGACGCCCCACGGCGCGGACGTCACCATCGGTGTCATCCGGGACGGTAGGCCGCCGGTCTGGAGTGCTGACCTCCTGGTCGAGGACCTCACCGGGGTATGGCGGTTGCTGCACGCCCTGCCCGCCGCGCGCGACGCGAGCGACAAGGGCGTTCGGCTGTCGCTGTCGGGTTCATCGCTCGGTGCGCTGATGCTGATCCCCGGCGTGCCCGGCCGCGGCCCCGTCTCGGTCCACGCCAGCGCGATGGCCGGATTGCTGTCCGGCTACGCCGCGGGCAACCGGGTGATGTCGGACCCGCTGCCCAACCCCGAACCCGGCCACGACTGGCATGCGCTGCCGGTCGACGAGGTGCGCGACCTGCTGCCCCAGCCCGCCGAATCCCTGTCCGGCGACACCACGGGTATTCCGGTGCCGATGCCGCTGCGTCGCGCGGCCGCCGGAACATGGCGACTGACAAACGATTTCGTCGGTGCCATGCGGACCAACCTGGCTGACCCGCTGACACCGATCCTGCTGACCGGTGCGATGGCCAGCGCCCTGCTCGGCTCACCCTTCGACGCCGCCCTCGTCAGCAGTGTGCTGCTGGGCAATGCGGCGCTGTCGGCCGAGCAGCAGGTGCACGCCGAGCGGGTGCTGCGTCGCCTGCTCGCCGTGCAGGACCCACCGGCGCGCCGGCGCACCGCCGACGGCGCCGACGAGGAGGTGCCCGCCATTCGGCTGCGGCCCGGTGACGTCATCGAGATCCGTTCGGGCGAGGTTGTTCCCGCCGACGCCCGGGTCATCGAGGCGACCAATGTCGAGGTCGACGAGTCGTCATTGACCGGCGAGTCGCTGCCGGTGGCCAAGCAGACCGGTGCGACGCCGGGAGCACCGCTGGCCGAGCGGGCGGGCATGCTCTACGCCGGATCGACCGTCGTGGCGGGCACGGCGGTCGGCATCGTCACCGCGGTGGGCTCCGCCTCCGAGATGCAACGCGCCATGGCGATGACGCCGTCGAAGTCCCGCGAGATCGGGCTGCAGGCCCAGCTGCGCCGCATCACCGGCCGCGCACTGCCGTGGAGTCTCGGCGGCGGCGCCCTGGTGGCGGTGTTGAGCATGCTGCGCCGCACCCCGCTGCGCGAGTCGGTGTCCAGTGCGGTCGGCGTGGTGGTCGCCGCCGTGCCCGAGGGGCTGCCGCTGGTTGCGACGCTGGCGCAGCTGGCCGCGGCGCGCAGGCTTTCCGGGGAGTCGGTGCTGATCCGCAATCCGCACTCGATCGAGGCGATGGCCCGGGTGAAGGTGGTCTGCTTCGACAAGACCGGCACCCTCAGTGAGAACCGGCTGCAGGTCAAGGCCCTTCGTGCCGTCCAGGGACGCACCGAGGACGACGTGCTCGCCGGCGCGGCGGCCACGATCGTCGTCACGAACGGGCAGCGCACCGAACACGCCACCGACGACGCCATCCTGCGAGCCGCAGACGTCGACGGCAGCGCCGTGCCGGATGCGGTGCTGCCCTTCCAGTCCGGCCGGCCGTTCGCCGCGGCGCTCACCGGCACCCGGCTGACCATCAAGGGCGCACCCGAGCGGATCCTCTCCGGGCTCGCCGGCGACGCCGCCGAGATGTCGCGGCTGCTGGACGAGATGACCGCCGACGGGCTGCGGGTGCTCGCCGTCGCCGAACGCGAGCTGAGTGACGAGGAGGCCCGGGCGGCGGCCGCGGATCCGGAGAGGTTCGAGCGGATGTGCGGCAGCAATCTGCGGCCCGTGGGGGTGGTCGGTCTGGCGGACACCCTGCGTCCCGCCGCCCGCGATCTGCTGGCGCAGCTCCACGAGCGCGGCATCGGGGTGCGCCTGCTCACCGGTGACCACCCCGTCACCGCGGCCGTGGTGGCCAACGACCTCGGACTCGACGTCGACCCGGACGACGTCGTCACCGGCGACGCCTGGGAGAACATGTCGGCCGAGGAGCGGGCCGACGCAGTGGCCCACCGCGTGGTGTTCGCCCGGATGTCGCCGGAGCACAAGATCGACGTGGTGCAGGCACTCGAGCGCATCGACCTGGTGACGGCGATGGTCGGCGACGGCGCGAACGACGCCGCGGCGATCCGCGCGGCCAGTGTGGGCGTCGGGGTGGCGGCCCGTGGCAGCGATCCGGCCCGCACCGCCGCGGACGTGATGCTGCTCGACGGGCACATCGAGGCGCTGCTCGATGCGATCGACGAGGGCAACCAGCTGTGGCGCCGCGTGCAGTCGGCGGTGTCGGTGCTGTTGGGCGGCAACGCCGGTGAGGTGTGCTTCGCACTCATCAGTTCGCTGCTGACCGGCCGTTCCGTGCTCAATGCCCGGCAGATGCTGCTGGTCAACATGCTCACCGATGCGCTGCCGGCGGCGGCGCTGGCGGTCAGTCAGCAGGTCGAGAACGGGCAGGCCGACCGTGACGAGGACGCGATGTGGCGCGCCATCGCCATTCGTGGCGCGGCCACCACCGGCGGCGCCACCGCGGCGTGGATGATGGCCAGGCTCACCGGGACGCAGCGCCGCGCCGCGACGGCCGCCCTGATCGGGCTGGTGTCCACGCAGATGCTGCAGACGCTGATCGACTCGCGTGCACCGCTGGTGGTGGCCACCAACGTGGGCACGTTCGCGGTGATGATCGGGGTCATCAGCGTGCCGGGGATCAGCCACCTGTTCGGCTGCACACCGGTCGGCCCGGTGGCGTGGGGTCAGGCCTTCGCGGCGGCGCTGGCGGCCACGGCCGCGTCGGCGGTGGCCCCGGGTCTGCTCGCCCGGTTCACCGGAGTCGGTTCAGTCGTCCTCGATGACGACCACGCCGGCCCGCACGAGCAGGGCGTAGAGGTCGCACAGCGGAGGGGTGAGGACGCGGACCGCGCCGCCGAGAAGCGCGTCCTGTCCGAGTCCGGCAAGTAGGTTGCCCATGACTTCGCAAGGTAGAGGCCGCGATCGCCGCTCCGGTGAGGGACACGCCACGGAGCGGACAACGGAAGGTGACGAACAGGTGACCGAGAACGGGGATTCCCATCGGGAGACCGCACGTCGCGTCGCGGGCGCGGACCGCTTCGCACTCCAGCTGCCGGTGCTCGGCCGGGTGCCCTTCCCGCGCCCCGACCAGCTGGCCTTCTACGGGGCATTGGCGGCGCTGGTGGCGGTCGAACTCGTGGAGTGGCCGGTGGCGGTGGCGATCGGAGCCGGCCACGCTCTGATCAGCGGCCGCTCCATGGAAAAATCAGCTGATCCGGCATCGTCACAGGAATAATTACGGCACGCTTTGCCGTCCCTCGTAAAATGTCTGTAGGATGACCGTGCTTCGAGTGCGAACGTTCGCCGCGGTGCGGATCTCCTGGAGCAGGTCTTCGAGCGCCCGCGCCGAGCCGACCCGCACCAGCAGCATGTAGCTCTCGTCGCCGGCCACCGAATGGCAGGACTCGATGGCCGCTATGTGCTCGAGCCGGGTGGGCGCATCATCGGGCTGGGACGGATCGAGAGGGGTGATGGCGACGAACGCGGACAGTTGGTGGCCGACCGTCTCCGGGTTCAGCCGAGCCTGGTATCCGGTGACGACGCCGCGCGATTCCAGCCTGCGCACCCGTGACTGCACAGCCGACACCGACAGGCCGGCGCTCGCCGCGAGGTGGGCCAGCGTGGCCCGCCCGTCGGCCACCAGCTCGCGGGCCAGGATCCGGTCGATCTCGTCGAGCGGCGCCGACCGGTGCGGATGTTCGTCGGCATCGACCATGGCCGCACTGTATCGCTCCACACCCCGGGAAGAAGGGACATCATGACCACAACGACCACCACGGCGCCGCTGCCGACGGCGGCCGAATTGCGCGCCCGGGTGGCGGACGCGTTGCGCGCCATCGGCTCCCGTGTCGAGCTCGGCGAACCCGGCGCACCCGGCCTGCCCGCGAGCACGCCGATCACCGGCGAGGTGCTCGGCACCGTCACCGAGACCACCGGCCCGGAGACCGACGCCGCCATCGCCGAGGCGGCGCAGGCGTTCACGGTGTGGCGCACGACACCTGCCCCGGTGCGCGGCGCCCTGGTGGCGCGGCTGGGTGAACTCCTCGTCGAGCACAAGTCCGACCTCGCCGCCCTTGTGACCGTCGAGGCAGGCAAGATCGGCGCCGAGGCCCTCGGCGAGGTGCAGGAGATGATCGACATCTGCCAGTTCGCGGTGGGTTTGTCGCGGCAGCTCTACGGCCGCACCATCGCCTCCGAGCGGCCCGGCCACCGACTCATGGAGAACTGGCACCCGCTCGGCGTCGTCGGCGTCGTCACGGCGTTCAACTTCCCGGTGGCCGTGTGGTCCTGGAACACCGCCGTGGCACTGGTGTGCGGCGACACCGTGGTGTGGAAGCCCTCAGAGCTCACCCCGTTGACGGCTCTGGCGTGCCAGGCACTGATCGAGCGGGCGGCGGCTGACGTCGGCGCGCCACCTGCGGTCAGCCGGCTGGTGCTGGGCGGGCGTGAGGTCGGCGAGCGGCTCATCGACGATCCGCGCGTCGCCCTGGTCTCGGCGACCGGTTCGGTGCGGATGGGCCGCGAGGTCGGACCGCGGGTTGCCCAGCGGTTCGGCAAGGTGCTGTTGGAGCTCGGCGGCAACAATGCCGCGATCGTGACGCCCTCGGCGGACCTGGATCTCGCCGTCCGCGCGATCGTGTTCTCCGCGGCGGGCACGGCGGGGCAGCGCTGCACGACGATGCGCAGACTGATCGTGCACCGGTCGGTGGCCGACGAGCTCGTCGACCGCATCGTCGCCGCGTATCGCCAGTTGCCGGTGGGCGATCCGAGCGTAGACGGCACTCTGGTCGGGCCGCTGATCCACGAAACCGCGTACCGGGACATGGTCGGAGCCCTGGAGCAGGCCCGCGCCGACGGCGGCGAGGTCTTCGGTGGCGAGCGGTGCATGTTCGGCGGAGACGCGGGCGACACCTCGTTCTACGTGACGCCCGCCGTGGTGCGGATGCCCGCGCAGACCGACCTGGTGCACACGGAGACCTTCGCGCCGATCCTCTACGTGCTCACCTACGACGAGCTCGACGAGGCCATCGAGCTCAACAACGCCGTGCCGCAGGGCCTTTCGTCGGCGATCTTCACCCTCGACGTGCGGGAGGCCGAGCGGTTCCTGGCCGCCGACGGCTCGGACTGCGGCATCGCCAACGTCAACATCGGCACCTCGGGCGCCGAGATCGGCGGGGCGTTCGGCGGCGAGAAGCAGACGGGCGGCGGCCGCGAATCCGGATCGGACTCGTGGAAGGCCTACATGCGCCGGGCGACCAACACCGTCAACTACTCGTCGGAGCTTCCCCTGGCCCAGGGCGTGCACTTCGGCTAGCCACGGGGTGGGGTTCGGCGCGTTCTCGTGGACAGCCTGCGATGCGAGATTGACGTGGCGCAGGCCCCTTCCCGTACTTTCGCTGCGTAGCGTCAATCTCACGACGGCGACGGGCGACGGGTCGCTGACCTCAGCCGTTCTTTCTCGCTGAGTTCTTCGCAGGGGTCTTCTTCGCCGAAGTCTTCTTCGCGGCGGACTTCTTGGCCGCTGACGTCTTGGCGGGCGACTTCCTGGCGGCCTTCTTCGCGGGAGTCTTCTTCGCGGGAGTCTTCTTGACGGGAGTCTTCTTGGCGGGAGTCTTCTTCGCGGGTGCCTTCTTGGCGGCGGGCGCCGGCCTCGCCGGTGCGGGAGCCTGCTTCACCGGAGCGGGGTCCCGCACCGGCGTGAGCACGCGAACCGTGGGAGCCGGCGACGGTGGCGGCGCACTCCCCCGCCCGCCCAGCCGGCGCGCGACCAGCGCGGCACCGCCGACGGTCACCAGCACCGGCCACTCGACCAACCCCGCGGCGCCGACCGCACCGAACGTGAGCAACGCCGCAGGCGTGGAGTGTGATCCGTCTCTGAGCCCATTGCGAATTCCGGCGGCGGTGCCGGTGACGCCTCCGACGATGCCGTTGATCGCGGCTCCGCTCACCGCGCCGGCCGCCGCCGTGGCGGCGCTCGCGGTGCCGGCGACGAATCGCGCCGTACTGCGGACGATGTTCATGGTCATCACCTGCCTCATCGATAAACACGGGGAGTACCCGCATCGCGAGACCGGTAACCGGCGAGACTGGTGGCATGCAGATCGAAGACAGTGTCGTCATCGTCACCGGGGCGGGGTCCGGCATCGGCCGGGCACTGGCCGCCGAATTCGCGGCGCACGGCGCCGCCGTCGTGGCCGGTGACATCGACGCGGCGGCCGTGCAGGCCACCGCGGCCGAGGTGGGTGGGCGGGTCGTCGCGATGCGGGCAGACGCCGCGGACGCCGACGACATCGCCGCGTTGATCGACAAGGCCCGCACCGAGTTCGGCCCGGTGGACTGCTATGTCGCCAACGCCGGCATCATCGGCGCACCCGGCCTCGGCGACGAGCGCGACTGGGACCGGATCCTCGACGTCAACCTGCGCGCCCACATCCGCGCCGCCACCGCGCTGGTGCCCGAGTGGTTACAGCGCGGCAGCGGGCACTTCGTGGCGGTGGCATCAGCGGCAGGGCTGCTCACCCAAATCGGCGCGGCCGGGTACGCGGTGAGCAAGCACGCCGCCGTGGGGTTCGCCGAGTGGCTCGCCATCACCTACGGCGACGACGGCGTCGGGGTCACCTGCGTCTGCCCGATGGGCGTGGACACGGCGCTGCTGCAGACGATCCGAGCATCCGCCGACACCGCGGTACGCCTGAGCGCGGACTCCGTCGTCAACGCGGGCACCGTCGTTGAACCGGCCGACGTCGCGAGGCAGACCGTCGCGGCGGTGCGCGACGGCGCGTTCCGGGTGCTGCCGCATCCGGAGGTCGCGGGGATGGTGGCGCAGAAGGCGGCCGACCACGACCGCTGGATCACCGGGATGCGGCGCTACCAACGTTCGCTGCGCACGGACTAGCGGCGCTGCAGTTCCAGCCGGAAGTCGCGCGGCATCATCGTCAGCCGCTCGGCGACCTGCAATTCGTAGCCGGGTTCGGGGATCAGGTCGTAGCGCCGGATCAGCGCGGCCAGCATCAGCACGCCCTCGTGCAGCGCGAACTGCCTTCCGATGCAGGACCGTTCGCCGGTGCCGAACGGCTTGTACAGCCCGCCGGGGCGGGACCGGACCCGCTCGGGCGCGAACCGGTCCGGGTCGAACGCGTCCGGGTCGGGGCCCCACCGGGGGTCGCGGTGCAGGGTGGAGGTCAGGGCGAGCGCCCAGTCACCTGCCCTCATCGGATGCACGCCGCCGAGCACGGTGTCGGCGCGGGCGGCGCGGTAGTAACCGGGCACCGTCGGCTGCAGCCGCAGCGATTCGTCGAGCACGCGGCGCACGTAGCGCAGCTTGGCGATCCGGTCGAAGTCCGGGCGATCGTCCTCGCCCCACACCTCGGACACCTCGGCGCGCGCCCTGGCCGCCACGTCCGGGTGCTGCGCCAAGTAGTGCAACGCGAAGGACATTGCGCCCGAGGTGGTTTCGTGACCCGCGATGAGGAAGTTGAGCAGCTGATAGCGGATGTTGGCGGCGTCGAGATCGGAGCCGAGCATCGTGTCGAGCAGGTCGTCGTGGCGGCCCAGGCCGACGGCGCGGCGTTCGGCCACGATCTCGTCGGCGAGGCCGTGCAGATAGGCCGCGTGGCGGCGCACCCGGCGCTCGGCGAGGCGGGTGACGGCGTCGGGCAGGAAGGTCTCCCGCAGCACGCCGACGTAGTCCGAACCCTTGAGCGCCGCGACCATGTGGTCGACGAACGGGTGGGTCTGCTCGGTGGCGAAGCAGCCGAAGGAGTATCCCGCCGCGCAGCGGCCGATGGTCTCCAGGGTGGCACGCGTGGTGTCCGCCGAGACGTCGACCGTGCTGCCCTCACTCGCCCGGTCGTCCCAGCGAGCGGTGAGTTCGGCGGTGACGTCGAGCATGACCGAGTGGTAGCGCCGCATGGCGGCCTGGCTGAAGGCCGGCATCAGCAGGTCGTGGGCACGCCGCCAGTTCGGCTCGTCGTTGTAGGCGGTGAACAGCCCGTCGCCGCCGATCACCCGCAGCGCCTCGATGTCGGGTCCGATGTGCTTGCAGAATCGCGACTCGTCGTTGAGGTCGGTGACCATGTCGGCGGCGGCGGCGATCACCCAGCGTGCGCCGAGGAAGGTGAACTCGAAGATGGGCCCCAGCCGCGCCATGTCGACCGCCGACTGACTCGGGGTGTCGGCGTGGAAGCCGAACACGTCACCCAGCAGAGGGATGCGCCACGGCGGGTGCGGCAGGGCAGCATGGTCGCGCCGGTGAGTTCGCATAGTTCGGTGTCCAACCGCCGATCGTCGACGTGCAAGCGACGCCTAGCGTCTCACGTGACGGTCACACCGATCTGCGCTACGTCCCGTCCTGAGTCAGCTGGGCCACATCGAGGCTGAACCGGAACTCGACGTCGTTGCGGGCCAGCCGATCGAAGGCGTCGCCGATCGCCGATGTCGGCAGCACCTCCACGTCAGCGGAGATGCCGTGCTCGGCGGCGAATTGCAGCATGCGCCGGGTGGCAGGCCGGCCGCCGCCCCCAGCGACCGTGAGGTTGCGGCCGAGCATGGTCAGCGGGTTGACCGACGTCGACTCCAACGCGCCCACGAGACACAGTGTGCCGCCGTACTTCAGGGCGAGCGAGTAGCCGGACAGGTCGTGGGCGACGGCCACCGTGTCGATGATGAAGTCGTAGCGATTCCGAGCCTCGGCCATCTGCTCGCTGTCCGTGGACACCACCACCCGGCGGACGCCGAGACGTCGCGCGGCGTGCGCTTTGGCCGGCGATGTGGTGAACAGGTCGACCTCAGCGCCGAGCGCCGAGGCGAACTTCACGGCGAGATGGCCCAGGCCGCCGAGGCCGACCACTCCCACCGACATCCCGGGCCCGACCTTCCACTGCTCGATCGGTTCCCACACCGTGATGCCGGCGCACATCAGCGGTGCCACGCCTGCCGCGTCCAATCCGTCGGGAAGGTGGTAGGCGAAGCCCTCGGTGACGACGTATTCCGTCGAATAGGCGCCATGGGTGGGACGTCCGTCGCGCCGGTCGATCCCGCCGTAGGTCAGGGTCGGGAACTCGTCGCAGAACTGCTCGTGACCGCCGGTGCACATCTCGCACACTCCGCAGGAATCCACGATGTTGCCGACTGCCACGGCGTCACCGACGGTGAACCCGCTCACCGCGTCGCCGATCGCGGTGACCTCGCCGACGAACTCGTGACCGGGGACGAGCGGGAATGTGTCGCCGTAGGCCGGTTCTCCGTGCCACGCATGGAGGTCGGTGTGGCAGATACCGCAGTAGGTGATGCGGACCGCGAGATCGTCGGGTCGCAGATCGCGGCGTTCGAAGTCCCACTCGGCCAACGGCCGGCCGGCTGCGTGGGCGGCCAACCCTCGGACTCGTCTCGCCATCGTCACTCTCCCTGTAATAAACCAACTAGTCTGTTTGAACTATGCCACGGATGCTGCGTCAAACCAACCAGTCGGTCTACTCTCGGCCCATGCAGACGGCGCCTACCGCCCGTGGCGAGGCCACCCGACGACGCCTGATGGACGCGGCGGCGGCCGAATTCGCCGAACGCGGCATCGCGGGGGCCCGGGTGGACCGGATCGTGGCCGCAGCCCGGTCGAACAAGGCGCAGCTGTACCAGTACTTCGGCAGTAAGGACCGCCTCTTCGACGCGGTCTTCGAACATCACGTCGCCTGGCTGGTCGACGAGGTGCCGCTGGACGCAAGCGATCTGGCCGCTTACGCCATCGCGCTCTACGACATCTGCCTCAGGCGTCCCGCGCTGGTCCGGCTCGCCGCGTGGATGCGGTTGGAGCGCGTACCCACCGGCGACCTGCTGCCCGGCGGGCGGGACGCCGAGAAGCACGCGCTCATCCGCTCAGCGCAGGAAGCGGGCGACATCGACCCGTCGCTCGACCCGGTCGACGTGCTGTCCATGCTGACCGCGATCGCGTTGAGCTGGTCACCGGCGTCGCTTCAGGTCACGGCGTCGGCACGGGAGCCCCGCGCCGCGCACGAGCGCCGCCGCGCCGCGCTCGCCGCAGCGGTACGCCATGCCTTCCACGACCGCGCCACGGACCGGTCGCGCATCCAGCATCGGTAACGAGTCCCGTCTGGCAATATCAGCAATCAAATGCATCGAACAGCCACCGAGGGCGGGAGCGACGTGCGCAGGTACGTGGTCCGTCGCGCGAGCTCCTCGTGAGGCCCGCCGGAACCGCATCACCACCCACGCGCCGGGAGCTGGACGCGGCGGCCGCCGGCGACGGCCTCGAGGTGGCGTTCCAGCCCATCGTCTCGCTGCCCGGCGGGGAACGAGTCGGATTCGAGGCCCTGGCGCGGTGGGATCACCTCGGCGACGGTGACGCCGGCGAAGTCTTCGCCCATGCCGCGCGAACCGGCCGCGCGGGTGCGCTGGAACGCAAATGCATCGAGACGGCTGTCGTCGGCGCGCTGGACGCCGGCTTGCCGCCGGGCAGCGCCGTGTTCATCAACTGCGAGGCGACGACGCCCTACCTCAGCCGTGCCGACAGCCAGATACTGGCGCACGGCGCCGAACGCTTCCAGATCGTCTTCGAAGTGACCGAACGCAGCCTGCTCGCCCACCCGCCCGATCTCTTGCGGAAGGTGGTTGCGATGCGGATGGACGGGTTCGCCTTCGCGCTCGACGATGTCGGCTCAGATCTGAACTCACTGGCACTGCTCGACGTGCTGGCGCCTGACGTCATCAAGCTCGACCTCGCGCTCGTACAGTCACAACCCCACTATCGGCAGGCACGGACGTGGGCTGCAGTGCTGGCACACCACGAGCACGCAGGCGCGCTCGTGCTGGCCGAGGGGATCGAGACGGCCGAGCATCTCCATCGCGCGCTGGCGCTGGGCGCGACACTGGGACAGGGCTTCCGGTTCGGGCGTCCCAGCCCGTTGAGCTCCGGGGCGAGCACCGGTGTGCTGCCGCCGGCGATCAGGACACAATCGCCATGCGTCGATCCGGGATCTCCGTTCGCGGCGGTGGGAGGCAATCCGGTTCTCCGCCGGCAACGCAGGGACACGGTCCTCGCTCTGTCGTTATCGCTCGAACAACAGGCGCTGGAGGCCCCCGATCCCCCGATGGTGCTCGCCGCTCTGCAAGACGCACGATTCTTCACCGGAGACACCCGGAACCGCTATCGACGTCTCGCGACACACAGCCCGTTGGTCGCCGTGTTCGGCCGCGACGTCGCCGACGACCTCGGCGGCGGCATCAGAGGGGTGCCACTTGCGGACGGCGATTCTCTCGAGAGCCAGTGGATCGTCCTCGCGTTGGGGGCGAACATCTCTGCCGCTCTGGTGTCCCGTGAAGTCACCGATCCCGGGCCTGCGAGCACCTGCACCGACCGGCGTTTCGATGTGGCGCTCACCAATGACCGCGCCCTGGTCACCAAGGTGGCGCGTCAGCTCCTCACCCGCATGCTGACCCCTCCGGAGCCGTGAGACTCGAGGTGTTGTTCGGATGACGCGGGCTCAACAGGAGTGGACCATCACGAGCCATCAGGCGCTAACATCCCCGTAAATTAGTTGCTGTGCCACGCGCGCGGTCTCGTCGACCGAGCGGCACTGCACAGGTCGTTGGTGAGTGCCGCGTTGGGGGTTCGGGTTGCTGGCGTATGAGAGAGGTGTGGTGTTCGGCCGCCTCGTCCGCGAGTGGTGGAGTTCGCCGATCGACTACGCCGCGCAGGTGCAGTACTTCAGACGGGCGATGTCGGGGGCGGTCCAGATCCTGATCGGAGTCGGCACGGGACTGGACGCGGTCATCTCGGCCGTCATCCTGTTACCGTCCGCGAGCACCGTCGCGTCGCAGGTCGCCGTGGCCGTGTTCGTCGCGCTGCAAGCCTTCTGGGCATGGGTCTGGGTGTGCCGGGAGTGGCCGTCGCGGCGAATGTCCCTTGCATTCGTCGTATCCGCCGACATCGCCATCACCGCGATGGTGCTACTCGATACAAACTGGGTGCTGGCATCGTTCGGGTTCAGCTTCTTCACCATGCTGTCGGTGTACCTGATCTTCTTCGACGGCCCGAAAGCGCTTGCGAGCCATGTGGTGTGGATCCTCGCGACGGTGGCCGCCTTCGCCGTGCACCTCGCCGCCGAAGCGCAACTCGACGTCACCGAATTCACCGTGAAGACGGTTGTCTCGGTGGCACTGGTGGTCGGCACACCGCTGGGCATCCAAGCCGCGATCTGGGCGCTGCGCAACGACGCCAACGAATCCGTCACCGATCCGCTGACCGGTCTCCTCAACCGGCGCGGCCTGCACGCGCAGGTCGAGGACCTCGTGCGCGACGCCGCCACGACGAACAGCGAGGTGAGCGTGATGGTCGTCGACCTGGATCGCTTCAAAGCGATCAACGACAAATTCGGTCACACGGTGGGCGATGCGGTCCTGATCCGTTGCGCACGCCGGATCAAGTCCGCGGTTCGCGGCAGCGCACTGGTGGCGCGCCTCGGCGGCGAGGAATTCGTCATCGTCGACCTGGCGGACCCGCACAGCCGCGCCGCGCAGGACTTCGACCGCGTCCGTGACGCGATCGCCGCACCGACGGAGTACGCGATCACCGCAAGCGTCGGCATCGCCAGCACAGCGGTCACCGGCTCCGCCGCACGCCGGGTCGATGCGGTGGCGCTGCTCGACACCATGATCGAGCGCGCCGACCGTGCGATGTTCGACGCGAAGCGCAACGGCGGAAACGCCACGGTGCAGCTACACCGGTGAGTGAACCGGAGTGAACGCGCACGCGATGGGGTAGTCGGGCGGGATGACTTCGCCAGGACTGATCGTCATCGGCAGCGGGCCGGCCGGTGTGAGCGCCGCGGAGGCCTTCCGGCAACGGGATTCACGCTCGCCCGTCACCATCATCACCGAGGACGCCGCGCTGCCCTATCAGCGGCCGCCGCTGAGCAAGGAGTTCCTGCGCGGGGAGGCCGAAGCCGGCGACGCGGAGCTGCATCCCGCCGACTGGTTCTCCGAGAACGACGTGCAGATCGTGCGGAGTTCCCGGGTGGACGCCATCGACGTGGCAGAACGCATCGTGCGGGTGGACGGGACGACTCTCCCCTACCGCTCACTGGTGCTGGCCAGCGGCGCCGGCCCGGTCGCGCCGTCGTTTCCGGGCGGCGATACCACGCTGCTGCTGCGCTCGATGGCCGACGCACAGCGCCTACGCGAGACCGCGGAGCGCTCGACGTCGGCGGTGGTGATCGGCGCCGGCTTCATCGGCTGTGAGGCGGCCGCCTCGCTGGCCATGCGCGGCGTCTCGGCGACCCTCGTCGCGCCCAGCGCCGCGCCGCAGGCCAAACGTCTCGGGGAACGGGCGGGCGCCCGGATCGTCGACATGCTGAACGCAGCGGGCGCCCGCTACACCGGCAGCGTCAAGGTCGAGGCCGTCGAGAGCGGCGCCGTCCGCCTCGATGACGGCACCTCCATCTCCGCCGACCTGATCCTGGCGGCCACCGGCGTCCATCCGCGGTCGACGCTCGCTGAATCCGCCGGACTCGCCGTCGACGACGGGCGGGTCCTGGTCGACGGCGGCATGCGGACATCGGCCGACGGCGTGTTCGCGGCAGGCGACGTGGCCTGGGCACACAATGCCGCGGCGGGCCGCCGCATCGCGGTCGAGCACTGGCAGGACGCGGTGGATCAGGGCGCCGTCGCGGGCGCCAACGCCGCCGGCGCCGCCGATCAGTGGTCCTCGGTGCCGGGATTCTGGACGACGATCGGCGAGGCGACGCTGAAGTACCACGCGTGGGGCGACGGCCACGACGAGGCACATTTCGTCGAGCGCGAGGACGGCTTCACGGTCTGGTACGAGCGCGGGGGCGCGGTCGTCGGCGTGCTGACCCACAACGCCGACGACGACTACGACCGCGGCGAGGAACTGGTCGAGAAGGGCCGGCCGCTGCCCGCCGACGTGCGCGCCTGACCTCGTCGGGACGACATGTCGGTGGGTGGGGGCACCATGGTGGGGTGGCTGTCCAGACCGATCCGCTCGCCCGCTTCAGTGCGCTGACGCGGGAGTGGTTCACGGGCACCTTCCCGGCGCCCACCGACGCGCAGACCCAGGCCTGGGAGGCCATCGCCGACGGGCACAACACGCTGGTCATCGCACCCACCGGCTCCGGCAAGACGCTTGCGGCGTTCCTGTGGGCCATCGACCGGCTCGCCGAGGCCGAACCCCGCCCGGCGACGGCGGGCACCCGGGTGCTCTACGTCTCGCCGCTCAAGGCGCTGGCCGTCGACGTCGAGCGCAACCTGCGCACCCCGCTGACCGGCATTGCCCGCATCGCCGAGCGGCACGGCATGCCCGCGCCCGACATCAGCGTCGGCGTGCGCTCCGGTGACACCACACCCGCGCAGCGCCGGGAACTGATCACCCGCCCGCCCGACATCCTCATCACCACTCCCGAGTCGCTGTTCCTGATGCTCACCTCCGCCGCCCGCGACACGCTGGCCGAGGTGCAGACGGTGATCGTCGACGAAGTGCACGCCGTGGCGGCCACCAAGCGCGGCGCCCACCTCGCGGTGTCCCTGGAGCGGCTCGACCAGCTGTTGGACCGTCCCGCGCAGCGGATCGGGCTGTCGGCGACCGTGCGGCCGCCCGAGGAGGTCGCCCGGTTCCTGTCCGGCCAGGCCCCGGCCACCGTCGTCGCGCCGCCCGCGACCAAGACGTTCGACCTGGCGGTGCAGGTCCCGGTGCCGGACATGGCCGACCTCGAGAACAACACGATCTGGCCCGACGTCGAGGAGCAGATCGTCGACCTGATCGAGGCGCACCGCTCGTCGATCGTGTTCGCCAACTCGCGCCGCCTCGCCGAACGGCTGACGTCGCGGCTCAACGAGATCCACGCCGAGCGCGCCGGCGTCGACCTTGGCAACGAGCCCAACGGGAAGGTCGGTGGCGGCGCACCCGCGCAGGTGATGGCCAGCGGGGTGTCGATGGGCGCGGACCTGCTGCTCGCCAAGGCCCACCACGGCTCGGTGAGCAAGGAACAGCGCGCGATCGTCGAGGACGACCTCAAGAGCGGGCGGCTCAAGGCCGTCGTCGCGACCTCCAGCCTCGAACTGGGCATCGACATGGGCTCGGTCGACCTGGTGATCCAGGTGGAGTCGCCGCCGTCGGTGGCCAGCGGGCTGCAGCGCATCGGGCGCGCCGGCCACCAGGTCGGGGAAATCTCGCAGGGGGTGCTGTTCCCCAAGCACCGCACCGACCTCATCGGCTGCGCGGTGACCGTGCAGCGGATGCTGGCCGGCGCGATCGAGACCATGCGGGTGCCGGCGAACCCGCTCGACGTGCTGGCCCAGCAGACGGTGGCGGCCGCCGCGCTCGAGCCGCTCGACGCCGACCGCTGGTTCGAGGCCGTCCGGCGCAGCGCACCGTTCGCGACGCTGCCGCGTAGCGCGTTCGAGGCCACGCTCGACCTGTTGTCGGGCAAGTACCCGTCGACCGAATTCGCCGAGCTGCGGCCGCGGCTGGTCTACGACCGTGACACCGGCACGCTGACCGCACGGCCCGGCGCGCAACGACTGGCCGTCACCTCCGGCGGCGCCATCCCCGACCGCGGTCTGTTCACCGTCTACCTCGCCACCGACTCCGAAAAACCTTCGCGCGTCGGCGAACTCGACGAGGAGATGGTCTACGAGTCGCGGCCCGGCGACGTCATATCGCTCGGGGCCACGAGCTGGCGGATCACCGAGATCACCCACGACCGCGTGCTGGTCGTCCCGGCGCCCGGACAGCCGGCGCGGCTGCCGTTCTGGCGCGGCGACGGCGTGGGCCGGCCGGCCGAGCTCGGCGCCGCCGTCGGTGCGTTCACCGGCGAACTGGCCGGGCTGGCCGCCGACGAGTACGTAAAGCGATGCCAGGCAATGGGTTTCAACGACTACGCCACCGACAACCTGCGGCGGTTGCTCGACGACCAGCGCGAGGCCACCGGTGTGGTGCCCACCGACACCACGTTCGTGGTGGAGCGGTTCCGCGACGAACTCGGCGACTGGCGGGTGATCCTGCACTCCCCCTACGGGCTGCGCGTGCACGGCCCGCTCGCGCTGGCGGTCGGGCGACGGCTGCGCGAGCGCTACGGCATCGACGAGAAACCCACCGCCTCCGACGACGGCATCATCGTGCGGCTCCCAGACACCGATGTCACCTCTGGGGAGGCGATCTCGTTCGCCGACCTGTTCGTCTTCGACGCCGACGAGATCGAGCCGATCGTCACCGCCGAGGTGGGCGGCTCGGCGCTGTTCGCCTCGCGCTTCCGCGAATGCGCGGCCCGCGCTCTGCTGCTCCCGCGCCGCCACCCGGGAAAGCGGTCGCCGCTGTGGCATCAGCGCCAGCGCGCGGCGCAGCTGCTCGACGTCGCCCGCAAGTACCCCGACTTCCCGATCGTGCTCGAGGCGGTGCGCGAGGTCCTGCAGGACGTGTACGACGTGCCCGCCCTGACCGAGCTGATGCACCGGGTGGCTCAGCGCCGGCTGCGGATCGTCGAGGTCGAGACGGCCACGCCGTCGCCGTTCGCGGCGTCGCTGTTGTTCGGTTACGTCGGCGCGTTCATGTACGAGGGCGACAGTCCGCTGGCCGAGCGGCGCGCCGCCGCACTGTCATTGGACAGTGTTCTGCTGGCCGAACTGCTCGGCCGGGTTGAACTGCGCGAGCTGCTCGACGCCGATGTCATCGCCGCCACCATCCGCCAGCTGCAGCACCTCGCCGAGGACCGGCGCGCCCGCGACGCCGAAGGGGTGGCCGACCTGCTGCGGCTGCTCGGACCACTGACCGAGGCCGAGGTCGCCGAGCGCGCGACCACCGACGACGTCGCCGGCTGGCTCGACGGCCTGCTGGCGGCCAAGCGCGCTCTGCGGGTGAATTTCGCCGACCGCACGTGGTGGGTCACCGTCGAGGACATCGGCCTGCTGCGCGACGGGATCGGCGTGGCGGTGCCCGTCGGAGTGCCCGCGACGTTCCTGGCCAATGTGACCGACCCGCTCGGCGAGCTGCTCGGCCGCTACGCCCGCACCAATGGGCCCTTCAACACCGGTGAGGCCGCCGCACGGTTCGGCCTCGGGGTCCGGGTCGCCGCCGACGTGCTGGGCCGGATGGCGGTCGACGGAAAGCTGGTGCGCGGCGAGTTCACCGACGTGGCGTCACCCGGCGCGGTCGGCGGCGAACAGTGGTGTGACGCCGACGTTCTGAAGATCCTGCGACGCCGCTCGCTGGCCGCGCTGCGGGCGCAGGTCGAGCCGGTCAGCACCGCCGCTTATGCCCGCTTCCTGCCGGCGTGGCAACAGGTCGGGTCGGCACACAGTTCGGGAATCGACGGCCTGGCGACCGTGATCGACCAGCTCGCCGGGGCGCCGATACCGGCGTCGGCCATCGAGCCGCTGGTGTTCGCCCAGCGGGTGCGTGACTACCAGCCGGCCATGCTCGACGAGCTGCTCGCCTCAGGCGAGGTGACCTGGTCGGGGGTGGGCCCGATCGGCAGCGGCGACGGCTGGATCGCGTTCCACCCGGCCGACTCGGCGCCGCTCACGCTCACCGCGCCGATGGAGATCGAGTTCACCGACACCCACCGGGCGATCATGGAGACCCTTGGGGTGGGCGGCGCGTATTTCTTCCGCCAGCTCACCGGCGATGACGGCGACTCGGTGAAACAGGCGCTGTGGGAACTGATCTGGTCCGGCTGGGTCACCGGTGACACATTCGCGCCGGTGCGCGCGAAGCTGACCGGCCCCAGGCGGTCGGGCGGTCGGCGGGCGGGCGCCCCGGCGCATCGGCAGCGGCAGCGGGCGCCTCGGTTGAGTCGCTACAGCGTCGCGCATGCGCAGGTCCGCACGTCGGACCCGACGGTGGCCGGGCGGTGGTCGGCGCTGCCTGCCGCCGAACCGGACTCCACAATGCGCGCGCATCTGCTCGCCGACGTGCTGCTGAGCCGGCACGGGGTGCTGACCAAGGGCGCGGCCGCCGCGGAGGGTGTGCCCGGCGGGTTCGCGATGCTCTATAAGGTGCTGACCGCGTTCGAGGACGCCGGCCGTTGCCAGCGCGGCTATTTCGTGGAGTCGCTCGGTGGCGCGCAGTTCGCGGTGGCGTCCACCGTCGACCGGCTTCGGACCTATCTCGACGGCGTGGACAAGGAGCGGCCTGAGTACCACGCGGTGGTGCTCGCCGCGGCCGATCCGGCCAACCCGTACGGCGCGGCGCTGCCGTGGCCCACCCGCAGGTCGGCCGACGGGGACGGACGGGAAGACGCCGCGCACCGGCCGGGCCGCAAGGCCGGCGCGCTCGTCGCCCTGGTGGACGGGCAGCTGACGTGGTTCCTCGAGCGCGGCGGCCGGTCGCTGCTCAGCTTCACCCAGGACGCCGAGGCCCACCACGCGGCGGGCGCCGCGCTGGCTGAACTGGTCGCCGCGGGCCGGGTGCCGTCGCTACTCGTCGAGAAGGTTGACGGCGCTGCCGTTCTCGATCCGGGTGCCGGTGGTCAGCACGCGGCGGTGCAGCAGGCGCTGACCGATGCCGGGTTCAGCCGCACGCCGCGCGGCCTGCGGTTGCGCTAGTTACCTCAGGACGCCGGAGCAGACGAGCGATCGGTGCCGCTGCCGGCATCCGACCGCTCTGGGCCCTCGGAGTCGGCATCATCCTGCGACTGCGCGCCGCGGGTGTCCGACTTCGTGCGGGTGAGGGACTCGACGGCCTTCCGCACCGAGCCGTGCACCGAACGGATCCCATCGCCGGGCTTGTATCCCCCGGACGTCGACTTCTCGGTCGACTCGGTCTTCGCTGCCGGCTTGACGCGGTTGATGCGCCACGATTTCTTCGGCGGCGCCGGCTCGACGGCTGTCTTCGCGCCGAGGTCGGAGCCGGCCGCAGTGGTAGCGGGCGCTGGCGGCGTGTTGGCGGTCGTTCGCGCGTTGTCGCCGTCCTGCAACGTCGCCGCGGGCGATCCCAGAGAGCCCAGCGCCTGGACGGTCTGAACGGCGCCGGCGGCGACCGACTGCGCGTCGTCGGCCCACTGGTCCGGGCCCGGCAACAGTTTGAAGGGCACGGGCTCGCTGGGGAACTCGTCACCGGGTCCGGGACGGTCGTAGGCGGTTTCGATGACCGCCCGAAGGAAGGGGTCCAGCGCCTTGATGACCTCGTCCGGCACGCCGATCGACTTCAGCGGCATGGTGAGCGGCAGGTCGCCGGGCTTGTTCTCGATCAAGATGTCGGTGACGTTGCCGTATTCAGTGACGATTGCGCCGTTGGCCGGCAGCTCGTCAGTCGCTGTCACATCCTGGTAGTAGCCGCTGTGCAGGTAGACGTAGCCCAGGATCGCGTTCGCATCGGCGACCGGGTTGAGGAAGTACACAGGAGCGTCGGCCACCCCGTCGTACTGCTTGGTGACCTGGATGATCTTCGTCTCGCCGGACGTCGTGCCTTCACCGAAGGTCGCGCCGACGAGGGGCAGCGTGAATGCGGGGAACCGGGTCAGCAGACCGCCGTCGTTGCGCCGCGGGTTGGCGGCGAGGATCACGACGACGTTGCTCGGGGTGTAGCCGGATTCCTCGTCTGCTTCGAGGTCCTTGATGGCCCGCACCACGGCGCTGGCGCCCTGCGAGTAGCCGACGACGTAGAGGGTTTCGGTGCTCTCGTCAGCGAGGATCTCGGTCTTGAGCTTGTCGACGGCTTCCTGCTCCGACTCGTCGAACGTCGGTGCGCCGAGGCCATGGCTCAGGATGCTCACAATCCCCAAAGAGCCGGGGTAGTCGACGAACTTGTTGTTCGGGAAATTGTCGTAACGACCGTCGAAGCTCTTCGTCATCCGTCCCGTGTTGGAACCAAGGGGATTCGAACCGGGGGGATCATCCCTGTCCGTCAGGAACGGCGACACCGTGCCGTCGACGAATATGGTCGTCGTAGCGGCGGCCAATCCCACCTCGGCGATGGTCGGGTTCGTCGCGCACACGGCGGCCAGCGCTCCGGCCACCGGAAGCGCCAGACCCGTCGTGACCACCGGCGCCAGCTTCATCCGACGCGCATGCTTGCGATGTTTGCCCACTGCCATCCCCACCAGGTTCCCGACCCCACCTGGCGATCGCGCAGGTCCGCGCTGAGTGTAGCGGTGCCTGCAGGCAGAACGCAGTCCGGCGCGGCTATCCGTCACAAACGGTCACCGCCCGTCATCTCGTCCATTGAAACTTCAACGAAAGTTTGCGGAACGTCGAGCGCATGGGGCGGCCGGTAGGTTTCGACATATCCGTCCACCGTTACCGAGGAGCAGCGCAGCGATGCCCGAGGGCGACACCGTCTACCGCACCGCCACCGCCCTGCGCGAGGGGCTGGTCGGCAAGACCGTGACGCGTTGCGACGTCCGGGTGCCGCGGTACGCCGCGGTGGACCTCACCGGCGACGTCGTCGACGAGGTGCTCACCCGGGGCAAGCACCTGTTCATCCGCATCGGCGCGGCGAGCATCCACTCGCACCTGAAGATGGACGGCAGCTGGAAGGTCAATCCGGTCTCCCGGCCCAGCCGCGCCGGCCACCGCATCCGGATCATCCTGGAGGCCGGCGAGGGCGCAAACGCCGTGCAGGCCGCCGGCATCGACCTGGGCGTCCTCGAGGTGCTCGAACGGGCGCACGACGTCGATGCCGTCGCACACCTCGGGCCGGACCTGCTGGGTGTGGACTGGGAGCCGCGGACCGCGGCGGCGAATCTGGCCGCCGACCCCGATCGTGCGCTGTCTGAGGCGCTGCTGGACCAGCGGGTGATGGCCGGCGTCGGAAATGTCTACGCCAACGAGATCTGTTTCGTCTTCGGGCATCTGCCCACCACACCCGTCGGCGAGATCAAGGATCCACTCCGGGTGGTGCAGAGGTCACGGGACATGTTGTGGCTCAACCGGGATCGATGGAATCGCACCACCACCGGCGACACCAGGCCCGGCCGCGACGTCTGGGTGTACGGCAGGGCCGGAAAGCCGTGTCGCCGCTGCGGCACACCCATCAGGCGTGACGACAGCGGCGACCGGATCAGTTACTGGTGCCCGAACTGTCAGCGTTGACTCAGCACCGCGAGACTACGGTTGTTGACGGAAATCGCGGGGAAATGCGTCAACAACCGTAGTCTCGGCGGTCATTTCGGGAGGGCCAGCCGGACGATCTTGCGCACCACGGTCGCGAACTGGCGCGGCAGCGGGCCGCTGTTGTACGGAACGCCGTAGCGGCGGCAGATGTCCTGCACCTGTGTCGAGATCTCGGCGTGCCGGAAAGCCGGGATGTCGGGGAACAGGTGGTGCTCGATCTGGAACGACAAGTTGCCGCTCAGCAGGTGGAACAGCTTGCCGCCGGTGAGGTTCGCCGAGCCGAGGACCTGGCGGAAGTACCACTGGCCGCGGGTCTCGGCCTTGGTCTCCTCGATGCTGAACTCCTGCACGTCCTCCGGGAAGTGGCCGCAGAAGATGATCATGTACGACCACACGTTGCGCATCAGGTTGGCGGTCAGGTTTCCGGTGAACACCCACGGCGCGAACGGGCCGGCCAGCAACGGGAACGCCACGTAGTCCTTCATGGTCTGCCGCTTGGTCTTCGCCCAGATACCCTTCAGCACCTCACGCTTGTCGGCGATCGAGATCTCACCGGACGTGATGCGCTCTGTCTCCATCTCGTGCAGGGCGACGCCGTACTGGAACAGCACCATCAGCAGGAACGCGTACACCGGGTTGCCCAGGAAGTACGGCTTCCACCGCTGGTCCTCGCTCATCCGCAGGATGCCGTAACCGATGTCGCGGTCCATGCCGACGATGTTGGTGTAGGTGTGGTGCATGTAGTTGTGCGAGTGCCGCCACTGGTCGGCCGGGCAGGCGGTGTCCCACTCGAACTTCTTGCCCGACAACGCCGGATCGCCGGTCCAGTCGTACTGGCCGTGCATGATGTTGTGGCCGATCTCCATGTTGTCGATGATCTTCGACAACCCGAGCATCGCGGTGCCGGCCAGCCAGAACGGCGGGAAGATTCCACCGAACAGCAGTGCCCGGCCGCCGACCTCGAGGGTGCGCTGCGCCTTGATGACGCGCCGGATGTAGGTGGTGTCGCGCTCGCCGAGGTCGGCGATCACGCGCTCGCGCAGCGCATCCAGTTCGCGGCCGAAGGCCTCGGTCTGTTCGGGTGTCAGCCGGATGGTGCGGCCGGCGACGGTCTTCTCCAGGGTCCTCTGCGCGGGATTCGCGGCGGGGACGTCGGTTTCGGGTGTGGTGATCTCGGGAGTGGTCGTGATGGTCATGACTTTTCTCCTTTCTTAGAGCGCGAGGTCGACGTCACCGACGGGGACGGACACGCAGATCTGCACGTCCTCCTCGTCGGTGCCCGACACCGCGCCGGTGATCAGGTTCTTGACGGCGCCGCGGGTCTTGCGGCGGGTACAGCTGTGGCAGATGCCCATCCGGCATCCGCTCTCCGGGGTGAGACCGGCCGACTCGGCCTGTTCGAGCAGTGGCCGTCCGTCGTCGGTGACGTCGACTCCGCTGTCGGCGAACGCGACGCGCCCGCCGGTCGCCCCCGACAGGTCGAACACCGGCGGCACGAAGCTCTCCGACAGCGCCTGGGGGAAGTGCTCGCGCACCGCCGCGACGAGTGCCGGCGGCCCGCACACGTAGACCGCGTCAGGTTCGGGCATCGCGGCGGCGATGTGCTCGACGCCGAACCGGCCGGTGAGGTCACTGCCGGCGGTGTCGCGGGTGAAGCCGTGCAGCACGCGCACGCCGGACATGGCCCGGAGTTCGTCGCGGTAGCAGGCCTCAGCCGCGCTGCGGGCGTAGTGGACGAACGCGACCTTCCGGTCCGACCCCTCGGCCCGCATGGTGCGCAGCATCGACATCACGGGGGTGATGCCGCTGCCGCCGGAGACGAAGAGGACACGCCGCGGTCGCGCAACAGGCAGCGTGAAGTCGCCACCGACCGAGTCGAGACCGACGATCATGCCCGGGCGCGCGTGGTCGAACAGGTGTGTCGAGACCAGGCCGCCGTCGTGGCGGCCGATGGTCAGCTCGATGTGGCGGGCGCCCTCGGCGCTGGCCGGTGAGTAGCAGCGGGTGCGGCGGCGGCCGTCGATCTCGACCGACAGGTTGATGTGCTGCCCCGCCCGGAACCCCTGAAAGGCCAGGTTCGGCTCCAGGGTCAGGGTCACGCTGCGCGGCGTCTGCCGCGCGACGGCGACCACCTTGGCCCGGGCGTCGCCCATGGTCCAGGTCGGTGCGACGAGTTCGGTGTACCGGTCGACGCCGTGCGGCCCCGTGAGCAGGTCGACCAGCGGCGAGGCGAGCACCCTGTCTCGAAAGCCCCGCGTCAAAGTTTGAGTGAACATGTGTACACCGTGCAGCAGTACGGTAGGGTTCGTCAATGATATGAGTGCAGATAGTGGTGGGGTTCACACAGTGAACAGTCGTTCGCCGAAGTCACATACAGGCAGGTCAGGAAAGTCCCGCTCGCGGGATTCCCTCACGCGCGAGGAGCGTAAGGAGGCCACCCGCAGGGCCATCGTCGCCGCGTCCCTTGCACTCCTGGAGAACCGCAGTTTCAGCGCACTGAGCCTGCGTGAGGTGACCCGCGCCGCAGGCATCGCGCCCACCGCGTTCTACCGGCACTTCGAGTCGATGGATGCCCTGGGACTGGTCCTCATCGACGAGTCATTCCGGTCGCTGCGCGACATGCTGCGCGGCGCCCGCGCCGGCAAGCTCGATCCCAACCGGGTGATCGAATCCTCGGTCGAGATCCTCGTCGCCGGAGTGCACGCCCGCCGCGAGCACTGGCGCTTCATCGGACGCGAGCGCTCCAGCGGGGTCAGCGTCCTGCGCTATGCGATCCGCACCGAGATCCGCCTCATCACCTCGGAGCTGGCGATCGACCTCGCCCGCTTCCCCGGCCTGACCGGCTGGAGCAGCGAGGACCTGAACATCCTGGCCAGTTTGTTCGTCAATGCCATGATCTCGATCGCCGAAGCCATCGAGGACACCGCAGACTCCTCCGGCACCGCCCTCGACGAGATCAAGCGGACCGCGATCAAGCAGTTGCGGATGATCGTCGTCGGGATCGCCGGCTGGCGCAGCGCGGACTGACCGCTCAGGGCCTACGTCCGGCGCGAGGGCGTTAGCGTGTCGGCCATGCCCACCCTTGACCTGTCCCGCCCGCGGCCCGACGTCACCGTGATCACGCTGAACCGGCCCGAGAAGCTCAACGCGCTGTCCTACGAGCTCGTCGAGGAGCTGCACAGCGCGATCGACGGCATCGTGGCCGACAACGAGTGCCGGGTGGTGGTGCTCACCGGAGCGGGCCGCGGATTCTGCTCGGGCCTGGACCTCACGGCGCCGAACCCACCGGAAGCTGCGGGTGGAACGGAGTTTCCGCGCTCGGGGATGCGATGGCAGGAGCGCATCGCGGAGCTCACCACGCGGCTGCACCGGTTGCGCCAGCCGGTGATCGCCGCCGTCAACGGCCCGGCCTACGGCGGCGGGTTCGCGATCGCCCTGGCCGCCGACATCCGCATCGCCGCCGAATCCGCCCGGTTCTGCACGCAGTTCATCAAACTCGGTCTCGGCGGGTGTGACATCGGCGTCAGCTACACGCTGCCTCGGATCATCGGCGCCGGACCCGCGTTCGACCTGATCCTGACCGCGCGCGACGTCGACGCCGCCGAGGCGCTGCGACTCGGAATCGTCTCCCGGCTGTCACAGGACGGCTCGGTGCTCGACGATGCGCTCGCGGTGGCCGAAACACTCTGCGGCTACGGCAAGTTCGGCCTCGAGTCGACCAAGCAGGTGCTGTGGGCGAACCTGGACGCCGGCTGCCTCGAGACGGCGCTGCAGGTGGAGAATCGCAGTCAGATCCTGGCGTCCACCAGCGGCGAGATGGCCGCTGCGAGTGAGGCGTTCCGCCACCGGCGGCTGTGAACGGTCACTCGAGGAGCCAGAGGACGAGTGCGATGAGGACCGGTACGGCACACAGGCCGTACAACGCATACCGCGGCACCCGCTCCCACCGCGGCGAGACGACCATCAGCAGTATCGCGCCCAGACACCCGAGCACCAGCAGCGCCGCCTTCATCAGGGACATCTCGAAGGACACGGTCGCCACCCCGATGCCGACGAGGACGCCGGGCAGCAGCACCAGCGGCACTTGATGATTCGGGATCCCCAGGGGCAGGGGCGCCAGCGACGTCGATCCGGGCAGGTCGAGATCCGGCCGATGGTGCCGCAGCCAATCGCCGATCGGCCCGGCCGTCCACTGCTCGTCGAACTCATGCGGGAAGATCACGGCGCCGTCGCGGCCCAGGATCGCCCACGCGCGGGCCGTCGACCACCGCGGCGACATCGGCATCATCTCGACGCTCTCGATGCCGCGCCAGGAGACTTCGGCGACCTTGCCGCGCCGCGCCAGCAGCAGGCCGCCGGGGTGCAGCGTCAGGCGCTGACCGGCTTCGCCACGGCGGATCCGGGTGCTGTCCGACCCGTCCAATTCGACCGGTTCGTTGAAAGATTGGTCCACGGTTTCTAGCGGGGAGTCCCGCCGCCGTCCACGATGATCGCCTGGCCGGTCAGGTAACTGCCCGCGTCGGAGACGAGGAGCAGTGCGGCGCCGACCATCTCGTCGGGTGAGGCGAGCCGCTTCTGCAGCGTCGCGTTCGCCATGGCGTCGATCACCTCGGTCGGATTGTTGCGCATCATGTCGGTGTCGACGGGGCCCGGGGCCAGTGCGTTGACCCGGATGCCGAACGGGGCGTACGCGGCGGCCATCGACCGCGTGAACGACAGCAGCGCGGCCTTGCCCGCGGCGTACATGGACACCCCGGGCGCGAAGTTGAACGCGCCCACCGACACGGTGTTGAGCACCGCCGCCGCGGGGCTGGCCTTGAGGTGCGGCAGCGCCTGCTGCACCAGGAACACCGGCCCACGCAGGTTCACCTCGAACGACTTCGTCCACGCCTCCGGCGTCATCTCACCGAGCGGTTGGGCGAGCGCATTGGCCGCGTTGTTGACCACCACGTCGATGCCGCCGAACTCGTCGGCGGCGCGGGTGACCAGTGCGTCGAGAGCCTCGAGGTCACCCAGGTGCGTGGGCACGCCGATGGCACGGCCGCCGAGTCCGCGCAGGTGCGCCGCGGCCTGCTCACAGGCGTCGGCTTTGCGGCTGGCCACCACGACGTCGGCGCCTGCGAGGACGAACCCCTCGGCGAGTGCCAGCCCGATACCGCGGGTGCCGCCGGTGACGACGACGGTGCGGCCGGTGAGGTCGAAGAGGCGGTCGAACGCTGAGCGATCCACGGCGTCAGTAGACCATGCCGGCCGTGGGGTCAGATGCAGCCGCTGACGCTGATACGTCGTCCGACGTTGGCGCACACGTTGACGTTCGGCAGCGGAGGTGGCGGCGGCACCCATACCGGCGGTGGCGGCGGCGGAGGTGGTGGAGGCGCTCCCGGGGGCGGCGGCGGTGGCGGCGGCGGAGGCGGTGGCGGCAGCGCGTCGTTGAGATAGGACAGCGGGTCGGCGCAGGTGCTCACGTCGACGTGGCGACCGCCAATCGAACCGCACAGGGTGGCGTCGGCGACGGGCGTGAGCGGCGTGACCAGACCGCCGACGAACAACAGTGCGGTCACGGCAACGGCGTAGCGCCTCGAGGTGTGCACGTCAATATCGTGCGGCATGGCGGGCCCCAACCACATCCGTTCGGCCGAACCGGTGTCAGATCGTCCGGGCGTCCAGCGCCGCCGCGATCGCCCCGCGACGCGGCGGCACGTGTTCGACCCGCACGGCGTCGCCGATCCGCACCACGCCGGGCTGCACGACATCGGCGTACGCCCCGACCGACGGCGAGTCACCACGCACCGGCACGTCGCGCTGCCTGTCGCGGGTGATCGTGCGCAGGATCTTCTGGTCGCGGGCCAGGCCGGGCTGGGCGCGGGTGGTGACGATGCACCGCGGCGTCGGCATCACCACGTGCAGCAGCACTTCGGCGCCGATGTGCAGGTCGCAGCCGAGCCAGCCGTCCTCGGCGTCCGGTTCCGCGTCGACGAGCAGATTGGGCCGGAACCGGCGGGCGTCCCAGTCGCCATCAGGGTGCCGGTCGGCCAGCCAGCGCAGGGTGCCGGTGGCCGCGAGATGCACCGGCGCCAGGTCGACCAGCACGCCGGGTTCCTCGGTGGCCAGGCGCACCTCGAACCCGAGCAGCTCGGACACCCGCTGGGTCAGCGCGGCGTCGTCGTCGCGTATCACCGCGCCGTCACCGAACTCGACCTCGATCGGCGGCACCGGATCCCCGGACGTCGGCTCACGCAGATACCGGGCATGGCAGTTCAGCAGCGCGCCATGTTGTTTGGCGCTGATGCGATCACCGGACTCGACGGCGAAGAACGCCCGCACCCGGTCGCCCAGCACCCCACCTTCGACAAACGTCAGGTGGTCGGGCTGCTCGCCCCACATCGACTTCACCGGATGGCGCCAGAGCCGTTCGATCACGCTCACAGAGTCCGTCCCGTCGTGAAGCACCGGGTCTCCCCGGTGAGAGGATCCTCGAGTTCCAGTCGCTGCGCCAGGAGCTGCAGTGGCCGGCTGAAGTCGTCGGCGGCCACGTCGAGCACCCGGGGATACAGCGGGTCATTCCTGATCGGCAACCCGATCGACGCCATGTGCACGCGGAGCTGATGCGTGCGGCCGGTGTGCGGCGTCAACCGGTAGAGGTCGTCGCCGAGATGCTCGACCAACGTTTCGGCGTTCACGTCACCCTGCTCCTCATAGGCCTGTAACCGACTGCGCTGCTTGATGATCCGGCTGCGCAGCGCGGTCGGCAGCACGACGGCCGGCGTTCCGGCGGCCCGCGCCAGATAGGTCTTGCGCACCGCGCCGCGGGCGAACATCGTCTGGTAGGCCCCGCGCACGTCGCGGCGCACCGTGAACAGCAGCACCCCCGCGGTCAGCCGGTCCAGCCGGTGCGCCGGCGACAGGTCCGGCAGCGAAAGCGATCGGCGGAGCCGGACCAGCGCGGTCTGGGCGACGTGGCCACCGCGCGGCATGGTGGCCAGGAAGTGTGGCTTGTCGACCACGACGATGTCGTCGTCGCGGTGCAGGATCGGCACGTCGAACGGAACCTCCACCTCGTCGGGCAGGTCGCGGTAGAGGTACACCAGCGAATTCGGCGGCAGCACAGTGCCCGCCGTGACGACGCTGCCATCGGCGGCCAGCACCTCGCCGTTGAATACCTTCTCGGCCGCGGCCTCGCCGAATCGCGAAGCCAGTTCGACGAGCACGGCACCGCCGCGCAGCCGGACCCGCGCGGGACCGAGGCCGTCACGCACCGGCAGCGGCGCCGCCCGCCGCGTCACTTCAGCGGTACCGGTTCGAGGATCTCGGCACGCGCCTCGGGGGCGGCGACGCGCAGCGCGTCGGCGGCCTCGTCGTCCTCCTGCGACTGAGAGAGCACCTCGGCCTCCACCCGGGCCAGATACGTGTCGACCTCGCGGTCGATGTCCTCTGCAGTCCAACCGAGCACCGGCGCAACGATTTCGGCGACTTCACGGGCGCAGTCGACGCCGCGGTGCGGGTACTCGATCGAGATCCGCATCCGGCGGGCCATGATGTCCTCGAGGTGCAGCGCGCCCTCGGCCGCCACGGCGTAGGCCGCCTCCACCTTGAGGTAGACCGGCGCCTCGGTGATCGGGGTGAGCAGCTCGGGGTTTCCGTCGGCCAGCGCGAGCACGTCACCGATCAGCGAGCCGTAGCGGTCCAGCAGATGGCGCACCCGGTAGGGATGCAGGCCGTAGCGCGCACCGACGCTCTGGGTCTGATTGATCAGCGCGAAATAGCCGTCGGCGCCCATCAGCGGCACCTTCTCGGTGATCGACGGCGCCACCCGGGCCGGGATGAACTCGGCGGCCGCGTCGATGGCGTCCTCCCCCATCACCCGGTAAGTGGTGTATTTGCCGCCGGCGATGGCCACCAGACCAGGGGCCGGCACGGCGACGGCGTGCTCGCGGGACAGCTTGGAGGTCTCCTCGCTCTCACCGGCCAGCAGGGGGCGCAGTCCTGCGTAGACGCCGTCGATGTCGTCGTTGGTGAGCGGGGTGGCCAGCACCGTGTTCACCGTCTCGAGGATGTAGTCGATGTCGGCCTTGGTGGCGGCCGGATGCGCCAGGTCGAGGTTCCAGTCGGTGTCGGTGGTGCCGATGATCCAGTGCGTGCCCCACGGGATGACGAACAACACCGACTTCTCGGTGCGCAGGATGATTGCCACCTCGCTGACGACGCGGTCCCGTGGCACCACGACATGCACGCCTTTGGACGCACGCACCCGGAAGCGGCCACGCTGCTTGGACAGCGCCTGGATCTCGTCGGTCCACACGCCGGTGGCGTTCACGACGACGTGGCCGCGCACGTCGGTGACCTCACCGTCCTCGGAGTCGCGGATGCGAACCCCGATGACGCGGTCGCCCTCGCGCAGCAGCGACACCACCTGCGTCGAGGTGCGCACCACGGCGCCGTAGTGCGCGGCGGTGCGGGCCACCGTCATGGTGTGGCGGGCGTCGTCGACGACGGTGTCGAAGTAACGGATGCCGCCGATCAGCGAGCTGCGCTTGAGCCCCGGCGCCAGCCGCAGCGCCCCTGACTTCGTCAGATGTTTCTGCGCGGGAACGGATTTCGCGCCGCCGAGCTGGTCGTAGAGGAAGATGCCCGCGGCCACGTAGGGCCGCTCCCACCATCGGTTGGTCAGCGGGAACAGGAATGGCATCGGCTTGACCAGGTGCGGCGCCAGGGTGGTCAGCGACAGCTCGCGCTCGTGCAAGGCTTCGCGCACCAGCCCGAACTCGAGCTGTTCGAGGTAGCGCAGGCCGCCGTGGAACATCTTGCTGCTGCGGCTCGAGGTCCCGGAGGCGAAGTCACGCGCCTCGACCAGCGCCACCTTGAGACCCCGGGTTGCCGCGTCCAGGGCGGCGCCCGCCCCCACCACGCCGCCGCCGATGACCACAACGTCGAACTGTTCACTGCCCAGCCGCTGCCATGCATCGGCGCGATATGCGGGGCCCAGGAAAGTCTGTCCGCTGCCTGCGATCGGGTCGCCCACTGGAGATCCTCGCCTAGTTACTCGTCGGTACGGTTTGCCCGGTACCCAGGTTACGTGCGGTCAGTCCAGATCGTCGTGTCTCATCAGGCGGCGGCCGGCCTCGGTGATCGATCCCGACAACGACGGATACACCGAGAACGTCTGTGCCAGGTCCTCCACGTCGTTGCCGTTCTGCACGGCCAGCGCGATCGGCACGATCAGCTCCGAGGCGATGGGCGCCACCACCACGCCGCCGATGACCACGCCCGTCGCCGGCCGGCAGAAGATCTTGACGAAGCCGCGGCGCAGGCTCGACATCTTCGCCCGCGCGTTGGTGTTGAGCGGCAGCATCACGGTGCGCGCGGGTACCGAGCCGTCGTCGATCTTGGATTGGGGGACGCCGACCGCGGCGATCTCGGGCCGGGTGAACACCGCGGCGGCCACCGTGCGCAGCCGGATCGGTTCAAGGCCCTCCCCCAGCGCGTGGTACATCGCGATGCGGCCCTGCATGGCCGCCACCGAGGCCAGCAGCATCAGGCCGGTGCAGTCACCTGCGGCGTAGATGCCCGGCACCGACGTGCGGGACACCCGGTCCACGTTCAGGTAGCCGCCCCCGCCCAGCTCGATGCCGACCCGCTCGAGGCCCAGCCCGGAGGTGTTGGGCACCGAGCCGACCGTCATCAGCGCATGGCTGCCCTCCACGGTGCGACCGTCGGCCATCGTCACCAGCACCCCGGTGTCGGTGCGGGTGACGGACTCGGCGCGGGCGTTCTTGACCAGCGTCACGCCGCGTTCGAGCAGTGCGTCCTCGAGCACCGCCGCGGCGTCGGAATCCTCGTGCGGCAGGATCTGGTCGCGGCTGGCCACCACGGTGACCTTCACCCCGAGCTCGGTGTAGGCGTTGACGAACTCCGCGCCGGTGACGCCCGACCCCACGACGATCAGGTGTTCGGGCAGCGCCTCGAGGTCGTAGAGCTGACGCCAGTTGAGGATGCGGTCGCCGTCGGGCTCGGCGCCCTTGAGCACGCGCGGCCTGGCGCCGGTCGCGATCAGCACGACGTCGGCCTTGAGCTCGCTTTCGGAGCCGTCGTGCGCGGTGACCTTGACGGTGTGAGCGGCCATCCCCGGCATGTCGTCGACGAGTTCGCCGCGGCCCGCGATCAGCCGGACACCCTCGTTGCGCAGGCGTTCGGAGATGTCGGCCGATTGCGCCGCGGCCAGCGTCTTCACCCGTTCGTTGATCCGCGGCAGTGAGATCTTGGCGTTGTCGAAGTCCAGCGCATAGCCCAGGTCGGGCGCCCGGCGGAGCTCGGTACGCACGCCGGTTGAGGCGATGAAGGTCTTCGACGGCACGCAGTCCCACAGCACGCAGGCCCCACCGAGGCCGTCACTGTCGACGATGGTGACGTCGACGTCCTCGGGGCCGCGGGCGGCCGCCACGAGCGCTGCCTCATATCCGGCGGGCCCGCCGCCGATGATCACGATGCGGGTTGCCACCGCACCAACCTATCGTCCGCCGCGGCCGGTGGCCGGGTGGATCGCATCCCGGGTCGCCGCCCGGCGTGCGGTTGTGAGATTCGCCGCCGCTCCTGCTCGCGGGCGGGATCGGATTATGCTCTCCTACCGTGCCGCTCTACGCCGCTTACGGCTCCAACATGCATCCCGAGCAGATGATGGAGCGCGCACCGCATTCGCCGATGGCGGGCACCGGTTGGCTGCACGGCTGGCGATTGACCTTCGGTGGGGCCGACATCGGCTGGGAGGGCGCGCTGGCGACCGTCGTCGAGGACCCGCTGTCGAAGGTGTTCGTCGTGCTCTACGACATGACCAAGGAGGACGAGGACACCCTCGACCGCTGGGAGGGCTCCGAGCTCGGCATCCACAAGAAGATCCGCTGCCGGGTGCACCGGCTGTCGTCGGACACCGACACCGATCCGGTGCTGGCCTGGCTGTACGTCGTGGACGCGTGGGAGGGCGGTCTGCCGTCCGCTCGCTACCTCGGGGTGATGGCAGACGCTGCAGAGATCGCGGGCGCCCCGGCGGAATACGTTCATGACCTGCGGACCCGTCCCTCGAGCAACATCGGGCCCGGGTCCAGCTCGACCTAGGTCGTCACCCTCTCTGCCCGCGAGCGACCGTGTCTGTACGCCGACACGCCGCGTTGGGACGGCATTCAACGGTCGCTCACGCGGCGCGAGCGCGCCGCAGCTGCGCATCGACGCGGCCGACGAACTCCCAGGGCCGGGACCGGACATCCTCGGAGACGATCGCTATGACGGTCCACCGGATGTCGAGCAACGCCGCCGCGCGTCGACGATCGTTGCGCATTGCCTCCGGACCGCTGTGCCAGTCGGCCCCGTCGTACTCCACCGCCACCCGCCGGTCCGGCCAGGCGAAGTCGAGCCGTCGGCGCTCGCGGTTGCCGTCCACCACTTCCCACTGCAGTTCCGGCACGGGCAGTCCGCCGTCGAGCATCGCGAGCCGTGCTTCACTCTCCATCGGCGACTCGGCTTGGGGATCGGCGACCGGGATCAGTTCGCGGACCGCGACGATTCCCCGACGACCGGCCTGCTGCACGGCAGCCCGCCACACCTCCGCCCGCCCGCAGGTCCCGCTGCGCAACGCCTTGTCCAGCGTCGCGAGGGCGCGGGGCCGCCGCAACGAGCGGGCCACCTCGACAGCCGTCCACGCTGCGGCGGTGGCGGGCCGGCCGGCGACGACATCGATCGACGCGCCGTCGCGGCGGTGCTCCCTCAAGCCGTCCTCTGAGCGCAGCCGGCATCCGGGGGGACTGAGCACATGCAGGTCGGCGGGCTCCTCGGTGTCGAAGCCGTACAGCGCGGCCGCCGTGCCGAGGCACGCCGGCACCGCCGTGCCGCACGTCAGGTCGAGAGCACGCAACCGCAACTCGTCGGACGGCTCACCGAGGCAGTAGACGCCCTGCCAAAGTCGATTCAGCTCACCGGTTTTCACTCTCGACTCCAGCTGACGCCGAGTGAGGTGGTCGAGAATCTGCGCGCTTGTCGCCACACCGTCCTGCGCGGAGAACACGGCCTGAAGGTCCATGCCCGGAAATGATCATCGATGCGGCGCCGCCGCGATAGACACCGCCGTGGCACCTGTGGATAGCCGACCTTCGATGCCCGCGAGTGACCGCAGAATGCCGCGATCTACGGCGTGTCGGCGTACAGACACGGTCACTCACGGAGACCGCGCCCGGCTAGATCAGGCCGGCCTGCTCGATGATGTTGACCAGCACCCGCACGCCGACGCCCAGCGCCCGCTCGTCGAGGTCGAAGTTCGGCTGGTGCAGATCCAACTGCGGACCGCGGCCGCTCCACACCCCGAGGCGGGCCATCGCGCCCGGCACCTCCTCGAGATACCAGGAGAAGTCCTCACCGCCGCCGGACTGGCGGGTGTCGGCCAGCGCGTCCGGCCCGGTCGCCTCGATGGCGTGGGTGAGGATGCGGGTGGCGACCACCTCGTTGACCACCGGCGGCACGCCGCGCCGGTACTGCACCGTGTGCTCCAGGTTCAGCGGCGCCAACAACGAGGTAACCGCCTCGGTCACAATGGATTCGAGCGTCAGCCAGGTCTCCCGGCTCGCCGTGCGGATGGTGCCGGCCAGCACGCCGGTCTGCGGGATCGCGTTCGCGGCCACCCCGGCGTTCACCGCGCCCCACACCATCACCGTGCTGTTGCGCGGGTCGATGCGCCGCGACAGCACGCCGGGCACACCGGTGATCAGCGTGCCGAGTCCGTACACCAGGTCACCGGTCAGATGCGGCCGCGAGGTGTGCCCGCCGTGCGACTGAAGGCTGATCTCGATCTGGTCGGCCGCCGACGTGATGGGCCCCGGCCGCACCGCGACCTTGCCGACGGCCAGCCGCGGGTCGCAGTGCAGCGCGAAGATCCGTGACACCCCGCTCAGTGCCCCGGCGGCGATCGCGTCGATGGCGCCGCCGGGCATCAGTTCCTCGGCGGCCTGGAAGATCAGCCGCACGCCGACCGGAAGGTCCGGCGCCGACGCCATCGCGAGGGCAGCGCCGAGCAGCACCGCGGTGTGGGCGTCGTGGCCGCAGGCGTGCGCGACGTTGGGCACCACCGACGTGTACGGCGCCCCGGTGCGCTCGGCCATCGGCAGTGCGTCCATGTCGGCGCGCAATGCGATCCGTGGGCCGGTCTCCGGGCCGAAGTCGCAGATCAAGCCGGTGCCGCCGGGCAGCATCTTCGGGTTCAGGCCTGCGTCGGCCAGCGCGGTGGCGACGAACTGCGTGGTCGCGAACTCCTGGCGGCCCAGTTCGGGGTGGGCGTGGATGTGCCGTCGCCACGACACCAGATCCTCATAGTGGGCGGCGAGCCAGCGGTCGGCGACGTCCTGCAGCGTCATCGCACCCGCCTCGCCTGCCGGTCGAGCACGCGGTCGCGCTGCTCGGGTGACTCGGCCAGCGCGACCACCGTGCGGGCCAGCATGGTCGCGCCCTCGACGACCGCCGTGTCGGCACTCGGACCCGCGGCGGCCGCGGTGAACGCCGGCTGGTGGATCGAGGCGCCGCCCGCGTCGATGCCGATGACCGGATGGATGCCGGGCAGCACCTGGGTGACGTTGCCCATGTCGGTGCTGCCCAGCGGCACCGACGCCTCCAACTCCTGAGCCAGCGGTTCGCGGCCCAGCCGGCGCATCTCCGCGCGGAAGGTCTCGGCCAGCCACCGGTCGGGGGTCAGCTCGGCGTACGGCGGCGCGGTCTCGGCGACCTCGTGGCGGCATCCGGTGGCGACGGCCCCGGCCGCGAAGCAGCCGGCCATCCGGCCCTCCAATTCTTCGAGCGCCTGCGAGTCGGCGGCGCGCATGGTGTAGCGGAGTTCGGCGTGCGCCGGGATGACGTTGGTCGCCTGGCCGCCGTCGGTGACGATGCCGTGCACCATCTGCCCGGGTGAGAGTTGTTGGCGCAGAAGCCCGATGGCCACCTGAGCGACGGTGACCGCGTCGGCGGCGTTGATGCCGAGATGCGGCGCGACGGCGGCATGGGACTCGCGGCCGGTGTAGGTGACCGAGACCTCCGACAGCGCCAGTGACCGTGCCGCGGCGATGTCGACCGGCCCGGGGTGCAGCATCACCGCCGTCGCGACGTCGTCGAACGCACCGGCCGCCAGCAGCAGCGCCTTGCCACCGCCTGCCTCCTCGGCCGGGGTGCCGATCAGCGCCACCGTCAGCCCGAGCTCGTCGGCCACCTCGGCCAGGGCAAGCGCCGTTCCGACCGCCGACGCGGCGATGATGTTGTGTCCGCAGGCGTGGCCGATGCCGGGCAGCGCGTCGTACTCCGCGCAGATCCCCACCACCAGCGGGCCGCTGCCGAAGTCGGCGCGAAACGCCGTGTCGAGACCGCCGAGGGGCGTGGTGACCTCGAACCCGCGCTCGGCGACCAGGGCCGCCGTCTTGGCGCAGCTGCGATGCTCGTCGAAGGCCAGCTCGGGCTCGGCGTGGATGGCGTGCGACAGCTCGACCAGGTCGCCGCGGCGGCGTTGCACGACGTCCTCGACGCGTGACGACGCGGTGGCGGTGGGCATTTCCGCAGTATCTCACTTGAGCTTTGCCCGCGCCGCGGGCCTCGGCGCAGCGCCGGACCGGCGGCTAAGCTCGCCTACCGTGACTTCACCGGACGCGGCCGCAGCCGCCGCGGCGGCCGCGATCGCCGAGCGCACCGGTGTCGACGCCCACGACGTCGCGGTGGTGCTGGGTTCGGGCTGGGCGCCCGCGGCCGATGCGCTGGGCGATCCGGTGGCGACGGTGCCGATGGCCGAACTGCCCGGATTCACCCCGCCCAGCGCGGAAGGCCACCGCGGCCAGGTGCTGTCGACGCGGATCGGGAACCGGCGGGTGCTGGTGCTCGTCGGGCGGATCCACGCCTACGAGGGCTACGACCTGCGACACGTCGTGCATCCGGTGCGGACCGCGTGTGCGGCCGGCGCCGCGACGGTGGTGCTGACCAACGCCGCGGGCGGTCTGCGCCCGGAGTACTCAGTGGGCCAGCCCGTGCTGATCAGCGACCATCTCAATCTGACCTCTAGGTCGCCGCTGGTCGGCGCCCAGTTCGTCGACCTGGTCGATGCATATTCGCCGCGGCTGCGCGCGGTCGCCCGCGAGATCGAGCCGTCGCTGGCCGAGGGTGTGTACGCCGGGTTACCCGGTCCGCACTACGAGACGCCCGCCGAGATCCGGATGTTGCGCACGCTCGGCGCCGACCTGGTCGGCATGTCGACGGTGCACGAGACGATCGCGGCGAGGGGGTGCGGCGCCGAGGTGCTGGCCTTCTCACTGGTGACGAATCTGGCCGCCGGCATGACCGGAGCGCCGCTGAGCCACGAGGAGGTGCTGGCCGCAGGGCGTCAGTCCGCCACGCGGATGGGTTCCCTGCTGGCCGGGGTCATCTCGCGGCTCTGACCGTCGCCGCGCTGCTCGCCCTCGCCGTCGCGGCGGCCGAGTCGCCGGCCGAGGTGCACCATTGCGCGGGCCAGCAGCGGCGCCGCGAACAGCATCAGCAGCACCCGGAGCACCTGGGCGGCGATGATGAACGTGACGTTGGAGCCGGTCTCAACGGCGGTGGCGAGCACCGCGTAGACCCCGCCCGGGCTGGTGGCGAGGTAGCCCTCCAGCGGGGTGAGGGACGTGAAGTGCGCCAGCAGGACACCGAGGCCGGCCGTGCCGACGCCGAGGGCGACGATGAGGCCGACGGCGGTGGGCAGGATCCTGGCGATCGCCCGCAAGGACTCGGTGGTGAACGCCAGCCCCGCCTGCCAGCCGATCAGCATGTACGCGACCTGCACGAGCACCACCGGCACGGCCAGCCCGAACGACATCCCGGTCAGCTGCATCGCCACGGTCAGTCCCAGCGGGCCGAGCAGTCCGGCGCCCGGCAGGTGCAGCAACCTGCCACCGACGGCACCGACGAGAACCAGCGCGGTCATCATGGCGAGGCTGAGATACCAGGGCGCGGTGTCGGTCGGCACGGTCGATGCCGGATGAGAGCGGTCGGCGTGGTAGACGAGCGTCACGACCAGCGGCATCGACGCGGTGACCATGGCGACGCGCAGGTACTGCACCACCGACACCACCCGGTCGTCACCGCCGAGTTCGCGGGCGATGGCGACCAGCCCGGAGGCGCCGCCCGCGACCAGTGCCAGGCTGCCGGTCAGGGGGCTGACGGTGCGGTGCAGTCCGAGTACTGCTCCGGCGATCAGGCTCAGCACCAGGGTGGCCACCACGACGGCCAGCACGATCGGCCAGTCCGAGCCCAGCGTGGCCGCCGCGTCGTGCTGGACCATGGTGCCGATGTAGACACCGAGGACGCCCTGGGCGGCGACGCCGGCGCGGCGCGGGATCCGGGCGGGCGCCAGCGACGTCAGGGCGAGCGCGATACCGACGACGAGCGCCGCGAACAGCGCGGCCGAGGGCACGTTGACGAGGGTGAGCGGCACCGTCACGCCGACTGTCGCCGCCACCAGGAGCAGCCACTTCAGCGCGCGCCGCATCGCACCTCCATCGTTTCCGGAACGTTCAACAACAAGTATGTCCTTGGCATCTCTTGATCGCAACATGGGACAAACTGCGCATCAATAGCAAAGAGCCAAGGTATAACTTGGCTATGGCTCGAATCGATCCCTCCGACACCGCCGCCACCGAACTGCGGGAGGCGGTGATGGGGGTGGCCCGGCAGCTGCGCCGCCACCGTCCCGACCACGGGCTCACCCTCAGCCAGATGGAGGTGCTCGGCGAGGTCAGCCGGTCCGGTGTGACGACCCCCGCCGAACTCGGGGCCCGGATGCAGGTCCGTGTGCAGTCGCTGACCGACGGCATCAACGAACTCGTCGGCCGTGAGCTGATCGCCCGCAGGCCCGACGAGCGGGACCGGCGGCGCCAGCTGATCGAGCTCACCCCGGCAGGAACGGCGCTGCTCGAGGCCGATCGCGCCGAGCGCGACGCATGGTTGCAGGCGACCATGCGCGACGTCCTCTCCGATCTGGAGTTCGACCTGCTCATGCTCGTCGCACCGGTGCTACGGAAGCTGGCTTACACCGACGGTAAATTGGGCACACTTGGCCCATGACTCAGTCGGTGACCTCGACGACCGTGCAGGAGTGGATCGCCCACGACCCCGACCCCGAGACCGCTGCGGAGTTGTCGGCGTGTAGCGAAGAGGAACTCGACGAACGCTTCGGGCGGTCGCTGACCTTCGGCACGGCGGGTCTGCGGGGCCCGCTGCGCGGCGGGCCGAACGGCATGAACCTGGCCGTCGTGCTGCGCACCACCTGGGGTGTCGCACAGGTCTTGGAGCGGCGCGGCCTTGGCGGCACGCAGGTGGTCGTCGGCCGCGATGCCCGCCACAAGTCCGATGAGTTCGCGTTGGCCACGGCCGAGGTGCTCACGGCCCGGGGCTTCGAGGTGATGCTGATGCTGGCCGCGGTGCCCACCCCGATCGTGGCATTCATGGTGCGGCACATGCACGCCACCGCAGGGATCCAGATCACCGCGTCGCACAACCCGCCTGGCGACAATGGCTACAAGGTGTACTTCGAGCACGGGCTGCAGATCAACTCACCCATCGATGAGGAGATCGAGGCTGCGATCGCCGAGGCGCCGCCCGCCGACGAGATCCCGCGGGCCAAGGTGGAAACCGGTGGGATGGAGGAGATCCGGCACTACATCGCGCGCGCCGCAAATGTCCGCCGCACCACCGACGACGTGCGGGTGGCTCTGACGCCACTGCACGGGGTGGGCGGCGACTACGCGCTCGACGCACTGGTGCGGGCCGGGATCACCGACATCCACGTGGTGGAGAACCAGTTCCAGCCCGATCCCGACTTCCCGACGGTGCCGTCGCCCAACCCGGAGGAACCCGGCGCCACCGACGCGCTGCTCGAACTCGCGGCGGACAAGGACGCCGACATCGCCATCGCGCTGGACCCGGATGCCGACCGCTGTGCCGTCGGCATACCCACATCCGAGGGCTGGCGCATGCTGTCCGGCGACGAAACCGGTTGGCTTCTGGGCGATTACACCCTCTCGCAGATCGATCCCGGGCCGGTGTCCGAGGACGTCCTGGTGGCGAGTTCGGTGGTGTCGTCGCGGATGCTGGCCCGGATCGCCGAGGCCCACGGCGCCCAGCACCTGGAGACGCTTACCGGATTCAAGTGGCTGGCGCGCGCTGACGATCAGATACCGGGCTCGACCCTGGTCTACGCCTACGAGGAGGCGATCGGCCACTGCGTCGACCCGTCGGCGGTGCGCGACAAGGACGGCATCAGCGCGATGGTGCTCGCGTGCGACCTGGTCGCCGCCCTCAAGGCGCAGGGCCGCACGGTGCAGGATGCACTCGACGCGCTGGCGCGCCGGCACGGGGTGCACACCACCACCGCGGTGTCGCGGCCGGTGGCCGACGCCGACGAGGCCGCCGACGTGCTGACCCGGTTGCGCGACACTCCGCCGGACCGGTTGTGCGGCTACGAGGTGAGCGTGACCGACCTGCTGCAGGCCGACGACCACCGCCGCACCGATGCGCTGATACTCACCGCCGGTGATGCCGAAACCTCCGTGCGGCTGGTCGTCCGGCCCTCGGGCACCGAGCCGAAGGTCAAGTCCTACATCGAGGTTCGGGTGTCGTGCCACGACGACGAAGACCTCGAGACCGCCCGCGGCCGGGCCAGGGAACTGCAGGACGAACTGGTCGCCGTCGCCCGGCAGTGGTGAGGCCTCAGCGCGGGCCGAACTGACGGTCCCCGGCGTCGCCGAGTCCCGGCACGATGTAGGCCACGTTGTTCAACCCCTCGTCGACCGCGGCGGTGTAGAGCCGCAGGTCCGGCGCGACCCGCTCGAGCGCGGTCAGCCCCTCCGGCGCGGCCACCACGCAGATGGCGGTGATGTCGACGGCGTCACGGGCCTGCAGCAGGCCGAGGGTGTGCGCCATCGAACCGCCGGTCGCCAGCATCGGGTCGAGCACGAACACCGGCCACCGGCTGAGGTCGTCGGGCAGCGACTCGAGGTAGGGCGCAGGCTCGTGGGTGTCCTCGTTGCGCGCGACACCGACGAAGCCCACCCGCGCCTCGGGGATCAGCGCGTGCGCCTGGTCGACCATCCCGAGCCCGGCGCGCAGCACCGGAACCAGCAGCGGTGGATTCGCCAGCCGGTGACCGGTGGTGTCGGCGAGCGGTGTGCGCACCGCTATCGCCTCGGTCTCCGCGTCGCGGGTCGCCTCGTACACCAGCATCAGGGTCAGGTCGCGTAGCGCGGCACGGAACCCGGCGTTGTCGGTGCGCTCGTCACGCATCGTGGTGAGCCGCGCCGCGGCCAGGGGGTGGTCGACGACTCGGACGTCCATCACCGAACCCTATCGGCGATCGCGGCGCCGGGACCGGTGGAACCGACGGACGGTGCCGGCCGTCGTAATCCGCATGCACGCCGACACCCTGCTCGCCGACACCGGGTCGATCCGCACCTTCGGTCGCGCCGCCGACGTCCAGGCCGCCGAATTGCTCGCGGCGGCCGCGACCCTCGCGGCCGCTCCGGCGCCGACAGGACTCGGACCGGTCGCGGCGAGGTTTCTGGCCGCGCTGGCCGAGGCGATGTCCGCCGGATCGCGGGAGATCGCCACGCTCGGGGAGCGGGTCTCCGCCGGCGCCGGCGCCGCCGACGCGTCGGCGCGGCAATACGACGCCACCGCACAGCGCGGCGCGGACCGACTCGTCAGGCAGGTCTGATCGTGCCGAGCGCACTGGTCGCGGCCCTGTCGGCGCCGATCCGGGACGTGCGGTCGATGGTCGGGCCCGGCTGGCCGGGCGGCGCTGGGGAACCGGTGACGCTGCTGGCCGGCGTGCGCGACGCACTGACGGGTGTGTCGGCGTCCGTTGGTGGTGCGGCGAGCGACATCGCCGGGGTGTGGCGCGGCGCAGGCGCCGACGGGGCGACGGCGTTCACGGCATCGGTCGTCGCGGCCACCGATGCGCTCACCGCCCACGCCGATCGTCTCGGCCATGCCGCCCGTGACGCGGGCACGGCGGTCGCCGACGCGCGGGCGCGCCTCGACGCGATCGTGGCCGGCTTCGAGGCCCGTGCCGCCGCACTCGAACCGCATCTCGACGATCCGGGTGTCGCCGAGGAGTTGGTGGCCGAGGCCAGGCGGTCGTTGCGAGAGGCGATCGCCGTGGTCGAGGACCTCCGCGCACGGCTCGACGCGCGGGCGGCCGAGGTGACGGCGCCCTCGGGAGCGCCCGCGCCGACCAGTCCGGCGGGCTTCTCGGCGCCGTCGCTGCCAAGCATGGGTTCGGGATCGGGTGGCGGACCGGGCTCAGGTGGTGGCCTGTCGGACCTGGGGTCCGCGGCGGGGCCGGGTGTGGCGGCGCTGGCGTCG
>NZ_JACKSJ010000274.1 GCF_025821665.1 [Mycobacterium] manitobense
CTCGTTGTCCAGACCTGCGTTTGAGGTGCCAGTGCTCGCGAAGAGACCCGCGATGGCCGCAACCAACGCGATCAGCACCCGACTGATTGCCTTCATGTTCTCCCTAGCTTGTTCGAGGGCGAGTCCAAGAACCCACCAGTCTGTTTTCGGTGCCTGGCCGTCCGTACACCACACACCTCGCAAGATCTTCATGTGAGGCAAATTAGAAACTTCACATTCGGTTCTTACGGCTTGCTCATCGTTGACACGGGAAACATAACGGGGCGACATCACCCCGGCAACGCAAGCGATCGTCGCGCGCCGAACCCGTGCGGGGTGTCTGACACTTTGCTGAGCGCTTGGTCGCAGCGACTCGCGATGCGCTTTGCGAAGATGAGCGGCCCGTGTCCGCGCGGCTCTTTCCGGGCGAGGAGGCCGCATCCGCCGGGTCACAGCGACGGACCGAACTCTCCGCACGCGCCTCATCGCGGCCATCAGCCCAGCTCAGAGGCGGTGATCGGAACAATCGCGGGGCTACATTCAGCCTACCGAGGGCCACCGTCCGGCGACCCGTACGCTTGTCAATTGACACGCGCGTCGGGTGACGCGCCGCCCGCCGCGTTGTTAACTGAACCCGCGCACCATCGCCCCAGGGATGTCACATCACACCTGCGGTGTGACGAGAATCACATTTTGTGCGTATGCGCTGTTCACCGGCCCGTAACCTACGGACACGCGAACCTCAGCTTCGAGATCAGGAATAGGGGCGGTCGACCAGTGGCCATTCCGAATGTGCATCGTTCGATGCACGAAGTGGATTGCTCGCCGACGAACTAGTCGGCCGAGACGGGGGCCCACTCAACTGCGCGTGGCACGCCGCGGTGAGAGCGTCAGGCGGGCGTCAGGACACCCGGATACGGAAACGGCCCCCGGTGGATGACACCGGGGGCCGTTTCCGTCAGAGCTGGGTCAGTTCATGTTCCACGCTTCGCCGTAGGTGGTGACGCTGTCACCGGTCGAGGCGATCAGACGGGCGAACGGACGCAGCAGCACACCGCCGGCCGCACCGGTGACGGTGCCATGAGCGTTCGAGACCGCGACCGAACCGTCGGCGCCGGCCACGTCCACCGAGAACGTCGCGACTTCCTGGATGCCGGGGCCGTTGCCCAGGTCAGCCGAGATCGACACGCCGGGGAACAGCGGCGGGGTCTGGATGNTCCACCGAGAACGTCGCGACTTCCTGGATGCCGGGGCCGTTGCCCAGGTCAGCCGAGATCGACACGCCGGGGAACAGCGGCGGGGTCTGGATGCCCTCGAGCAGGGCGGACTCATCGCCCACATCGGTGTCCAAGCCGTCGAAGGCGATGTTGGGCGTGGTGTAGCTGAAGTTGATGCCCACACCCAGCGACCAGGGGAAGCCCACCTGGTAGCCCAGCTCCAGGCTGCCCTC
>NZ_JACKSJ010000275.1 GCF_025821665.1 [Mycobacterium] manitobense
GACGTGGCGGTGCTCGACCCGCCGCGCACCGGCGCCGGCCGCGAGGTGATCGACCAGCTGGCCGCCGCGGGCGTGCCGCGGGTGATCCACGTGGGCTGTGAGGCCGCGGCGTTCGCGCGCGACGTCGGGCTCTACCGCGGCCACGGCTACCGCGTCGAGCAGCTACGGGTGTTCGATGCGTTCCCGCTCACCCATCACGTCGAGTGCATCGCGGTGCTGGCTCGCTGAACGTCGGGCCGCTGGGCGAGCAGCCGGCGGATGGGCCGCAGCGCCATCCGCACACTGACCATCCGCGTCGCCGCCTCCCGCAGCACCGCCAGGCCGCGGCTGCGGTTGAACATCAGCCGCGCCAGCTGACGTGAATTGTCCTGCGCGGCAAGCACTCGCGGGCGCTGGGTGGCCTCATAGGCGGCCAGCGCACCGGCCGGCGTCGAGCGGTCGGCGCGCTGCAGCAGGGCCGACAGCAGCCACGCCGACTCCATCGCCATGCCCGCGCCGACGCCTGCGGTCGGGAGGAAACCTGCGGCGGCGTCGCCGAGCAGCACGGTGTGGGCCGTCGTCCAGTTCGGCGCCCGGCAGTCGGTGAGCGGCCAGTAGTAGGGGTCGGGGTCGTCACGCAGGGCGGTCAGTGCGTGCTCGACGCGTGCGCCGGTGACGCTCAGTGAGCGCCGGATCCGGGCGACGAAAGCGTCGACTCCCGCGGCGGTGTCCTCTCGCGGGCCGCCGACGAACACGCCGATGCGGCCGGCGACCGGGTAGGAGCCGACGAAAAAGCCCGCGCCCCAGAGCTCTTCGGTGAGATCGGGTGAGCCGTCCGGTGCCGCCCATGCCACCCAGCCGCCCCACCCGGTGTCGAGCGTGGCGGCAGGCCGGCTGCCGGGCACCAGATCGCGTGTCGTCGAGTTGATGCCGTCGGCGATGACGACCAGGTCGAACCGGTACTCCCGGTCGCCGTCGACCGAGGCGATGCCGACCGACGCGCCGTCCGCGCCCTCGGCCAGTGTGCGGACCGTCGAACCGAAGGCGACCGCACAGCCGCCCGTACTGAGCACCTCGAGCAACGCGCCCCGGCCGATGCCCCGGTAGTCCCCGAAGGTGTCGAGAACCGCCGAGAGCGAGTCCTCGCGCAGCGGGCGGCCCGTGTGGCCGCGGACCGCGTACCGGTCGAGCGCGATGCCCGCCGCTCGGTACCCGTCACGCACTCCGAGGCCGTCGATCGCCGGGTCGACCATCGGCATCAGCGCGAGCATGTAGCCGGCGTCCGGCGCCGCGGCCGAGCGCTCGATCAGCACGGGGTGCCGTCCCGCGCGGCGCAGCAGTCCGGCGGCGGTGAGGCCGGCGACGCCCGCGCCGACGATCAGGATGCGCATGTCGTCCGCGCGGGCCTCGTCGTACTGGTCGGCCACCGGGACCGGGGTGAACGCCATGACATTCCTTTCGCTGCACCTCGACGCTACCATTCTGTGGACCGGGTGGTACACAGTATTGTCCAGTGCATGACGACCGGCCGGATCGCCCGCATGCCCGCTGCCCGACGACGACGATTGGTGCAGGTGGCAGCGGTGGAGTTCGCCGAGTCGGGTTACGCGGACGCGTCGCTGAACCGGATCATCGCCGACTGCGGAATGGGCAAGAGCTCGTTCTACTACCTTTTCGCGTCGAAGAGCGAATTGTTCGAATTCGTGACCGCGGAATTGATCGCCGAGGCGGCGTCCCGGTGGACGGTTCCCGACCCGGCGGGCTTCTCGGGAACGCAGTTCTGGCCACGGGTCGCTGACGTCTTCACCGAGTTCCTGCGGATCTCTGAGGAGCACGAGGCCTTCCTGCTGCTGGGGAGGCTGTTCTACAGCGAGGCGCCCGGCAGCGCGAAGACCACCGTTGGCGGGGCGCTGGCGGCCGTCGAGGACTGGGTGCGGCGCGCCCTGGCGGAGGGCCGCCGGTGCGGCGCGGTGCGCGACGACCTGCCGGAGGACCTGCAGTACCGGCTGACGGTCGGAATGTTGCGGCTCTTCGACGAGTGGACGGTCGGCCGGCACAACCGGTTCTCGGCGGACGGACTGCGTCGGCTCACCGACGCACAGTTCGCCACGCTGCGGCGGATGCTGGCGGCCTAGCCGTCGGGCCGCTGGTAGACATCGGGCACGCCGTCGCGGTCGGCGTCGCGGGTCTCCTCCTCGTGCAGCGCGCGGTACTGCCGGTTGCGCAGCCGCAGCACCACCGTCGCGAGCATTGCCGCGGTCAGCGACCCGACGAGCACCCCGATCTTCACGTGGTCCTCGCGGCCGCTGTCGTCGCCGTAGGCGAGGTCACCGATCAGCAGCGACACCGTAAAGCCGATTCCGGCGAGCATCGCCATGCCGAGAACGTCGACCCAGCGCAGCGCGCTGTCCAGCGACGCCCTGGTCACCGCGGAGAGGAGCCGTGCGGTGCCGAAGATGCCGACGGTCTTGCCGACCACCAGGCCGAGCACGATGCCCAGCGCGATGGGGTCGGTCAGTGCGTCGGTGAGCCCCTGCAGGCCCCCGATCGTCACACCGGCGGCGAAGAACGCGAACACCGGGATCGCCACGCCCGCCGACAGCGGCCTGATCCGGTGCTCGAAGTGCTCCGCGAGACCCGGCCCGGCGTCGGGTCCGCCGGCAGCGTGGCTGCGCAACACCGGAACGGTGAAGCCGAGCAGCACACCGGCCACGGTCGCGTGCACGCCGGACTCGTGCATCAGCACCCACGTCGCGAGGCCCAGCGGCACCAGCAGCCACCACGACCGCACACGGCGCTGTACCAGCACCGTGAACAGCAGCAACGGCACGGCGGCCGCCGCCAGCGCCCACAGCTTGATCTCCTCGGTGTAGAACACCGCGATCACGGTGATCGCCAGCAGGTCGTCGACCACGGCCAGGGTCAGCAGGAACATGCGCAACGCCGCGGGGAGGTGCGTCGAGATGACCGCCAGCACCGCGACGGCGAACGCGATGTCGGTGGCCGTCGGGATGGCCCAGCCGCGGGTGGCGCCGTCACCGACCGAGTACGTCATCGCGACGAAGATGGCCGCCGGGACGACCATCCCGCCGACGGCGGCCGCGATCGGCAGCGCAGCGCGGCGCGGGTCGCGCAGGTCGCCTGCGACGAATTCGCGCTTGAGCTCGAGCCCGACCACGAAGAAGAAGATCGCCAGCAGTCCGTCGGCGGCCCAGGTGCCCAGTGTCAGGTTCAGGTGCAGACCGAAGCGGTCGGTGCCGACGGGCAGGTCGCGCAGTGCCGCGTACGACGCCGACCACGGCGAATTCGCCCACACGAGCGCTACAAGGGACGCCACCAGGAGGGCGGCGCCGCCGACGGTCTCCTTGCGCAGGACGTCGGCGACCCGGGCCGTCTCGGCCCACGAGCCGCGGGAGAGCAGCCGGCGCGGCAGCGGCGCCGACTCGCCCGGATCCTTCTGCATTTCCTGTGACACAGCCGACACCCCGTCTCATCGACATCACCGAACCGCAGGCCCCCGAGCGGGCATCCGCGGTGCCGACCAGACTTCCCGGCACACCGTGCGGCGAGTGTACCGAGGTGTGCGGCGCGCACTGTGACGTGATTGTGAAGGTCCCGGCTCGACAGGACCCGCACCGTGCGCCGTGCGTAAACTGGTCGAATGCTTGAACAGATCCGCGGCCCCGCTGATCTGCAGCACCTGACTCAGTCCCAGCTCAGTGCTCTGGCGGGCGAGATACGCCAGTTCCTGATCCACAAGGTCGCTGCAACCGGTGGACACCTCGGCCCCAATCTCGGTGTCGTCGAACTGACGCTGGCCCTGCACCGGGTCTTCGACTCGCCGCACGACCCGATCATCTTCGACACCGGCCACCAGGCCTACGTGCACAAGATGCTCACCGGTCGCAGCCACGAGTTCGAGACCCTGCGCAAGAAGGACGGGCTGTCGGGTTACCCGTCGCGCAGCGAGAGCGAGCACGACTGGGTTGAGTCCAGCCACGCCAGTTCGGCGCTGTCCTACGCCGACGGGCTGGCCAAGGCGTTCGAACTCACCGGCCACCGCAACCGGCACGTGGTCGCCGTCGTCGGCGACGGCGCACTCACCGGCGGGATGTGCTGGGAGGCGCTGAACAACATCGCCGCCGCCCGCAGGCCGGTGGTGATCGTCGTCAACGACAACGGCCGCAGCTACGCGCCGACCATCGGCGGCTTCGCCGACCATCTGGCCGCGCTGCGTCTGCAGCCGGGCTACGAGCGGATCCTGGAGAGCGGACGCAAGGCGATGCGCGGGCTGCCCGTCATTGGCGAGGTCTGCTACCAGTGCGTGCACAGCATCAAGGCGGGCATCAAGGACGCGCTCGCGCCGCAGGTGATGTTCACCGACCTCGGCCTGAAATACGTCGGCCCGATCGACGGCCACGACGAGCACGCCGTCGAGTCCGCGCTGCGGCACGCGCGCGGGTTCAACGCGCCCGTCGTCGTGCACGTCGTCACGCGCAAGGGCATGGGATACCCGCCCGCCGAGAACGACGAGGCCGACCAGATGCACGCCTGCGGCGTCATCGACGTCGCGACCGGGATGGCCACCAAGGTCGCCGGACCGGGCTGGACGTCGGCGTTCGCCGAGGCCCTTGTCAACTACGGCGCCAAGCGCCGCGACATCGTGGCGATCACCGCCGCAATGCCGGGTCCGACCGGGTTGTCGGTGTTCCGCGACCGTTTCCCCGACCGCTTCTTCGACGTGGGCATCGCCGAGCAGCACGCGATGACGTCTGCCGCCGGGCTGGCGATGGGCGGTCTGCATCCGGTGGTCGCGATCTACTCGACATTCCTCAACCGCGCATTCGACCAGATCATGATGGACGTCGCACTGCACAAGCTGCCGGTCACCATGGTGCTCGACCGCTCCGGGGTCACCGGCAGCGACGGCGCCAGCCACAACGGCATGTGGGATCTGTCGCTGCTCGGCGTCGTGCCGGGCATGCGGGTCGCCGCTCCGCGCGATGCCACCAGGCTGCGCGAGGAACTCGGCGAGGCGCTCGACGTCAATGACGGACCCACCGCCATCCGGTTCCCCAAAGCCGATGTGGGCGAGGACATCCCCGCTGTCGAACGGCGGGGTGTGGTCGACGTGCTCGCCGTGCCCGCCGCCGGGATGGGCGACGACGTGCTGCTGGTCGCCGTCGGCCCGTTCGCCGCGATGGCGCTGGAGGTGGCCGAGCGGCTGCGCAACCAGGGCATCGGCGTGACCGTCGTGGACCCGCGCTGGGTGCTGCCGGTGCCCGATGCGATCGGCGAGCTGGCCCGCGCGCACAAGCTCGTGGTCACCCTCGAGGACAACGGCGTCTCGGGCGGCGTCGGGTCGTCGGTGTCGGCCGCGTTGCGCCGCGACGAGATCGACGTGCCGTGCCGCGACGTGGGGCTGCCTCAGGAGTTCTTCGCACACGCCTCCCGCAGTGAGGTGCTGGCCGACATCGGCATCACCGATCGCAACATCGCGCGCCAGATCACCGGATGGGTGGCGGCGCTGGGCACCGCGGTCTCGGAGTCCGAGGTCAGCGAGCGCCTCGACTAGTCGTCCTGGGCCGCCGCGCCGCTGAGCGCGTCGACCAGCGCCGGCACCACGAGTTCGCGCTGCCACGGGCGGACGCGTGCCTCGGTGAGGAACTCCTCGACCGCGGCGGTGACGTCGCCGGACTCCGGGGGCTGCCAGTCCCAGCACAACCGGCGCACCACCTCCGGGGTGATCAGGTTCTCCGCCGGCACCGTGACACGCTCGGACACCGCGGACAGCGCGGCGCGGGCGGCTTCCAACCGGGCCGCGGCCTCGGGTTTGCGCCTGGCCCAGCGCGACGGTGGCGGTGGTCCGTTCGACGTCTCGGCGTCGTCCGGCGGATCGGTGTTCTCCCGCGCACGGTTCAGCGCGTCGAGCCACACCTGCGCGCTGCGGCGTTGCTTCGAACCGCCGAAAATCGGGAGCGCCGTGAGCTTTTCGACGGTGTCGGGGTCGGCGGTGGCGGCGTTGACGATCGCCGCGTCGGGCAGGATCCGCCCCGGCGCGATGTCGCGGCGGCGGGCGATGTGGTCACGGGTGGTCCACAGCTCGCGCACCGCGGCCAGTGCCCGCGGGTTGCGGACCTTGTGGATCCCCGACGTGCGCCGCCAGCGGTCGCGCCGGGTGGGGGACGCCTCGAACGTCCGCAGATGCTCGAATTCCTGTGCGGCCCAATCGGTCTTGCCCTGCTCCTCGAGCACCGCGGCGATCGCGTCGCGTAGTTCGAGCAGCACCTCCACGTCCAGCGCGGCGTAGTTGAGCCAGTCGTCGGGCAGCGGCCGCTTCGACCAGTCCGCCGCGCCATGGCCTTTCATCAGGTGCAGGCCGAGGAGTCGCTGCACCATCGCCGCGAGGTTCACCCGCTCGAAGCCGGCGAGCCGCCCCGCCAGTTCGGTGTCGTAGAGCCGTGCCGGCCGCATCCCGATCTCGGCCAGGCACGGCAGGTCCTGGTCGGCGGCGTGCAGCACCCATTCGTCCTCGGCCATCGCTGCGGCCACCGGCGCCATCACGTCGATCGGCGAATCGCCGTGGTTCACCGGGTCGATCAGCACGGTGCCGGCCCCGGCGCGGCGGATCTGCACGAGGTAGGCCCGGTTGGAGTAGCGGAAGCCCGACGCGCGTTCGGCGTCGACGGCGAACGGTCCGTGTCCGGAGGCCAGCAGTTCGGCGGCGGCGGCGATCTCGGAGCGGCTGACCGACAGCGCGGGCACCCCGTCGGCGGGGGTCAGCAGCGGGATCGCCTCGGGCTCGAGCTCTTCTGCGTCGAGACCCGTGTCGGTGTCGTCCGGATCGGGGGGAAGCGCCTCGGTCATGTCAAGCGCGGGTGCGGGAGCTCAGGTCGGTCACCCCGGTCGGCGGCAGTCCGGCGGCGTGCTCGAGCACCTCGCAGAACGCCTCGACGTGGGGGCCGAGCTCGAGGTTAGTGGCGGTCCATGACGCCCGCAGTTCCAACTGGTGGGCGCGCGGCGGGCCGGAGATGTCGCCGTAGCGCACCGACGTGGTGGCGGTGACGGTGCCGCCCAGTGCGGTCACGTGCTCGGCCCGCGAGTCCAGCGCCTCCACCAGCCAACTCCACGCCACCTCGGGCAGCAGCGGGTCCACCGCCTCACTGGAGTCCAGATCGGCCTGGATGTAGGCGACCAGCCGCATCGTGCCGTCCCAGGCCTCTGCGCCCTCCGGGTCGTGCAGCAGGATCAGCCGGCCGAACGCATCACCCTCCGAACGCTCGGGGACGATCGTCGTGTCGGGATGGCGGACCTCGGCGCCCAGGGCGTAGCTGTAGGGCGCGAGCCGCTGCGGCGGCCGGATCGGACCGAGCTCGATCTCCGACCGCACGGTGGTGGCGTTCATCGCCGCCACCGCCGTACGGAACTGAGCCGGTTCGCCTGCGGTCACGACGTTTGACGCTAGACCCATCCGGCCGGGCGTGTCGGCAGGCGCGCCGAATTCGATCATGAACCCCGTCGTGCCCCGATCCCGTCAACTGGTGCACCGCGGAACCGCCGGTTGGTGAGACGATGATCACCATGCCTGAACGGCTTGCTGACGCCATCGAAGAACTCTCGAATCCGAACCGGTCCGACGCCGAACCCGAAGGACAGAGCCCACCCGACGCTCCGCGGCGGCGGAGCCGGCTTGTTCGCTACACCCCCGCGCCGGTCCTCGCGGTGCTGGTCGCCGTCGTGGCGGTGGCCGCGGGCTCAGCGGTGCACTGGGCGCTCGGGCTGTCCGCGGTCGCGGCGCCGGTGCGCGACGCCGGGCTGCCGTAC
>NZ_JACKSJ010000276.1 GCF_025821665.1 [Mycobacterium] manitobense
CACCCCGGTCGACCTTCCGCCGATACCGGAGGAGCCCGAGCAGATCGACGAAGCGATACCGATGTTCATCCGCGCCTACGGCCCGACCGGCGACTCCAACGGCCTCGAATTTCCTTGGCAGCAGGCAGGTCCCCGGTACGCATGGATCCGCGAGTTCCGGGATCTGGTGGACGGCGAGGAGCTGACTCCGTTCATCCGGGCGGCGATGGCCGTCGATGTCACCAGTTCGATGACCAACTTCAGCACCGCCGGACTGGCGTTCATCAACGCCGACTACACGCTGGCGCTGAGCCGGCTGCCGGACGGGCCCTACATCGCACTCGCGGCACTGACCCACACCAGCGCCGACGGTGTGGCCACCGGATCCTCCGAGCTGTTCGATCACCTCGGGCCGAT
>NZ_JACKSJ010000277.1 GCF_025821665.1 [Mycobacterium] manitobense
GGATCGGGCGCCGGCTCGCGCAGGGCCTGCGGGACCGTGGCGTCGGCCCCGGCGACGTGGTCGCATTCCAGTTGCCCAACTGGATGGAAGCCGCAGCGACCTTCTGGGCCGCATCATTTCTCGGCGCGGTGGTGGTCCCCGTTGTGCATTTTTACGGCGCCAAGGAGATCCGCCATATCATTGCGACAGCGAAACCCAAGGTGTTCATCACTTTCCAGGAATTCGGCCGGACCCGCTACCAAGAGGATCTCTACGATGACGTTCCCATTGTCGGCGTGGTGGGCCGTGATTTCGAAGATCTGCTCGCCGCGGCACCGTTTGCCGAGGAACCTGCGATCGCTGCGTCTGATCCCGCGGTCAT